>NZ_JBIRZD010000023.1:0-116675 GCF_044390505.1 Streptomyces sp. NPDC018947
GTGGCGGCCCGCGCCGGGCGGGCCCCCCCCCCCCCCCCCCCGCCACCCCCCCCCCCCCCCCCCCCCCCCCCCCCCCCCCCCCCCCCCCCCCCCCCGGCCCCGACCCACAACACAACCGAACGCGCACCGCGCACCCCCACCGAAGCCGCACAGGCCGCCGCAGGCACCCGCCCCCCCACCGCCCCGCACAGGCCGCCGCAGGCACCCCCCACCCCACCGGAGCCGCACAGGCGCCGCAGGCACCCGCAGGCACCCCCCACCCCCCGCCGAACCCGGAGGCGCGTGGGGGCACCCGATAAGGTCCCCCGCGTGAGCGAATTCGCACGGAACGTTCGGCTCTGGTTCGCGCCCGGGGAGGTGCGGCAGGAAGGGCGGACGCCCGACTACCGGTTCTCGCTGGCCAACGAGCGGACCTTCCTGGCCTGGCTGCGCACCGCCCTCGCGCTGATCGGCGGCGGGTTCGCGGTGGACCAGTTCCTGCCCGACCTCCGCTGGGCCTGGCGGGTCGGTCTCGCCCTCGCGCTGCTCGGGGCCGGCGTCCTGTGCTCCCTGCGCGCGGTCAACCACTGGGTCCGCTGCGAACGGGCGATGCGCCGGGGCGAGGACCTCCCCGCCTCCCGCTTCCCCGTCCTGCTCAGCCTCGTCGTGGCCGTCGTCGCCCTGGCCATGGTCGTCGTGGTCCTCGTCGGGTGGGAGACATGACCCCCGGCGACAACGCGTCCCCGACCCCTCCGTCCCCGGCACAGCCCCCGGACCGCGACCCCGGCCTCCAGCCCGAGCGCACCCGCCTCGCCTGGCGCCGCACCACCCTCTCCGGCACCGTCGTCGCCGTACTCGCCGCGAAGACCGCCCTGCACGGCGGCGTCACCCCCGCCTCCGTGGTCGCCACGGCCCTCTGCTGCGCCCTCTGGCTGGCCTTCCTGCACCTCGCCCACCACCGCATCCGCGCCCTCGCCTCGACGAGCAGGCCCCCGGTCATCGCTCCCCGGACGGCCACCGCCGCCGCCCTGTGCACGGTGGGCCTCGCGCTGTGCGGAACGCTCCTCGTCCTCTAGCGCTCAGCCCTCCGCCCAGTCCACGGTCACCACGATCTTCCCCCGCGTCCGCCCCTCCTCGTTGCTCCGGTAGGCGTCCGCCGCCCGCTCCAGCGGGAACGTCTCCGACACGTGCACCCCCACCACCCCCTGCTCCGCCAGCTCGGTCAGCCGCAGCAGGTCCTGGGCGTCGGGCCGCACGAAGCAGTACCGCCCGCCGTGGTCGACGACGTCCGGGTCGGCGATGGACGCGAGACGGCCCTCGGGGGCCAGCAGGTTCGCCGAGACCCTCAGCGTCTCCCCGCCGACCGTGTCGAACACCGCGTCCACCCCCTCGGGCGCCAGCCCCCGCACCCGCTCGCCCAGCCCCTCCCCGTACGTCACCGGCTCCCCGCCGAGCCCCCGTACGTAGTCGTGGTTGCGCTCGCTCGCCGTACCGATGACCCGCGCTCCCAGGTGCCGCCCGAGCTGCACGGCGATCGAGCCGACCCCGCCCGCGGCGGCGTGCACGAGGACGGTCTCGCCGCGTTTGACGCCCAGGGCCTTCACCAGGACCTGGTAGGCGGTCAGTCCCGTCAGCGGCAGCCCGGCCGCCTCCTCGTAGGAGAGATTGCGCGGCTTGCGCGCGAGGGTGCGCACGGGCGCCGCCACGTACTGGGCGAAGGTCCCGTGGGAGAGGACGTCCGCGCGGACGTAGCCGATCACCTCGTCCCCGACGGCGAACTCGGTGACGGCGGCGCCGGGCCGCACGACGACCCCGGAGACGTCCCAGCCCGTGACCACGGGGAACACGGGCTCGATGAGCGCGTCGAGGTACCCCTCGCGGCACTTCCAGTCGACGGGGTTGACGGCGGCGGCCCGCACCTTCACCAGCACGGAGTCGGGGCCCACCCGCGGGTCGCGGACCTCGCCGTACTCCAGGACCTCGGGACCGCCGTACCGCGTGTAGCTGATCGCCTTCATGGCTCCGACCCTCGGGCGTGCGCGGACGCCGCGCAAGCCGAAGCTCCGGACAGGCACCTCTGAGCGGCCTATCGTGGCCCCGGTCACGTTGCGCTCCCCCACTGGACGTCATACCGACCGGTCGGCATCATGAGTCGGGTATCGTCCACCTGCCGTAGGAGCCGCGATGAGCCCCGACCACCCGCCCGGACTCGATCTCGACCGGTTGCGCACCCTGCTCGACCGCGAGCGGCCCGGTCTGGTGAACGGGCCGTTGTCCGGCCGGCTGATCGAGGGCGGCCGCTCGAACCTCACCTACGCCGTCTCCGACAGCGCCTCCACGTGGGTGGTGCGGCGCCCCCCGCTCGGCCATGTGCTGGCCACCGCGCACGACATGAGGCGCGAGCACCGGGTGATCAGCGCCCTGCACCCGACGGACGTGCCGGTGCCCCGACCGGTCCTGCTGTGCGAGGACGAGGAGGTGCTCGGCGCGCCCTTCTACGTCATGGAGTTCGTCGAGGGCACCCCGTACCGCACCGCGGACCAGCTCGCCGCGCTCGGCCCCGAGCGCACTCGCGCCGCCGTGCTGAACCTGGTCGACACGCTCGTGGAGCTGCACGCGGTGGACCCCGCCGAGGTCGGTCTCGGCGACTTCGGCCGGCCCGAGGGCTTCCTCGACCGGCAACTGGGCCGCTGGGCCAAGCAGCTCGACGCCTCCCGCAATCGCGACCTCGCCGGCATCGACGAACTGCACGCCACCCTCGGCCGGGAGCTGCCGCGTTCCCCCGCCCCGGCCGTCGTGCACGGCGACTACCGCCTCGACAACGTCCTGATCGGCGGCCCCGAGGACGAGATCCGGGCGATCCTCGACTGGGAGATGTCCACGCTCGGCGACCCGCTCACCGACCTCGGCCTGCTGGTGATGTACAGCAGCCCCCTCGCCGTGCCGGACTCCCCCGTCTCCACCACGGCCACGGCGCCCGGCCACCCCGCCCCCGCCGAGCTGGTCGAACGGTACGCCGCGCGCTCGGGGCGCGACGTGTCCGCCGTCGCCTGGTACACGGCGTTCGCCTGGTTCAAGCTCGCCGTGATCCTGGAGGGCATCCACTACCGCTACACGCTGGGCCGGACGGTGGGCCGCGGCTTCGACCGCATCGGCGACCTCGTCCCCGTCTTCATCGAGCACGGCCTGACCACCCTTCAGGAGGGCTGACCGCCATGGACTTCGCGTTCGACGCACGCACCGAGGAACTCCGCGCCAGGCTGCTCGCCTTCATGGACGAGTACGTCTACCCGGCCGAGCGGGTCGCCCACGAGCAGCGGGCCCGCCTCCACTCCCCCTGGGAGACCCCGCAGGTCGTGGAGGATCTGAAGGCCGAGGCCCGCCGGCAGGGCCTGTGGAACCTGTTCCTGCCCGACGCCGAGTACGGCGCGGGCCTCACCAACCTCCAGTACGCCCCGCTCGCCGAGATCACCGGCCGCAGCCCGCAGCTCGCGCCGACGGCGACGAACTGCGCGGCGCCGGACACCGGGAACATGGAGGTGCTGGCCCAGTTCGCCGACGAGGCGCAGAAGAAGCAGTGGCTGCAGCCGCTGCTCGCCGGTGAGATCCGCTCGGCGTTCGCCATGACCGAGCCGGACGTGGCCTCCTCGGACGCCACGAACATCACCACGCGCATCGAGCGGGCCCTTGACGGCACGGACGAGTACGTCATCACGGGCCGCAAGTGGTACATCTCCGGGGCGATGCACCCGGACTGCAAGATCTTCATCGTGATGGGCAAGACGGACCCGGACGGCGAGGACATCCGCCGCCAGCAGTCCATGGTGCTGGTCCCCCGCGACACCCCCGGCGTGACCGTGGACCGGGCCATGCAGGTCTTCGGGTACGAGGACCACTACCACGGGGGTCACGCCGAGGTGACCTTCGACCACGTGCGCGTGCCGGTGTCGAACCTGATCGGCGAGGAGGGCGGCGGCTTCGGCATCGCGCAGGCCCGCCTCGGCCCCGGCCGCATCCACCACTGCATGCGGCTGATCGGCATGGCCGAGCGGGCGATCGAGCTGATGTGCCGCCGGGCGGCCGACCGCACCGCCTTCGGCAAGCCGCTCGCCCGGCAGGGGGTCGTCCAGAACTGGATCGCGGACGCCCGGGTCACCGTCGAGCAACTGCGGCTGCTGGTGCTGAAGACGGCCTGGCTGATGGACACGGTCGGCAACCGGGGCGCGCACACCGAGATCCAGGCCATCAAGATCGCCACGCCGCGGGCGGTGGTCGACATCATCGACCGGGCGATCCAGCTCCACGGCGCGGGCGGGGTGAGCCAGGACTTCCCGCTGGCCGAGCTGTACGCCGGCGCCCGGACGCTGATGATCGCCGACGGCCCCGACGAGGTCCACCAGCGCTCCCTGGCCCGACGGGAGATCAAGAAGTACCTCTGACCCGGGCTAGTAGCCGCCGGAGCAGTGGTGGTCCGCGCGTGCGAGGGCGCGGAGGAAGAGCACGAGCCGGATCCGGAGCGAGGGTCTGCGAGCCATGCCTCCAGGCTGGAGCGCGGACCCGCCGACGGTCCAACAGATCGATTCGCTGGGACCCATCTACGGAACAGATGGGTCCCTAGGATGGCCGCATGGAGATCCGCCAGCTCCGCCACTTCATGGCGGTCGTCACCACGGGCAGCTTCACCGCCGCCGCGCGCAGCGAGCTGATCGTGCAGTCGGCGCTCAGCACCTCGGTACGCAACCTCGAACGCACCCTGGGCGCCGAGCTGTTCGACCGCACGGGACGCCGGGTGGTACTGACGGAGGCGGGGCGTGCCCTGCTGCCGCGGGCCCGTGCGCTGCTGGCCGCGGCCGAGGAGGCGCGGCACGCGGTCGCCGCGGTGACGGGGCTGGCCTCGGGCCGGGTCTCCATCGGCACGATCCAGACGTTGACCTGCGTGGACCTGCCCGCGGAACTGGCCACGTTCCACCGCCGGTTCCCCGGCGTCCAGGTGTCGGTGCGGGACGCGCCGGTCGGGGAGCTGACCGACGCCCTGCGCGCGGGGGAGCTGGATCTCGCCTATCTGGTGCCGGACGCGGGCGAGCTGCCCGAGGGCGTGACGGCGTACGCGACGTGGCGGGAGGAACTGGTGCTGATCACGGCGCCGGGGCATCCGCTGGCCGCGGCCGGGCGGACCCTGGTCCGGGACCTCGCGGACGAGCCTTTCGTCGACTTCCGCGCGGGCACCGGGCTGGAGACGGCGGTGCGGCGCCTGGCGGCCCACTGCGGTCTGGAGCGCCGTATCACCTGCGACGTCACCCAGATCGGGCTGCTGGTGGACCTGGTGCGGGCCGGCATCGGGGTGGCGTTCGTGCCCCGGCGGATCGGCGAGCGGGCCGGGCTGCCGTGTGTGGCGGTCCGGCAGCCGGAGCCGGGCCGTACGGTCGTGCTGGCCGGGCGCGGGCCGCGGCCGCGCAATCCCGCGGCGGCGGCCCTGGCCGATCACCTCACGGGCGCAGCGCCCGCAGCAGCAGGCCGGCCAGATGGTCGGCCACTTCCTGCGGGGTGAGCGGACCGTCGGGGCGGTACCAGGTCGACAGGTGGTGCACGGAGCCGAAGTGGTAGTCGACGACGAGGTCGGCGGGGACCTCGTCGGTGAAGACGCCGGCCCGCTGGCCCTCCTCGATGAGCGCGCGGAAGCGTTCGTGGTAGCGCCGGCGCTCGGCGCGCACCTGCTTGTTCTTCTCCGGGCTGAGCTGGTGCATGGAGCGGAAGAAGATGGACGCGTCGTCGAGGTTCTCGATGGTGGTGACGACGACGTCGGCCGCCGCGTCGCGCACCCGCCTCTCGACCGGCTCGTCGGAGTCCGCGAAGGCGTCCAGGCGTTCCTGCTGGAGGCGCAGGACGCGCGCGTACACCTCGTGCAGCAGGTCGTCCTTGGAGCCGAAGTAGTGGTAGAGCGCTCCCTTGGTGACGCCCGCCGCCTCCACGATCTCCTGTACCGAGGTGCGGTCGTAGCCCTGCTCCGCGAAGAGCCGGGTGGCGGCGGCCAGGAGCCGCTGCGGCACCGGAGTGCCGTCCCCGTCCGTGGTCCTGGGCACTGCCGTCACCTGCCTTTCCGTTTCACTGTCCGTCGTCGTGCGTACGGGAACGCAGTTCCCGACGGAGGATCTTCCCACTCGCCGTCTTCGGCAGGTCGGGCAGGATCTCCACCTGACGCGGGTATTTGTATGCGGCCAGTCTCTCCTCGCAGTACGCGGCCAGCTCGTCCGGGCTGGCCGCGGCGCCCGGGCGGAGGCTGATCCAGGCCTTGACGGTCTCCCCGCGGTAGCCGTCGGGGACACCGACCACGGCGGCCTCGCGCACGGCCGGGTGGGTGTAGAGGACGTCCTCGACCTCGCGCGGCCAGACCTTGAAGCCGGAGGCGTTGATCATGTCCTTCTTGCGGTCGACGACGTAGAGCCAGCCCCGGGCGTCCATGAAGCCGATGTCACCGGTGCGCAGTTCGCCGCCGGGGAAGGTCTCGGCGGTGGCGTCGGGACGGCGCCAGTAGCCGGGGACGACCTGGGGGCCGCTGACGACGATCTCGCCCTGCTCGCCGAAGCGCACCTCCCCGCCCGTCTCGTCCACGATCCGGACGACGGTCTCGGGGCCGGGCACGCCCACGGCGAGGGTCCCGGAGACCGGGTCGACGGGCGCCTCCAGGTGCGGCGGTACGGAGGCGCAGGGAGCGGTGCACTCGGTGAGGCCGTAGCCGTTGCGGATGTAGGGGCCGAAGCCCGCGCGGAACTTCTCCACGAGGGCGGGCGGCAGCGGGGCGCCGCCGGAGGAGACGACCGCGAAGGACGCGAAGTGCTCGCGGGTGGCGGACGGGTGGGCGGCCAGCGCCATGAACGCGGTGGAGGGGCCGACCGTGTAGTGCGGCCGGTGCTCGGCGAACGCGTCCAGGACGGCACCGGCCTCAAAGCGGTGGGCGAGGACGAGGGTGCCCGCGCTGTTCAGGCAGGCACCCAGCTGGCAGACCATGCCGGTGATGTGGAACAGCGGCGCCAGCGCGAAGTAGACCGGTGCCCGGGGCAGGCCGAGCCCGGTGCGCTGGCGCTCGGCGTTGTACATGACGTTGCGGTGGGTGTTGGTGGCGCCCTTGGGCGTGCCGCTGGTGCCGGAGGTGTAGCTGATGAGCGCGATGTCGTCCGGGCCCGGGGCGCGGCCCGCGGGGGACTCGTGGCCGGCGCGGGCCGCCTCGGTGAGGTCGTCGGCGTCGGTCGCGCGCGGCAGCCGCTCGAAGGCGAGGACGCGTGTGTCGCCGCGCGTCTGGAAGTCCAGCTCGCAGGCGGTGAGCACGATCCGCACCGGCGAGGGCGCGGCCGTCTCGCGCAGATACGCCTCCCAGGCCCGGTCGGAGCAGATCAGGGCGGCGACCTCGCCGTCGCGCAGGACGTGGCCCACCTCCGCCGACTTGTACATGGGGTTGACGGGCACGACGACCGCGCCCGCCTTCCAGGCGCCGAGGACGGCGAGGACGAAGTGCGGGGAGTTCTGGAGCACGACCGCGACCCGCTCACCGGGCTCCAGTCCGCGGGCGGCGAGGTGTCCGGCGACGGAGTCGCTCAGCTCGTCCGCCTCGCGGTAGGTGAGGCGGCCGTCGAAGTAGGCGAGGCAGGTGCGGTCGGGGGCCTCGGCGGCGGCCCTGCGCAGGGCGTGGACCAGGGAGGGGTCCGGATCGGCCGGTGCCTTCTGGGCGTCGGTGAGCAGGTCCAGCCAGGGCTTGGCCGCGTAACGGGAGCCGGTCACCGGGTCGTCTCCTCCCACTGGCGCTGGAGGTGGTTCATGCCGCGCAGCCAGCGGTCGGGGTCGGCGGCGCGGGCCTGGTGGTACGCGGCGACCCGGGGGTGCGGCAGGATCAGGAAGCGGTCCTCCGCGATGCCCCTGAAGAGGGCGTCGGCCACGTCCTCGGGCGCGATGGCGGTGGGGGCGAGGACCAGTTCGCCGGCGGTGCCGCTCGCGGTGAGCATGTCGGTGCGCACGCCCTGCGGGCAGACGGCGTGCACCTTGATCCCGCGGTGGCGGTAGGTGAGCGAGAGCCACTCGGCGAAGGCGAGGGCGCCGTGCTTGGTGACGCTGTAGGGGGCCGCGCCGATCATGGTGAGCAGTCCGGCCGCGGAGACGGTGGAGACGAAGCGGCCGCCTCCGCGCTCCAGCCAGCCGGGGATCAGTTCGCGGGCCGCGCGGACGTGGGCCATCACGTTGACGTCCCAGGCCTGCGCCCAGACGTCCTCGTCGGCGGCCTCGGAACCGCCCGAGGCGACCCCGGCGTTGGCGCAGTAGACGTCGACCGCGCCGCCGAGGGCCTCCCGGGCCTCGGGGACGATCACGGAGGCGTCGCCGGGGACGGCGATGCCGCCGATCTCGTCGGCGACGTCCTTCGCCCGGCCGGCGTCCAGGTCGTTGACGACCACTCGGGCGCCCTCGGCGGCGAAGCGGCGGGCCAGCGCGGCTCCGATGCCGCCTCCCGCTCCGGTGACGACGACTCCGGCATCCTGCACGGCTTCCACCATCGGTCTCCTCCGACACGGCTCGGGCGCGGCTCCGGCGCCAGACTAACCAGTCGGTATGTGGGACGGAAGAGGTGAACGCGGTTCGAGTCGTTCCGCCCGGGGCGGGGCGCGGGTTAGCGTGCGTGCGCATGACACCCGCCGCGATCACGGAGGTCACCGCATGACGCTGTCCAGACGGACCCTGCTCGCCACCACGGCCGCCGTGGCGGCCACCACCACGGCCGCCGCCGGCCCGGCTCAGGCGGCCCCCGCGGGCGGCGGACGCCCGCTGCGCACCGGCTTCGAGCGGCTGGCCGACGACGGCTACGCCCTGCTCGACGGCGAGCGGGTCGGCGTCGTCACCAACCCCACCGGCATCACCCGGGACGTACGCCACATCGTCGACGTGATGCACGCGGACGACCGGGTGAACCTGACGGCCGTCTTCGGGCCGGAGCACGGCTTCCGCGGCACCGCGCAGGCCGGCGGCTCCGAGGGGCGCTACGACGACCCGGCGACCGGACTGCCGGTCTACGACACGTACCTGAAGAGCGGGCAGCCGCTCGCGGACGTCTTCACCGCCTCCGGCGTGGACACCGTCGTCTTCGACATCCAGGACGTGGGCGCCCGCTTCTACACGTACATCTGGACGCTGTTCGACTGCATGGAGGCGGCGCGGCTCGCGGGCAAGCGGTTCGTGGTCCTGGACCGGCCGAACCCGGTGACCGGGCGGGCGGCCCTCGGGCCCGTGCTCCACAAGGAGTTCGCCACGTTCGTCGGACGGCAGCCGGTCTCCCAGGCGCACGGCATGACCGTCGCCGAGCTGGCGCTGCTGTTCAACGGCGAGTTCCTGGCGTCGCCGGTGCCGCTGGAGACGGTGACGATGACGGGCTGGAAGCGGTCCGAGTTCTACGACACCTCCGGCCTGCCCTGGGTGCCGCCGAGCCCGAACATGCCGACGCCGGAGACGGCGCTGGTCTACTCGGGCACCTGTCTGTTCGAGGGCACGAACCTGTCGGAGGGGCGCGGCACCACGCGCCCGTTCGAGCTGCTCGGCGCGGAGGGCGTCGACGGGCGCTGGGCCGCCGCCGCCAACGAACTCGGCCTGCCCGGCGTGCGGTTCAGGGAGGCCTACTTCGCCCCCACCTTCTCCAAGTTCCAGGGGAAGACGGTGGGCGGGGTGCAGCTCCACGTGCACGACCGGGCCGCCTTCGACCCGGTGCGCACCGGGATCGCTCTGCTGGTGACCGCCAGGCGGAGCTGGGACGGCTTCGCCTGGCGGTCGGACAACTGGATCGACAAGCTCACCGGCTCCACGCAGGTGCGCACCATGATCGACGCGGGCGCGGGCACCGACGAGGTGGTGGGCGCCTGGCAGCGGGAACTGGCGGCGTTCCGCGCGGTCCGCCGCCAGTACCTCCTCTACCGGTGAGCCCGGGCCGGCCGGTCACCGGTGGGACGTGAACTCGACGACCTGCTGGTAGGTCGGCCGGTTCTGCCAGCCGATCCCGCCGTGCTTGATGCCGCCCAGGGTGCGGTGGATCACCGAGTCGGCGCACCACTGGTCGCCCGCCCCGCAGTTGTCGTCGCCGGGGTAGACCTGGCCGGCCGTGCGGCCCGCCGCCTGCGTCAGGGTGGTGACCAGGGTGTCCCGGCAGGCGGCGAGGTCGCCGCCGCCGCAGTACGCGCGGGCCAGCGGTCCCTGGACCGGCTCGCCGAGCACCGCGCGGATGTCCTTGTCGACATGGCTCCACCAGCCGTACTGGAAGGCGCTGCCGGCGTGGGCGCCGGTCGGGCCGTGCGCGGCGGACGGTGACTCGTCGACGGGCAGGTTGCGGGTGAGGGCGGTGTAGAGGTCGCCGCCGAGGCCGGGTTCGAACTCGGCCTTCACCAGCAGCGGCCACCAGGCGTCCAGGGTGCGGATCGCGTCGGCGTGGGCGTACGTCCTCGAGCCGGGCGCGGTCTCGGTGCGCAGCCCGCCCGCCGCGTGCCACGCCCTGAGCCGGTCCACGGCCTCCCTGGCCGCGGGGTCGGTCACCGGCGCCGTGTCGATCACCTCGAGGAGCTTCGGCAGGACGTCCTCGGCCCGCAGGTCGGCGAGGCCCGCCTCGGCCATGGCCCGCACCAGCGCGGCCCGGGTGACCCCCTTCCCGGCGACCAGTTTCCGCACGCGGTCGTCGAGCAGGTTGCCGCGGTGGACGGAGCCGTTGCCCCAGGAGGCGGCCGCGTAGTCCTTGGCGGGCTTGTTGTTCCAGGAGATGTAGTAGTCCTGGCCGACCGACCGCGGGTGGGCGGAGGCGGGGGTGTAGCGGGCGGTGTTGGCCACCGGGTCCCAGTCCCGCCACTCGAAGGCGTCGTGGGCCCAGACCGGGAACTCGGCGTCGACGCCGCCCGCCCGTACCGGGTTGTCGCCGCTGTTGTAGTACGCGGTGGTCGCGGAGTCGGCGTAGAACCAGTTGAACGTGTAGTTGATGTTCTGCACGGCGCTCTGGAAGCGCTCGGGCCCGGTGAGGTATCCGGGGTCGTTGAGCATCTGGAAGCCGATGATCGAGTCCGCCTCGTGCAGGAAGGACGAACGCAGGGTGGTGTAGGCGACCTTCTTGCCGCCGACGGTGGCGCGGTACTCGACGGGCCCGTACTTGGTGCGCCAGACCCGCATCGTGTAGGAGCCGGCCTCGGTGGAGTCGGCGACGGTCGGCTTCCAGGCGTTCACGCGCTCGATCTTCTCCATCGGCGTGCAGGTGCCGCGGTACAGGTAGTGGAAGTCGTCCTGGCACAGCTCGACCGCGTAGGTGTCGATGATGTCCTGGCCGGAGGTGGTCGCGCTCCAGGCGTAGTCCTGGCCGCGGCCCAGTTCGACGTACATGCTCAGGCCCGCGAAGGAGGCGCCGCGGGCGCTCAGGCCCGGTCCCTGGAGTTCCTGGAGCATGAGGAGCTGCGGGGCGAAGTAGCCGGTCTGCGGACCGAAGACGGCGACCGGGTGGCCGCTCGCGGTGTGCTCGCCGCTGACGACGAGGGCGTTGGACATGCCGCGCCGGGCCGAGGTGACGGCGCTGTCCGCGGCGGTGGCGGAGGCGTCGGCCGCGCTCGCGGTGGCGGCGCTGCCGGTGCGGTCGTACACCAGCGGCTCCGGTCGGACGGAGCCGGCGTCGGGCAGGGCGCGGCCCCGCGGGTCCTCGGGGCGGGGCAGGTACGGGAAGCTGCCGTCGTGCTGGGTGAGGACCGCCTCGGGGTCGTTGCGCTGGCGGAAGGACTCCCAGACCTCGGTGCCCTCGGCGACGCCGTACTTCTCCTGGGCGGCGAGCAGGGAGAGGGCGTTGGTGACCTCGCCGCCGCCTCCGGAGCCGAAGAGGGAGCCGATGACGGAGGCCAGGGCTATGAGGTCGGTGCGCTTGAAGCGCTCGATGGTGCCGGCGTTGGTGATGGCGTCCTTGTGGCCGGTCAGGACGTACTCGCCGGGGAAGTAGCGGCCCTTGCCGGAGGCGTCGATGTAGGCGTTGACGCCGGCGACGTAGGCGTCAACGTCCGCGAGGGCCTGTTTCCCGCGCTCGCCCGACTTCGCGGCGGCGCTCAGGATCTGCGCCTCGAGGTCGGCCTCGGTGTAGGGGGCGTTGCGCCAGAACTGCTGCTCCAGGCCCTGGTTGGCGGGGGCGCCGCCGGCGAAGGAGGTCAACTGGCCGCGCCCTACGTGCCGGAAGAGGTCCATCAGCCAGAGCCGGTCCTGGGCGGCGGCGTACCCGGCGCCGAACTCGGTGCCGTAGCGGGTGGTGCCGGTGATGTGCGGGACGCCGGTCTTCTTGTCGCGGACGATGGTGACGTCGTCGCGGCCGGCGGGGCGGACGGTGGAGGCGACCTGGTCGGCGGGGACGCCGAACGAGGCGTCGTTGAAGAAGGTGTTGACCTTGTCGTTGGTGAGGCCCTGGTAGCCGGTGGCGAGGTTCGCGTACGGGCCGAGCTGGTCCTCGGCGTGTGCGGGCTGGGTGCCGAAGGCCTGGTTGAGGAGGATCTGGGCGAGGGTGGCGTTGCCGTTCTGACCGGGCGGCAGGATGTCCGAGCACTGGCCGCCGCAGTGGTCCTCGGCCGCCGCCGGGGCGGCCGCGCCGGCGGCGGTGGCGGTGGCGGTGGCGGATCCGGGCGTCGCGTCCGGTGCGGCGGCCGTCGCCGGGGTAAACGGTGACAAAAGACCGGCGATGAGGGCGCATACGGACGCGCTCTTCAGGAACCCGTGGAAGCCGCGGGGAGTTCTCAGTCTGTCGAGGACTGTGCGTGGGGTGCGCCGTGGCATGGCAGCTCCTCCCGACGGGGGTGGGGCGGGACGTTACCGCCGGTTATCCCCGAGTTGGAAGATGAACATGCGTCACTTTCGAAGCGAGAGCGATCGGCCTCGGGGAGGCGCCGCACATCGGAGGGAGCCGATTCGCGTGTCGATACGTCCATTCGGCGACGTCGGTACGACGACTCCGTACGACGACGCCGAAGTGACCGAAGTACAGGTGCAGGTGTGACGGAGGTGCAGGGCGATGGCGGGTTTCCGGAGTCTGGCGAGACAGGTCCGCGATCCACGGTGCGACCTGGCGCTGCGGCGCTATTCGCTGCGCAAGTGCCTTGAGCGGTTCGCCCCTTACGGGCACAGGGCGACCTGGGACCATCTCTGCTCGCGGGCCGGGTTCGGCCCCGAGGACCGCTCTCCCGACCCGGTGCGGCTCGTGGCCGCACTGGCGGAGCTGGAGGAGGCGCGTTCGGTGTGGCTGGCCTACGAGGCGCAGTTCGCCGAGCGGCGCAGGAAGGAGAAGCACGACGGGCTGCGCAGGCCGGGCAGCGTGGACGACTGGCACCGGCTGACCTGGGGCGGTTTCGGTGTCGCCTGGTGCGACGACCCGACGGTGCATCCGGACGAGCCGCTGGCGGAGGTGCTGCGCCGGCTGATCTCGGCGCTGGAGCGCGAGCCGGGCGCGGTGTGCCCGGTGTGCGACGGGGACCGCCTGGTCTGGAAGTACGGGCTGGACCACGAGCCGTCGGCGGGGCCGGTCTGCTCGGACTGCGGCATCCTGGTGCCGCGGCCGGTGCTGACCCCGGAGGCCCTGGAGGGTGCCCGGCGGGAGCGGTTGCTGATGACGGCCTAGGGCCTGTCCGGGTCGGACCGGCCGCGGGGCGCGGTGCCTCGTGGCCGGTCCCAGCGGGTCCGCGGCGTGCGGTCGCGGGCGTCGGCGAGAGGCGACGGCGCGGCGGACGCGCGTGCCGGGCCCCGCGACGGCGGGACGGTCCGGACGGCAGACCCTGACGGGCCGTGGCAGAACGGCGTGTGACGGACGAGGGGAGGACGGTGCAGGTCTGTGTCAACGGGGCGCGGGGCGCCACCGACGGTGCGGTGGTGCCGCTGACGCCGGAGGCGATGGCGGACGCCGTGGCCGAAGCGGTGGCCGCCGGCGCCACGGACGTCCATGTCCATCCCAAGACGCCGTGCGGCCGGGACACGTTGTCGCCGCGGGTGCTCGCGGAGACGCTGGCGGCGATCCGCGCGCGGGTGCCGCGGCCGGTTCCGGTCGGTGTGACGACGGGCGCGTGGGCCGAGCCCGACCCCGGCGCACGGCTCGACCGCGTCCGGAGCTGGACCGTCCTGCCCGATCACGCCTCGGTCAACTGGCACGAGCCGGGCGCCGAGGCGATCGCCGCCGCGCTGATCGGGCGCGGGGTGGGGGTCGAGGCGGGGATCTGGTCCGGCACGGACGCCGCCGCCCGTTTCGCGCGCTCGCCGCTCGCGCCGCGGGTCCTGAGGGTGCTGGCGGAGGTCACGGACACCGGCGCGGAGACGGCGGAGGCGTCCGCGCGCTCTCTCCTGGCCGACCTGGGCACCGCACACGGCCGCCCGGTATTGCTCCACGGCGAGGACGGCGGCGCCTGGCCGGTGCTGCGCCTCGCCGGCCGCCTGGACCTGCCGTCCCGCATCGGCCTGGAGGACACCCTCCTCCTCCCGGACGGCCACCCCGCCCGCACGAACGCGGAGCTGGTCACGAGGGGCCTGGAGGAGTGGAACCGGGCGCGGCGCGGTCCCTGCGGGGCGAGTCGGCACACAGGCCGGTAGCAGGGTGAGGCGGGTCGACGCGGGCGCGCCGCAGGCGAGGCTCCCACGCCGCACCGCGGGGGGAGGTGCGGCGCCCGGGGCCGCTGCGGTTCGCCCCGAGCATCGGCGTCGGCGGCAGCGGGCCGGGCGGCGGCACCGCAGGGCAGCCCCCACGGTGCTCGGCGCCGATGGCCTCGGCACGGCTGGACGGGGCGTGCACGCCGCCGATGCCTGTGGCTCCACACCGCCAAACGCCCCCCACGCCGCCCCCACGCCCCCGCGCCGGCTCACCGGGCGCCCGGCCACGCGGTGTTCAGTTGCCGCACGCGGTGTCGCACGTGGTGTCGGAGGCGGGCGGCGCGGGTTTCCTCCGGCCTTCGACCAGCAGGCGGGAGCCCGCCCGGGACTCGCCGAAGATGTCGTCGGGGTTGGACAGGACGCAGGTGTCCAGGGACAGGCAGCCGCAGCCGATGCAGTCGGTGAGGTGGTCGCGGAGCCGGTTGAGCTGCTTGATGCGCTCGTCCAGCTCGGAGCGCCACGCCTCCGACAGCCGGGCCCAGTCGTCGCGCGTGGGCGTGCGGCCCTCCGGCAGCTCGGCCAGCGCCTCGCGGATCGTGGCCAGCGGGATGCCGACGCGCTGCGCGGCCCGGACGAAGGCGACCCTGCGCAGGGCGTCGCGGCTGAAGCGGCGTTGGTTGCCGGAGGTGCGGCGGCTGCTGATCAGGCCCTTGGACTCGTAGAAGTGCAGGGCGGAGACGGCCGCGCCGCTGCGCGCGGCGAGCTGACCGACCGTGAGCTCGTGGATCTTCTGAGGAATCTGAGGCACTCCCCGAACCCTACCGACCCCGCCACCGCGCCGGTCCGTTGACATGGGCCCCACAGACGACCATGCTAAGCAGTTGCTTAGCAACGACCAACGGGACCTGTGACGCGGGAGGCCGGGACATGGCAGAGCCGAGGATCTTCACATCCGCCGACGACCTGAAGGCGGCGGTCGGCGAGCCGCTGGGCCACACGGACTGGCTGGAGATCGACCAGAAGCGGATCGACCTCTTCGCGGAGGCGACCGGCGACCACCAGTGGATCCACGTGGATCCGGAGAAGGCCGCCGCGGGCCCGTTCGGCACCACCATCGCGCACGGGTATCTGACCCTGTCGCTGCTCCCGCTCTTCGGGCCGCAGCTCATCCGGGTCGAGGGCGTGAGGATGGGCGTCAACTACGGCACCAACAAGGTCCGCTTCCCCGCCCCCGTCCCGGTCGGCTCCCGGCTGCGCGCGACGGCCACGATCACGGGTGTCGAGGACGTCAAGGGCGGGATCCAGGTCTCGGTCGCCTTCACCGTGGAGCGCGAGGGCGGCGACAAGCCGGTGTGCGTCGCCGAGTCCGTCTCGCGCTACTACCTCTGAGCCGCCACCGCCTCGCAGCCGCTACTTCCCGGCGGCGCCCGGCTCCTTGGCCCGCACCATCCGCAGCACGAGGTCGGCGTAGAGCGCGCCGACCTCGTCCGGTGTCCGGGGGCCGTTCACGTTGAACCAGCGGGCGACGTCGATGCACAGCGAGAGGACGGCGAGCGTCGTGCCCTGCACGTCCTCCACGTCGAACTCGCCCGAGGCCACGCCGTCCTCGATGATGCCGCGCACCTCGGCGTCGACCTGGCGGCGCAGCGCGACGATCTCGGCGCGGGCCTCGGGGCCGAGGGCGTCCAGTTCGTACTGGACCACCCGCGCGGTGGTGCGCCGCCCGGCGTGCCAGCGCACGAAGGAGCTGACGGCGTCGGCGAGCCGCTCCGCGGCACTGCCCTCGCCCTCGGCCGCGGTCCGCAGGATGCCGAGCGCGCGGTCGTGCCCTATCCGGCTGATGCGGTGGAGCAGCTCTTCCTTGGTCTTGTAGTGGATGTAGAGCGCGGCCGGGCTCATGCCGGCCCGCCCGGCGATGTCGCGGGTCGTGGTCGCGTGGTACCCGCGCTCGGCGAACGCCTCCACGGCGGCGACCAGCAGTCGCCGGGCCGCGTCAGGCGTGACCTCGTCCCACGGCTCGATGTCGCCGCCCGCCGTCTCGGCCGCCGTACTCATCGCTTGTTCGCCCCTCTCGGTGACAGGAACTCCACCATACCGCCGAAGCTGAGCGGGCGCTTAGGGACGGCCGGTGGCCCGTCACCCCAGCTTCTCGAAGGGGTCGTGCTCGGCGAGGAGCTTCTCCAGCCGGGCCTGGTCGACGCGGCTGACGAGCTGCCCGGCCTCCTGCCGGTCCCGGATGATCTTGGCCAGCGTGAAGGCGGACGTGACGAGGTACAGGACGGCGATGGCGAGGAAGGCCCGCACCCAGGCGTCGGCCTGGAGCTGGTAGATGCCGACGGCGGTGGCGACCATGGCGACCGCGAACGAGGCGACGGCCTGCCCGTAGAAGGCGGCGGTGCTCTGCTGCTTGACCGGTGTGTCACTCATGGGGACAAGGGTCGGCGGATGTGGGCCCCGCCACATCCGCCGCCGTACTCAGTTCGCGTACTCAGACCGCCGTCGGGAGACGGGCCCTCAGAAGGCCGAGACCCCCGTCAGCGCGCGCCCGATGACCAGCTTCTGGATCTGGCTGGTGCCCTCGTAGAGGGTCATCACGCGGGCGTCGCGCAGCAGCTTGCCGACCGGGTACTCGTCGATGTAGCCGTAACCCCCGAAGACCTGAAGGGCGTTGTTGGCGGCGCGGACGGCGGCCTCCGAGGCGAACAGCTTGGCCTTGGAGGACTCCACGGCGAAGGGCCGCCCGCGGTCGATCAGGTCGGCGACGCGCCAGGTCAGCAGCCGGGCGGCGTCCACGTCGAGGGCGATGTCGCTGATCAGCTCCTGTACAAGCTGGTGGTGGGCGATGGTCTTCCCGAACTGCTCGCGCTCGCCCGCGTACCGCACGGCCGCGTCCAGGGCCGCCTGGGCTATGCCGACGCAGCCCGCCGCGACGGACATCCGCCCCTTGGCCAGGGCGGACATGGCGACGGAGAAGCCCTTGCCCTCGGGGGCCAGCATCGCGGAGGCGGGCACGCGGACGTCCTCCAGGACCAGTTCGGCGGTGGCCTGGCCGCGCAGCCCGAGCTTTCCGTGGATGGCGCGGCGAGTCAGGCCCGGAGTGTCGGCGGGCACGAGGAAGGCGGTGACGCCCCTGTGGCCGGGGGCGTCCGTGGAGCGGGCGAAGAGCAGCACCACGTCGGCCCAGGTGCCGTTGGTGATGAACGTCTTGGTGCCGTTGAGGACGTAGTGGTCGCCGTCGCGGACCGCGCGGGTGGACAGGTTCCCGGCGTCCGACCCGGTGCCGGGCTCGGTCAGGCCGAAGCAGCCGACGTCCTCGCCGGAGGTGAGGCCGGGCAGCCAGCGCCGCTTCTGCTCCTCGCCGCCCCAGGCGGCGATCGTCTTGGCAACCAGACCGAGGGAGACGGAGACGATGCCGCGCACGGAGCTGTCACCCCGGCCCAGCTCCTCCGTCACCAGGCAGTACGCGAGGTGGTCGCCGCCGCTGCCCCCGTACTCCTCGTCGACGGTGAGCCCGAGGAAACCGACCTCGCCGAGCTTCTTCACGAGGGAGCGGTCCACCTCCTCGGCACGGTCCCAGGCGGCGGCACGGGGGGCGACCTCGCGCTCCACGAAGTCCCGGGCGAGCCGCTGCACGGCGGCCTGCTCCTCGCTGAGCTCCAGGTTCATGCCGATTCACCCACTGAAATTAGCACTGCTAGTTTACTGTCGCAGCCTTACTATGTGCGCCATGGCCCGACCGCGCAAGCCCCTGCTGAGCACCGACCGGATCGTCGAGACGGCTCGCGCGCTGGTGGACGCGGAGGGCCTCGCGGCCGTCTCCACCCGCCGGCTCGCGGCGGAACTGGGGGTCAGCGGGCCCTCGCTCTACAACCACTTCCGCACCAAGGACGAGATCCTGGAGGCCGTCGCCGACTCGGTGAGCGCCCAGGTGGACCTGTCGATGTTCGAGGACGGCCGGGAGTGGCGGACCGCGCTGCACGACTGGGCCGTCTCCTACCGGGCGGCGCTGCGCGAACACCCCAACATCGTCCCGGTACTGGCCCACGGCCCGGGCCGCCGTCCGGCCGCGCTGCGCCTCGCGGACGCCGTCTACGGCGCGATGGTCGACGCGGGCTGGCCGCCGGCTCAGGCCACGTCCATCGGCGCGCTGATGCGGTACTTCGTCATGGGCTCCGCGCTCGGCTCCTTCGCGCGGGGGTTCCCGGACGACGCCGGTGCCTACGACCCCGCCGACTACCCGCACCTCGGGCAGGCCCATCTGCTGGCCGAGCAGCAGGACAAGATCGACCAGCGGGCCTTCGAGACCGGGCTGGCCGCACTGCTGGACGGGCTCGCGCTGCAGTACGCGCAGGTGGCGCGGCGGGCGTGAGCACGCTTCGGCGGCCACCGAAACATCCGTGCACCATCCTGGACCCATGACCGACAAGGACGGGACGGCGCCGGGGCTCGCACGGCTGGCCGCGCTGATCGCCGACGAGACCAGGGCGGCCTGCCTGCTGGCGCTGCTCGACGGACGGGCCTGGACCGCGGGCGAGCTGGCCCGGCACGCGGGCGTCGCCGCGTCCACGCTGAGCGAGCACCTGGGCAAGCTCGTCGCCGGCGGGCTGCTCACCGAGGAACGGCAGGGACGGCACCGCTACGTGCGGCTGGCCGACGAGCGGATCGCACACCTGGTGGAGGACCTGGCCGCGCAGGTCGCGCCCGAGGCCGCGGCCCGGCGTCCGCGCACCCTGCGGGCGTCGAGCACCGGATCGGCGATGGCCCGCGGGCGCACCTGCTACGACCATCTCGCCGGGCGGCTCGGGATCACGGTCACCGACGCGCTGACCGGGCGCGGGCTGCTGCGCCAGGACACCGGGTTCGCACTCACGGACGCGGGCATCGGCTGGTTCGACGCCGCCGGGATCCGTCTCGAACGCACGGGGCGCCGCCCGCTGGCCCGGGCGTGTCTGGACTGGACCGAGCGCCGCCCGCACCTCGCGGGGGTCGCGGGCGCGGCCCTGTGCCGGCACGCGCTGGACGTCGGCTGGTGCGTGCGCATCGGCTCGGAGCGGGCGGTGAAGGTGACGGCCGCGGGCGAGGACGCGCTGTCCGAACTGCTCGGCATCGATCCGGTGTCGCTGCGCTGAACGCGCCGGACGCCGTCCGGAACCCGCCGGTCGCCCGGCCTCTCCCCTTCCTAGCCTCAGGAGCATGATGAGCAACGCCCCGTCCCGTCGTCCGCGGCTGCTCGCGGCCGGTGCCGCCACGGTCACCGTCGTGCTGTGGGCCTCCGCCTTCGTCTCGATCCGCAGCGCGGGCGAGGCCTACTCCCCCGGCGCGCTGGCCCTCGGCCGGCTGCTCTCGGGCGCGCTGACCCTGGGGGTGATCTGCCTGCTGCGCCGCGAGGGGCTGCCGCCCCGGTCGGCGTGGCGGGGGATCGCGCTGTCCGGGCTGCTGTGGTTCGGCTTCTACATGGTGGTCCTGAACTGGGGCGAGCAGCAGGTGGACGCCGGTACGGCCGCGCTGGTGGTGAACATCGGCCCGATCCTCATCGCCCTGCTCGGCGCACGGCTGCTCGGGGACGCGCTGCCGCCGCGGCTGGTGGCGGGGATGGCGGTGTCGTTCGCCGGTGCGGTGACGGTGGGACTGTCGATGTCCGGGGAGGGCGGGTCCTCGCTGTTCGGGGTGGTGCTGTGTCTGCTGGCCGCCGTGGCGTACGCGGGCGGGGTGGTCGCCCAGAAGCCGGTGCTGGGGCGGGCGAGCGCGCTGCAGGCGACGACGTGGGGGTGCGTGGTGGGGGCGGTGGTGTGCCTGCCGTTCGCCGGGGAGCTGGTGCGCGAGGCGGCCGACGCGCCCGCCTCCGCGACGCTCAACATGGTGTACCTGGGCGTGTTCCCGACCGCGCTGGCGTTCACGACCTGGGCGTACGCCCTCGCCCGGACGACGGCGGGCCGGATGGGCGCGACGACGTACGCGGTGCCGGCCCTCGTCGTGCTGCTGTCCTGGCTCACCCTCGGCGAGGTGCCGGGCCCCCTCACCCTGGCGGGCGGAGCGCTGTGCCTGGCGGGCGTGGCGGTGTCCCGGTCGCGAAGGCGGGCGACGGGACCGGCACCGGAGCGGGACGGGGCTCCGGCGACGAATGGGGCGCGGGGGCGTGAGGACGCCCGCGAGCAGGCATGAACTCGGGGGCGGGGGCCCGGGGACCGGCGCGGTACGGGTTCCGTCGCCCACCCGCTCGCGGGGGGCGCGGTACCGGGCCGGGCCCGCGAGCGGGCGGGCCGGGAGCCCCGCCGCGAGGCCCCTGCTGACGGCGTCCGACCGGCGCCGGGGGGGCGCCCGCCCGGCGCCCCGGCCACGGACCGCCGTCGCAGGCCACCTTCCCGGGGCACCGACGGGAACCGCGAGAACCCCGGTCGGCCTGTCGCGGCGCGCGGCCCCCCTCACCGACGGTGCCGAGGCGTCCCCGGGCGGGAGCGGGCCACCCTCCCCGGACACCGACGCCACCGTCGTCCGCCGGGGGACGGTGGCCCCTGCCAGGCCACCGACGGGAACCGCCGGAACCCGGCGCGGCCCCGCACCGGGAGACGCGGAACCGCGCCGCAGCCCCGCCCGCCGGCGTCGCCGCCCAACCCCTACGGTCCGTCGAACGGCGGCCCGAGCCGGCGCGCCTCGCGTCAGAAGACCACCAGCGACCGGCCCCCCTTGCCCGCCAGCATGTTCCCGAAGGCCGCCGGGATGCCGTCGAGGGGGATGCGTTCCGTCACCAGGGCGGCCAGGTCCAGCCGGCCGGTGCGGACGTGTTCGGCCAGTACGGGCAGGTCTCGGGCGGGGTCGGCGTTCCCGTAGACGCAGCCGGTCAGGGTGCGGCCCCAGTGGAAGATCTCCAGGGCGTTGAAGGTGACCTGCTGGTCCTTGCCGCCGATGCCGACGACCGTGGTGCGTCCGCCGCGCCGGGTGGAGTCCCAGGCCGTGCGGATGGTGACCGCGCGGCCGACGCACTCGACGGCCACGTCGACGCCCTGCTTGCCGGTGAGGGCCCGGATCTCGCGGGCGGTGGTGTCGGAGGCGACGAGGTAGTCGGTGGCGCCGGCGGCGCGCGCCAGTTCCTCCTTCTCCGGCGAGACGTCGACCGCGACGATCTTCGAGGCGCCCGCGATGCGGGCCGCCTGGAGGGTGGCCAGGCCCACTCCTCCGGCGCCGAACACGGCGACCGTCTCGCCCTCGCGGACCTGGGCCGCGTGGTGGACGGCGCCGTAGCCGGTGAGGACGGCGCAGCCGAGCAGGGCGGCGTCGGTGAGCGGGATGCCGTCGGGGCAGGGCAGGACGCAGGACGCGGGCACCACCGTCTCCTCGGCGAACGCGGCGACGTTCAGGCCGGGGTGCAGACCGGTGCCGTCGTCGGCGCGGCGGGCGTGCGTGTTCGCGGCGCCGGTCAGGGCGTCGGCGCACAGCCACACCTCGCCCAGCGAGCAGGGGTGGCAGGAGCCGCAGGACGGGGCCCAGTTGAGGACGACCCCGTCGCCGGGAGCGACATGGGTGACGCCCTCTCCGACGGCGAGGACCGTGCCGGCGCCCTCGTGACCGAGGACGGCGGGCAGCGGCACGCGCATGGTGCCGTTGGACAGGGACAGGTCGGAGTGGCAGACCCCGGCGGCGGCGAGCCGCACCCGGACCTGGCCGGGGCCCGGTTCCGGCAGCTCTATCCCGGTGATCTCCAGCGGTGCGCCGACGGCGGGGACGACGGCGGCGCGGACGACATCACGTACGGCCATGGCGTGGGCAACTCCCGGGCTAGAACTGGAAGGACTTGGTCTGGAGGTACTCGGCGAGTCCGTGCCGGCCGAGTTCGCGGCCGACGCCGGACTGCTTGTAGCCGCCGAACGGCGCCAGCGGGTTGAACCGGCCGCCGTTGATGTCGACCTGTCCGGTGTCCATGCGGCGGGCGAAGGCGACCGCCTCCGCCTCGTCCCCGGCCCAGACGGCGCCGGCGAGCCCGTAGACCGTGCCGTTGGCGATCCGCAGGGCGTCCTCCTCGTCGTCGTAGCGCAGGACGGACAGGACGGGGCCGAAGATCTCCTCCTGGGCGACGGTCATGTCCTCGGTCACGTCGGCGAGGACGGTCGGGCTCACGAAGTATCCCCGCTCGCGCGGGGCTTCGGGGCCTCCGGCGACGAGGCGCGCGCCCTCGGCGACGCCCTGCTCGATGTAGCCCCGCACCCGGTCCCGCTGCCTGGCGTTCACGACCGGGCCGATCCGGTCCCCGTACTTCGCGGCGGCCTCGGCCGCGAGCGCCACGGCTTCGTCGTACCGGTCGCGGTGGACCAGCATCCGGGTCCAGGCGCTGCACGTCTGGCCGGAGTTGGACATGACGTTGGCGACGCCGACGTTCACGGCCCTGGCCAGGTCGGCGCTCGGGAGGATGACGTTGGCGGACTTGCCGCCGAGTTCGAGGGCGACGCGTTTGACGGCCGCGCCGGCGAGGGCGCCGATCCGGCGGCCCACCGCCGTGGAGCCGGTGAAGGAGACCATGTCGACGTCCGCGTGCTCGGCGAGGGCCTGGCCGGCGACCGGGCCGAGTCCGGTGACGAGGTTGAAGACGCCCGCCGGGACGCCCGCCTCGTGCACCGCCCCGGCGAAGAGCCGTGCGGTGAGCGGGGTGTCCTCGGCGGGCTTGAGCACGACCGTGCAGCCTGCGGCGAGGGCCGGGGCGGCCTTGGCGACGATCTGGTGGAGGGGGTAGTTCCAGGGGGTGATGGCGCCCACCACGCCGACGGGCTCGTGGTGGACGACGGAGTTGCCCACCTTCTCCTCGAAGGCGTACGTCGCGGCCAGTTCGGCGTAGGAGCCGGCGACCGCGATGGGGACGGCGGCGTGCACGGCCTGCGAGAACGGCAGCGGTGAGCCCAGCTCGGCGGTGACGGTCGCGGCGATCTCGTCCTTGCGGGCCGCGAGCACGTCCCGCAGGGTGGCCAGGCGCGCGGCGCGTTCGGCGGGCGGGGTGGCGGCCCAGCCCGGCAGGGCGGCGCGGGCGGCCCGTACGGCCGTGTCGACGTCCACGGCCGTACCGGCGGGGACCGCGCCGATCACCTGCTCGTCGGCGGGGTTCACGACGTCGATCGTGTCGGGGCCGTCGGCGGGCCGCCAGGCGCCGTCGATGTACATGCCGTCGTGTGCCTTCATCGCGTTCCCTCCGGGCGGCTCGTCCTCGGCCCCAAACTAGCGCCGATAGTTTTACGGCACCAGGGGCGGCCACCATGGTGGCGCGGCTCACCCTCCCGCACGGCCGGCAGGCCACCGCTTCACCCGGACCAGCCTCCATACCATTCCGTATGGTACGGTCAGGGCGACCGACGAACACGGGCGGAGACATGGCGAGCAAGCGCGACTGGCTGGAGGAAGGGCTCAGGATCCTGAGCGAGGACGGCGCACCCGCGCTGACCATCGAGCGGCTGAGCACCCGTCTCGGCCTGACCAAGGGGTCCTTCTACCACCACTTCAAGGGCATGGCCGGGTTCCGGACCGACCTGCTCGCGCACTACGAGGACGAGCACACCAACCGCTACATCGCGGACGCGGAGCGCGCCGGGGAGGCGGCGGGGGCCAAGGTGGGCCGCCTGCTGGAGCTGGTCCTGGAGGACAAGGCCGCGAGCGACGGCCTGGAGATCGCCATGCGCGCCTGGGCGTTGCAGGACGCCGAGGCCCGAGCCCTCCAGGAGCGCGTGGACCGGGTACGCGTCGACTACCTGGAGTCGCTGGTGCGGGGCCTCGCCCCCGCGGAGCGCGATCCGGGGCCGGCGGCCCGCCTGCTGTACCTGCTGTGGGTCGGCGCCCAGCAGCTCGTCCCGCCGATGCCCGCCGAGGAACTGCGGGAGATCTACCTGCTCGCACTGCGGTCGGTCGAGCGGGACGAGGGATCCCGGCGGAGAGGACGGAGCTCGTGAGCGCACTGGCACGCTGGATACCGCGGCTCGTCATCGCGACCGCGGTGCTGCACTTCTGCTGGGCCTTCGCCCAGCCCAACGCCTGGGCGGACATGGCCGGGGACGGTCTGTGGCGCACCGCCGCGGACTCCGGCGCACCCGAGTACTTCGAACGCGAGGCCACCGTCTGGTTCATGGCCTCCGGCATCGCGCTCCTCGCGCTGGGGACGCTCTCCCGGCACGTCCTGCGCACGACCGGCCGCCTGCCCGCACAGGTCGGCTGGTACCTGCTGGCGCTCGGCGTGCCGCTGTGCGTCATCTACTTCCCCGGCACCGGGAGCTGGGCGCTGCCCGTCATCGGCCTGCTCGCCCTGGCCGCCGCCCGCGAGACCCCGTCCGCCGGCCCGGACTGACCCACCGGGTCACCCGATCGTTCACGTACGCCCTCCCCGCACGACTCACGCGAAGAAAGCAGGGCACGCATGACGACGTCGACCACCTGCCCGCCCTCCGCCGTGCCGCCGCCGGCCCGCTGGGCGGCATGGGCGGCCTGGGCCGCTCCGCTGGGCGTCCTGCCGTCCGCCGTCTGGCGCACCGCGGTCGCCTTCACCGACGGGCACCGGCCCGGGGAGATCGCCTACATGACGGTGCTGAGCGTCCTCACGGTGGGGCTGGCGTTCCTCACCGTCGGCCTGGTGCGGAGCTGGGGCGAGGTCTTCCCCCGCTGGGTCCCCGGGCTCGCCGGGCGCCCGGTACCGGCCCGCACCGTCGTCCGCGTCGCGCGCACCGGCGGCGCCGTCCTCGTCCTCATCACCCTGTACGGCGTCCTCAACAGCCTCTTCGGCTTCGTCGACGAAGCACCGAGGCTCATCGGCCAGGCGAAGGAGTACGACAAGCCCGAGGCCTGGGTCGGCTACCTGTACCTGCCCGCCGCCGCCTGGGGGTTCCTCGTGCTCGCCGTGGCCCGGGACTACGCCCGCCGGACGTCGGGCCGGCCGGCCGGCGGGGCGACCGCCTCGCAGCCGGCCTGAGACGAGCCCCTTCACGCAAGCACCTGTTCACACCCACGCTCACGCCCGAGGAGACAGTCATGCCCTTCAGCGTCCGGCTCACCGTGCGGTCCTACGAGATCGACACCCAGGGCCATGTGAACGGCGCCGTCTACCACCAGTACGCGGATCACGCGCGCGCCGAGTGCCTGCGTGCCGCCGGCGTCTCGCTCCGCGACCTGCTGGCCACCGGGGTCGGGCCGGTGACCCTGGAGAACACCGTCCGCTACCACCACGAACTGCGCGCCGGTGACACGGTCGACGTCACCTGCGACTTCGTCTGGGGGGACGGCAAGACCTCCCGGGTGGTGCAGCGCTTCCTCCGCCCCGACGGCACGCTCGTCGCCGAGGTCACCGGGACCGGCGGGCTGCTGGACCTCGCGGAGCGCCGGCTGGTGTCCGACCCCGGGGAGCGCTGGCGGGCGCTGGCCGCCCACCCGGAGGTCCTGAACCTCTGAGGACGGCGGGCGCCGTTCGACGGCGTCTCATTCGTCCGTGCTGCCGGCGCCACCCCTGTTCGGCTTCCCGCCGGAACGGCCGGCGGCGCGCACCAGTTCCCCGGCCAGCACGGTGGTCTTCGCCACCGCCCGCGTCCAGGGCGGGCCGCCCCGGGCCGCCCACACCACGCAGACGCAGCCGCCCACGGCCAGGACGAGAATCCCCGACAGAACGATCAGGCCCATGCCACCCCTTGCTTGCCGACGCCGTTGCCCACGGGCGGAGTTCGCGCAGAACGCCGAACCCACGGGCGACATCCTGCCAGCCCCCGCCGCGCCCCGTTCACCCGCTCCCCGGCGACAGCGGCGCGGCGGTCAACGCGGCGAACGGCGCGGCGGGCGGGTGCGCCGGGTGCCCTCGGCGGGGGCGGCGTCACCGTGCGGGCGGGCGGACCGGGAACGCAGGGCCGTGCCCGAGGAGAGCAGGAGCAGCGCCCCGAGCATCACGAACGGCGCGGCCACGCCCGCGGCACCGGCGATCAGACCGGCCGCCGCGGGCGCGGCGACCTGGCCGAGGCGGTTGCCGGTCAGGCGCAGGGCGAGGGCGGTGGAGCGGGCCTCGGCGGGGGCCGCCTGGACGACGGTCGTCATGGACAGCGGCTGGCCGACGCCCAGGCAGAAGCCGAGGGCGACGAGCATCAGCCCCAGCACCCACACCGGCACCGGCAGCGCGACCCCGGCGCACAGCACCGCCGCCAGCAGGCAGGTGACCGTGAGCAGGGCGGTGCGGCCGAGCCACCGCAGCAGGGGCGTCAGCACGAGCCGGCAGGCGATCGTGGCGGCGGCCCGCAGGCTGAGGAGGACGCCGATCACGGCGGGGGCGATGCCGCGGTGCTCGCCGACCACCGGCAGGTAGGCGGTGAGGATGTCGGTCGCGGACAGCACGGAGAGGCTGATCAGGATGCCCGCGGGCACCCCCCGGGCGCGCAGGATGCCGAGCACGGGGACGCGCTCGCCCCGCCCGGTGCGGGCCCCGGGCGCCGCCGGGTGCTCGATCCGCCACAGGGACGTGAGGGCGACCGCCGCGCCCGCTCCGGCGACGACCAGGGCGAGGGCGCTGCTGCCCGCCATGTCCCGGCCGCCGATCAGGGCGCCCGCCGCGACGGGGCCGATGAGCTGGCCGAGCGAGGCCCCGATGGTGAAGTGGCCGAAGTTGCGGTCCTGTTCGTGCGGCGCGGACTGGCGGGCGACCAGCGACTGGGCGCCGATGACGAAGCAGAGGTGCCCGAGGCCCATGACGCCGCTCCACAGCGCCATCGCCCACAGCGACCCGGCGAGGCCGCTCAGCGCGCAGCCGCCGGCGATCAGGACGACGCCGGCGGGCAGCAGCGGGGCGCAGCGGCCGTGGTCGGTGCGGCGGCCGAGCGGTACGGCGGCGAACAGCGGCAGCAGCGCGTAGACGCCGGCGATGACGCCGACCGCCGTCTCGTCCGCGCCCAGGGCGAGGGCCCGGTAGGAGACGGCGGGCCGGGCCATCGACACCGCCCCCTGCGCGAAGCCGAAGGCGATGACGAGGCGGAGCAGCCAGCCCCGGTTCCCACCGGGCCCCATGGTCGTGTCCTTCCGGGTACGGGCCCGGCACCTGAGCGGCGCCGGGCCGATCGTCGGGTGATGCCGGGGGCGATCGTCAGATGATGCCGAACAGGATGCCCGCCGCGAGGATCACCAGGCTGGTGAGGACCGCCCACTTCACCACGAACCGGGTGTGGTCGCCGAACTCGACCTTGGCCATGCCGACCAGGACGTACACGGCGGGGACGAGCGGGCTGGACATGTGCAGCGGCTGGCCGACGATGGAGGCGCGGGCGATCTCCAGGGCGGAGACCCCGTGCGCCTGCCCGGCCTCGGCGAGCACCGGCAGGACACCGAAGTAGAAGCCGTCGTTGGACATGAAGTAGGTGAGCGGCAGGCTCAGCAGGCCGGTGACCAGGCCCATGTGCGGGCCCATGCCGTCGGGGATGGTGTCGACCAGCCACCTGGCCATGTGGTCGACCATGCCGGTGCCGGTGAGGACGCCGGTGAAGACGGCGGCGGCGAAGACCATGCCGGAGACGTTGAGGACGTTGTCGGCGTGGGCCGCGATGCGGGCCTTCTGGTCGGGGATGTGCGGGAAGTTGACGGTGAGCGCGAGCGCGGCGCCGATCAGGAACAGCACCGGGATCGGCAGCCACTCCATGATCATGGCGGTCAGCAGGACGACCGTGAGCAGCGCGTTGAACCAGTACAGCTTGGGCCGCAGCGTGGCCCGGTGGGGGTCGAGGCCCTGGAAGTCGTCGCCCGTCGTTCCCTCGCCGCCGTGGCCGGACGCCTTGCCGGCACCGGCTCCGGCGCCCGCACCGGACCCGCCCCGGGAAGCCGTGCCGGGGCCCTCGGCGACCGCCGTGCCCGCGCCGGCGCCGACCAGCACCGTCTCGGTCTCGTCCTCGCGCACCAGCGCCTCGTCCAGCGTCAGGGTGCCGAGCCGCCGGCGCTCGCGCAGACCGAGGACGTAGGCCAGGGCGACGACGGCGGCCAGGCCGACGGCCAGGGCCGGGATCATGGGCACGAAGATGTCGGAGGCGTCGACCTTCAGCGCGGTGGCGGCGCGGGCGGTGGGGCCGCCCCACGGCAGGGTGTTCATCACGCCGTTCGCCATGGCGGCGACGCCCGTCATCACGACCAGGCTCATCTTGAGGCGCTTGTAGAGCGGGTACATCGCCGAGACGGTGATCATGAAGGTGGTGGAGCCGTCGCCGTCGAGGGAGACGATCGCGGCGAGCAGCGCGGTGCCGACGACGATCCGCATCGGGTCGGCCTTGCAGAATTTCAGGATCGCGCGGACGACCGGGTCGAACAGCCCGACATCGATCATCACACCGAAGTAGACGATCGCGAACATGAGCATCGCCGCGGTGGGGGCGAGGCTGGACACGCCGTCGATGACGTAGTCGCCGAGCTGGGCGCCCTTGCCGACGAACACGCAGAACAGCGAGGGGATCAGTACGAGCGCCGCGATCGGCGACATCTTCTTCATCATGATCAGGACCAGGAAGGTCGCGATCATGGCGAAGCCGAGGATGGTCAGCATGAATGAGTACCTAACGTTCGCCCTTGAACATCCCACCGGGGCAGGCGGTGCGAGCGACGTTAGGGGCCGTCGAGCAGCGTTAACAAGACGTTGACATGCGAGCAATAAGCGCAAAACTCCAGGTCACGGCTCTGCTCAGGTCAGGCGTGGTCAAGATCCGGTCACGGGGGTGGGCTCCCGTGCCTCAGCCCAGCACCCGCTCCAGGTACGCCGTCAGCAACTCCCGCGCCTCCGCGATGATCGCCTCGTCCCCGTCCGGGGCCATCCGGAAGGCGAGCTGGACGAGGGTGTCGGCGGTCTCCACGGCGACCAGGAAGGCGCGGCGCAGGTCCTCGTCGGGGGTGCGGCCGAGGTGGCCGGCGAGCAGTTCGGTGAGCTGGTCGGCGACGCGGTGGTTGGGCTCGGCCTGGCGGTCGCCGACGGGGATCTGGTTGCCGAAGTCGACGAGGGAGAAACCGGGCGCGGTCCGCTTCATCGCCAGGTACTCGTCGAGCACGGCGTCGAGGGCGCCGCGCCAGCCTCGGTCGCCCGTCCGCGCCAGCCGCTCGGTGACGCGTTCGGCGTAGCGCTCGAGGTTGCGCTGGGCCAGCGCGTCGGCCATCTGCCGCTTGTTGCCGAAGAAGCGGTACACGGAGCCGATGGGGACGCCGGCGCGCTGGGCCACGGCCCGGGTGCTCAGGGCGTCGTAGCCGGCCTCGTCGAGGAGGGCGGCGCACGCGTCGAGGATCCGGGTCAGCCGTTCGGCGCTGCGCCGCTGCACGGGGGCGCGGCGGAGCTGGGTCGCGTGGGGCACGTGCCTCATGATGCCCCTCCGGCACGCTCGGGTGAACGGTTACTTCCGGTACCGATCGAGGCGCAGGCGGAGTTCGGCCGGGTCGCGTCTGCCTTCTCCCCCTCTGCGCCGCCGGGGGCGGGCTCGGTGGCGCCGGCGGGCCGCGCATGCGAGGCGGTGACGTCCGCCGTGCTCTCCACCGGCTCCCCGCCGACGGCCCAGACGGTGCCGTCGTCCGCGTACAGGCGCGCGGTGACCCGGTGGGTGCCGCGCGGCACGAGCCCGGCGGCGAGGCGGTGGCGCGGTCCGCGCAGGCGGGTGACGAGGTCGCCGTCGACGAAGAGGTGTGCCACCCCTCGGCCGGGCACGGCACGCGCCGGTGTTCCCCGAGGGGAGAAGCGGAAGGCGCGGACGGTCAGCCGGACGTCCCAGCCGTCGCCGGCGGCGGGTTCCACCTCGATGCCGACCTCGGGCGGGCGCCCGGCGTGCGCCTCCCGGTAGCGCCGGCCGTCCTCGTCGGTGCGGTCGAGGAGCCTGCCCGCCGACGTGGGCGTCGTCCCGGTGACCGGCTCTTCCCTCCCCCTGGAGCCGCAGCCCGCGGATCCGGTCAGCAGCAGGACACAGACCGCGAGCGCGGCGGATGCACCCCGCGTCCACGACATGCCGGGAGAGTAGAACACGGGTCCGACACCGCGTATCCCCCCGGGGACGGGTTCCGGTCATCGTCCGCGGGGAGGAGGACGAAGGTCCGCACGCCCTCTTGCGCCCGGGAAACCGCAATCCTACGGTGTGCCATAGGAATCACTGGCGAGGGAGCGATCGATGAGCGGGGACGCGCGGAAGACCGCGGAGGGCCTGACCTACCTGTCCGGCTTCGGCAACGAACACAGTTCCGAGGCCGTGCCCGGCGCACTTCCCGAGGGCCGGAACTCGCCGCAGCGGGCGCCCCTCGGGCTGTACGCGGAGCAGCTCAGCGGCACGGCGTTCACCGAGCCGCGGGCGCACAACCGGCGCTCGTGGCTGTACCGCATCCGCCCCTCGGCCGCGCACCCCGCGTTCACCCGGACGGGCAACGGCGCGCTCCGCACGGCCCCGTTCACCCAGTGCGTACCGGACCCGAACCGGCTGCGCTGGAACCCGCTGCCCGGCCCCGCCGCCGGGACGGACTTCCTGGCGGGCCTGTGGACCCTCGGCGGCAACGGCGACGTCACCCAGCGCACCGGCATGGCCGTGCACCTGTACCACGCCAACGCCTCCATGGAGCGCGTCTTCAGCGACGCCGACGGCGAGCTGCTCGTCGTCCCCGAGCGCGGGGGGCTGCTGCTGCGCACCGAGTTCGGGCTGCTGCACGCCGAGCCCGGCCATGTGGCGCTGATCCCGCGCGGGGTGCGCTTCCGGGTGGAGCTGCTGGACGCGGACGCCCGCGGCTACGTCTGCGAGAACTACGGCGCCCCCTTCACCCTGCCCGACCTGGGCCCGATCGGCGCCAACGGCCTCGCCAACGCGCGGGACTTCCAGGCCCCGGTCGCCGCGTACGAGGACGTGGAGGGCCCGGTGGAGGTGGTCAACAAGTTCTGCGGCAACCTGTGGTCCGCGACCTACGGCCACTCCCCCCTCGACGTGGTCGCCTGGCACGGCAACCACGTGCCGTACGTCTACGACCTGCGCCGCTTCAACGTCATCGGCACCATCTCGTACGACCACCCGGACCCGTCGATCTTCACGGTGCTCACCTCCCCGTCGGACACGCCGGGTCTCGCGGGCGTCGACTTCGTGGTCTTCGCGCCGCGCTGGCTGGTGGGCGAGGACACCTTCCGGCCGCCGTACTTCCACCGGAACGTGATGAGCGAGTACATGGGCCTGATCGAGGGCGCCTACGACGCGAAGGCCGAGGGTTTCGTGCCGGGCGGCGGCTCGCTGCACAACATGATGTCGGCGCACGGCCCGGACCGGGAGACGTTCGACCGGGCGAGCGCGGCCGAGCTGAAGCCGCAGAAGATCGACGACGGGCTGGCGTTCATGTTCGAGACCCGGTGGCCGGTGAGCCTCACGCCCCAGGCGGCCCGCGCCGAACACCTCCAGCAGGGCTACGACGCCGTCTGGCGCGGCCTCGAGCGTCACTTCCGCCCCTTGCACTGACGTTTCCCTACCGGTACGGATGGCCCGTGACCTCCTTCGCCCCGGACTCCATCGTCCTGAACCGCAAGCTGCCGCTCTGGTACCAGGTGTCGCAGTCGCTGCGCGCCTCGATACTCGGCCGCTCGCCCCGGGACCCGCTGCGCCTGCCCACCGAGGAGCAGCTCGCCGGGCACTACGGGGTGAGCGTGCTGACGATGCGGCAGGCCCTCAAGGAGCTGGAGGACGAGGGGCTGATCACGCGCCACCGCCGGCGGGGGACGTTCATCGAGCCGCACGCGAGGCGGGGCGCCCCGGTGCGGCTGCTGGGCTCGGTGGACGCCATCGTGGCCCAGCAGTCCGGCATGAAGGCCGAGCTGCTGGACCACGGCACCGCCCCCGTCCCGCCCGAACTCGCCGAGTACTTCCCGGAGCTGGCCGAGGCGGCGACGTACCACCGGCTGCGCTGCGACGAGAAGACCGGTGAGCCCACCAACCACGCCCGCAACTGGATCCGTCCCGAACTGGCCGCCCGCATCGACCCGGACGACCTGGCCCGCTGGCCGATGACCAAGGTGCTGCGGGACGTGGTGGGCATGGACATCAGCCGGATCACGGACACGGTGGAGGCCCGGCTCGCGGACCCGGAGACGGCACGGCTGCTCGAAGTCCCGCTGCTCAGCCCGATCCTGCACTACACGGGCATCACGTACGACACCGAGGGCCGGGTGCTGGACGTGGCCGTCATCCACTACCGGGGGGACCGCTTCTCCTTCACGGTCACCCTGGATGCCACCTGAGGGCGCGGCGCCCCGTCGTACGATGCCGGGCGTGACGCAGCACGAGGACGCCCCGCCGCTGGCGGACCTCATGCCGTGGTCCGTCGCACCGCCGCGGCTCGGCCGGGGGTGGCCGGCGGCCCCCGACACGGCGTCCCTGAAGGCCCGCTGGGACACCCTGGTGCGGGCCGAGGGCCCCGACCGGGAAGCGCTGTTCGAGCCCTCCCGCGCACGCACCCCGCACACGGCGGTCGGACGGCTGCCGGGCACGTCCGGCACCACCGAGCGGCTGTCACGCGCCCCGGGCCCCTGCCCGGAGCCGGTACGGGTGCTGCGCGCGCCCTTCGACGAGCAGTGGCTGATCCCCGACCACCGGCTGATCGACGCGGCCCGTCCCGAGCTGTGGCGGGTGGCCGACGCGCGGCAGGTCTTCGTGGTGGAGGCGTCCGACGCCGCCGGCCCGCTGCTGCTGGCGACCTCGCACCTGCCCCTGCTCGGCCCGTCCCGTGTCCGCCCCCTGCACCGGCGCCCCGGCGGAGGCGAGCCGAATCTCGCCCCCGGGCTGCTGGACCACCTGGCCGGCCGGCTCGGCGTGCGTCCCGAGCCGCTTGACGTGCTGGCGTGGGCCGTGACGGCCCTCCGCCCCGGCTCCGTGGTCCCGCTCACCGCCGACCGGGCGCTGTGGGAGCACGGCGTGGCCCTGGGCCGGCGCGCGCTGTGGCTGATGCGGCGCGACGGGGAGCGCCCCAGGCTGCCCGGCGGCCGCCGCCCGTACGTCCGCGCCCCGCTGCCGCCGCGCCCCCTGGCCCTGCGCTACGACCGGGACGAGGAGGCCCTGTACCTCGACGAGGGCCGCGTCTCCCCCGTGCCGCCGGATGCCTGGGACTTCGAGGTGGGCGGGGTGCGGGTGCTGGAGCGGTGGTTCGCGGCCCGTACCGCCGAGGGCGCGCCCGGCACGCTGGCGGCGATCCGCCCGTCCGGCTGGCCGCAGACCTGGACCTCCGAGCTGCTGGAGCTGATCACGGTCCTCGCCCTGCTGGCCGAAGTACGCCCGCGCGCCGCCGGGTTGACGGTGACGGAGCGGATCACGGCCTCGGAACTGCGCGCCGCGGGCGTGCTGCCGGTCCCCGCCGCGGCCCGTCGGCCCGCCTCGGTCCTGGACGCCCGGGAGGAGGGCCCGGAGGGGCAGTTGGCACTGCTGTAGCCGGCCCCGCGGGCCGGGCGCGCCTAGGCGAAGCCGTCCAGCACCCGTTCCAGGGCCCGTACGAAGACCGCCTCGAGGTCGATCGGTCCGGCGTCCTCCGCGAAGGAGGCGGCGAGCCGCGGATAGGCGCCGCTCGCGAGCTGCCGGCCCAGGTAGGCGATCCGCACCGCGTTCTCCTGCTCCTCGGACCAGGGCAGGGAGCGGGTGCGTTCGGCGGTGGCGAGTTCGTTGGTGACGTAGGTCGTCACGACGCCGTTGACCATCGCCACCAGTTCCATCTTCGTGCCGTAGGGCGCCGGGAAGGTGTCGAGGCAGGCCAGACAGTGCTCCAGGTAGCGCAGGGCGTTGGGGCTGAAGCCGTAGACCGGGGACATCAGCCGCGGCAGCCAGGGGTGCCGGTGCATCAGCGCGCGGGTCTGGTGGGCGACCCGGAGCATGTCGGCGCGCCAGTCGCCGCTCGGCTCCCACAGTTCGTGCTCGCCGCCGGCGGCGTCCATCATCAGCTCGTGCAGGTCCTCCTTGCGGGGGACGTAGTTGTAGAGCGACATGGTGCCGCAGCCCAGTTCGGCGGCGACGCGGCGCATCGAGACCGCGTCGAGGCCCTCGGCGTCCGCGATCCGCACCGCGGCGGCGGCGATGTCGGCGCGGGTGTACGCCGGTTTCGGCCCCCGGCCGGTGCGCTCGGGGCGCGCCCAGATCACTTCGGGTACGGCCGCTCGGCCCGCCATCGTTCATCACCTCGGCCACCATCCTAGTTACGTACAGCGTACGTAGTGCGCTATGGTCGACCCATGACTACTACGTACGCTGTACTTAGTGAAGGTCTGGAGAAGCGCTTCGGCGACGTGCGCGCGCTGCGGGGACTGGATCTCGCGGTGGCCGAGGGCTCGGTGTGTGGACTGCTGGGGCCGAACGGGGCGGGCAAGACGACGGCGGTCCGGCTGCTGACGACGCTGCTGCGCCCGGACGCCGGCTCGGCGCGGATCGCCGGGCACGACCTCGTGCGGGAGCCGGCGGCCGTGCGGCGCCGGATCGGTGTCACCGGGCAGTACGCGTCGGTCGACGGGGACCTCACGGGCCGCCAGAACCTGCGGTTGTTCGCCCGGCTGCACCGGGTGCGGAACGCCTCGGCGCGGGTCGACGAACTGCTCGAACGGTTCGGTCTGACCGGGGCCGCCGACCGGCCCGCGTCCACGCTCTCGGGCGGTATGCGGCGGCGCCTCGACCTGGCGGCGAGCCTGGTGCGCCGTCCCGAGGTGCTGTTCCTGGACGAGCCGACGACCGGGCTGGACCCGGCGGGCCGGAACCAGATCTGGGACGCGGTGCGCGCCCTGCGCCGGGACGGCACGACCGTGCTGCTGACCACGCAGTACCTGGAGGAGGCCGACCGGCTCGCCGACGACATCGCCCTGGTGGACCGGGGCCGGGTGCGGCACACGGGCTCACCGGACCGGCTCAAGGTGCTGGTCGGGACCTACGCGGAGGCCGTGGTCGCGGACGCCGACGCCATGGCGTCGGCCGCGGCGGTCCTGGACCGGCTCACCGGGGCGGAACCGGTGCTCGACCGGGAGCGCCGGGCGGTCGGCGCGGTGAGCAGGGATCCGGCGCTGACGCTCCCGGGTCTGGTGCGCGCGCTCGACGCGGCGGGCGTGCCCCTGGTGGACGCGAGCCTGCGCCCGCCGACCCTCGACGACGTCTTCCTCCGCCTGACCGGCAGCAAGGAGCGCGCAGCATGAGCACGACGACGGGAACGGCCGCGGTGTACGGCGCCGCCTACGACGGCGCCGCCATGCTGGGCCGCCAGCTCCGGCGGATCCGGAACAACCCTGGGCTGCTGATCCTCACCCAGTCGATGCCGGTGACGATGCTGCTGTTCTTCGGCTACGTCTTCGGCAGCGCGCTGGCGATGCCGGGCGCGGAGTACCGGTCGTTCCTGGTGCCGGGCCTGCTGGTGGCGACGGCCGCGAACGGGATCATGACGGGCATGTTCCAGGCCGCCCAGGACACGCACCGGGGGGTGACGGACCGGCTGCGCACGCTCCCGGTGAGCAGGGCGGCGGTGCCGCTCGGGCAGTCGGTCGCGGACGTGCTGGTCACGGCCGTCGGGACGGTGCCGTTCCTGCTGGTCGGGCTCGCGGTGGGCTGGCGGGTGGAGGGCGGCGCGGCGCGGGCGGCGGGGGCCGTGGGGCTGTTGCTGCTGTTCCGGTTCGCCACGACGTGGATCGGGATCCACCTCGGACTGCTCTCCCGCAGCGAGGAGGCCGCCGGTCAGCTCGGCGGGGCGACGTTCGTGCTGCCGCTGCTGTCCAACGCCTACATCCCGACCGAGGGGCTGCCGGGGTGGCTGCGCACGGTCGCCGAGTGGAACCCGATCAGTGCGGTGACCACGGCGTTGCGGGATCTGTTCGGCAACGCTCCCGCGCCGGAGGATGCGGCGTGGCCGGTGGCGCATCCGGTCGCGGGGTCGCTGGCCTGGTGTGCGGTACTGCTCGCGGTGTTCGTGCCGCTCGCCGTGCGCCGGTACGCACGCGGGGAGGGCTGAGCGGGCCGGGGGTGGGCCCGTGACGCCTCGGGCGGGGAGACGGCGGGACGGGATCCTGCCCGCGGCGAGCGGTCACACCGGGGCGCTGCCGCGTGCCGTGGGGATGACGGCCGGGTGTGCGGCGCCGCGCCGACGCGGTGTGAACCGCCTTGGCGCGGGCCTCAGTTGCTGCCGAAGAGCGAGCGGCGCAGTCGGCGCAGCGGTGCGAAGAGCGAGACCCGGCGGACCCGGGCACCCCTGCTGCTGTGCTGGTGCGCGGGCGCACGCGCGGTCAGCTCACGCATCAGCGACGTCGCCTCCACCGTCTCCCGCTGCGGGAGGGCCGGCCCTCCGAGCACCGCGAGATGGCGGTCGAGGCGCGAACTCGTCGCGCTGCTCCCGCAGGTGATCGCGGGCACCCTCGCCCTGGTGCGTACTGTTATCTGTTCCATGTCACTCCCCACCCGTACGAATCCACCCGGCCCGGGCAGGGTAACCCTATCTCCCCGGTGGGGCAGCCGTGTATCGCGGTCGCAGGATTCACCTTCCCCGTAAGGGTGTTGACGATCACTCTTCGATCACTCTTCGAATCCGGCCGATTTCAGGGCGAGTTGGACAACCGGGTTGTTCTCCGGCCCGGCGGAGGGCCTCGCGGGGGCCGCGGTCACGGTCGGTGACCGCTCGGACCGGCCGGGTTCCGGCGCGGTCGGGGCGTGTCGCCGCCGGGACGCGGGAGTCCCGGGCGGTGGGGCGCGGGCGGGTTCACGCGCCCACGTTCCGGGGGACCCTTCACGTCCAGGGGGCGGCATCCGCGCGGGGCTGAGCTGCTTCCGGGAGGAATCACCGGGACCGGACGCCGGGAGGAGCCGCGGGGACGTTCGGAGGGGACACCCCCGTGCTGCGCCGTGAGGCGGCCGCCGACGAAGTACGGCTGCCCCCCGCCGCGCGGGGCGGGGGGCACCTACCGCCGTCGCGGCGACGTTCACGCGGAGGCGGCCGAGGTGCACGGCCCGCGGGGAGGTGCGGGAGCCGGCCGCGGCCGCCTCGAACCTGATGGCGTTCTCCGTGACCCGTGAGCCGGAGACGAAGACCCCAAGGGGCGGAGCCTCCCCCTCCGGCTCTTCCGGAAATCCTTCCGCTTCCGGTCAGGCCACGTTGTTGAGCACCGGCAGGTAGCCGCTCGACTGGCCGGTGGCCGTCGGGTGGTACGACTCGCCGATGTTGAGCCAGTTCACGCTGTGCAGCCAGGAACTGCCGGAGCAGATCTCGTGCCCGGTGAAGGTGGAGCGGACGTCGCCGAAGGTGAAGCCGTGGTCGGCGGCCCGCTTGGCGATGGTGGCGTTGAGCAGGTCGGAGGCGTCGTTGATCGCCTTCCGCTTGGTCTCCGAGAGGCCGACGCAGGAGGTGCCGAGCTTGTAGAAGCGCGGGTAACCGATCACGACGACGCGGGCGTTGGGCGCCTTGCTCCGAATCGCGTTGTAAACGCTGTCGAGGTTGCCGGGGAGGGTCGACTGCACGTACGCCCGAGCGGTGTCGACCCGCGAGAGGCACGAGCTGTCGGACTGGAGCACACAGGTCGTCATGACGTCGGCGAACCCGGCGTCGTTGCCGCCGATGCTGATCGAGACGAGACCGGTGGAGGAGCTGAGCGGGCCGAGCTGTCCGCCGAGAACATCACCCGTACGGGCACCGGAGCAGGCGGTGAAGTCGAAGGACGAGGGTGAGTGCGAGGCCGCCCACAGGTACGGGTGGGCCTTCGTGCTGCGCTTGCAGTCGCCGCTGGAGCTGATGTAGCTGCCGGCTCCGACCCCGGAGGAGTAGGAGTCGCCGAGCGCCACATAGCCGCCGGCGGCGGTCTGGGAGGCCTCGGCGGTCGCGGCCCCGGTGAGGGCGGCGCCGGCGGCGAGGAGTACCGAAGTCAGGAAGCCGATAACACGAGGACGTCTCATGGCACCTCCGTTTAGCAGGATCTCTGCACCAACCGTGGTATCAGCTACGCGCGTTGACAGGAAGTGTCCATGCCAAGAATTGGCTGACGGTCATTCAGAACCGGACGAAAACCGGGGGAACGTCAGTGCGGTCTTGCGCTCCCCGACGGACTGCGTCAGATTGAGGCCCGGCATCTTGGGCTTCGGGGGGCAAAGCGGAACGGTCTGGGGACCCATCACCGCGCGAGAGCGCCCGCACGAAGTCCAGATGAGGGCAAAACAACACAAACGCGAAACCTGTCCAGGTCTTGCCATACGGGTTCAAACGTCAATACCGTCAGACATCTCCCGCACCGGTACGCCGGCACACGGCCCAGGGGAGGGCTCGAGGCCGCGGCGGACCACGCGGGGCGCGGTAGGGGGGTGCCGTGCTCGGTGACCACGTCGGTTGCCGGGCCGTGCCGCGCGGTCGGCTGCCGTTTCTTTCTTCCCGGCGTCGACAGGCTTTGCCAGCTCACCTGGCACGCACGGGGGTCCGTGCCGTCGTGCCACGGGTGAGAACCCCCCTTTCGAACCGGATACAGAGCCGGACCGCCCACTGGGGCGGGCGGTCCGCCGGACGAGAGGGACCTGACTCATGAGCTCAGTTCTGCAGCCGGCGGCGACGGAGAACGACCCGTCACCCGCCGGCACGTACCGGCCCGTCTCCTCGCACCTGGCCATCGCGCCACCGGTGAGCGTGGTCATCCCCGCGATGAACGAGGCCGAGAACCTTCCCTACGTCTTCAAGACGCTGCCCGACTGGATCCACGAGGTCGTCCTCGTGGACGGCAACTCCACCGACGACACCGTCGCGGTCGCCCGGGAGCTGTGGCCGGACGTCAAGGTCGTCGAACAGCGCGGCAAGGGCAAGGGAGACGCGCTGATCAGCGGCTTCCAGGCGTGCACCGGTGACATCATCGTCATGGTCGACGCCGACGGCTCGGCCGACGGCCAGGAGATCGTGTCGTACGTCTCCGCGCTCGTCTCCGGCGCCGACTTCGCCAAGGGCTCCCGCTTCGCCAACGGCGGCGGCACCGACGACATGACCTTCGTCCGCAAGCTCGGCAACCGCGCCCTGTGCGCCGTCGTCAACCGCAAGTTCGGCGCCCGCTACACCGACCTGTGCTACGGCTACAACGCGTTCTGGCGGCACTGCCTGGACAAGATCGACCTCGACTGCACCGGATTCGAGGTGGAGACCCTCATGAACATCCGGGTCGTCAAGGCCGGGCTGAAGGTGCAGGAGATACCGAGCCACGAGTACCTGCGCATCCACGGCGTGAGCAATCTGCGCGCCGTGCGGGACGGGCTGCGGGTGCTCAGAGTGATCCTCGAGGAGCGCTCCAACCGGCGTGCGCTGCGCAGCCGTACGCACTCCCCGACGCTCGTGTCGGCCGGCCCGGCCCAAAGGAAGGCGTCTTGAGCACTGCCGTCCCCTCCCCCACGATCTCCGTGGTGATCTGCGTCTACACCGAGGACCGCTGGGAGGACATCCTCGCGGCGGTCGCCTCGGTGCGGGCACAGTCCCGCCCGGCCCTGGAGACCCTGCTGGTCGTCGACCACAACGAGGCGCTCCTGGACCGGCTGCTGAAGGAGTACGAGGAACTCCCGGACGTGCGGGTGTCCGCGAACCCGGGCCCCCGCGGGCTGTCCGCCGGCCGCAACACCGGCATCGCCGCCTCGCGCGGTGAGGTCGTCGCCTTCCTCGACGACGACGCCGTGGCCGAACGCGACTGGCTGGCGCACTTCGCCGCGGGCTACGCCGACCCGGCGGTCATGGCCGTCGGCGGGCGCACCGAGCCGGTGTGGGCGTCGGGGCGGCGGCCCGCCTGGTTCCCCGAGGAGTTCGACTGGGTGGTGGGCTGCACCTACCGCGGCCTGCCGCCCGGCCGGGTGCGGGTGCGCAACGTGCTCGGCGGCAACGCCTCCTTCCGGCGGGAGGCGTTCGACGCGGCGGGCGGCTTCGCCACCGGCATCGGACGCGACGGCGACAAGCGCCCGCTGGGCTGCGAGGAGACGGAGCTGTGCATCCGGCTGGCCCGCGCCCGGCCCGACGCGGTGCTGCTGATCGACGACCGGGCGGTGATCCACCACCGGGTGCCCGAACCGCGCGAGCACTTCGGCTACTTCCGCACCCGCGCCTACGCCGAGGGCCTGTCCAAGGCCCTCGTGGCGCGCAGCGTGGGCGCCGGCAAGGGCCTGGAGTCCGAACGCCGGTACGCCACCCGTGTCCTGCCGGCCGGTGTGGTGCGCGGGCTGCGCGACGCCGTGCTGGCCCGGCCGGGCGGCGCGGGCCGGGCGGGCGCGATCGTCGCCGGGGTGCTGACGGCGGCGGGCGGCTACGTGGTGGGCAGCGTACGGGCCCGGCGGGGCGGGGCCGCGTTCGCGGTGGCGCCCGTCGAGGGGGGCGGGCATGGCTGACGTGTCCGTGGCCGACGCGCGGGTGCCGGTGCTCATGTACCACGCGGTCGCGGCCGATCCGGGCAGGGCGACCCGCGCGCTGTCCGTGACGCCGCGGGCCTTCGCCGGGCAGATGGCGGCGATCGCCGAGCGGGGCCTCACCCCGGTGAGCACCGCGCACCTGGCCGCCGCCTGGCGCTTCGGCCGCCCGCTGCCGGACCGGCCCGTCCTGATCACCTTCGACGACGGCTACGAGGGCGTGCACCGGTACGCGCTGCCGGTGCTCGCCGAGCACGGCTTCCCGGCCACCGTCTTCGTCACGACCGGCTGGCTGCGCGGCCCGTACGACACCGGGGGCGCCCCGGACACCATGCTCGACTGGGAGCAGACCCGCGAACTGGCCGCGGCCGGCGTGGAGATCGGCGGGCACAGCCATACGCATCCGCAGCTCGACCAGCTCGGCGAGGAGCGGCTGCGGTTCGAGCTGATCCACTGCAAGGAGATCATCGCCGACCGACTGGGCGCGGCCCCGGCCTCGTTCGCCTACCCGTACGGCTACTCGGACCGCCGGGTGCGGCGGGCGGTGCGCGAGACGGGGTACGCCCAGGCGCTCGCCGTCGGCAACGGCCTGGCGCACCGGCGGCAGGGGCCGTACGCCCTGCGGCGGGTGACCGTGCGCCGCAGCACGGGCCCCGAGGAGTTCGCCCGGCTCGTCGAGGGGCGCGCGATCGGCCGCGCGTTCGCCGGGGACCGCGCTCTCACCAAGGGGTACGCCGTGCTCCGCAGGGCGCGCCAGGTGCGGCGGGGAACGGCGGCGGCCGGTGCCTGAACCGCCGGCCGCCGCGTGCCGCGCACGCCGTGCGCGTCCGGGAAACCGGGTGCGCACGGCGGGCGCGGGCCCGATCATGGCGGCATGTCCGTGAACCCGCACGACGCCCTGCCGATCCGGCTCAACGTCGACGACAGCGACTCCCCCTCCGACGTGGTCGACGCGCTGTTCCTCGGCCGTTTCGCCACCGGCGAGCAACCCTTCTCGCACGCGGTGAACATCGACCGCGTACGGCCCGGGGCCGGCCTGCTGCCGCCCGGCGCGCGCGTGCTGCGCGTCGCCCGCGACGACGACCGCAGCGCGACCCTGGCCGAGGGCGACGGCTGGACGCTGCTGGTCTCCCGCTGGAGCCGGGGCGCCGACGTCACGGTGACGGCGACCAGCGCCGACCTGGCCGAGAAGGTGCTCGGCGACACGACGGACGGCGCGGCGGACGAGCCCGAGCCGCAGCCGGAGAACGTCACCATGGGCTTCTGGTACGTCTCCCCTCGGCGCGGCCCGCACCGCACCACCCGGCAGATCTCCGCCGGCACGTGGGAGGAGGTCCGGGCCAACTACACGGCGCCGGTCGCCCGGGCGATGGACCGCCTGATGAGGACCACCCCCGAGGACATCGCGGGCCGGCTGCTGCTCCTGCACGGGCCGCCCGGCACCGGCAAGACGTCGGCGCTGCGCACGCTCGCCCGGTCCTGGCGGGACTGGTGCCAGGTGGACTGCGTACTGGATCCCGAGCGGCTCTTCTCCGACGTGGGCTATCTGATGGACATCGCCATCGGCGAGGAGGACGCGGCGGGCAAGGGCCGCTGGCGGCTGCTGCTCCTGGAGGACTGCGACGAGCTGATCCGCGGCGAGGCGAAGCACACGGCCGGACAGGCCCTGTCGCGGCTGCTGAACCTCACGGACGGCCTGCTCGGCCAGGGCCGCAACGTCCTGGTCGGGGTGACGACCAACGAGGACCTGGAGCGGCTGCACCCCGCCGTCGTCCGCCCGGGCCGCTGCCTGGCCCGCGTCGAGGTCGGCCCGCTGACCCGCCGGGAGGCGGTGGACTGGCTCGGCACCGAGGAGGGCGTGGGCCGCGAGGGCGCGACGCTGGCGGAGCTGTTCGCGCTGCGCCGGGGGACCTCGCCCACCGCGCTGCCGGAACCGCGGGACGGCGCGGAGGCGGGGCTGTACCTGTAGCTGCTTCCATGGGGGTATGACCCTGTTCGTCGGCACGTCGGGCTGGCAGTACCGGGACTGGCGGGAGGTCCTGTACCCGCCCGGCCTGCCGGTCCGTCTGTGGCTGGAGCGGTACGCGGCCGGTTTCGCCACGGTCGAGATCAACAACGCGTTCTACCGGCTGCCCTCGCGCGAGACGTTCGAGGGATGGCGGGAGCGGGTGCCGTCGGACTTCGTCGTCGCGGTCAAGGCGAGCCGCTACCTCACCCACATCAAGCGGCTGCGGGAGCCGCGGGAGCCGGTCGAGCGCCTGATGAGCCACGCGGCCGGCCTGGGTGACCGCCTGGGGCCGGTGCTGCTGCAGCTCCCCCCGACCCTGCGGGCCGACGCGGCCCTGCTGGACGCCTGTCTGGCCTGCTTCCCGCCCGGCACCCGGATCGCGGTGGAGCCCCGGCACGAGTCCTGGTGGACACCCGAGGTGCGCGCCGTGCTGGAGGCGCGGGGCGCGGCGCTGTGCTGGGCGGACGTCCTGGCCCGCCCGGTCACCCCGCTGTGGCGCACCGCCGACTGGGGCTACGTCCGCTTCCACCAGGGCAGGGCCGCCGCCTGGCCGCACTACGGCCGCCGCTCCCTGGCCACCTGGGTCCGCCGCATCGAGGCCGCTTGGCCCCGGGAGGACGTCTACGCGTACTTCAACAACGACCCGAACGCGGCGGCCGTCCGTGACGCGACGGCCTTCGCCCACCTGGCCCGCAGGGCGGGCCTCCCGGCCACCCGGACCCCCGGCTAGCGCCGCGGAGGAGCGGGACGTTCCACGGCCGGGCGGGCAGCCGCGGCGCACCCGCGGACACCCGCGGGGCCCGCCGCAGCGGCGCTCACGCCCCGTAGGCGGCCCGCAGCGCATCCCGCACGGCGGCCTCCGCTTCCCCCTTGGCGATCCCGAGCCTGCGCGCCCGCGACGCGTAGACCTGCGCGGCGGAGGCCAGCTCCCGCTCCGCCGCGGAGCCCGCGGCGGCGACGAACGTGCCGTTGCGGCCCCGCGTCTCGATCACCCCGTCCGCCTCCAGTGCCCGGTACGCCTTGGCGACCGTGTTGGCGGCGAGGCCCAGGGACTCGGCCAGTCCCCGTACCGTCGGCAGGCGGTGGCCCACCGGCAGCGCGCCCGACCGGGCCTGTTCGGAGATCTGCGCGCGCACCTGCTCGTAGGGCGGGGCGCCGTCGTCGATGTGGATCTTCAGGGTCACCCGGTGATTGTCCCGCACCCCGCCGGAAAATCGGAGGCATCCCGTCGTGCCCGCCGCGTAGCGTGCGGCCCCATGACCGTCATCGTGCGCGATCTGAACCCCGGAAACCGGGCCGACCTGGAGGGCTTCGCCCGGGTCCGGCACGCGGCCCTGCCGTACATCCTCCTGACCCCCGAGGCGATCCTCCACCTCCTCACCCGCACCCCCGCCGAGGCCCGCTTCCGGTCGCTGGTCGCGGAGGAGGACGGGGAGATCACGGGGACGGCCCAGGTCGGGCTGGTCCACGACAGCCAGGAGCCGGGGGTGGCGTTCCTCAACGTCTACGTCCGCCCGGACCGGGTCCGGCACGGCGCCGGGGGGCTCCTGGTGCGCACGGCCGAGGAGTACCTGGCCGCGGTGGGGGCGAAGAAGCTGTTCTCCTGGGTGCTGGACGAGCCGGGCAACCTGGCGTTCGCGGAGCGGCACGGCTACGAGAGACGCCGCTGCGCGCACTTCCTCCGGCTGGACCTGACCGGCGGCACGCTGCCGCCGCCGTGGTCCCCTCCCCCGGGTGTGGAACTGCGCACGGCCGCCGACTTCGCGGACGATCCGCGACCGCTGTTCGAGCTGGACGCCGAGACGGTGGAGGACGAACCGAGCGACGTCGGCTACGAGTTGGCCGACTACGAGGCGTGGCTCGCGGAGTCCTGGCGGCATCCGCTGCTGAACCGCGAACTGACCACGGTCGCGGTCGCGGACGGCCGGCCCGTCGCGTTCAGTGTGGCGTACACCGACGGGGCCGGGCGGTACTCCACGGCGATGACCGGCACCGCCCGGGCGTACCGCGGCCGGGGACTGGCCAAGCTCGCCAAGACGGCCTCCCTGCACCGCGCCCGCGCCGCCGGGTGCACGGAGGCGTTCACGGGCAACGACACCGGCAACGGGCCGATGCTCGCCATCAACAAGGGCCTCGGTTACGAGGTCTGCGCGACGGAGGTGCGGTATGTCCGCGAACTCGGCTGAGACACCGGCCACGGTGGAGGTCGTCCTCGTCAAGGCGGGCCGTACGAAGATCCGTTACCCGGGTGAGCTGCTGCACGACGACGGCACCCGGATCGCGGTCCGCGCGCCCTGGGCCGGTGCCGGCGTGCGCGACTTCGGCTTCGTGCGCTTCGAGGCGGGTGACGTCTTCACCGAGTACTACTGGCGCGACCGGTGGTTCTCCGTCAAGGAGGTCCGGTCCGCCACGGGCGCGGTGAAGGGCTGGTACTGCGACATCACGCGCCCCGCCGTGCGCACGGGCACGGAACTGGTCGTGGAGGACCTCGACCTGGACCTCTGGCGCTCCGCGGACGGCACGGACGTGCGGCGGCTGGACGAGGACGAGTTCGCCGAGAGCGGACTCGCGGAGCGGGATCCGGGGGCCGCGGAGGCCGCCGTGGCCGCGCTGGACGAGCTGGAGCGGCTGGCCCGCGGGGAGGGTTTCACGGACCTGCTGGCGTAGGCGGGGGGCGTGCGGCGCGCCGTCACGACTCGGTGTGGTCGTCCCGTCACCGCCGTTCGTCCCGCGGTGTGTGCGGCCGTGCCTCCGTGCGCCCCGCGGGCCCGCGAACGGCCGTGACCTGGGGCGACGGGTCCCCAGCACAGGATGGTGACAATCGCCACTGACAGACGCGCATCGATGAGGAAGTCTCGGGGAAAGGGTCTACCTCCGTGAGAACGCGGAACCCGGTGGATCCGTAAGGAGGCAGCCATGCGCCGTCTGACCGTGCAGAAGCCCCTGAAGAAGACCGATGCCCGCCGAGTCCGCGAGGAGGCCGAGGAGCGCCCCGCGGGGCGCCCGGAGGTCCGCAAGGACATCGCACGCACCTGGTGGCCGGACAACTGACCGGGACGCGCGGCCATGAGACGCGTCAGAGCAGCCGCTTGCGGTAGTGGATCCGGTCGTAGGGGCCGTCCACCCGGCGCTCCACGACCTCGTACCCGTACTTCGGGTAGATCTCCTGGTTCTCCCACATCAACGCGTTCGTGTAGAGCCTGACCTCGGGCAGGCCGAGCGCACGCGCGTGCGCGTCCACGAACCGCAGCAGCCGCCGCCCCACTCCCGTGCCGTGCACGTCGGGGTGGACGGCGATGCTGTCGAGGAAGAGATGGTCCTCGAACGCCTCCAGCACCACCAGTCCCGCGACGGGACGGTCCGGGGTGCCCGTGACGAACACCTTTCCCGCGGCCACGTCCGCCGCGTGGTCCGCCTCCATGGGCTGCGGCACCACGCCGATGCGCGCGATGTAGGGGCGGTACGCCGCGTCGGTGACGGCCCCGACCGCGGGCACGTCGGCGGCGGTCGCCGCCCTGGTCTCCTCGTTCGCCATACCGCGAACAGTAGTTGTCCCGGCGCCGCGCGAGTGGCCGCACCGGGCGCCTCGGCGCGGTCCGGGCCGGCCGGCGGGGACCTCACGCCGCCAGGGTCCCCGGCATCACCGCCCGGGGCCCGAACTTCGCCCGCGCGCGGTCCGCGACCTCCTCGATACGGCGGACCCTCTCGTCCACGGGGTCGAAGGTGAGCTGGTGGGAGGCCTGCTCGGCGGGGGTGAGGCCCTCGGCGCGCAGGGTGACCGAGCGGACCCGGGCGCGCTGGAGACCGAGCGCCTCGTGGAGGGCGTACGCGGTCCGGGTCAGGGCCGGCGAGTGCGCGGTGGGCTCCGGCAGGGTGCGGCTGCGGGTGGTGGCCGAGCGGTCGGCGTAGCGGACGGTGAGGGTGAGGGTGCGGCACACCGTGTCCACGGCGCGCAGCCGGGCGCCCAGTTCCCCGGCGGCCGACAGCAGGGCGCGGCGGTGCCGGGCGGGGTCGAGTTCGTCGCGGTCGAAGGGGCGGTCCGCGGACAGCGAGCGGGAGATCCCGTCGGGGACGACCCGGCCCCGGTCGATGCCGGCCGCCTTCTCGCGCAGCTCGCGGCCGGCCTTCGCGCCGACCAGGCGCTGGAGCGTGGACAGGGGCGCGGCGGCGACCCGGCCGAGGGTGTCGAGGCCGTACTCGCACAGGGTGCGGGCGGTCGCGGTGCCGACGCCGGGGAGCGCGGCGACGGGCCTGGGGGCGAGGAAGTCGCGCACCGCGTCCCCGGGCACCGCGCGGGTCAGTCCCGGCCGGGCGTCGCGCAGGGCCATGCGGGCCAGCATCGGTCCCGGGCCGGCGCCGATCACGCAGTCGACGCCGTACCGCGCGAGGGCGCGGACGCGGATCACCGAGGCCAGTTCCACGGCGTCGCGTCCGAAGTACCGTTCGGCGCCCCGCAGGTCGGCCAGCGCCCCGTCGGGCGGCAGCGCCTCGACGACCGGCGTGAACTCCTCCAGGAGGCCGAGCAGTTCGGGCAGGGCCGCCTCGTACATCGGCGGTAGCCGGAAACGTACGCAGAGGACGGTCATCCCGCGCTCCCCGGGCTCTGGTGCCACAACTTCCTTCCCACCGCGGGCCCTTCGCCCGCGGGACGCAGATCGGCCCAGGGGTGCATCTCGTACCCGGTGGACATGCGGATCTTCCGCCGCTCCCCCGCGTCCCGGGCCGCGGAGCCGGCCGGCGCGGGCTGTCCGTCCGCGCCGGCGAGGCGCCGGCGCGCCGGGCCGTCCTCGGGGGCGTCGCCCCGGCTTCCGCCCGTCCCGGCGAGTCGGGCCGCGACGCCCTCCAGCCCCTCCTCCCGGCGCACTTCCAGCAGGTCGGCGAGGTTCCAGGCGGCGGAGCCGACCACGCTGAGGCTGCGCGGGCCGCGCCGTTGCACCACGCCGCGCACCAGCAGCAGCCAGGAGTGGAAGACGGTGTGGGCGCAGGTGTCGTGGGAGTCGTCGAAGAAGGCGAGGTCGACCAGGCCGGTGCCGTCGTCCAGGGTGGAGAAGATGACCCGCCGCCCGGAGCGGACCGGCGGTGTCTGGGTGGCCGCCTTGGCGCCCGCGACCAGCACCGTCTCCCCGTGCCGTGCCTCGCGCAGCCGCTTGGCGGACACCACGCCCAGCTCGCGCAGGAAGGTGCGGTGGTCGTCCATCAGGTGGCGCGAGGCGTCCATGGAGAGCACGCCCAGTTCGGCGCTGAGCTTCTCCGCCGAGGTGAGGTCGGGCAGTCCGGCGGAGGCGGTCCGGCGGCCGCCGGGCAGCGGGAGCTGGTCACCGCGTCCGCCCCGGGCGCCGCGGTGCAGTTCGGTCAGGTGCAGTTGCAGGTCGCGGCGGTTGGCGCCGAACGCGTCCAGCGCGCCGACCTGGGCGAGCCGCCCGGCCAGCGGCCTGCTGGGGCGGGCGCGTTCCCAGAAGTCGAGCAGGGAGGCGTAGGGCTGTCCCTCGGCGATCCGCTTCGCCTCGGCCTCGCTGATGCCGTGCACGTCCGAGAGGGCGAGGCGCAGGCCCCAGGTCTTCGCCCGGCGCGATGACTCGGACACCAGTTCGATCCTGTGTGCGACCCCCGACTTGTTCACGTCCAGCGGCAGGATCGGCACCCCGCGCCGCCGCGCGTCCGCCAGCAGCAGCCGCTTGGGGTACATGCCGGGGTCGTGCGTGAGCAGTCCGGCGTAGAAGGCGGCCGGGTGGTGGGCCTTCAGCCACGCGGACTGGTAGGTGGGCACCGCGAAGGCGACGGCGTGCGCCTTGCAGAAGCCGTACGAGCCGAACGCCTCGACGATCTCCCAGGTCCGCCGGATCGTCTCCGCGTCGTACCCGTTCGCCGCCGCGTGCTGGGCGAACCACACCTTGATCCGCCCCTGCGACTCCGGGTCGGACAGCCCGCGCCGCACCCGGTCCGCCTCGCCGCGCCCGCAGCCGGTCATGATCGCCACGATGTCGATGACCTGCTCGTGGAAGACGACGACCCCGTAGGTCCCCTTCAGCGGCTCCGCCAGGTCCTCGTGCGGGAAGCGCACCGGCGCCCGTCCGTGCCGGGCCTCGATGAACGGCCGCACCATGTCGGCGGCGACCGGGCCGGGGCGGAAGAGCGAGATGTCGACCACCAGGTCGTGGAAGCCGGCCGGCTGGAGCCGTCCCACCAGGTCCCGCTGGCCCGGCGACTCGATCTGGAAGCAGCCCAGCGTCTCGGTGGAGCGGATCAGCCGGTACGTCTCCGGGTCCCCCTCCGGTACGGCGTCCAGGTCGACCTCGGCGCCCGTGGCCCGCTTCACCTCGGCGACCGCGTGCGCCATCGCCGACTGCATCCGCACGCCGAGTACGTCCAGCTTGAGCAGCCCGAGGTCCTCGACGTCGTCCTTGTCGAACTGCGCCATCGGGAACCCCTCGCCGCTGGTCGGCATGACCGGCGTGCGGGAGAGCAGCGAGGCGTCGGACAGCAGGACGCCGCAGGGGTGCATGGCGACGCCGCGCGGGAGGGCGTCGAGGGCCTCGACCAGCTCCCAGAGCCTGCCGTACCGCTCCTTCTCCCCCGCCAGTTCCCTCAGTTCGGGCAGCTCCTCCAGCGCCGCGCGGGCGTCGCGGGCGCGGATGTGCGGGAAGGACTTGGCGACGCGGTCGATCTCGGCCGGGTCCATGGACAGGGCGGCGCCCACGTCGCGGATGGCGTGGCGCACCCGGTACGTCTCCGGCATGGCGACCGTGGCGACCCGCTCGGTGCCGAAGCGGCCGATGATCGCGCGGTAGACCTCCAGCCGGCGCGCGGACTCCACGTCGATGTCGATATCGGGCAGCACCACCCGCTCCTTGGACAGGAACCGCTCCATCAGCAGCCCGTGTTCGACGGGGTCGGCGTGGGCGATGCCGAGCAGGTGGTTGACGAGGGAGCCCGCGCCGGAGCCGCGCGCCGCGACCCGGATCCCCATGTGCCGTACGTCGTCCACGACCTGGGCGACCGTGAGGAAGTAGGAGGCGAAGCCGTGGTGGGCGATGATGTCCAGCTCGTGGTGCATCCGCTCCCAGTACTCCCGGCGGCCGGTGTAACCCCGCAGCACCATGCCCGCCGCCGCCCGGGAGGCGAGCGCCCGCTGGGCGGTGCGGCGGCCGGCGCCGACGAGGTGCGGCTCGGGGAAGTGGACGGCGCCCATGCCGAGGTCGTCCTCGGGGTCGACCAGGCACTCGGCGGCCGTGGCCCGGGTCTGCTCCAGCAGGCGGTGGGCGGCCTCGCGCCGGAAGCCCGCGGCCTCGACGATCCGCTCGGCGGCGTGCCGCATGGCCTCCGCGCCCTTGAGCCAGGCCTCGCCGGAGTCCGGTTCCCCGGCGGCGCCGATCGGGACGAGGCGGCGGGCGGCGTCCAGGACGTCGGCGACGGGGCCCTGGCCGGGGTCGGCGTACCGGACGGCGTTGGTGAGCACCGGGCGGACGTCCTGTTCGGCGGCGAAGCCCACGGTGCGGGCGGCCAGGCGCAGGGAGCCGGGGCCGGTCCCCTCGCGGCCGTGCCAGACGGCCTCCAGGCGCAGGGCGTCGCCGTAGACCTCCCGCCAGGGGGCGAGGAGCCGCGCCGCGCGGTCGGGGCGGCCGGCGGCGAGGGCGCGGCCGACGTCGGAGCCGGGGCCGAGCAGGACGGTCAGGCCGTCGGCGTGGTTCTCGGTCCAGGGCAGCAGGGGGGTGTCCTCCGCCGTGTGGGCGGCGGAGACGAGGCGGCACAGGTCGGCCCAGCCACGGGCACCGTCGCGGGCGAGGAAGGTCACCCGCGGGGCCGACTCGTCGACGAAGGCGCCGCCGCGCACGGGGGTGCGGCGCCGGTCCCGGCGTACGGAGGTGTCCGCGCGTCCGGCATCGGGTCCGGGGGCGGCCACCGCCAGGTCCGCGCCGAACAGCGGGCGGACACCCGCCCTCGCGCAGGCCTTGGCGAAGCGGACCGTGCCCGCGAGGGTGTCGCGGTCGGTGAGGGCGAGGGCGTCCATGCCCCGCTCGACGGCGCGCTCGGCCAGCCGCTCCGGGTGGGAGGCGCCGTACCGCAGGGAGAACCCGGAGACGGTGTGCAGATGCGTGAAACCCGGCACACGCACCTCCCGATCTCATGAACGGACCCTCTTATCGAACGTCTGTTCCCAGCCACTCACCCCCACCATAGACCAATTCTCGAATGCGTGTGCGACATCCGTTCGGCCCCTTCCCACCTGCGCAAACACCCGGCGCCCCGGACCGTGGGGACATGTCGCACACACCGGGCACCGGCACGCGGAGCGGCTCCTTCCTCGGGGAGGTGAAGGACGCCGTCACCCCGCGCGCCACCCTGCTCGTCCTCGGCGTGATCGCGCTCCAGCTCCTGTTCATCGCCTCCTACGTGGGAGCGCTGCACGACCCGAAGCCGAAGGACGTGCCCTTCGGCGTGGTAGCCCCCGGCGCCGCCGCCGCACAGACGGCGGACCGGCTGGAGGGACTGCCCGGATCGCCGCTGGACCCGCGCACGGTGGCCGACGCGCGAAGCGCCCGGGACCTGATCGGGGACCGGGAGATCGACGGCGCCCTGATCGTGGACCCCGCCGGCGGCCCGGACACCCTGCTGGTCGCCTCCGGCGGCGGCACCGTCCTCGCCGGGACCCTGGAGAGCCTCGTCGCCGGGATCGAGCGGGCCGAGGGCCGCACCGTGCGGACCGTCGACGTGGCCCCGGCCTCCGCCCAGGACTTCGACGGGCTGTCGTCCTTCTACGTGGTCGTGGGCTGGTGCGTCGGCGGCTATCTGTGCGCCTCGATCCTGGCGATCAGCACCGGCGCCCGTCCGGCCAACACCCGCCGCGCGGCCATCCGGCTGCTCGTGATGGCGCTGGTGTCGGCCGTCGGCGGACTCGGCGGCGCGGTGATCGTCGGGCCGGTCCTGGGCGCCCTGCCCGGCAGCGTTGCGGGGCTGTGGGGGCTCGGGGCACTGATCACCTTCGCGGTCGGCGCGGCCACGCTCGCCCTCCAGGGCCTCTTCGGGATCGTCGGCATCGGGCTGGCGATCCTGCTCGTGGTGATCGCGGGCAATCCGAGTGCCGGCGGTGCGTTCCCGCTGTCGATGCTGCCGCCGTTCTGGAAGGCGATCGGCCCCGCGCTGCCACCGGGCGCGGGCACCTGGGCGGCACGCTCCCTCGCCTACTTCGAGGGCAACGCCATGACCGACGCGCTGCTGACGCTGGCCGGGTGGGCGCTCGCCGGGATCGTCGTCACGATGCTGGCGGCGGCGCTGCGCCACCGGCGGCGCGAGCCGGAACCGCCCGCGCGGGCCGGCTGACGCGCCCCGGGACGCGCGGAGGTCCCGCCCCTCGCGCGCGGGACGGGACCTCTTCGGAGCGGTGTGCGGCTCAGCCGATCTGCGTTCCGGTGGCCGACAGGGCCTCCGTCACCGGCTGGAAGAAGGTCTCCCCGCCGGAGGTGCAGTCGCCGCTGCCGCCGGAGGTGAGGCCGACGGCCTTGTCCCCCGAGAACAGCGAGCCGCCGCTGTCGCCGGGCTCGGCGCACACGTCGGTCTGGATCAGGCCGTTGACGATGTCGCCGTTGCCGTAGTTCACGGTGGCGTCCAGGCCGGTGACCGTGCCGTCGTGCACCTGGGTCGTGGAGCCGCTGCGGGTCACCTCCATGCCGACGGTGGCCTCGGCGGCGCCCGAGATGGCCTGGGCGGAGCCGTTGTAGAGGTTCACCTCGCTCGGGTGGTCCACGTCGGCGGTGTACTTGACCAGGCCGTAGTCGTTGTCCGGGAAGCTGGAGGCCTCGTTCTGGCCGATCACGGTGCCGGAGGAGTCCGACCAGCTCGAGATGGACTCGGTGCAGTGCCCGGCGGTGAGGAAGTACGGCTCCCCGCCCTTGGTCACGTTGAAGCCGAGCGAGCAGCGCCCGCCGCCTCCGGTGATGGCGTCGCCGCCCGCGACGAACGCCTTGTACTCGCCCTTGGTCCGCTTCAGTTCGGCCTTGGCGCCGAGTCCTTCGACGACCTTGGACAGCTTGGCCCACTCGGCCTTCGAGACCGTGCGGTCGGCGGTGACGACGACCTTGTTGGCGGTCGGGTCGGTCACCCAGGAGGTGCCCGGGACGGCCGCGTCCTCGGCGAGGGTGGCGCGCGCGCTCTTCAGTTCGGCGAGCGAGTTCTCGACGATTCTCGCCTCGGCGCCCGCCTTCTCGACGGTCCGGGCGGCGTCCTCGTCGAGCACGTTGACGACCAGGGTCCGGGCCTGGGCGTCGTAATACGTGCCGGCCGCGTCGGCGCCGAGGTCGCCGAGCAGCGTGGAAGCGAGGTTTCCGGCCGCCGTGACCGACAGGGTCCCGGGTGCGGGGGCCTTCGGCGCCTCGCTGGCGTTCGCGCTCTGGAACGTGACTCCCGCGGCCACCAGTGCGGTGATGCCCGCACCTGCCACGGCTGCCCGCCGCTTGGGTATGCGTCGGTGCTTCAACTCATGTCCTCCTGTGGGGGGTCGGTCCGGGGGATTGTGGGGATCCCACGAACCGGAAGGCTGGTTGACGGGCGTCACTCTTCCGAACCCGACAGGACGCACACAAGACCGAGTTGAGGACGTGCGCACGACAACTTCAGCGCGGTCACACGTCCTTCACCATTCATGTCCCTTCCAGGAGGATTCGCGCAGCCCCTGCGACCGCGTCGCGGGACCGCCTCATGAGCGGGCCCCCGCACGCTGGTTGCGTGCGGGGGCCCGACGCGCTGCCGGATGCGCCGTGGGGGGATCAGTAGACGCTGACGCCGTAGGCGCTCAGGGCCTCCGTGACCGGCTGGAAGAACGTCGTACCGCCGGAGGAGCAGTTGCCGCTGCCGCCGGAGGTCAGACCGTACGCGGTGCCGTTGCTGCCGTAGAGCGGGCCGCCGGAGTCGCCGGGCTCGGCGCAGACCGTGGTCTGGATCATGCCGTAGACGATGTCGCCGCCACCGTAGTTGACGGTGGCGTTCAGGGCGGTGACCCGGCCGCTGTGGGTGCCGGTGGTGGAGCCGTCGCGGATGACGGTGGTGCCCACGCTCGGGGTGGCCGCACGGGTGATGTCCACGCCGCCCGCCGTACCGGGCTTGCTGACGGACGTGTTGCTGTACCGCACGATGCCGTAGTCGTTGCCCGGGAAGCTGGACCCGGCCGTGGAGCCGAGGACCGTGGTGCGCCCGGAGTTCGAGTACCAGGTGCCGGCGCCGTCGGTGCAGTGGCCGGCGGTCAGGAAGTACTCGGCGCCGTTGCTGGCACGGACATTGAAGCCCAGGGAGCAGCGCCAGCTGCTCGCGTAGATGGCGTCACCGCCCTCGATGAGCTTGTTGAACTTGCCCGGGGTGCGCTTGATGGTGAGGGCACCGGCCTTGTCGCCGGCCTGGTTCTTGATCTTGGCGATCTCGGCCTGGGTGACCGTGCTGTCGACGGTGACGAGCACCCGGCCGGTCTTGCTGTCGATGGCCCAGGCGGTGCCCGGGACGTCGGCCTTGAGCACGGCACCGCTGGCGCTCTGGAGTTCCGCGCCGCTGAAGGTGGCGGGCGCGTTGTCCGACGCGTTCGCGCTGGGGATCGCGATCGCGGCCGCGGCCACGAGTCCGGCGGACACGGCGATCAGCCGGGTCCGTCTCGTGACGCCGTTGCGGGAGTTGGTGCGCTTGATCCTCACTTTTCGTTCCTCCACGGGGGAAGTAGGGGGCCCTTTCGTGGGGTCGGGCCCGTGAGGCGCAGCCGGGGGCACGGACGATCCGGGTTCCGGAATCGCCGTGCCCCTGACAAGCGCTGAGGTGGAGTATTCGGCCGAACGGCCGGTCGGCGCAAGAGTGCCTTTCGGACTTCACCCTTCGACCGGCCGTACCGGCAACCCCCGCGGGGGCCGGACCAGTTCGCGCTCACCCGCCTCGACGGCGGCGTCCAGCCTGTTCCCGGGCGGCGGGAAGGGGCAGACGAAGTGGTCGGCGAACGCGCACGGCGGCAGCAGCGCGCGGTTGAGGTCGACCGTCGTACGGCCCTCGGCGTCCGGCGCGGCCGGGTGCAGGAAACGGAAGCGGTAACTCGTGCTCCCGCTGGTGGCGTCGGCGAAGACGGCCCACAGCGAGCCGTCGCCCTCGACGCTCACCTGGAGCGTGTGCTCCCGCCCGTCCAGCGCGAAGGCCAGTTCCCCGGCCAGGCCCAGCCCGCGCTCCCGCCCGTCGGCGTTCGGCACCCGCACACTGCGCGGTCCGGAGCCGTACGGCGTGAACCGCCCCGGCACCGACCAGCGCGGGTCGTACGGCGTCGCCGCGATGCCGCGGAACGCGTGCCGCGTCCCGGCGGCCGGGTCGAAGTCGCGCACGCCCCAGGCGCCCTCGCGGACCAGCACGACCAGACGCCGTTCGCCGAGCGCCACCCGGGCGGCGTCCACCGGTCCCGGGTCGGCCGTGAGCCGTGCCTCGCCGTCGAGGGGCCGGCCGTCCACCGTCAGCCCGTCCGCACCGGTGGCGCCGAGCACCACGGCGTCGCCGTCCGCCGTCCAGGTCCCCGGGATGCCCGGAAGCCGCCCGTCCGGGTGGTCCTCCAGCCAGTGGGTACCGGTCAGCGAAAGCGGTCCGTAGGGCGCGGAGAGCGTCGCCACGCGCTGTTCGTGCCAGCGCTTCCACTCGTCGGATGCGTCCGTCGTCATGGGATCGACCCTTCCATACCGGTGCGAGTCAGCCCGAGGTGGGAGCGCAGTGTCCCGCCCTCGTACTCCGTGCGGAACACGCCGCGTTCCTGGAGCAGCGGGACGACCCGGTCCACGAACGCGTCCAGTCCGTCCGGGGCGGGGGACGGTACGAGGACGAAGCCGTCGGCGGCGCCCCGGGCCACGTACGCGTCCAGCCGGGCGGCGACCGTCCCGGGGGTGCCGACGAAGGACGGCCCTGCGCTCGTCTCGATCACCAACTGCCGGATGGACAGCCCCTTCTCCTGCGCCAGGGCCCGCCACTTCCCGGCGGTCGCGATCCGGTCGGCGTGCGGGGTCCCTTCCCGGCCGGGCGGGCCGGGCACCGGGTCGGTGTCGGGCAGGGGGCCGTCGGGGTCGTACGCGGACAGGTCGGCGCCCCAGACCCGCTCCAGCGTCAGCAGCGCCGCCCGCGGGGAGACCTGCTGCCGCCGCAGCTCCCCCGCCCGTTCGCGCGCCTCGGCGTCGGTGTCCCCGAGGACGACGGTGACGCCGGGCAGGATCCTGAGGCCGTCCGGGCCGCGGCCGTGTCCCGCCAGGCGCCGTCGGACGTCGGCGCGCAGGGCGCGGGCCGCCTCCGGGGTGCGGTGCCGGGTGAGGAGCACGTCGGCCGAGGACGCGGCGAACTCCCGGCCCTCGGCCGAGTCGTCCGCGTGGATCACCACCGGGTGCCCCTGCGGGGGGCGCGGCAGGGTGAAGGCGCCTTCGATGTCGAAGTACCGCCCCTGGTGGGCGCGGGGACGGGCTGTGCCGTCCGGCGGCCAGGAGTCCCACAGGTGCCGCGCGGCGGCCACCGACTCGGCGGCGCGGGCGTATCTCTCGGAGCGCTCCCCGAGGACCACACGCCGGCGGCCGGTGAAGGCGTCGGCCGAGGTGTCCACGTGCCAGGCCGCCCGGCCGCCGCTGAGGTGGTCCAGCGTGGCGAGCCGGCGGGCGAGTTCGTAGGGCTCGTCGCCGGCCGTGGCGGCCAGGCCCAGGTGCCCGGTGACGGCGGCGAGCGCGTTCAGCACGGTCAGCGGCTCCGGGCACCCGGGCGTGTCCGGGTCGTGGGCGCCGTGCTCCCAGGGCAGCGGTTCCCCGGCGAGCAGGAGGAAGTCGAACAGGCCGCGTTCGGCGGTGCGGGCGAGGCGGGCCCGGGCGGCGAACTCGGCCGGCCGGGGACCGGACCGGGCGGTGGTGGGGTCGCCGCCGGGTGAGCGGACGGCGAGGTGCATCCTCTTCCGGCCGGTCATGAGGCTCCTCCCGCGACGGCGTACCGGCTGGCGGGCCGCCTCAGGCCCAGGTGGTCCCGGAGCGTGCTGCCCGGGTAGAAGGTGCGGAACAGGCCCCGGTGCTGGAGCAGCGGGACGGTGCCGTTGACGAGCCGTTCCAGGTCGCGGCGCGGTTCGGCCGGCGTGAGGTGGAAGCCGTCGACGGTGCCCTCCCGGTGCCAGACGGCGATGAGTTCGGCCAGGTCGACGGGGCCGCCGCGGTACAGCGGGCCGCGCGGGGTGGGCCGGGGTCCGCCCCCGCCGTGGCCGGGGTGGGCCGCGTACTCCCCGCCCCCGAGGTCGATGTCGAGGGCGGCGAGGACGCGCAGGGCGTCGGGGTCACGCCCGTGGGCGGCGGCCGAGGCGCGCAGCTCGGCCCGCGCGGCGGCGGCCCGTGCCGGGTGCGCGGTGCGGACGAGGGCCACGTCGGCGTGGAGCGCCGCGACCGCGCGGGCGGGTTTCCCGGTGGCGTCGACGACGCGTACGGGGTGGCCCTGCGGGGGCCGGGGGCCGGAGGAGGGGCCCCGGACACGGAAGCGGGAGCCGGTGAAGTCGACGGGGTGCGGCCTGCCCGGGTCCACGAAGCGCCCGCAGGTCGCGTCCGGAATGTCGGCGCCGTCCTCCGGGCTGTCCCACAGCCGTGCCGCCACGTCGGCGACCTCGCCGGCCTCCCGCCACAACTCCTCGGCGGACGCGGTGTGGTGCCGGCCGAAGAGGCGGGCCTCGGCCTCCGTGGCGGACACCTCGATCCGCCACCCGGCGCGGCCGCGGCTGACCAGGTCGAGGGTGGCCACGGCGGCCTGGACGCGGAAGGGGTCGGTGTGGGTGGTGGTGACGGTGGGGACCAGGCCGACGCGGCGGGTGGCGGGGGCCACCCGGGCGAGCACGGCGAGCGCGTCGGGGCCGGGCCGGCCGAAGCCGTCGCCGAGGGTCACGAAGTCGAGCCCGCCGCGTTCGGCGAGCCGGGCCGCGTCCACGTAGGAGCCGGCGTCGTACGCCGACGGCTGGTCGAGGGCGGCGGCCAGGTGCAGCCGCCGCCGGCCGTTGGGTGGGGTCATGCGGGAGAGCCCTTTCCGGCGGTGGGCGGTGCGGGGGGCGGTGCGCAGCTCACAGGACCTTGGCGAGGAACGCCCGGGTGCGCGCGTGGCGCGGGCGGTCCAGTACGTCACCGGGCGGGCCCTGCTCGACGATGCGGCCGTCGTCCATGAACACCACGGTGTCGGCGACCTCGCGGGCGAAGCCGATCTCGTGCGTGACGACGATCATGGTGGTGCCCTGCCGGGCCAGGTCCCCGACGACCTCCAGGACCTCGCCGACCAGTTCGGGGTCGAGCGCGGACGTCGGTTCGTCGAACAGGATCAGCTTCGGCTCCAGGGCCAGCGCCCGCGCGATCGCCACCCGCTGCTGCTGCCCGCCCGACAGGTGCCGGGGGTAGGCGTCCGCCTTGTCGGCGAGACCCACCCGCTCCAGGAGCCGTCGGGCCGCCTCGGTGGCCTCGCGGCGCGGCCGCTTCAGCGCGGAGACCGGGGCCTCGGTGATGTTCTCCAGGACGGTCAGGTGCGGGAACAGGCGGAAGTTCTGGAAGACGAAGCCGATCCGGGTGCGCTGGGCGAGCACCTGCCGCTCGGGCAGCTCGCGCAGCAGGTCGCCGCTGCGCCGGTAGCCGATCAGGGCGCCGTCCACGCTGATCGTGCCCCGGTCGACCTTCTCCAGGTGGTTGACGGTGCGCAGCAGCGTGGACTTGCCGGAGCCGGAGGGCCCGAGGATCACCGTGACCTCGCCGGTGCGCACGGTGAGGTCGATGCCCTTGAGCACCTCCAGGGTGCCGAAGCTCTTGTGGACGGATCTGATGTCGACCATGACGCTCATCGCGTGGACTCCTCGAACAGGGGGTGGGCGTCCGCCGCGGGACCGGCGGGGGTGCGCAGGAAGGCGAGCGCGGCGCGTGCGGTGGCGTCGTTCTGCCGGAACGCGGCTCCGCCGGTGCGGGGCCGGGTGAAGGCTCCGGAGCCCCGCGCGTCGGTGTGCGGCCCGAGCGCGAACCGCCTCGGGTGCGGCCTGCCGGACCGGTCCAGCACCCGCCCGTCGTTCCGGTCCACGGCGAGCAGTCCGTCGGGGGTGGCGGCGGCTCCGTCGGCGTGCAGGGCGCGCAGCAGGGGGTCGCGGGTCCGCTCGACGGTGGGCTGCGGCAGCCGTGCCTCCACCAGCGCCCGCGCCTGCACGGCGGCGCCGGGCACGCTCGCGCCGGACGCCCGGAAGACGCCGTCCTCGGCGGTGACCTCCATGCCGGCGCCCAGGAAGCGCACGACGCCGGCCCGGTTCAGCGCGAGCAGTTGGCGCAGCCGGGGCGCGGGCGGGCCGGAGGCGAGGTGGCTGAAGAAGCCGTGCCACCAGCCGCCGACGTCGCCGAGCCGGACGAGTTGCCCGTAGACGGAGAGCAGGGCGAGGAAGACGGCGAGGTCGGGGCTGCGCTCCGGGTCCCGCCGGCGCCCGAGGTCGTCCTCGACGTACCGGCGCAGCCCCTCCTGGAGTTCGTCGGCCGAGGCGTACCGCACCCCGTCCAGCGGCCGGTCGAGCGCGGTGAGGTCGAGCCGGTCGGCGGGGCCGGGGACGGCGGCGGCGACGAGACCGGCGCGGGCGGCTGGGTCCGCTTCGGCGTAGCGGGCCTCGAAGTCGGCCCAGGTGCCCCTCACCCGCTCGGGGTGGGCGCTGAACAGCCGGTGGTAGTGGGCGTGTCCCAGCTCCTTCTCGACCAGCGGCCACACGTCCCGCCGGAAGTCGAAGCCGTCCGGCCGGGCGAGCAGCGCGTCGACCTCGGCGGGCCCGAGGAACCTCGGCAGCGGTGGCCGGGCGCCGGTCCAGTCGTAGCCGATCTTCGCGTGGTACGGCACCCCGCGCCGCGAGCCGACGTGGAGCACCGGCTCCCGCCCTGACGGCACGTAAACGTCGCCGTCGTGGCGTCCGCCCCTGCCCTCGGTCAGCAGCACCGCGAGGTCGATGAAGGCCAGCCCGAAGCCGCGTACGAGGACCGGTTCGCCCGGGCGCAGCGCGGACAGGTCGCTGTCGGCGGTGAAGTGGGGCGGCAGGTGGACCAGGCCGTGGTCGCGGGCGTACCGCGACAACTCCCGCTGCTCCGCGTCGGGTCGGGCGTCGAGGTGGCCGAGGGTGAGGACGACCAGGTCGGCGAGGAGCGGGCGGGTCCGGCCCTCCAGCCACACCCGCTGGCGTCCCTCGGGCGGGCCGTCGACCCGCACCGCGCGCCGGGCGTGGCGGTGGACGACGAAGCCGGGCGGCAGCGCGGCCACGGTCCTCTCGTACACCCAGCGCAGATAGGCGCCCTGGACCCGGCGGCCGGCGAAGACGCGTCCGTCGAGCCCCGCCCATTCGTGCAGGGTGGGGCCGGGCCGTACGGGGCCGGCCATCTGCACCGTCTCGTCGGTGAACATGGTGACGTCCTCGGCGTGCGAGTTCATCCACAGCAGCGGTGACTGCTCCTCGCGCCAGACGCGGCCCGCGCCCGGCGGGTGCGGGTCCACGAGGTGGATGTCGAGGCCCGGACCGTCGTACAGCTCGGGGGCGTTGGCGGCGATGCGCTCCAGCAGGCCGGTGCCGCGCGGTCCGGCCCCGACGATCACCAGCGCGGGCCGGATCATCGGGTGCGCTCCGAGCCGCGGGCGTAGTGCTTCTCGACGTAGTACTGGCCGACGCCGAGCACCGAGGTGACGACGGTGTACCAGACGGTGGCCACCATCAGCAGGGGGATGACCTGGTAGGTGCGGTGGTAGACGAGCTGGACGGAGTAGAGAAGGTCCTGCACGGCGATGACGCTGACGATGGAGGTGCCCTTGAGGGTGCCGATGAGCATGTTCCCGGCGGGCGGCACGATGGAGCGCATGGCCTGCGGGAGCACGATCCTGCGCCCGCGGCGCCACCGGCCGAGGCCGAGGGCCTGGGCGGCCTCGATCTGCCCGCGGTCCACGGAGAGGACTCCGCCGCGCACCACCTCGGCGGCGTACGCGGCCTCGTGCAGCGTCAGGCCGATGACGGCGACGGCGACCGGGCCGAGCAGGTCGACCGTCTGCACCCCGAAGACCCGCGGGTACAGGGCGCCGATGTTGAACCACAGCAGCAGTTGGACCAGGACCGGTATCGACCGGAACAGCCATACGTAACCCCAGCTCACCGCGCGCAGCACGGGGTTGGCGGAGAGGCGGAGGACGGCGAGCAGGGTGCCGAGCGCGAAGCCGAGGACCATCACGACGGCGGTCAGCCAGAGGGTGAGCCACAGGCCGCGCAGGACGGCGTCGGAGGTGAAGTAGGCCGCGACGACGTCCCACTGGAAGGCGTCGTTGCGCAGCACGGAGTTGACGGCCGGCACGAGCAGGGCGAGGACGGCGGCGGCCGCGGCCCACTGGCCCGGGCGGCGGTGCGGGACGATCCGCGGGAGGTCCGCCTCGTCCGGGGTCTCCGGTACGGCGGCGGGCTGGGCGAGGGTGTCGGAGGACATGCGAAGGCTCCGTGACATCGAGTCAGTCGGACACGGTGGGCGGTGCCTTCACACGGAACGCGCGCGTCGCGCGGGCTCGCGCCGAGCGGCGCGGATACGGCCGAGCCCCTCAGCAGGGCCGTCCGCCGAGAGTACGGGGTCGTTTCGGCGCGCTGTCAAGGCTGTCCACACTGTGGGCCCCGTGTCTCAAGTCGTTGACGTGGCACCGGATGCCTGTTCCACTTGGCCCATGCATCCGCAGCAGTGGCTGGTCACGCGCTCCCACATCGACTTCGGTCGAGTGTGGTCCTCGTCCTGTTGAGCCGACCTCCCCGCCTGCCCTGAACACCTGACCCCTCGGGGCATGTACGCGCCGCGCGCTCTTCGCCCGGCGCCTCCCACGCGTCTCGCCCACCCGCGATTCGCCCCGCTCTGCCCGCCTTCACACGGCACCCCTCCCCTCGCCCTGCCCTCGTGCCTTCGCCTCACCAGGAGACGCTCACCATGCGTACGCCCACGCGTGCCCGCAGAAGACTCCGTGCCGCCCGCAAACGGCTCCTCGCCCCCGTCGCCGCGATCGCCTCGGCGGCCCTGCTGCTCACCGCCTGCGGCTCCGGTGACCCGGCCGGTGACACCGTCGGCGCGGCGGCCGGATCCGACGCGGTCCCCACCACGGACGTCGTCTCCGGCGTCGCCGAGAACCCGGCCGCGGCACGGCTGCTGCCCGCCGGCACCGGGGAACTCACGCTCGCCGTCAGCGTCGGCGGCACCCCGCCCGGCACCACGTACCTGGCCGACGGCACGACGCTGACCGGCCAGGACCTCGACTTCGCGCACGCCGTCGGCAAGGCGCTCGGTGTCCGCCTGACGATCCGGCAGGCGTCCTTCGAGGCGATCCTGCCCGCCCTGGACAGCGGCAAGTACGACGTCGGCGCGGCCAACTTCGGGGTGACCGAGGAGCGCCGGAAGACCATCGACTTCGTCACCTACATCAACGACGGCCAAGGCTTCGCCGCCCGTGAGGACAGCGAGCTGTCCGAGGTCACCGATCTCACGCGGCTCTGCGGTCTGGACGTGGCGACCGGCGCCGGCACCACCTTCGAGGCCACGCTGCAGGAGAACGCGCACCGCTGCACGGACGCCGGGAAGAAGGCCTACCGGGTGCAGACCTACAGCGAGCCCGGCGCCCTGTGGTCCTCGCTCCAGCAGGGCCGCAGCGACGTCGTGATGTCCACGATCAACGGCCTGCGCTACGCCGTCGCCCACCAGCCGGGACTGAAGTTCCTCAACGAGTTCCGCCGCCTGGACGTGGGCTTCGCCCTCAAGAAGGGCTCGAAGCTGGCGCCGGCGCTCCGGGCCGCGGTGAACGGGCTGATCGCCGACGGGACGTACGACGCGATCCTGAAGAAGTGGGGGACGACGGAGTCGGCGATCGCCAGGTCCGAGATCTCGCCCCCCGAGCCGAAGGACTGAGGGCTTCTCAGCAGTCGCACCCGCAGTCGCAGCCGTCGCCGCAGCACCCGTCCTCGCCGCAGCAGTTGGTGCAGTTGCTGCAGCAGTCGCAGCAGTCGCAGCAGTCACCGCAGCTCTGGCACAGCCCTTCCCGGCGCTGCCTGCTCCAGGGATCCTCGAACGTGCCGCAGCACATCTGGCACGTGCAGGCCAGCCCCAGCCACACGGCGCACCCCGCGAGCAGCCCCCGCCGGTCGCGGCGCGGCGGCTCCGGGGGCATCGGCGCGCCGGGGCCGCCGGGGGCGCCGGGCGGGGCGTACGGGTGGCTGCCGTGCGCGCAGGACGGGGTGCCGAAGGCACGGTCGACGGAGGTGCCCAACTCGTGCACCAGCAGCCGGTGCACGAGCCGGCCGTCGGTGAACTCGGCCTCGCGCAGCGCCAGCCGTATCCCGTGCACGGCGTCGTCGGCGAGCCGGCGGGCCTCCTCACGGGGGGTGCCGGTGGCGGTGAGCGGGTTCCAGGCGCCCGCCGCGGCGTCGGCCTCCTGGTCCTCGACGGCGTCCAGGAGATGGGCGAGCCGCCCGAACAGGCGCCCCGCCTCGGCGAGCGGCGCGGCGTTGTGCGGCCGTCCGGCGAGGTGGGCGGTGTGCGCGAAGGCGGCGGCGGTCGCGGTCTCGGTCGGTTCGGTGACGGTGAGCAGCGGCGTACCGGGCCCGGCCAGCGCCTCGATGCCGGTCTGCCGGTCCACCGCGTCGACCAGGACGGCGGTGTCGAAGCCGACGGCACTGCCGCTGCGGGTCCCGGCCGCGTCCCAGCCCGCGGCGACCCGGCGGGCGGCGCGGGCCACCGGCCGGCGGGCCAGCAGACCGTCCCCGTCGGCGACGTGGTCGCGCACCTTCGCCGAGGCCAGCACCAGGGAGACGGCGGCCGCGAGCCGGGCGCCTTCGCCGTGGGCGACGGAGGCGGTGCGCATGCCGCGCAGCGGACACGGTCCGGCGGTGCGCCGTCCGGCACCGGCGCCGCCCCGTTCGGCCTGAGCCTCCGTCAAGACCGATATGAGAAGCCCGTCGTAGTTCGTCACGATGCGCGCGAACTGGCCGTGGTCCTTGCGCAACGCGAGGCACAGCCCGCACAGATGCGCCATCCACTGACTGGTGAGGCTCTCACCGAGCCGGTGCCTGCATGGCCTGACGATTCCGAACACGACATTCCCCCGTGGGTTCGTACGACGCTGAGCTGCGGCATCGTACCGAGCCCGCGTTCACCCGTACGCGCCCTTCCTCACCCGTCCGCCGAGATGAATCATATTTCACTCATAGTCAGCACCCGTTTGGGAAACGACCCTTGGGACACAAGGACTCTCGACGGATTCGCTGTGCACCAGTACCGTCACAAACCCCCCGCGCGGCGTCTGTCCACTTGGCGCGACGTCCGCATCATGGATGACCATAGGGATGCGGAAGGCACGAAAGACCGCTGTGAGAGGAGGCGTCCATGGGATCGGTACGCAAGGCGAGTGCGTGGCTCGGCCTCGTCGACGACAACGATGACGAGCGCTACTACGACGACGACTACTCCGAGGGCACCGAGCCCCAGGACGCCTGGGTCACGGACCCGCGGGTCAAGGTGGCGTCGGACGTCGCCGAGGAGAAGGGCCGCCGCATCGGCACGGTCACCCCGGACAGCTTCCGGGACGCGCGTGCCATCGGCGAGCTGTTCCGGGAGGGGGTCCCGGTGATCATGAACCTGACGGCGATGGAGGCCGGCGACGCCAAGCGCGTCGTCGACTTCGCGGCCGGGCTGATCTTCGGCCTGCGGGGCTCCATCGAGCGGGTGTCCACCCGGGTGTTCCTGCTGAGCCCGGCCGACACCCAGGTGATCAGCGGTGACTCCGCCGCCCACCGTTCGGACGGATTCTTCAACCAGAGCTGAGGCGGGGCCGCGCTCCACGGCCCCGCCACCGCCCGCGCCTCACCGGAAGGCGTCGAGTCCGGTGAGCGCCTTGCCCAGCACGAGCTGGTGCATCTCGACGGTGCCCTCGTAGGTGAGCACCGATTCCAGGTTCGTGGCGTGCCGCATCACCGGGTACTCCAGGGAGATCCCGTTGGCGCCGAGGATCGTGCGGGCCGTGCGGCAGATGTCGATGGCCTCGCGCACGTTGTTGAGCTTGCCGAAGCTGACCTGCTCGGGACGCAGGCGGCCGGCGTCCATGCGCCGCCCCAGGTGATGGGCGAGCAGGATCCCCTTGTGCAGTTCGACCGCCATGTCGGCGAGCTTGGCCTGGGTGAGCTGGAAGCCGCCGATGGGCCGCCCGAACTGTTCCCGCGTCCTCGCGTACTCCAGGGCCGACTCGAAGGAGCTGCGGGCCGCGCCCATCGCCCCCCAGACGATGCCGTACCGGGCGTGGCCGAGGCAGCTCAGCGGTCCGCGCAGGCCGGTGACCTCCGGCAGCACGGCGTCGGCGGGCAGCCGTACGTCGTCGAGGACCAGCTCACTGGTGACGCTGGCCCGCAGGGACCACTTGTGCTTGATCTCGGGGGCGGAGAAACCGGGGCTGTCGGTGGGCACGACGAAGCCGCGGATACCGTCCTCGGTCTGCGCCCACACGACGGCGACGCCGGCCACCGAGCCGTTGGTGATCCACATCTTGCGCCCGTTGAGCACCCAGTCGCCGCCGTCGCGCTTGGCGTGGGTGCGCATGTTCGCGGGGTCGGAGCCGTGGTCGGGCTCGGTCAGCCCGAAGCAGCCGATGACCTCGCCGGCGGCCATGCGGGGCAGCCAGGTCCGCTTCTGCTCCTCGCTGCCGAAGCGGTGGACGGCGTACATCGCCAGGGACCCCTGCACGGAGACCAGTGAGCGGATGCCGGAGTCGGCCGCCTCCAGCTCCAGGCAGGCGAGCCCGTACTGCACCGCGCTCGCGCCGGCGCAGCCGTACCCGTCGAGGGACATGCCCAGCGCGCCGATCCCGCCCAGCTCGCGGGCCAGCTCGCGGATACCGGGCAGTTCGCCCCTCTCGTACCACTCCGCGATGTGCGGCAGCACCCGGTCGGCGGCCCAGCCCCGCACGGTCTCCCGGATCGCGAGGTCCTCCGGCTCCAGCAGGTCGTCGATGCCGAGGGGATCGGCGGGGTCGAACGCGGGCAACTTGGGGGACGCGGCCATGGACACCCTCCGGGCTGTCAAAACTAGCGTTGCTAGTTACGGTTCTCGTCCCGACGTTACGATGCGCGGCTGCGCACGTCCACCATGCGACGCCGGCCCGGGCACCACCCGCCGCGCTCCCGACGCCGGACCGACCGTGCGCGGACGGGGACGGTCACACCGAGACGCGTGACTCCGCCGCTTCACGGGGCGCGGGCACCGCCACCGTCTCCGGCTCGCACTGCATCACCCGCGGCAACCGCAACGCCATCACCGCCCCCAGCAGCAGCAGTCCGGCGCTCACCACCAGCGTCACGTGCAGCCCGTGCACGAACGCGTCGGCGGCGGCACTGCGCAACGCACCCCCCGCGGGCCCCCCGAGCCGGCCCGCGACCTCGTACGCCTCCCCCAGCGAATGCCCCGCCGCGGCCGACGCCGACGCCGGCACCCCGGGCACACCCCCCGCCAGCCCGGGCGCGTACGCCGCGTTCATCACGCTGCCCAGCAGCGCTATGCCGATGCCGGCACCGAGCTGGTAGGACGTCTCGCCGATCGCCGCCGCCCCGCCGGACTGCTCCTGCGGCGCCTCGCTCAGCATCGACTCGTACGCGCCGAACAGCGTCGTCTCCAGCCCGAAGCCCAGCAGCACGAACCCGGTCAGCAGCAGCGGGCAGTTGTCGGCCCGGCCCATCGCCGTCAGCAGGACCACCGCCGCGGCGGTCAGGCAGAACCCGGCGCACACCATCCGCCGCGGCCCGAACCGCCGCAGCATCCGCGCCCCCGCGAGCCCGGCCGCCATCGCCGCGAAGGTCAGCGGCAGCAGCCGCAGCCCGGTCTCCAGCGGTGACAGCCCGAGCACCAGCTGCAGGTACTGCGCCGCGATCAGCTCCAGCCCGACCAGCGCCAGCATCGCCAGCACGATGCAGCCCACCGACGTGCTGAACGCCGGCCGCCGGAACATCCGCAGGTCCACGAGCGGATGCGTACGCCGGCGCTGCCGGCGCACGAAGGCGGTCAGCAGGGCAGCGCCCGCCACCAGGGGCACCACGGTGAACACGCTCGCGACCTGCTCGCCGCCGCCGAGCCGCTTCACGCCCAGGACCACGCCGAACAGCCCGGCCGCCGCCATCAGCGCGCCGACCACGTCCCAGGGGCCGGTGCCGTCGCCCTTCGACTCGGGCAGCAGCAGCCGCCCCACCGGCAGGCTGACCAGCATCAGCGGGATGTTGACGAGAAAGACCGAGCCCCACCAGAAGTGCTCCAGCAGGAAGCCGCCGAGCAGGGGCCCGACAGCCGCTCCCACCGCGGCCACGGCGCTCCAGATGCCGATGGCCAGGGCCCGCTCCCGGCGATCGGGGAAGACCTGCCGCAGGATCGACAGCGTCGCCGGCATGATCATGGCTCCGCCGACGCCGAGCAGCGCCCGGGCCAGGATCAGCACCTGGGCGCTCTCCGCGAGGGCGGCCAGCGCGGAGGCGACGCCGAACAGCGCGTAGCCGACGAGCAGTACCCGTCTGCGGCCCACCCGGTCGCCCAGCGTGCCGAACAGGATCAGCAGCGAGGCGCAGACCAGCGGGTAGACGTCGACGATCCAGAGCAGTTCGATCGCGCCGGGCTTCAGGTCCTCCGTGACGGCGGGGACCGCCACGTGCAGCACGGTGGCGTCGAGGGCGACGAGCAGCAGGCTGACGCAGAGGACGACGAGGACCACCCAGCGGTTGGCTCCGGCCCCGGCCGCCCGACGGCGCGGCGCGACGGCAGCCGTGGTCGTCCCGGACATGTGCGTACCTCCAAGATGTTCCCTCGCGTCCGGCGGGCTGCGCGGGGTGGGGACTCCCCTGCGTCTCGGCCGGTGGTGAGCGGTGGCTCCGGGGCCGTGCGACGGAGCGCGAGTGACTCGCCAGGTTACGCGAGAGCGCTCCCGGCACACGTGGTGGGCCTCACAGATCCCGCGTCCCGTGTGTGGCGTGCGCCACTGCGTCCCCGGCCCGCCCGCCCCGGCGGGCCGGGGGCTCGGGGGCCCGGCAGATAATCGAGCCCGTGACCGATCTTGAAACGCGCGCCGCGGGACGCGCCGGTGCGCTGCGCGGGGCCGCCCCGGCGCTGCTCGGCTACGCGGCCGTGCGCGCCCTGGGCCTGCTCGCCCTGGCCCTGTGGAGCGCCTCGCGCGACAAGAGCGCGTACACGCTGCTGACCGCCCGCTGGGACTCCCTCTGGTACGCCGGGGTCGCCGAGCTGGGGTACGGCTACGAGGTGCGCCTGCCCAACGGCGACGTGCACTCCAACCTGGCCTTCTTCCCGCTGCTGCCCTGGCTGGAGCGACTGGGCGCGGCGGTGACCCCGCTGTCGTACGCCGACGCCGGATTCGTCGTGAGCCTGCTCGCCTCGCTCGCCGCGGCCTGGGGGATCTTCGCGGTGGCGGACCACGTGTACGGCCGCCGGGCCGGGGTGTGCGCCGTCCTGCTGTGGGCCGTGCTGCCGGTCGGGATCGTGCAGTCGATGGCGTACAGCGAGTCACTGTTCACCGCGCTGGCGGCCTGGTCGCTGTACGCGGTGCTGACCGGGCGCTGGGTGACGGCGGGGGCGCTGGCCGCGCTGGCGGGGCTGACCCGGCCGGTGGGGCTCGCGGTGACGGCGGCGCTGTGGGCGGCGGCGGTCGCGGCGTACCTGGGCGACCGCGCCGGCGCCGGGACTCCGGAGCGCGCTCCCGGCGAGGGTGCGCGGCGCGTGCTCGGCACGGTCCTGGCCCCCCTCGGTGCCGCCGGGTACGTGCTGTGGGTCGGCCACCGCACCGGCGAGGGCCCCCTCGGCTACCTCGACGTCCAGGCCGGCTGGCGCAACGGCTTCGACGGCGGCCTGGCCTTCGCCCGGTTCGTCGCCGGGCGGCTCACGTCGTTCCCGTCGGCCCTGGCGGGCGTCGCGCTGATCGCCGGGGTGGCGCTGCTGCTGTGGCTGTACGTCGTCTGCGTACGGCAGCGCCAGCCGCTCCCGCTGCTGGTGTACGCGGGGGTCGTCACCGTCCTCGCCCTGTGCGCGTCGAGCTACTTCGGCTCGAAGCCCCGGCTGCTGATGCCCGCCTTCCCGCTGCTGCTGCCGCTCGCCACGGCCCTCGCCCGGCTGCGGACGTGCAGGTCGGCGCTGGTGGTCGCGGGGGTCGCCCTCGTCTCGGCGGGGTACGGCGCGTTCTGGCTGAACGGGTCCGGCCCGCCCTGACCGGCCCGGCCGCCCCGTGTGCGGCGGGAAAATTCCGTACCAGCATTCGGTTAACGAATTCATAAGCACGATAAAACCCCCGACCGGGCCGATCAAAGGAATTGAAGTCCGCAGGTCGGAGCCGTTTGAGGATTCCTCGGAAATAGTCACCCCCTGAGAGGAATCCCACATCACATCGTCATCACAAACCCGTTGTTCCGTCGGGGATCACTCCTCACTCGCTGTAACGTCGATTGGGTGCGTACCGAACGGAACCTCACCCGTCTGGACCGGGTGTTCGCGAGACTGGACCGGGAGCCGGAACGACCGGCCCACCTAGATGTGCCGGAGATGAGCCGGCACCGCATTGCGCTGTTCGCCGGCACCCTGGCGTTCTATATCGCGATCGTGTGGGCCGTGCTGATCACCTCGTGGCTGGTCCGGCTCGACTGGCAGGTCATGTTCTTCCGGCCGTACCAGCAGTGGCCCGAGATCCACGCCTTCGTCGACTACTACGTGGTGCTCGGCCAGCGCGGCCCCACCGCGGTGATGGTCGCGGCCTGGCTCGGCTGGCGCTCCTGGCGGCAGCACACGCTGCGTCCCCTGCTCGCGCTCGGCACCTCGCTCCTGCTGCTGAACGTCACCGTGGGTGCCGCCAAGATCGGCATGGGCCGTCTGGGGCCGCACTACGCGACCACGATCGGCTCGAACGAGATGTGGCTCGGCGGCGATATATTTCCGAGCGGTCACACCGCGAACGCCGTGGTCACCTGGGGAATCCTGGCCTACCTGGCCTCCACGCCGAGGGCCCGGCGCTGGCTGTCGGCGCTGTCGGCGGTCACCTCGCTCGGGGTGGGGATGTCCACCGTCTACCTCGGGACGCACTGGCTCAGCGACGTGCTCCTGGGCTGGACGGCGGGGCTGCTGATCCTGCTGGCGCTGCCCTGGTTCGAGCCGCTGATCACCCGCGCGGAGGCCTGGATCCTCGGCCTGCGGGGCCACTGGTCCGCCCGGCTCGGCCGTCAGCGGCCCGCGAAGGAGCCGGTCACCGCCCCGGTGGTGCTCACGCACGCCGTCCACGACCGGGAGGACGCCCCGGCGCGCGAGCCGGTCGCCACGCAGCCGTGCACCCGGGCCCCGGTGTACCTGGCTCCGGGCCCGCACACGGCCCGCTCGGACCGCGCCCCGGTCGCACCGGCCGGCAGCCGCCGTCCGCCGCACCCGGACCGCCATCCGCGCAGCACGGCCCCGGCACGGCCCGTGTCGGGCGGCTGACCGCCCCGCCGGCACGCGGGTCCGGTACGCACACCCCGCCCGCGCGGCACGACGGCCCCGGTCCTCCCCGAAGGAGGGCCGGGGCCGTCGACGTGTGTCAGCCCTTCCAGGCGCGGGCCACGCGGCCGTCCTTCACCTCGAAGTTGAGCCGGCCCACGCGGTACTCCATGGTGATGACCGTCCCCGGGGCCAGCGACCGCACCGTCGACCAGCCCCTCTCCCGCGCACGCCGTTCGGCGGCGCCGGAATCGAGGCCCACGTATGCGTCCGGACTGTCCTGCGGTTCGGCCGGGGGTGTCGGAATCGGTGCCATGTCACCACGCTATGCCCTGCCCCACCACCGGGGAACCCCCGGCCCGTAACCGCGACCGCCCGGGAACCTACGGTCACATTTCTGTCACAGGATCACGGTGTGCGTTCCGGCGGAAATCCGTCACCCGTACGGACGTATCCGGCCGCCTCCCTCTCTCTTTACGCGGCAATTCCCGCGCCCCGCACCGACCCCTCGAATAGGAGAACGAGAAAGGCCGCCGAAGCGCCCCGGTTCGGTCGCGCATTCCCCTCCGGGCGGGCGCGAACGGACGTGCGAACTTCGGGCGCCTGCACAGAAAACACATATTTGGCTCACACTTCCTCCGGGCCGGGCCCGCCCGCCCCGGGGCGCGCCAGGGAGCGCCCCAGCCGGCCGTGCGCCGCCCGGATCGCCTCGGTCAGGGCGGCGGGCTCCAGCACCTCGAAGTCGAAGCCGGTCGCCATCAGGTGCAGCGCCATCACGTCCGGGCTCGCCGCGCCGGTGCGCAGCAGGCAGCTCTTGGGGCCCTCCGCCTCCAGCACCCCCGCGGTCGGCGAGACGCGCTCGGCGGCCTCCTCGAGGGGCACCAGCAGCCGCACGGTCGCGCGGGTGGCGTACACGCGCGTGGAGACCCCCTCGGAGACGTACGCGGCCAGGTCCTCGGCGGGCGGCTCGCGCGGGGCGAAGCGCGGGCCGTGCGGCGGCTGCGGCGTGACGCGGTCCGCCCGGAAGGTGCGCCAGTCCGCGCGGTCGAGGTCGAAGGCGACGAGGTACCAGCGCCGCTCGGAGCAGACCAGGCGGTACGGCTCGACGACGCGGCGGGTCTCGGCGCCGTCGTGCCCGCGGTAGGCGAAGCGCAGCGTCTCCCCGTCCCGGCACAGGTGGGCCAGCTCGGTGAGGACGGCGGGGTCGACGCTGGAGGAACCCGGGGCGCGCAGCATCGGCACGGTGAAGGCGTTGAGGGCGCCCACCCGGCGGCGCAGCCGGTCCGGCAGCACCTGCTCCAGCTTGGCCAGCGCCCGTACGGAACTCTCGCCGATGCCCTCGACGCCCTGCCCGGCGGCCGTGCGCAGCCCGACGGCGACCGCGACGGCCTCGTCGTCGTCCAGGAGCAGCGGCGGGAGGCGGGCTCCCGCGCCGAGCCGGTAGCCGCCGCCGGTGCCGGGGCTGGCGTTGACGGGGTAGCCCAGTTCGCGCAGCCGGTCCACGTCCCGGCGCACGGTGCGCGGGGAGACGCCGAGGCGCTCGGCCAGGTCGGCGCCGGACCACTCGCGGTGGGCCTGGAGCAGGGAGAGCAGGCGCAGCAGGCGCGCGGAGGTCTCGAGCATGGGGCGATTCTCCTGCTGTCCGCGACCGTCAGGGGGCCAGCGGGGTGACGGACACCGACAGGTCGTTGTCCCTCGTGTAGCAGGGGCCGGCCGCGACCGGCCCGTACGGCGTCTCCACACGCGCGGGCGGACCGACGAGGACGGGGTGCTTGTCGGCGACGTCGTCCAGCAGCCGGGCGACGCGCACGGAGGGGCCGGACTCCCCGGCGGGCCGCAGCCACAGGTCCCACATGCCCGGCGCGAGGGTGGCGTAGCCGACCGTGAGCCGGAAGTCCGCCCGGTCGCGGCTCACGTCGAGCCGGTGCGTCGCACCCTCTCCCGTCCCCGGCCTGGCGCGCAGCTCGGCGTGGGCGCCGGCGCCGAGCGGGCTGCCGTACACCCGCCCCCGCACGGTCAGCGCGTCGTCCTCGTGGCCCAGTCCGGCCGCCTCGGCGTGCGGGGCGCGCAGCCAGCTCCGGACGGTGAGCCCGCCCTGCCGGCCCGCGTAGGGGATGCGGACGGCGACATGGCCGAGCAGGCCGCTCGGGGTGCGCTCGGCGAGGGGGCGCAGGTCGGTGACGCCGGGGACCAGGCGGCGCGGCTCGCCGCCGGACACGCGCGCGTACGCGTCCCAGCGGCCCTCGGGCAGGGCGACGCTGCTGGGCAGGGCGGCGCGCAGCCGGCCCTCGTCGATCGGGGCGAGCGGCAGGCCGACCTCGTCCCCGGCGCCCTGGCGGCGCAGCACCAGGTGGGCCGTGGCGGTGCCGCCGTGCACGGCGACGTCGAAGGTCAGGCCACCCGCGGAGTCGGCGATGCAGTCGGCGCGCAGCGGGGCGGCCGAGGATGCCGGCGGCGTCATTGCGGTGCGGTCCTCCCTGGGCTGTCCGTCGTCCGGTTAGACCCGGAACCCGGCCTTCTGGTTGTCCGTGTCCGATTGCGATGTGGTCACGGACGACAGGGTCCCGGGCCGGGGATTTCCTGATTTGTCGACGTACCGATCCGACGACCTTCGGCACGTTCGCCCTGCTCAACGCCCTTGTCGCCGCGCCCACTTGACGGACGGCGAGACGCTCCGGGGCCGGCCGGGACCGCCGTCGGGCGGTTCGATTCCGTTCACCGGGGAGCGTGACCCGCGCCGCGGATCGCCCGTTGTCTTCAGCATGAGCCGGGGACCCACCCCGACCGCGGGCCGGGAGCCACCCGGCCCGGTCACGCACCGCATCCCGAGGGAGCCACCCGTGCCGCGCATGCTCGACGTCAGCGACGACGTACGCGCCGAGATCGGCGACGAAGAAGCCGACCGCCTGCTCGCCGGGGAGTCCGCCCCGGGCAGCTACGACTGCACGTCCTGCCGCACTCCGGGCGACTGCGAGCAGGAGCGCACCAGCACCGTTCTCTTCATCGGGGAGGAGACGGCGGTGCTCGCCTTCGCCCATGCGGGCTGCCTGCCCTCGCAGGTCGTCAAGGTCACCGAGGAACAGCTCCAGGGTGCCGTGAGGTCCATCAACGCCGACAGCGCGCCGCGGCCCGAGCAGGCCGCGCCCGAGCAGCCCGCGCCGGAGCAGGCCGTGCTCGGTGTCACCAGCGGTCTGGTCCTGATCTCCGGGGAGCTGCACCCGGCCCTCGTGGTCGAGCCGACCGCGCCCATCGTGCGGCCCGGCACGAACGGCTCGGGCGACGAGTTCCTTCCGCTCCTCGTCGAGCAGGGCTTCATGCCGGTCGCCGAGTTGTCCACCGCCCCGGCGGTGCTGCACGGCTGGTCGGTGCTGCTCGCCATGGGTCACCTCCACGCGGTGCTCCAGCCGGGGACCGACGGCGGCCGTCCGGTCGCCTGGTGGCAGGCGCACCAGCCCCTCCAGGTCACCGAGGGCTGGCGCGCGGCCGCCACCAAGCAGCAGCAGGTGCTGATGTTCGCGGCTCCGGTCGGCACGATCGGCCGCCAGCCCCGCGAGGACCTGCTGCGCGACGCGCTGGACAAGGCGGCGGCGGGCGGACGGCTCGTCGCCGCCGCGCTGCCACTGGCAGGGACCTGACCAGCGAACGCACGAGCGGCGGGCGCCTCCCTCCGGGCCGCATCCCTTCGGGCCCGGGGTCGTTTGGACATACGTGCACGCATACGACTCCTCCCACCGACCCGGTGGCCCTTCCGCCACGCCGATCTACGACGCGCTCTACGCCGAGTACGTCAGGTCCTTCCGCTCGCTGCCGGGGGATCGCAGCGGCGAGGAGGAACTGGAGTTCACCGGGTTCGGGAACATGCCCCGCGGCCGGGGCGGGTACGGCGCGTACAGCGCGGGCGCCACCAGTGCCCGGGTCGGCCAGCAGTCGCCGTGGCAGCGCGTCGGCCAGCTCGGCCCGCACGGCACCGGGACGATGCGCCACGTCCCGGCCGCGCTCCCGCCGGCCCCGCGCCGGGGCGCCTGAGCGCAGGCAGCGAGAAGGGGCGGCCCCGTCCGGGGCCGCCCCTTCTCCGTGTCCGGGCTACTTCTTCTTGGCGCCGCGCTTCTCGCGCACCCGCACCGAGATGTGGATCGGCGTCCCCTCGAAGCCGAACTCCTCGCGCAGCCGGCGCTCGATGAAGCGCCGGTAGCCGGCCTCGATGAAGCCGGAGGCGAAGAGCACGAACCGCGGCGGCTTGGTGCCCGCCTGGGTGCCGAACAGGATGCGCGGCTGCTTGCCACCCCGCACCGGGTGCGGGTGGGCGGCGACCAGCTCGCCGAGGAAGGCGTTCAGGCGGCCCGTAGGGACCCGGGTCTCCCAGCCGGCCAGGGCCGTCTCGATCGCCGGGACCAGCTTCTCCATGTGCCGTCCGGTCTGCGCCGAGACGTTCACCCGGGGCGCCCACGCGACCTGGCCGAGTTCGGTCTCGATCTCCCGCTCCAGGTAGTAGCGGCGCTCCTCGTCGAGGGTGTCCCACTTGTTGTACGCGAGGACCAGCGCGCGGCCCGCCTCGACGGCCATGGTGACGATCCGCTGGTCCTGCACGGAGATGGACTCGGAGGCGTCGATGAGGACGACGGCGACCTCCGCCTTCTCGACGGCGGCGGCGGTGCGCAGCGACGCGTAGTAGTCGGCGCCCTGCTGGAGGTGGACGCGCTTGCGGATGCCGGCGGTGTCGACGAACTTCCAGGTCTTGCCGCCCAGCTCGATCAGCTCGTCGACCGGGTCGCGGGTGGTTCCGGCGAGTTCGTTGACGACGACGCGCTCCTCGCCCGCCACCTTGTTCAGCAGCGAGGACTTGCCGACGTTGGGCCGGCCGATCAGGGCGACGCGGCGCGGGCCGCCGACGGCGGTGCCGAAGGTCTGCTCCGGGGCCTCGGGCAGGGCCTCGAGGACCTGGTCCAGCATGTCGCCGGTGCCGCGGCCGTGCAGCGCGGAGACCGGGTACGGCTCCCCCAGCCCCAGCGACCACAGGTAGGCCGCGTCGGCCTCGCCGCTCGGGCCGTCCACCTTGTTGGCGCACAGCACGACGGGCTTGCCGGCCTTGCGCAGCAGCCGTACGACCGCCTCGTCGGTGTCGGTGGCGCCGACCTTGGCGTCCACGACGAAGACGACCGCGTCGGCCGCCTCGATCGCGTACTCGGCCTGGGCGGCCACGGAGGCGTCGATGCCGAGGACGTCCTGCTCCCAGCCGCCGGTGTCGACGACCTTGAAGCGGCGGCCCGCCCACTCGGCCTCGTAGGTGACGCGGTCGCGGGTGACGCCGGGCTTGTCCTCGACGACCGCCTCGCGGCGGCCGATGATGCGGTTCACCAGGGTCGACTTGCCGACATTGGGGCGGCCGACGACGGCGAGGACGGGCAGCGGGCCGTGCCCGGCCGCCTCGATCGCGCCCTCGACGTCCGCGAGGTCGAAGCCCTCTTCCGCGGCGAGCTCCATGAACTGCGCGTATTCGGCGTCGCCAAGCGCCCCGTGGTCGTGCTCCTCGCCCGAACCCTCGGAGTGGATGTCGTCGTTCATGAAGTCCGTACCTCGTTCATCGTGGTGATCGGTGGAACACCCTGTACCGGGTGATCCACTACTCAAGTGTCGCCTAGCGGCCGGTGAGCCGCCTGGCGTTTTCCAGGTGCGCGGTGAGCTGCTTCTGGATGCGTTCGGTGGCCTCGTCCAGCGCCTTGCGCGTACGCCGGCCGTCGGGGTCTCCCGCCTCGAAGGGGTCGCCGAAGACGACGTCGACGCGCGAGCGCAGGGGCGGCAGCGCCTTTATCAACCGTCCGGGCCGCTCGGAACTTCCCAGGACGGCCACGGGGACGATCGGGGCGCCGCCGCGTACGGCGAAGTACGCGAGCCCGGCGCGCAGCGAGGCGAAGTCGCCCTCGCCGCGGGTGCCCTCCGGGAAGATGCCGAGCACACCGCCGTCCCGGAGCACGGACAGTGCCCGGGCGATGGCCGTGCGGTCGGTGGACTCGCGGTCCACCTCGATCTGGCCGATGCCGGTCAGGAACCGTCCGAGCGGCCCGACGAACGCCTCCTTCTTGATCAGGAAGTGCGTCGGCCGGGGCGCGACGCCCATGACCATGGGGCCGTCGATGTTGTGCGCGTGGTTCACGGCGAAGATCAGCGGGCCGGTGGCGGGCACCCGCCAGGCGCCGAGCACCCGCGGCTTCCACAGGCCGTACATCAGGCCGACGCCGATGCGCCGCCCGACCTCGGCGCCCTGCTCGGAGGGAACGGGGGGTGAGGTCACTTACCCGCCCGCTTCTCCTCGACGAGGGTGACGACGCACTCGATGACCTGCGCGAGGGTGAGATCGGTGGTGTCCACCTCGACCGCGTCGTCCGCCTTGGCGAGCGGCGAGGTCTTGCGGCTGGAGTCGGCCGCGTCCCGCTTGATCAGGGCCTCGCGGGTGGCCTGCACGTCGGCGCCCTTGAGTTCGCCGCTGCGGCGTGCGGCGCGGGCCTCCGGGGAGGCGGTCAGGAAGATCTTCAGGTCGGCGTCCGGCAGCACGGTCGTGCCGATGTCGCGGCCCTCGACGACGATGCCCCCCTCGGCGGCGGCGGCGATGGTGCGCTGCAGCTCGGTGATCCGGGCGCGCACCTCGGGGACGGCGCTGACCGCGCTCACCCTGGAGGTGACCTCCTGGGTGCGGATCGGGCCTGCCACGTCCACGCCGTCGACCGTGATGGCCGGGGCCGACGGGTCGGTGCCGGAGATGATCTCGGGCTTGCCGGCCGCGGCGGCGACGGCGTGCGGGTCGGCTATGTCGATGCCGTTGGAGACCATCCACCACGTGATCGCCCGGTACTGGGCGCCGGTGTCCAGGTAGCTCAGGCCGAGCTGCGCGGCGACGGCCTTCGACGTGCTCGACTTGCCCGTGCCGGAGGGGCCGTCGATGGCGACAATCACGGCCGGGGCGGTCGGGGCGGCGCCGTTTTCCACGAGGGGACACCTTCCTGGTGCGGTGCGGTGGGTGGTGTGCGGGACGCGAGCGCGTCCCGCACAAGGTTACTGGGTCCGCGGGGCCCCTCCGACAGGCGCATGACCCCGCTTCGCACCACACGTCACTGGCGGATCGCCCAGCCCCTCTCCCGCAGGGCCGTGGTGAGCACGGAGGCGGCCTTCGGCTCGACCATGAGCTGCACCAGGCCGGCCTGCTGCCCGGTCGCGTGCTCGATCCGCACGTCCTCGATGTTGACGCCGGCCCGGTCCGCGTCCGCGAAGATGCGGGCGAGCTGTCCCGGCTGGTCGTCGATGAGGACGGCCACGGTCTCGTAGACGCGCGGCGCGGAGCCGTGCTTGCCGGGGACGCGGACCTGGCCCGCGTTGCCGCGTCTGAGGACGGCTTCTATGCCGGCGCTGCCCTCGCGCCGCTTGTCGTCGTCGGAGGACTGCAGGGAGCGCAGGGCCCGCACCGTCTCCTCCAGGTCGGCGGCGACGTCGCCGAGCAGGTCGGCGACCGGCCCCGGGTTCGCGGAGAGGATGTCGATCCACATGCGGGGGTCGGAGGCGGCGATCCGGGTCACGTCGCGGATGCCCTGCCCGCACAGCCGTACGGCGGCCTCCTCGGCGTGCTCCAGGCGGGCGGCGACCATGCTGGACACCAGGTGGGGCATGTGGGAGACGAGGGCGACGGCCCGGTCGTGGGCGTCGGCGTCCATCACGACCGGCACGGCGCGGCAGTGCGAGACCAGTTCGAGCGCGAGGTTGAGCACCTCGGTGTCGGTGTCGCGGGTCGGGGTCAGCACCCACGGCCGGCCCTCGAAGAGGTCGCCGGTGGCGGCCAGCGGGCCGGACTTCTCGCGCCCGGACATGGGGTGGGTGCCCAGGTACGACGTCAGGTCGACACCGCGCGCCTCCAGCTCGCGCCGGGGGCCGCCCTTGACGCTGGCCACGTCGATGTAGCCGCGGGCCGCGCCGCGGGCCATCGCCTCGGCGAGCACGTCGGCCACCAGGGCGGGCGGGGCGGCGACGACCGCGAGGTCGACGGGGCCGTCGGGGGCGGCGTCGGTGCCGGCGCCGAGCGCGGCTGCGGTGCGGGCCTGCTCGGGATCGTGGTCGGCGAGATGCACGGTGACACCCCGCTGGGTGAGGGCGAGGGCGGCCGAGGTGCCGATCAGGCCGGTTCCGATGACGAGTGCGGTTCTCACTGGGCGATGTCCTTGCGCAGGGCCGCGGCGGCGCCGAGGTAGACGTGGGAGATGTCGGAGCGGGACCGGTCGGACTCGACGTGGGCGAGGAGGCGTACGACGCGCGGCATGGCGCCCTCGACGTCGAGTTCCTGGGCGCAGATCAGCGGGACGTCGGTGATGCCCAGCTTGCGGGCGGCGGCGGCGGGGAAGTCGCTGTGCAGGTCGGGCGTGGCCGTGAACCAGATGCTGATCAGGTCGTCGGCGGTCAGCTCGTTGCGCTCCAGGACCGCCGTCAGCAGGGCCGCGACGCGCTCGTCCATGTGTCCGGCCTCGTCCCGTTCCAGTTGGACGGCGCCCCGGACCGCTCGTACCGCCACGGCGATGCTCCTCGGTGAAGTGCGTATCGGTCTTGGTCCGTCCAGCGTAGTCAGCCCGCGCGGGGCCGGTGTACGGCGCTCGCCCCCTGAGACGCTGGTGCGGTCCGAAGCCTCGCACGCATCCCTCTTCCCCCCCGGAGTGACGACATGGTTTCCAGCCCGGCCCGGCGCACGGTCCTCCTGACGACGGGCGCGGTGGCGCTCGTCGCCGGCTGCGGTGGCGGGGGCGGTACGACCGGCTCCTCCAGCGGGGCCGCCCCGGGCCGGGAACTGACGCGGACGGAGGACGTGCCGGTGGGCGGCGGCAGGATCCTCGCCGAGGAGGGGATCGTGGTGACCCAGCCGGAGCCCGGCGAGTTCAAGGCCTTCTCGGCCGTCTGCACCCACCAGGGCTGCACGGTGACGGACGTGAGCGGCGGCACGATCAACTGCGCCTGCCACGACAGCCGGTTCGGCATCGCGGACGGCGCGGTGGAGCGGGGGCCCGCCACCAGGCCGCTGCCCGAGCGGCCGATCACGGTGGAGGGAAATTCGGTCCGCCCGGCCTGACCTCCCGCGTACGCTCCCCCGCATGCGCCCCGAGTCACCCGACCCGCACACGCTGGTACGCGACCACACGGTCTACGCCTGTGTCATGGGCTCCCGTGCCTTCGGCCTGGCGACGGAGACCAGCGACACGGACCGCCGGGGCGTGTTCCTCGCCCCGACCGCCCTGTTCTGGCGTTTCGAGAAGCCGCCGACGCATGTGGAGGGGCCGGCCGAGGAGCAGTTCGCCTGGGAGCTGGAGCGCTTCTGCGAGCTGGCGCTGCGCGCGAACCCGAACATCCTGGAGTGCCTGCACTCCCCGCTCGTGGAGTACGCCGACGCCACCGGCCGCGAACTGCTGGCCCTGCGCGGGGCGTTCCTCTCCCGGCGGGTCCACGAGACGTTCACCCGCTACGCGCAGGGCCAGCGCCGCAAGCTGGACGCCGATGTGCGCACGCACGGCGCCCCGCGCTGGAAGCACGCGATGCACCTGCTGCGGCTTCTGGCGAGCGCCCGGGACCTCCTGCGCACGGGCGCGCTCACCCTCGATGTCGGCGACCTGCGCGAGCCGCTGCTCGCCGTGAAGCGCGGCGAGGTGTCCTGGCCCGAAACCGAGTCCTGGATGGCCCGCCTGGCCCGGGAGTGCGAGGAGGCCGCCCGTCGCAGCCCGCTGCCCGCCGAACCGGACCGGCGCCGCGTCGAGGACTTCCTGGTCCGCACCCGGCGTGCGTCAGCCCTCCAGCCGGACGCGTACGACGAAGTCGTGCAGGGCGTCGTGGGCGGTGGGGGCGCCGGGCAGCGCTGACGCAGCCTGCGCCTCGTCCAGGACGCCGTGCAGCCGCTCCACGTCGGCCCGCACGCGTGCGCGGTCGACACCGGCCTGCCCGTGCTCACGCTCGGCCTTGGCGGCGATCAGCTCCGCCAGGTACACCGGGGCCTCGCCGACCTCGGCGGCGAGGGTGGGCAGGTGCGGCTGCACCTCGCCGGAGCGCATCAGGTGGATGCCGGTGAGCAGCACCCGGAAGGTGTACAGCAGGGGTTTGAGCTCGCCGCTCTTCTCGAACAGCCGCCACTGCGTCCCGGCGAACCCCCGGTAGTGATGGGCGTGGTGGCCGGTGAGGACGCCCGGCGCGAGCGCGGCCAGTTCCCGGTGGGCCTCGGTGGTGTGCACGACCAGCGGCGACAGGAGCTGCTCCAGGACGTAGCCGTTGCGGCGCAGCATCAGCCGCACGAACTTGCGCAGGTCGTGCGTGACCAGGTCCATCTCGACGCCGTCCCGGTCCCACATCCGCGACCGGGTCTCCTCCGGTGCGCGCAGTCCGACCAGGTCGGCCGCGGGCAGCAGGTGGGCGCCGCGCAGGTCGACGTCCGAGTCGCGGGAGGGGAAGCCGTAGAGGTGGGCGCCGGAGACGGTCGCGAACAGCACCGGGAAGGGCTGTTCGGCCACCACCGGGGCCAGGTCGGTGTCGAGGACGTCGGTCATGGCTCAAGCGTCCCAGAGCGCGCCCAGGGCCAGCAGGTCGGACCGGTACTCGATCCGGTCGGCCCACTCGGCCGGCCAGGCGCCGGTGCCGAGGTGGGCGCCCGCGAAGGCGCCCGTGAGGCAGGCGATGGAGTCGGAGTCGCCGGAGGTGCAGGCGGCGCGGCGCAGGGCCGTCAGGGGCCCGTCGACGAAGAGCAGGAAGCTCAGCAGCCCGGCGGCCAGCGCCTCTTCCGCGATCCAGCCCGCGCCGACCGCGAGGCACGGGTCGGTCTCCGGGGAGACGGTGCGCACCGCTTCCCGGAGGCGGTCGAGGACGGCCAGGCACTCGTCCCAGCCGCGGGCGATGAAGTGCTCGGGGCCGGGGTCCTGGGCGCGGGTCCACAGGTCGCCGAGCCAGCGCTCGTGGTAGCGGGTGCGGTTGTCGTAGGCGTAGGAGCGCAGCAGCCCGACCAGTCCGGTGGGCTCGGCCCCCTCGGCGAGCAGCCGTACGGCGTGCGCGGTGAGGTCGGAGGCGGCGAGCGCGGTCGGGTGCCCGTGGGTGAGCGCGGCCTGCAACTGGGCGGCGCCGGCGCGCTGTTCGTCGCTGAGCCCGGGGACGAGTCCTATCGGTGCGACGCGCATGTTGGCGCCGCAGCCCTTGGAGTGGATCTGGCTGGCGTCCTGCCAGGGGCGGTCCTGCGCCTTGAGCAGGTCGCACGCCCTGAGACAGGTGTTGCCCGGTGCCCGGTTGTTCTCCGGCGACTGGTACCAGTCGACGAACTCCTCCCGCACCGGCCGTTCCATGCGCTTCGGCCCGAGCGGTCCCCGGTCCATCGCCGTCCGCAGTCCCCGCCCCAGCGCCAGGGTCATCTGGGTGTCGTCGGTGACGATCGCGGGCCGGGGCAGCTCCATCTGCCGCCAGGGGCCGAACGTGGCCAGGATCGACGGGACGTCGTTGAACTCGGTGGGGAAGCCCAGCGCGTCCCCGAGGGCGAGTCCGGTGAGCGCCCCGGTGGCGGCGCGCTTGGTGACGGTGGTCGTGGTCATGCGGGGCGTCCTTCCCGAGGGGTGCGGAGCAGGGGCGGGTGCAGGGAGGTGGCCGGGCCCGCGCGGTAGAGGGCGGCGGGTTTGCCCCGGCCTCCGGTCAGGCGCGCGGCGCCGGGGACCTGCTCGACGAAACCGGGGGTGGCGAGGACCTTGCGGCGGAAGTTGGGCCGGTCGAGCGGGGCCCCCCACACCGTCTCGTAGACCTGCTGGAGCTCGCCGAGCGTGAACTCGGCCGGGCAGAAGGCGGTGGCCAGGCAGGTGTACTCCAGCTTGGCGCCGACGCGCGTCCGGGCGTCGGCCAGGATGCGGTCGTGGTCGAAGGCGAGGCCGCGGGCGCTGTCGTACGGCACCCAGCGGGCCTCGGCCGCGTCGGTGCCGGCCCGCGGCTCGGGAGGGTCGGGCAGCAGCGCGGTGAAGGCGACGGAGACGACCCGCATCCGGGGGTCGCGGCCGGGCTCGCTGTAGGTCCGCAACTGTTCCAGGTGCAGCCCGCTCACGTCCGCGAGGCCGGTCTCCTCGGCCAGCTCCCGGCGGGCCGCCTCCTCCGCCGACTCCTCGGGCAGCAGAAAGCCGCCGGGCAGGGCCCAGCGGCCGGCGTACGGCTCCTCGGCCCGTTCGATCAGCAGCACCTGCAGCGCGCCCGCGCGGAGCGTGAGGACGGCGAGATCGACGGTGACGGCGAAGGGCTCGTAGGCGTGTTTGTCGTAGCCGAGCACGACCGGCCACCCCCTTAATAGTCACTGCGACTATAAAAGGGGGTGGCCGGTCGGCACAACCCTCGGGACGGCTAGAGGTCGACCTCCTGCATCAGCATCCCGACCTCGGTGTTGGACAGGCGGCGCAGCCAGCCCGACTTCTGGTCGCCCAGCGTGATCGGACCGAAGGCGGTGCGCACCAGCTTGTCGACGGGGAAGCCCGCCTCCGCCAGCATCCGGCGGACGATGTGCTTGCGGCCCTCGTGGAGGGTCACCTCGACCAGGTAGTTCTTGCCGGTCTGCTCCACGACCCGGAAGTGGTCCGCGCGCGCGTACCCGTCCTCGAGCTGGATGCCGTCCTTCAGGCGCTTGCCGAGGTCGCGCGGGATCGGGCCCACGATGTGCGCGAGGTAGGTCTTCTTCACGCCGTACTTGGGGTGGGTCAGGCGGTGCGCCAGCTCGCCGTGGTTGGTGAGCAGGATGACGCCCTCGGTCTCGGTGTCGAGCCGTCCGACGTGGAAGAGCCGGGTCTCGCGGTTGGTGACGTAGTCACCGAGGCACTGGCGCCCCTCCGGGTCCTCCATGGTGGAGACGACACCGGCGGGCTTGTTCAGCGAGAAGAACTGGTACGACTGCGTCGCGACGGTCAGCCCGTCGACCTTGACCTCGTCCTTCTCCGGGTCGACCCGCCGGCCCTGCTCCAGCACGATCTCGCCGTTGACCTCGACCCGCGCCTGCTCGATCAGCTCCTCGCAGGCCCGCCGGGAGCCGTAACCGGCGCGTGCGAGCACCTTCTGCAGCCGCTCGCCCTCCTGCTCGGCGCCGGGAAAGGTCTTGGGGAGCTTGACGTCCTTCTTGCCCGCGTACCGCTCGCGGTTGCGCTCCTCGGCCCGCGTCTCGTACTCGCGGGACGTGGCCGGGGCCGTGCGTCCCCGCGGCTGGGGCCGCTTCGGACCGCCCTTGGCGCCGCCGCGCGCCGAGCCGCCGCGCCCGGACTTGGGGCCCTCCGGGGAGGCGCCGGGACCGACGTCGTAACGGCGCTCCTCGGGGCGGGGCCTCTTCGAACGGCCGCCCTGCCTGTCGTCACGGTTGTTGCCGGCGCCGCGGTAGTTACCGCGGCCACCGCCGCTCCCGCCGCGGCCGCCGCTGTTGCCACCACGGCTCCCGCCGTTGTTTCCGCTGCTGTTCCTGCCGCTGCTGCTTCGCATCAAAGTTCCGTCTTGTCGTCTGCGTCCTCGGAATCCGGGGCGTCCGGATCGAACGACGGGACCCCTTCCAGCGTCTCGGCCTCGATCGCCGCCGCCTCCGGGAGGAAGGGCGCGAGTTCCGGGAGCTCGTCCAGGCCGCGCAGGCCCATCCGCTCCAGGAAGTAGTTCGTCGTCACGTACAGGATCGCACCTGTTTCGGGTTCCGTGCCCGCCTCCTCCACGAGACCGCGCTGGAGGAGGGTGCGCATCACGCCGTCGCAGTTCACCCCGCGCACGGCGGAGACGCGGCTGCGGCTGACCGGCTGGCGGTAGGCGACCACGGCGAGGGTCTCCAGCGCGGCCTGCGTGAGGCGGGCGTGCTGGCCGTCCAGGACGAAGCCCTCGACGGCCGCGGCGTACTCGGGCCGGGTGTAGAAGCGCCAGCCGCCCGCGACGAGCCGCAGCTCGAACCCGCGGCCCTGGACGGTGTACTCGTCGGCCAGCTCGCGCAGCGCGTCCGCGATCCGCCGCCGGGGCCGCTGCAGTAGGCGGGCGAGGTGCTCCTCGGTCGCGGGCTCGTCGACGACCATGAGGACCGCTTCGAGGGCGGGCTTGAGGTCGAGGGCGGCGACGGCGCCCGGCCCGCCCGGAACCTCCGTGGTCTCGTCACTCACTCCTGCTCCTCCTCGGTCTCGCGCGGCGCCCGGTCGAACTCGTCCGTGACCACCGCTCCCACGTCCCCGTCCCCGCCGGTCCAGCGCACCAGCAGCTCGCCGAGCGCGGTCTCCTGGTCCAGCGCGACGGCCCTCTCCCGGTACAGCTCCAGCAGGGCCAGGAAGCGGGCGACGACGGTCAGGGTGTCCCCGGTGTCGTCGACCAGGACCCGGAAGCTGGCCTCGCCCAGCTCCCGCAGCCGGGCGACGACGATCCCGGCCTGCTCCTGCACGCTGACCAGGGGCGCGTGGATGTGCTCCACGTACACCTGCGGTTTCGGCCTGGGCTGCATCGCCTTCACGGCCAGCCGGGCGAAGCCCTCGGGGCCGATGCCGATGACGACCTCGGGCAGCAGTTCGGCGTGGTGGGGCTCCAGGCCGACGGTACGGGGGTGGCGGCGGGCCTCCGCCTCGACGCGCTCGTTGAAGATCTCCGCGATCTGCTTGTACGCGCGGTACTGGAGCAGCCGCGCGAACAGCAGGTCACGGGCCTCCAGCAGCGCGAGGTCGGCCTCGTCCTCCACCTCGGCGGCCGGGAGCAGCCGGGCGGCCTTGAGGTCGAGCAGGGTGGCCGCGACGACCAGGAACTCGGTCGTCTCGTCCAGGTCCCAGTCGGGCCCCATCGCCCGGATGTGCGCCATGAACTCGTCGGTCACCCGGGACAGGGCGACCTCGGTGACGTCCATCTTGTGCTTGGCGATGAGCTGGAGCAGCAGGTCGAAGGGGCCCTCGAAGTTGGCCAGCCGTACCGTGAAGACCCCGCCGTCCGCGTCGGCGGCCTCGGCCCCGTCGTGCGGCGTGTCCTCCGGATCCCCGTGCGGGGGCTCCCCGGCCCCCGGCGGCGGGCCCGGCCCCTCCGGGACGGTGGCGGGGGCCGTCCGCACGGCTCCGGGGGCCTCCGCGGCGTTCCGCGGCGCACGCTCGGGGTCCGTGGATCCGTGCCGCGCCCCGGCCACCCCGGCCCCGGCGCTCGTCGAGGCCCCGGAACCGCCCTGCGCGGCACCCTCCCGGCCCACACGCGCCGCATCCGACCCGGCTGCCCCGCCGGGCGTCTCCCGGGCCGCGGGGACCGGTTCCGCCTCGGACACCGTCTCCGGGGTCCGGGACCCGGCGGGGGCGGGCGGCTCGGTGCCGGGCGCCGTCTCCTGGGGCGGCGGGGCCACCGGAGGCATCCCCGGGCCCCGCCCCAGCGTGCGCCGGCGGGCGGCGTGGACACCGGGGCGGGGAGCGTCGTTCGAGGTCATGGCCTCCGCAGGCTACCGCTACCGCCCGCGCAGCCGTCGTACGAGGATGCTGGCGTCCCCGCGGCTCTCGAGGTCGGCGAGGACCACGGCGACCGCCTCGCGGACGATCCGGCCGCGGTCGACGGCCAGTCCGTGCTCTCCGCGGAGCACCAGCCGGGCGTGCTCCAGGTCCATGAGCTCCTCGGCGGAGACGTACACGGTGATCTTCTCGTCGTGCCGCTCGCGGCCGCTGGGACGCCGTGCGGCGGCCCGGCCGCGCTTGCGGGGCTGGGCGGCGGCAGAACCTTCCTGCGCGCCCTTGCCCGGGCCCCGCGGGGTGCGCTCGGCGCCCCGGCTGCGCGACTCGCCGGCCGCCGCCGGTTCCGCGTCCGCCGCCGTGTGCTCGGCGCCCTCGCCGTCGCCGCCCTGGGCGGGCACCGACTGCGGGGCGTCCTCGGCGGCCGCCGGGTCGCTCTCCCCCGCCGGCGCCGGCACCCGGGCGTCGCCGCCGGCCGGCCGCCGCGGGGTGGACGCCTGAAGCGCCGTTCCCCCTGTCGTGCGGAAGAGTTCGTCGGCCCCCGGCAGACTCACTCGGCGTGACACCGGGCGAGCACCTCCCTGGCGAGCTGGCGGTAGGCGGCGGCACCGACGGAGTTGGAGGCGTACGTGGTGATCGGCTCGCCCGCGACCGTGGTCTCCGGGAAGCGGACGGTGCGCCCGATGACCGTGTGGTAGACGTGATCGTCGAACGCCTCGACGACACGCGCGAGCACCTCACGGCTGTGCACCGTGCGGGAGTCGTACATCGTGGCCAGGATGCCGTCGAGCTCCAGGTCGGGGTTGAGCCGCTCCTGGACCTTCTCGATCGTCTCGGTCAGCAGGGCCACACCGCGCAGCGCGAAGAACTCGCACTCCAGCGGCACGATCACCTTGTGCGCGGCCGTCAGGGCGTTCACCGTGAGCAGACCGAGCGAGGGCTGGCAGTCGATGACGATGTAGTCGTAGTCGTCCATCAGCGGCTTCAGCGCCCGCTGGAGCGTGGACTCGCGCGCCACCTCGCTCACGAGCTGCACCTCGGCCGCCGAGAGGTCGATGTTGCTGGGCAGCAGGTCCATGTTGGGGACCGCCGTCTTCAGCAGCACCTCGTCCGCCGCCATGCCCCGCTCCATGAGCAGGTTGTAGACGGTGAGGTCGAGTTCCATCGGGTTGACGCCGAGGCCGACCGACAGCGCGCCCTGCGGGTCGAAGTCGACGAGCAGCACACGGCGCCCGTACTCGGCGAGCGCGGCACCCAGGTTGATGGTCGACGTGGTCTTGCCCACGCCGCCCTTCTGGTTGCACATGGCGATGATCTTCGCGGGGCCGTGATCGGTCAGCGGGCCCGGGATCGGGAAGTACGGCAGCGGGCGTCCGGTCGGACCGATGCGCTCACGGCGCTGACGGGCCGCGTCGGGCGCGAGCGTCGCCGCGTACTCGGGATCGGGCTCGTACTCCGCATCCGGGTCGTAGAAGTGCCCCTCGGGCAGTTCGTCGTAGTCGGCGAAGTGGTTGCGGGGCGCGCCACTTCCGTCGCCGGCCATGGCGTTCACGTGTTGGCCATCCATACTCATGTGTGCTGTCCGAGTCGCCTGCGGACTCTGGTGGGCGGCTGCGAAGGTGCGTACAGCGACGGAGCCGACAGCCTCGAGACGCCCGGGGCCTTCGGCCCGTGCAGGCATTCCTGGTTGACCACCCCCGGGAGTAAATGTCGACTCATTCACAAGTCGTCTTACCTCCTTGGTGACCAGGTAACTTCTAGACAGGTCAGCGTGGCACCATGCCGACGTTCGGCGACTCTATGGCGTGTCGGCCGTCCGCAGCAACACAATCCGCCGGACCCGGCCCGATGTGTCGGCTATGGAACACCCCCCTGTCAAGGGCGTAGGGCCGTCGCACAGCAGGTTTCACCGGTGCGCGAATCGGTTGAAGCGTTACGTTCGAGGCGAGTTGGCCGAGAATCGCAAAGTGACCATACACACACCCGGCCGGACCTTGTCGGGCAAGGTCCGGCCGGGTGGGCGAGGTTGACGGCGACTGTTGACGTATCGCCTTTACGAGGTGACAACTTGGCCGACGCGCCTGCCGCGGGGCTCAGGCGAGCAGCGAGTCCAGCTCGACGTGCTCCAGGCCGTGGGCCTCGGCGACCTCCTTGTAAACGACCTTGCCGTCATGGGTGTTGAGACCCTTGGCCAGCGCGGGGTCGCGGCGCAGCGCCTCGACCCAGCCGCGGTTGGCCAGCTCCACGATGTACGGCAGCGTGGCGTTGGTCAGCGCGTAGGTGGAGGTGTTCGGCACGGCGCCGGGCATGTTGGCGACGCAGTAGAAGACCGAGTTGTGGACCGGGAAGGTCGGCTCGGCGTGCGTGGTCGGGTGGGAGTCCTCGAAGCAGCCGCCCTGGTCGATGGCGATGTCGACAAGGACACTTCCGGGCTTCATCCGGGAGACCAGCTCGTTGCTGACCAGCTTCGGGGCCTTGGCGCCCGGGATCAGGACGGCGCCGATCACGAGGTCGGCCTCCAGGCAGGCCTTCTCCAGCTCGAAGGCGTTGGAGACGACGGTCTGGATCTTCGTCCCGAAGATCTTGTCGGCCTCCTTGAGCTTGTTGATGTCCTTGTCGAGCAGGGTCACGTGGAAGCCCAGGCCGATGGCGATCTGCGCGGCGTTCCAGCCGGAGACGCCGCCGCCGATGACGACGGCCTTGCCGGCCAGCACGCCGGGGACGCCGCCGGGCAGCACGCCGCGGCCGCCGTTGGCGGCCATCAGGTGGTAGGCGCCGACCTGCGGGGCCAGGCGGCCCGCGACCTCGGACATCGGGGCGAGCAGCGGCAGGGCGCGGTTCGGGAGCTCGACCGTCTCGTAGGCGATCGCGGTGGTGCCGGACTCGATCAGGGCGTCCGTGCACTCCTTGGAGGCGGCCAGGTGCAGGTAGGTGAAGAGCGTCTGGTCCTTGCGGAGGCGGTGGTACTCCTCGGCGACCGGCTCCTTGACCTTCAGCAGCAGATCGGCGGCGGCCCAGACCTCGTCCGCGGTGTCGAGTATCTGCGCGCCTGCGGCGACGTACTCGTCGTTGGGGATCGAGGAACCGACGCCGGCGTCGCGCTCGACGACGACCTGGTGACCGTGGCGCACCAGCTCATGCACGCCGGCGGGGGTGATGGCCACCCGGAACTCGTTGTTCTTGACCTCGCGGGGGATGCCGACCTTCACGTGGATCACGGTCCTTGGCTCAGAGAATGGGGCTATTACATGGCATACCCGTTCAAGCTAGGGCACACCTGGGGAGACCGCAGAAGAACGTGCGGCAGAGCCAGTCTAATGAAGGTGTTCCCGCTGTCTAGCCTTTCAAAGCATCAATCTCCAGAGGAAGCGCTGCGGATTTCGCAGGCATCTTCCGGTTCTTCCCTCAGCATGCGTTCTGCGGCAGTCCGGTGCAGACCGGCCGCCGCGGGGTCGCCGAGGCGGTCGAGGGTGTCGGCGAGCCTGATGTGCAGCGCGGCCTGGAGCCGGGTGTCCTCCGCCCGCCGCGCCCACTCGACGGCCTCCTGGCAGGTGCGCAGCGCTTCCGCGGGGCGTCCGGCGTACTCCTGGACGCGGGCCAGTTCACTCAACGCCCGTGCGTGGGCGGCCACATCGCCGCTCCTGCGGTGCCCGGCGACCGCCGCCCGCCAGCCCCGCACCGCTTCGCCGTAGCGGCCGGCGTAGGTGTGGGCGGTGGCGATGCGGCCGTAGATGCGGGCGGCGTCCTCGCGCTCGTTGCGCGCGAGCCGCTGGGCCAGGGCGCGGCCGAACCAGTCGGCGGCCCGGTCGTAGTCCCCCAGCTCCAGGTGGGCGCCGCCTACGGATTCCATCGCGCGGCCGGTCGCGTACGGGTCGTCCGCCGCCCGTCCGGCGTCCAGCGCGGCCCGGTAGCGCACCAGCGCCTCGGCGGTGCGGCCGGTACGGGCGTCCAGGTCGCCCAGGTTCAGCAGGGCCGCCGCCTTCTCGCGGGGCAGGTCGCGGCGCTCGGCCACGTCGAGGACGAGCCGGTGGACGCCGTACAGGTCGGCGGCCGCCGCCTGGGTTCCGAAGTGGGCCACCATGGCGCGCACGAGCTGGGACATCAGCCTGCGGGCGAGGGTGTCCAGCTCTCCGTCGGCGACCGCGAGGCGGGCCGCGGCGAGCAGGGCGGGCCTGCGGACGCTCAGCCATTCGGCGGCGGCCCTCGGCGTGGGGAAGCGCAGGGCGCGCGGCATCCCGCCGAGCTTCTCCCGGGCCCGGTCGCTGTCGGTCTCGGTGATCGCCCGGCAGGACTGGAGCAGGCGCACGGTGCGCTCGAGCATCCGGGCGCGGGCGAGCTGGAGCTCGGCGGGCCGGTCGTGCTTGTCGGCGAGGGCGCGCAGCAGCGGGTACAGGCAGCCGGGGACCTCGTACTGCGGCAGCGGCGAGCCGGCGACCGGGTGCAGCAGGCCGAGGGCCGTGAAGTCCTCCAGGGCGGTGCGGGCGCCGGCCACCGAGCAGCCGGCGAGCGCCGAGGCGGTGTGCGGGTCGACCAGCCCGGCGGGGGCGAGGGAGAGCAGGCGCAGGGTCCGGGCGGCCGAGGCGGACAGCGCCGCGTAGGTGAGGTGGAAGACGCGGCTGAGCGGGGTCCCCTGGTCGTCCGCGGCGTGCAGGTGCTTGGCGAGGTCGGCGACGGCCGCCTTGGGTCGCGCGGCGAGCCAGCCCCCGGCCAGGGTGAGGACGGCGGGCTGGGCCTGGCAGACCTCGACGAGCTGCTCGGCGGCGCGGGGGTCGACGGTGATGCGGACCGAGCCGGTGTACCGCGACAGCAGCTCCACGGCCGACTTGGTGTCCAGGCCCCCCAGCGTGCACGGGCGGACGTCCGCGATGCCGGTCAGCGGGCCCTGGGCGACGGCGACGGCGAGGCAGTCAGGGGTGTCCGGGAGCAGGGCGTCGACCTGCTCGGCGTCGGCGGCGTCGTCGAGCAGGAGCAGGACCCGGCGGTCGGCGAGGGCCTCGCGCAGCGCCGCGGTGAGGTCGTCCTCGTCGGCGCCGGGCGCGACGGTGCGGTCCAGTTCGGCGAGGAGTTCGCGGGCGAGTCGCGCGACGGGCACGCGGCTGCCGTCGGGCTCGCTCAGCCGGGCGCGCAGGACCCCGTCGGGGTAACGGTCCGCGACCCGGGCGACGAGCTCCGCGGCGAGCGCGGTGCGTCCGGAGCCGGGCCTGCCCGCGATCAGCAGCACCCGCGCGCGGGGGGCCTTGCGGCCGGAGAGCGTGTCCAGACCGGCGCGTTCGATGTCGGCGCGCAGCTCCTTCAACTCCCGGTCACGGCCCAGGAAACGACTCTCCTCAGCAGGGTCGCCCGACAGCCGCACGCCGTCCGTCTCCACCGCCTGATCCGTCACGGGCCACACTCCCGATCCCACCGCACGCCGGCGCCCGCCGGAACTCCGGTTCGGGCGGTTTCCGAGCCTAGTTCACGCTCTGCTACGGACCGTGCGGAGCGCGGCGGGGGCATCCCCCGATCGGATCAGCCGATGGTCACACCACACGGGCCCGGGTGTGCCGTACGGGTCCCTCCGGGGCCTCCCACCGGCCGGACAGGGGCCTGCGGCGGCGTCCCGGGGCGGGAGCGGGGCCCACGGCCCACGGTCGCTCGGTGCCCTACGGGCCCGTGAGCCGGGCCTCGCGCCTCGGCCGGGGTGTTCGGACCGGGCGCCTCCGGGCTCGGACGCCCCGGAACCGGACACCGTGGAGCCGGACACCACGGGCCCGGACACCGCGGTCCTCGGGCCTCAGGCCTCGAAGGGGCGGGCCGGCCACGGCGCCTCGGCCGGGCGCAGGGCGTCCAGGCCGTCGCCCCGCTCGGCCGCGACCAGCGAGAGCACGCCCACGACGAGGCAGTTGTTGTGCAGGTCGCCGGCGAGCACTCCACGGACCAGGTCCGCGACGGGCACCCGCGCCAGCTCCATGTCGGCCTCTTCGTCCTCGACCTCGAAGCGCTCGCCGTCGGCCTCGGACAGGTTCCGGGCGAGGAAGATCCGCACGGCCTCGTCGCAGCCGCCGGGGGTGGTGTAGACGTCGGTCAGCACCCGCCAGTCCTCGGCCTTGACGTGCGCCTCCTCGTACAGCTCGCGCTGGGCGGCGCGCAGCGGGTTCTCGCCGGGCACGTCGAGCAGGCCCGCCGGGATCTCCCACAGCTTCTCGCGCACCGGGTGCCGGTACTGGCGCAGGACCAGCGCCCGGCCCTCGTCGTCCAGGGCGAGGACGGCCACGGAACCGGGGTGGACCTGGTAGTCGCGGCTCGCCACGGATCCGTCGGGCATGACCACCTCGTCCGTGCGGACGGAGGTCTTCTTGCCCCGGAAGGGGATCTCCGTCGCCCGGACCTCCCACTCCTCGGGGGTGTCCTTGATGGTCGTGCCCGTCATGCCCTGTCCTTCCAGACGCAACGCGAAGATGGCCGGGACGCGCCCCGTCGGAAGGACGCGTCCCGGCCACCGTACAACTGCTCTGCTACTTGGCGGTCTTCCGCTCGACGGCCGCCTTGACCAGCCCGGCGAACAGCGGGTGCGGGCGGGTCGGGCGCGAACGCAGCTCCGGGTGCGCCTGGGTGGCGACCAGGTAGGGGTGGACGTCGCGCGGGTACTCGACGTACTCGACGAGCTTGCCGTCCGGGGAGGTGCCCGAGAAGACGATGCCGGCCTTCTTCTCCAGCTCCGCGCGGTAGGCGTTGTTCACCTCGTAGCGGTGGCGGTGCCGCTCCTCGACGTACTCCTTGCCGTCGTAGACCTCGCGCACGATGGAGCCCTCGGCCAGCTTGGCCGGGTACATGCCGAGCCGCATGGTGCCGCCCATGTCGCCCTCGCCGGCCACGATGTCGAGCTGCTCGGCCATCGTGGAGATGACCGGGTGGCCGGTGGCCGGGTCGAACTCGGTGGAGTTGGCGTCCGCGATGTCCGCGAGGTTGCGGGCGGCCTCGATCACGATGCACTGCAGGCCGAGGCAGAGGCCGAGCAGCGGGATCTTGTTCTCGCGGGCGTAGCGGATGGCGCCGACCTTGCCGAGCACACCGCGGTCGCCGAAGCCGCCCGGGATGCAGATGGCGTCCACGTCGCCGAGCTGCGCCTTGGCGCCGGCCGGGGTCTTGCAGTCGTCGGACGTGACCCACTTGATCTTCACGCGGGCCCGGTTGGCGAAGCCGCCGGCGCGCAGCGCCTCGGTGACCGAGAGGTAGGCGTCGGGCAGGTCGATGTACTTGCCGACCAGGGCCATGACGATCTCGTGCTCGGGGTTGTGGACCCGGTCGAGCAGGTCGTCCCAGGTCGTCCAGTCCACGTCGCGGAAGGGCAGGTCGAGCTTGCGGACGACGTAGGCGTCCAGGCCCTCGGCGTGGATGACCTTGGGGATGTCGTAGATCGAGCGGGCGTCGGGGCAGGCCACGACGGCGTCCTCGTCGACGTCGCACATCAGCGAGATCTTGCGCTTGATGGCGGTCGGGACCTCGCGGTCGCAGCGCAGCACGATGGCGTCCGGCTGGATACCGATGTTGCGCAGGGCGGCGACGCTGTGCTGGGTCGGCTTGGTCTTCAGCTCGCCCGAGGGGCCGATGTAGGGCAGCAGCGAGATGTGCACCACGAAGACGTTGTCCCGGCCGACCTCGTGGCGGACCTGGCGGACGGTCTCCAGGAACGGCAGCGACTCGATGTCGCCGACCGTCCCGCCGACCTCGGTGATCACGACGTCGACCTCGTCCGTCGCCATGCGGCGGATGCGGTGCTTGATCTCGTTGGTGATGTGCGGGATGACCTGCACCGTGTCGCCGAGGTACTCGCCGCGCCGTTCCTTGGCGATCACCGTCGAGTAGACCTGACCCGTGGTGACATTGGCGGAGCCGTCGAGGTCGCGGTCGAGGAAACGCTCGTAGTGGCCGATGTCCAGGTCGGTCTCGGCACCGTCGTTGGTGACGAAGACCTCACCGTGCTGGAAGGGGTTCATCGTGCCGGGGTCGACGTTCAGGTACGGGTCGAGCTTCTGCATCACGACGCGCAGACCGCGGGCCTTGAGCAGCATGCCGAGGCTGGAGGCGGTCAGCCCCTTGCCGAGCGAGGAGGCGACACCCCCGGTGACGAAGATGTGCTTGGTCGTCGAGGATTTGGGCGGCATGGCCAAGAGGGGGCTCCCGTGGTCGCGGTCTGGGGTGCGCTGCGCTCGTCGGCCGGCCCGGTCGTCCCGGGTCGTCGTCGGCGGCGCCGTCGCTGCGGTTCCGGGGTTTTTCTCCCACCGGTCCACGGGCTACCAGCGTATCAGCGCCGGAGAGCGACGGCTTCCGGCCACGCTCCGCGCACGCGCCGACACGGAGGCGAGCGGTGCGCGGGGGTCACACCCGGCGGCCACCCGTTCGGCGGAATCCTGTTCTCCGGACCGGCACACAGATCATCTGCATGCGTCGTATCCTGCTCGGACGTTCGCTGCCGAGCCAGCCCAAGGCGTCACGGCACCACCCCCCGTCCGTCGGCGCCGGAACAACAAGAGCTCGTCAGTTCGTTGAGCAACAATTGTCGTTTGCGGCAACAGCGTTTGGCCCCAGGGCCCGACCGCTGCTTTGCTTCATCGCTCAACGACGCATCACAACCCCCCCTTGACCGCACTAGCGACCGCCCCCACGCGGGGTGACGTGGCCGTTCGACTGGAGTTGCACGTGGCCGGGCGCATCGAAGACTACGCACTCATCGGAGACATGCAGACCGCTGCCCTGGTCTGCCGGGACGGGACAGTCGACTGGCTGTGCCTGCCCCGCTTCGACTCGCACGCCATCTTCGCCGGTCTGCTGGGCACCGAGGAACACGGCTTCTGGCGGCTCGGCCCCGCCTTCGCGCCCGGTACCGTGCCGCCCCCCGCCGCCCGGCGCGGCTACCGCGGCGACTCCCTGATCCTGGAATCCGAGTGGGACACCCCGCGCGGCACGGTCCGCGTGACCGATTTCATGCCGCCCCGTGACGGCGCCCCCCAGCTCATCCGGATCGTGGAGGGCGTCTCCGGCCGGGTGCCGATGCGCTCCGAGCTGCGGATGCGGTTCAGCTACGGCCGGGTCGTGCCGTGGGTGCACAAGCACGAGGGCCGCACCGTGGCCGTCGCCGGGCCCGACTCCGTGTGGTTCGACACAGAGGCCGAGACCTACGGCAAGGCGCTGACGACGTACGCGGACTTCACGGTCGCTCCCGGTGACCGGATCGCCTTCACCATCTCGTGGGAGCCCTCGCACAAGCAGCCCCCGCCGCTGCCGGAGCCCGAGCAGTCGCTGGAGGCGACCGAGGACTTCTGGCGCGAGTGGGTCGAGCACTGCACGTACCACGGTCCCTACCGCGAGGCGGTGGTCCGCTCCCTGATCACGCTGAAGGCGCTGACGTACGCCCCGACCGGCGGCATCGTCGCCGCGCCCACCACCTCCCTGCCCGAGGAGATCGGCGGCGTCCGCAACTGGGACTACCGCTACACGTGGCTGCGCGACGCGGCGATCACGCTGTCCTCGCTGCTGCGCACCGGGTACCGCGAGGAGGCCCGCGCCTGGCGCGAGTGGCTGCTGCGGGCGGTCGCCGGCGACCCGGAGAACCTGCAGATCATGTACGGCATCGCGGGCGAGCGCGAGCTGGGCGAGGCGGAGCTGGACTGGCTGCCGGGCTACGAGGGCTCCACCCCGGTCCGGGTCGGCAACGGCGCGGCCCACCAGCTCCAGCTCGACGTCTACGGCGAGGTCACCGAGGCCCTGCACCTGGCCCACATGACGGGCCTGTCCCGCAACGACTACGCCTCACTGCTCCAGATCAAGCTGATCCGCTACCTGGAGGACCACTGGCAGGAACCGGACGAGGGCATCTGGGAGGTGCGCGGCCCGCGCCGGCACTTCGTGCACTCCAAGGTGATGGCCTGGGTCGCCGTCGACCGCACCATCAAGCTGATCGAGTCCGGCGACGCCGACGGCCCGCTGGAGCGCTGGAAGCGGCTCCGCGACGACATCCACCGGGACGTGTGCGAGAAGGGTTACGACAAGGAGCGCAACACCTTCACGCAGTCCTACGGCTCCGAGGAGCTGGACGCCTCGCTGCTGCTGATTCCGCAGATGGGCTTCCTGCCGCCGGACGACAAGCGGGTCATCGGCACCATCGAGGCGATCCAGCGGGAGCTGTCCACGTCGGACGGGTTCATCCTGCGCTACCCGACGGACGGCAAGGAGGCGGGCGTCGACGGCCTGCCGGGCGACGAGGGCGCCTTCCTCGCCTGCTCGTTCTGGATGGCCGACGACCTGGCGATGATCGGCCGGGTCGACGAGGCCCGGAGGCTGTTCGAGAAGCTGCTGTCCCTGCGCAACGACCTGGGTCTGCTCGCCGAGGAGTGGGACCCGCGCCTCCAGCGCCAGGTCGGCAACTTCCCGCAGGCCTTCAGCCACGTCCCCCTCATCGACACGGCCCTCAGGCTCACGGCGAGCGGCGCCTACGGGGGCTGAGCGCCCGCGAGCGCGCGGCTCCCGGCAGTGCCGGGCCGCGCGCCCACCCGCGCACCCGCCCGCGCCGGGACCCGGAGAGCACCGGGTGCCCGGCGTTACCGCCCGGCCGCGCCCCCGGGTACCGTCCGCTCCATGAAGAGCGCACCCCCGTCCACGGGCATCACCGTGCAGCGCGCCCTGGAGCTCCCCGGCCTGCGCAGCGGCCTCCCGGAGACCGTCGCCGGAGCCGACCACCTGCACCGCACCGTCCGCTGGGTGCACGCCGGCGAGGTACCCAACATCGCCTCCCTCCTCAAGGGCGGCGAACTCCTCCTCACCACGGGCTACGGCCTCGGAACCCGCCCCGCCGAGCAGCGGGCCTTCGTGCGCACCCTCGCCGAGCGCGGCATCGCCGCCCTCGTCGTGGAACTCGGGCCCCGCTTCGCGCGGCTGCCCGCGGCCCTGGTCGACACCGCCCGCGCCACGGGTCTCCCCCTGGTCCAGCTCCACCGCGAAGTGCCGTTCGTGACCGTCACCGAGGAGATCCACACCGAGATCGTCAACGGCCACTACGCGCTGCTCCAGCGGGCGGAGGAGGTGCACCGCCGCTGCACGGAGGCCCTCCTCGGCGGCGGCGGGGTTCCCCAGGTGCTCGGCATCCTCGCCGACTTCGGCGACAACCCGGTCTTCCTGGAGACCACCGACGGCCGTCTGCTCTACGCCGCCGGCTCCGGACCCGAGGGCGCCGACCCGCTCCAGGTCTGGGAGGGCCTGCGCGGCCCGCACAAGGACGCCCCTCCCCCGGCGGGCTCCGCCCTGGTGGACGTGCCCGGCGGCGGCCCCGGCGCCGGGTCCGTGCGCGCCCGGCTCGTCCTGCTGCCCGTACGGTCACCGCTGGGCCCGGTGCACCGCATGGCGGCGGAGCGGGCGGCCGGCATCCTCGCCGTGGTGCTGATGCAGGCCCGGCAGGAGGAGGAGCTGGCGGCGCGCGGGCGCGGCGACTTCCTCACCGACCTCGCCGAGGGCCGGATCACCGCGGAGGACGCCCCGGCGCAGGCCCGCGTCCTCGGTTTCAAGCCCGGCTCCAGCCCCCTGCTGCCGGTCGTGATGCGGCTCGGCGACACCCTCGCCCCCTCCGGCGGCGGCTGGGCGGTGCTGGCGCGGGCGGTCGCGGAGGAACTGTCGTCGGTCGGCGTGCCCGTCCTGCTGGGCGTGCGGCCCGTGGAGGGACGGGTGCCGCTCCTGCTGGGCCTGCGCTCGGAGTCGGAACGCGCGGCGGTCGCCGACCGGGTCGCGGCGGCGCTGCGGGCGGGCGTCGAGCGGGCCGGGATGCAGCGGCCGGGGAGCCGGCCGCCGGTCGTGGTCGTGGGGGTGGCGGGCGGCTGGGCGGCGGCCTCCGCGGGGCTCCGGCACGCGGCGGAGACGGCCGCGGCGGCGCAGGGCCTCAGCGACCGGCCGTGGTACGACGCCCGGCGCCTCGACATCGATCTGCTGCTGTGGCGGCTGCGCGACCATCCGGACCTGGCCGCGTTCGTCGACCGGGCGATCGGCCCCCTGCGGGACCACGACAGCCGCTCCAAGCCGCCGCTGCTGCCCACCCTCCAGACGTACCTGGCGCACGCGGGCCGCAAGGCGGAGACGGCGCGCGAACTCCATCTGAACCGGCAGACGCTCTACAACCGGCTCGCGCGGATCGGGGAGTTGCTGGGCACGGACCTCGACGACCCGCACACCGTCCTGGCGTTGAGCCTCGCCCTGCGGGCACGCCGGCACGTGACGTAGCGCGGGGGCCTAGAGGAGCGGCAGGGGGCGCGTCAGCTCGTCGTAGACGCTGAGGACCTGGGCGACGGTCTCGTCCTCGGTCGGCCAGGTGGCCGCCTGCCGGGCTCCCCTGTCCCGCAGCGCCTCGCGCCGGGCGGGGTCGCCGAGCAGCCCGGAGACGGCCTCGGCGAGGGCCTCGGCGTCCCCGCGCGGGACGAGTTCGGCGCCGTCGCCGACGAGTTCGGGGATGCCGCCGGTCGCGCTCGCCACGAGCGGCACGCGCGCGTGGAGGGCCTCCTGGGCGAGCACGGAGCGCCCCGCCTCCCGGCGGCTCGGCAGCAGCGCGAGGTCGGCCGCCGCGAGCAGGTCGGTCACATCGTCCCTGCGGCCGATGAGCACCACCGGCAGTTCCTCGTCCTCGATCCGCCGCTGCAACTCCCCGCGCAGCGGGCCCTCTCCGGCGACGACGACCAGCGGCACGGGGTCGAGCAGGCGCCAGGTGCGCGCGGCGTCGAGCAGGACGTCGTACCCCCGGTGCGGGTCCAGGGAGCCGACCGCGATCAGCAACGGGCGCCCCACGGCGCCGAGTTCGGCCCGGGTCTTGGCGCGCAGCAGGTCGGGGTCGTCGGGGGCGGCGGCCGGGCGGGGGCGGCCGGGCAGGGCCACGGGTCCCAGCCTGGCGTCGCGTGCGCCGGTGAGCCGGGCCCGGTCGACCAGGTCCGAGGTGGCCCCGAGTACGACGCCGGCCGCGCGCATCACCCGTCGCTCCAGGACCCGCACCAGACGGGCCTGCGCTCCCTCGGCGTGGGCCCGGTCGTGCCAGGTGACGACGAGCGGGGTGCGGGCCCGGCGTCCGCCGAGGGCCAGCACGGCGCGGAAGGAGGCGTGCAGTCCGTGGGCGTGCACGAGGTCGGCGTCGGCGCACACCGCCCGCAGCGCCGCCACGGAGACGGGGTCGCTGCTGCGCGGCACGTGCGCGTGGTCGGCCCCGGCGCCCGTGAAGTCGTAGGTGCGTTCCGCCTCGGCGGGGGCGCACACCGTGACCTTCACGCCCCGTGCGACGAGCCCCGCGGCCAGTGAGCGCACGTGCGCGCTGCTGCCGGCGTTGCCTCCGCCCAGCACCTGCACGGTGCGCAGCGGCGACCGGCCGAGCGGAGAGTGGCTGCTCACGGGGGTCACGTGGCCGGGGACTCCTGGTTCGGCGGGCGGACGGTCACGAAGAACGTACAGAAGGACGGTGCGGGGAGGGCGCGCGGATTTCCTGCGCGTTGCCCCGTCAAGGATGCCAGCACGTACGGGTGTTCCGGGAACGACGGCTCACGCGGGCTTGCGACTTGGGCGGCAACGGGACGGAGCCGTTCACTCGCACGAGTGGCGCGCCCACGCGGTCACCCGGTCTCCGCAGGCCGCGGCGGCCACCAGCGCGACGGCGTGCGCGGCGAGTCCCGCACGGCCGTTGCCGGCCACGACCGCGGCGCCCAGGGCCGCGCCCAGCGCGTGCGCCCCGGTGTCGCCGAGCATGGTGCGCCCGGCGAGGTCGTCGGGGAGCACGGCCGCGGCGGCCCCCATCGCGGCGGCGGCCGTCTCCGCCCCGGGGCCCGGCCGCAGCAGGCCCGGCGCCCCGAGCGCGAGGACCGCGGCTGCGGCCCTGCCGGGGCGTACGTCCACGAGGTTGACGAAGTGCGCCGCACCGGCGACGACCACACCCGCGAGCACCTTGTCGAGCGGCCGTTGCTTCATCGCCGCCCCGGCGGCGAGCCCGGCCGCGCCGATCCCGAACAGCTTCACGGCGCCGCTGGTGACCTCGCCGTCCCGCAACGCCGCCAGATGGGCCCGGAAGCCGCGCCGCGGGTCGTGGACGGCCGTCACGTCGTCGTAGGCGCCCGCGGCCCCGGCGGCGAGCACCGCCAGTCCCGCCGCGGGCCGCACCCGCCCGGCCCCCACGGCCGCCGCCACGGCGGTCGCGGGCCCGGCGTACAGGCCGGCTCTCCGCCCGGCGTGGGTGTCGCGCTCCCAGCGTTCCCGGCCGCCCGGCGCCGTGGCCCGCAGCGCGGCGAGGGCGGTCCCGGCGACGGCGGCGGCGAGGGCGAAGGAGACGCCGGACCGGCGGCTGGAGTTGATCATCCGGCCACCCTACGGCCCGGCGGACGGCGTGACGGCGGTCCCGCGGACCACCGCCGGGGTCACGGCCGCTTGTCGGACAGGACCTGCCCGTCGGGCAGGGGGCCCCGGCCCGATCCGTCCGCGTCCGGTGGCGCCGAGGGCTCGGCGGGCGCCACGGGGGAGAAGAGGTCCCAGGTGCCGGTGATCTCCAGCAGGCGGCCGAGGAAGTCGGGCCGGTTCTCCAGGCGCAGCGCGGCACCGGCGTCGGCGGCGATCCGTTCGGCCATCAGCAGCGTGGACAGCCCCATGGAGTCGCACGTGGTGAGCCGTCCGCAGTCCAGGAGCAGCGCACGGGGCACCGGAGCGGCCGTCAGGACGTCCCGCGCGGCGTGGAGCAACTCGTCGGCGCTGTCGTAGTCGAGGTCACCGCTGAGCCGCAGCAGCACCGTGCCGGTGTCCGGACGGCTGACGGTGAGGTGGAAGTCGTTCTCGTGAGGCGTAGTCATGCGGGGGTTCCGGGGCCGGGAACGGGGGGACGGGGATCGCGGGCTTCGAGTGCGGCGCGCCCCCGTGTCAGCAGGCGCAGGGCACGGGGGAAGTCCTTGAGTTCCTCCGCGAGGCAGGCCAGCGCGGGGAGCAGGGCCGCGGCGGGAACGCCCCGCACCTGGAGGATGTCGGCGGTCCACTCGAGGAAGTCGGTGAACAACGGCACGTCGTCGACGTAGAGGGCGGCGGACAGGAAGTCGACGACGTGGGCCACGTCCTCGGCGGTGCGGTCCCGCTGGGCCTGTGTGTAGGACCGCATCGCCGGCAGGCGTTCCTCCAGCGCGGCCAGGGTGGCCCTGACCAGCCGCGCCTTGTCGCCGGCGACGAACGTGTACTCCTGGTCGCTCAGGTGGGGCAGGTCGTCGGCCGGCAGGTGCACGGCGCCGGTCGTACGCCGGGTGAGCCCGCCCGCGAGGATCGCCGCGGCGGAGCGTGCGTCCGGCGCCCAGGCGTCCGCGCCCAGCAGGCGGGCGTGGCGGCCGTCCGTGCCGAAGGCGGCGCCGCCGGCCAGGACGGGCACGCCGACGGCCTGGACCGCGGTGACGGCCGCGTGCGCGGTGGGCAGCCGCGTGGGAAGCGACGAGGAGAGGGCGAGGGCGTCGGGGGCGGTGTGATGCATGTGCGCCACCAGGTGCGGGGTGGGCACCTGGGCGCCGAGGAAGTCGACCTCGTGCCCCCGGCCGCGCAGCACCTCGGCGAGTATCCGCGCGGGCAGGGCGTGCCACTCCCCGTCCACGCAGGCCACGGTCACGGTGCGGACCGCACCCGGCGCGGGAACGGCCGGGCCGGCCTCCCGGTGGGCCATGGCGGCGATGATCCGGTCGTGGATGGCGGTGGCGGCGTGCTCCTGCGCCACACCGATGCGCCCCGCGGCCCATTCCGTGCCCACCCTGACCTGCACGGGCACGATGAGGTCGAGCAGCGCCTCCTCGGTGGAGAGGCCGTCGTCCAGCGCGCCGAGGACGACGCGGCCGGCCGCGCGCTCGTCGCGGTCGGTCACCGCCCGCCACAGTGCGGTACGGAGGTCGGCGAGGGGCCGGGGGGTCCGGTTGTCCGACGCGATGTCGGTGTCCGTGGGTATCACGCCGTGTACCTGCCCGGTGTGCGGCCGTCCACGGGGGTGAGGTGTGCCGACTGGGGCGCGGTGATCGCCAGCAGGGCCATGTCGTCGTGCCGGCCGGCGCCGATCCACTCGGCGGCGAGCAGTTGGACGCGTTCGACGACGGCCTCGGCGGGCATCCCGGCGCAGTCGGCCACGGCCGCCCGCAGCCGCTCCTCCCCGAACATGACGTCGCCCAGCGGACCGCCCCTGGCCTCGGTGATGCCGTCGGTGAACATCAGGCACGTCTCGCCCGGGGCCAGGTCGACGTGCGCGGTGCGCGCCCTGACGCGGGGAAGGGCGCCGATGAGCGTCCCGGACGTCTCGGCCTCCTCGACGCTTCCGTCGTGCCGCACGATCAGCGGCGGCGGGTGGCCTGCGCTGGTCAGCCGCAGGCGGACCCGACCGCCGCGACGGGCGACGGAGGCCAGGACGAGGGTCGCGAACCGGGTGTGCCGGCTGTTGAGGAGCGCGCCGTTGAGGAGGCGCAGCATGTTCTCGTGGTCGTCCGCCATGGGCAGCAGGGCCTGCAGCGTGTTGCGGATCTTGCCGGTGAGGACGGCTGCGTCCAGTCCCTTGCCGCACACGTCGCCGAGGATGGCGAGCGTCTCCCGGCCGGGCTCGTCCGCGGGGTGGACGTCGTAGAAGTCGCCCCCGATCCGCTCGGTGTCCCTCGACGCGCGGTAGCCGCCGGCGAACTCCACGCCGTGCACCTGCCGCAGCGCGGGCGGCAGCAGGTCGGCCATGAGGGTGGCGGTGATGTCCGCCTGCTCCGAGTACAGCCGGGCCGCCGAGAGCGCGGACCCGGCCCGGGCGGCGAACAGCCGGGCGAAGACCTCCTCCGAGGCGTCGAACGCCGCGTGGTCGCTGCGCCGCAGCAGGATCAGCGCGCCGGCCGGTACGCCGTGCCCCGGCAGCGGGCAGACGACGACCGACCCCACCGGGCCGCCGAAGCCCTCGGGCACCGCCCAGGCCGGCAGGGCGGCGGGGTCGATCCACCTCGACGGCACCGGCGGGAAACCCTGGAGCGCCTCGCCGAGGCCGGGCACCGACGACGGGTCGATGCGGGCGGTGAGGTGCCTGGGCGCGTCACCGCCCACGCCGGCGGCGAGCGGGTACTGCCGCCCGTTCGCGGGGGCCACGAGGAGCGCCGCGTCGGCCAGGTGCTCGGCCGCCAGTCGTACGGTGACCTCCATGCACCGCTGGACGTTCAGCGACGCCGGCAGCCGGGTGGAGGTCTCGGCGAGGAAGGCGGTCCGCTCCTGCTCGTCCCGCAGCTCGCTCTGCGCGAGCAGCCGGGCGGTGTCGTCGACCAGCCACCACACGATGTTGCCGTCGGCTCCCGGTGTGGGGTGGGCCGTCAGCGTCGTGTCATCGTGACGGCCGGTGACCGGTGGCGCCGGGGAACCGAGGTCGCTGCCGGCGGTGCGCCGGTGGGCGTCGGCGAGCCAGGCCGGTGCCACCTCGTCCAGGTCCGCCCCGCCGGCCGCGCCCGGGAAGAGCGCGGCCGCCGCGGTGTTCACCTCCACGACGGTGCCGCCGGCGTCGGCGACGACGACCGGGTACGGTGCGCGCATCCAGGCGGCGCCGATGCTCGGGGGCGAACCGTGCGGCTGCGCCGAGGTGCCCTGAAAAATCGTCATATCCGGAGACCGCACGCGAGGGGTCTCGTCACCTTCCTGAAAGACACGCTCCGCCCCACCATGTCCCAACACCGCCGTGCACAACAACCCGTCCTCCCCGCCACGGCGGGCCATGCGTGCCGGCCGGGCCGTCGCCCGGCCGCTCCGGCCTGCCACAATGCCCTGATGGACAAGGTCCCGGAAGTGCAGACAAGCGAGTCGGACGGCATCCGCACCGTGACCGTCGGCGGCGAGTTCGACCCGGACACGATCGGTCTCCTCTCCGGGACGCTCCTGCCCGTGCCCGAGGGCTGCGCCGGTACGGTGCTGGACCTGGCCGACGTCCTCTTCGCCGACTCGGCCTTCCTGCACCTCCTGCTGCGGGCCCGGCAGGAGCACGCCTCGGTCGGCGTCCCCCTGGTCCTCGCCCGGCCGAGCACGGCCGTGTCGCGCCTGCTGGACGTCACGGACACCGCCCGCGCCTTCACGCTCGCCCCCTCCGTGCCGGCCGCCGCGGCGGACATCCGGACCACGGGGAGCCGCGGGCCCGCGCCGCGGTGACGGGCACCGCAGTGCGCGTCGCGGACGCACGGACGCCGCACGAGAGGGCGGACGCGTGACGGAGGGAACCACAGCGGCACACGGCACGGCCGGCGCGCCGCCGCCGCCCGCCTCGGCCGCCGCGGCGCGCGCCCTGGTCCGGCAGGTGCTCGCCGACCCCCCGGTGCCGCTGTCCAGGACGGCGGCGAACGACATGCTGCTGGTCACCTCCGAGCTGGTGACCAACGCGTTCAGGCACGGCGGCGGCCTCACCGCGTTCCGTGTCACGCCGGAGGCCCACGGGCTGCGCATCGCGGTCACCGACCGCTCCCCCACGCCTCCCGTCGCCCGTGCGCCGGGGGACGGCCCCCGGGGCAGGCCGGGGGGCTTCGGCTGGCCGCTCGTCCAGCGGCTCAGCCGGTCGGTCACCATCACCCCGGCACCCGCGGGCAAGACGATAGAGGCCGTGGTGGCCTACGGGACCGCGGCCGGCTGAACCCCGCTCCGGCTCGGCACCCGCGCCGGCGTCTCCTGCGGCGCACGGCCGCGGCCGACCCCGGACCACGGCCGCCGACCCGGCGTACGCCACCACGGGGTCCGCGCACCGCTGCTCCCGCCGGCCCCGCGCCTACGCGTCCGCCCTGGCCGTCGCCAGCAGCTCCTCGGCATGGGCGCGGGCCGTCTGCGAGTCCTCCTGTCCGGCGAGCATCCGGGACAGCTCCCTGATCCGCTCCTCGCCCTCCAGGACCTTCACACCCGAGCGGGTCACCGAGCCGTCGTTCGTCTTCTCCACCAGCAGCTGCCGGTCGGCGAACGCGGCCACCTGCGGAAGATGCGTGACCACGACGACCTGCGCGGTCTTCGCCAGCCGCGCCAGACGCCGGCCGATCTCCACCGCGGCCTTGCCGCCGACCCCGGCGTCGACCTCGTCGAAGAGGTACGTCGGCACCGGGTCGGTCCCCGCGAAGACGACCTCCACGGCCAGCATCACGCGCGACAGCTCACCGCCGGAGGCGCCCTTGGCGATGGGCCGCGGCGGCGCCCCCGGGTGCGGGGCGAGCAGCAGCTCCACCTCGTCGGCGCCGGACGGCCCGTAGGCGACCGTCCGCCCGCCGACCTCGACGCCCTCCGGGTCCTCGGTCTGCCGGATCTCGAAGGACACCCGCGCGTGGGGCATGGCCAGCGAGGCCAGCTCGGCGGTGACCGCGGCGGCGAACCGTTCGGCGGCCTCCGTGCGCGCGTCGGTCAACGCCTGGGCCAGCCCGCCCAGTTCCGTCCTCAGCGCGTCCCGCTCGACGGTCAGCTCGCCGATCCGCTCGTCGTCGCCGTCCAGCTCGGTCAGCCGCGCCGCGCTCCGCTCCGCCCACGCCAGCACGGCGTCGACGTCCTCGCCGTACTTGCGGGTCAGCGCGGTGAGCGCGGCGCGCCGCTCCTCGACCGCCGCCAGCCGCAGCGGATCGGCGTCCAGGTCGTCGGCGTATCCGGCCAGCTCACCGGCCACGTCGCGCAGCAGGATCCCGACCTCGCCGATCCGCTCGGCGAGCGCGGCCAGCGCCGGGTCGTGCGAGCGTACGGCGTCCAGGGCCCGCTGGGCGCCCGCGACGAGCGTCGCCGCGTCCACACCCTCGGGGTCCTCCGGGTTGCCCGCGAGAGCGGCGTGCGCGACCGTGGCGGCCGACGCCAGCGCCTCGGCGTGGCCCAGCCGCTCGGCCTCCTCCGCCAGCTCCGCGTCCTCGCCGGCGCGCGGTTCGACGGCGGCGATCTCGTCGAGGCCGTAGCGCAGCAGATCGGCCTCCTGGGCGCGCTCACGCGCCCGCGTGGTGATCTCCTCCAGCTCCGCGGTGACGGCCCGCAGCCGGCGGTAGGCCTCGCCGTACTTGGCGAGCGGCACCGCGACGGCGTCCCCGGCGTACCGGTCCAGCGCCTGCCGCTGCCGGGACTGCTTGAGCAGCCCCTGCTGGTCGGTCTGGCCGTGCACGGCCACCAGCTCGTCCGCCAGCTCGGCCAGCATCCCGACGGGCACGGACCGTCCGCCCAGGTGCGCCCGCGAGCGTCCTTCGGCGGACACGGTACGGCTGATCAGCAGGGCTCCGTCGTCCAGCTCCGCCCCGGCCTCCTCGGCCCGTACGGCCGCGGCGGCGTCGCCGGGTACGGCGATCCGTCCCTCGACGACCGCGTTCTTGGCCCCGATCCGCACCAGCGCCGCGTCCGCGCGCCCGCCCAGGAGCAGCCCGAGGCTGGTGACCACCATGGTCTTGCCCGCGCCCGTCTCACCGGTGACAGCGGTGAATCCGGGCGACAGCTCGACAACGGCGTCGTCGATGACCCCGAGCGACCGTATCCGCATCTCCTCCAACACGCACCCGACCTTACGAGGTCGGGGCCGGGGAGCGCACACAGGCCGTCCATGTCACCCCGGGGAGCGGGGACCGCCCAGGGCGCCGGGCTGTGCCGGAGCACGGCGTGGACGTGTGGCCGCGGCCGGCCGCGGCCCGGGGGCACCCGCGCCCGCCGTCGCCGGGAAATCACCCCATCGGGTCCGCTAGTGCGGCGCCCCTCGCCACCCGGACACCGGCAGCGCGAACTTCGCCACCAGCCGGTCGGTGAACGAGGCGTGGTGCAGCCGGGCGAGCCGCACCGGCACCGCTCCCCGCCGCACCTCCACCCGCGCCCCCGGCGGCAGCTCCACGGTCCGCCGCCCGTCGCACCACAGCACGCCCGGCGGGATGTGCGGCAGCACCTCCACCACGAGCACCGAGTCGGGCGAGGTCACCAGGGGCTTGGCGAACAGTGCGTGCGCGCTGATCGGCACCATCAGCAGCGCCTCGACCTCGGGCCACACCACCGGCCCGCCGGCCGAGAAGGCGTACGCCGTCGATCCGGTCGGCGTCGACAGGACGATGCCGTCGCAGCCGAACCCGGTCACCGGCCGCCCGTCGATCTCCAGCACGACCTCGAGGAGCTTCTCGGCGCCGGCCTTCTGCACGGCGGCCTCGTTGAGCGCCCAGTCGGTGTGCACGACGTCGCCGTTGCGGTGCACGACGACGTCGACGGTCATCCGTTCCTCGACGTCGTAGGCCCGGTTCACCACCCGGTCGACGACCTTGTCGAGGTCGTCCCGCTCGGCCTCCGCGAGGAACCCGACCCGGCCCAGGTTGACGCCGAGCATCGGCACCCCTGAGGCTCGGGCGAACTCGGCGCCGCGCAGCAGCGTCCCGTCACCGCCCAGCACGATCAGCAGCTCGCACCCGTCGAGGCACTGCGGGGTGGCCTCCCCGACCAGCTCGACCTCGTCCGGCAGCGGCAGGTCGCGCGCCTCGGCCGCCAGGACGCGGACACCGAGTCCGGCCAGCAGCAGGCCCTTGACCACGAGCTCGGCGCTGCGCACGGCCGCCGGGCGCCCGGTGTGGGCGAGCAGGAAAACAGTACGAGCTCGGTTCTGTGTCAACGCGGCCCCTCCGCCACTGCACGGTCAACGTCGGCCGGGTCCAGTTCGTCGGCCCCGGCCCGCAGCCACAGAAAGTACTCGACATTGCCGGAGGGACCGGGCAGCGGACTGGCGGTGACCCCCTTCACACCGAGCCCTAGTTCCCACGCCCGGCGGGCGACGCCCCGTACGGCCTCGGCCCGCAGTTCCGCGCTGCGCACCACTCCCCCGCTGCCCAGGCGCTCCTTGCCCACCTCGAACTGCGGTTTCACCATCATCACCAGGTCGGCGTCCGGCCGCGTGCACCGCACCAGGGCGGGCAGCACCAGCCCGAGCGGGATGAAGGACAGATCGCCCACGACCAGGTCCACGGGTTCGCCGTCGATCGCCTCCGGCGTCAACTCGCGTACGTTCGTGCGGTCCTTGACGGTGACGCGGTCGTCCTGCTGGAGGGACCAGGCGAGTTGTCCGTAGCCGACGTCCACGGCGACGACGTGCGCGGCGCCGGCCCGCAGGAGGACGTCGGTGAAGCCTCCGGTGGAGGCGCCCGCGTCGAGCGCGCGCCGGCCCTCGACGACCAGGCCCAACGGGACGAAGGCCGCCAGGGCGCCGGCCAGCTTGTGGCCGCCCCGCGAGACGTAGTCGGGGTCGCTGTCGTCGGCGCTCACCACGATCGCGGCGGCGGTCTCCACCTGGGTGGCGGGCTTGGTGGCGACGGTCTTGCCGACGCTCACCCGGCCCGCGGCGATCAGCGCGCTGGCGTGTTCGCGCGAGCGCGCCAGCTTGCGGCGGACCAGCTCCGCGTCGAGACGGCGGCGTGCGACTCCTGCCACGTTCGGTTCAGCTCCTGCGGTCGTACGGTGATGGCGCGGGGGGCGCCGGGAGTCCCGGGCGGGCGTCGAGCGCGGTGAGCGCGTCGCGCAGCCCCCTGTGTACATCCTCGTACACCTCGATGTGGCCGTCCGTGGTGAGGTGGTCGGCGTCCGCCAGCCGCCGCAGCCGGTCGTCCACCCCGGCGTCGCCGGTGGGGGCGCGGGGTACGCCGAGGGGAGCGGGGCCGGCGGGGGCGTGCGCGGCCTCGGCCTCCCGGGGTTCCGCCTCGGCCCGGGCCCGCGGGGGCTCCGTCCCGGTCTCCGGCTCCTGGGCCCCGGCCCGGGGGACTGCGTCGTTCATGCCCCGACGCTACCGCGAACGCCTGCGGTACGGTCGGTCCCGATGGCGACGACTGAGGAGTGCCGTGCGGCACTCGAGAAGCTTTCGGAGAACATGCGCGGCGCCGAAGGGGACGTGCGGTCGGCCACCGAGCTGGACCGCTCGGTGAGCTGTCACATCACCGACCTGGACGTCACCTTCGCCGGGCGCATGGCCGACCGGCGGATCGACGTGCGCGAGACCCTGGAGGGCCCGCCGCGCGAGAGGGCCGAGATCAGGCTGGCGATGACCGGCGACGACCTGGTGGCCCTGGTCGACGGCGAGCTGAACTTCGCCAAGGCCTGGGGTTCGGGCCGGGTGAGGCTGGAGGCGGGCCTGCGCGACCTGTTCCGGCTCAGGAAGCTTCTGTAGCCGCCACCTTTTCGCGTCCCGCGCCCGCGGCGACACGTGCCTTGCGCGCGGCCGGCACCACCAGCGGCGTACCCGTCTCCGGGTCCTCGATGATCTGGCAGCGCAGCCCGAAGACCTCCTCGACCAGTTCGGCCGTGACGATGTCGTTCGGCGCGCCCTCGGCGATCACCTTGCCGCCGCGCAGGGCGATGAGGTGCGTGGCGTAGCGGGCGGCGTGGTTGAGGTCGTGCAGGACGGCCACGAGGGTGCGCCCCCGCGTCTCGTGGAGTTCCGCGCACAGGTCGAGGACGTCGATCTGGTGCTGGATGTCCAGGTACGTGGTCGGCTCGTCGAGCAGCAGCAGCGGGGTCTGCTGGGCGAGCGCCATGGCGATCCACACGCGCTGGCGCTGTCCGCCGGAGAGCTCGTCGACGTAGCGGTCGGCGAGTTCCGAGACGCCGGTCTGGGCCATGGACTCCTGGACGACGCGCTCGTCCTCGTCGGACCACTGGCGCAGGATGCCCTGGTGCGGGTAACGGCCGCGGCCCACCAGGTCGCCGACGGTGATGCCGTCGGGTGCGACGGAGGACTGGGGCAGCAGTCCGAGGGTCCGCGCGACCCGCTTGGCCGGCATCGACTGGATGACCGACCCGTCCAGCAGCACCCTTCCCCGGGCGGGCTTGAGCATCCGTGACAGGGCGCGCAGCAGGGTGGACTTGCCGCAGGCGTTGGGGCCGACGATCACGGTGAAGGAATTGTCGGGTATCTCCACCGACAGTTGCTCGGCGATGACCCGCTGGTCGTAGGCGAGGGTGACGTTCTCGGCGGACAGACGGTTCACGTTGCTCCTTCGGTTGTTCGGCCCGCCGGAGGCGGTGGTGCGGGCGCTCATATCCGGCCAGCCCTGCGCTCGGTGACCAGCAGCCAGAGCAGGTAGACGCCGCCGAGGACGCCGGTGACCACGCCCACGGGGAGCTGGTCCGCGCCGAAGGCCCGCTGCGAGACCCAGTCCGCGCCGACCAGCAGGGCGGCGCCCATGCACAGCGACGGCAGCAGGTTGGGGCCGGGCGAGCGGGTCAGGCGCCGGGCGAGCTGCGGCGCCGTGAGGGCGACGAAGCCGACCGGTCCGGCGGCGGCGGTCGCGGCGGCGGTGAGCAGCACGGCGGCCACCATGAGCAGCATCCGCACCCGCTCGACACGCACCCCGAGGGCGTACGAGATGTCGTCGCCCATCTCCATCAGGCGCAGTGCGCGCCCGTTGGCGAGGACGAGCGGCACGAGCACCGCGCACATCGCCAGCAGGGGCCAGACCTGGGCCCAGTCGCGGCCGTCGAGGGAGCCGGTCATCCAGACGACGGCGCGGGCGGCGTCGACGATGTCGGCCCGGGTCATCAGATAGCCGTTGACCGCCGTGACGATCGCGGACATGCCGATACCGACCAGCACCAGCCGGTACCCGTGCACGCCCCGCTTCCAGGCGAGCACGTAGATGCCGAAACCGGTCACCAGGCCGCCCGCGAGCGCGCCGAGGGTGACCTGGGCGGCGGTGCCGGAGAACAGGACGATGACCACCAGGGCGCCGGCCGTGGCGCCCTGCCCGAGGCCGAGCACGTCCGGACTGCCCAGCGGATTGCGCGAGATGGCCTGGAACAGCGCACCGCCCAGTCCGAGCGCGGCACCGACCAGCAGCCCCACCAGGACCCGCGGCAGCCGCAGTTCGTTGACGACGAACTCCTGGCCGGCGTTCCCGCCTCCGGCCAGGGTCTTCAGCACGTCCCCGGTCGACATGGCGAAGTCGCCGGTGCCGATCAGCACGACGCTCGCGGCGAGCGCGACGGCCAGCAGGAGGACGACGACGACCACGGCCCGGACGTCGACGCGCAGCGAGAGGCCCCCCGGGCCCCGTACGGCTCGGTTGGTCTTCACAGCTGTGCCGTCCTCCGCCGTCGTACGAGAAAGATGAAGACCGGCCCGCCGAGGACCGCGGTGACGATGCCGACCTGGAGCTCCGAGGGCCGCGCCACGATCCGGCCGAGGACGTCCGCGCCGAGCAGCAGCACGGGCGACAGGATCGCGGCGTACGGCAGGATCCAGCGCAGGTCCGGTCCGGTGAAGGAGCGCACGATGTGCGGGACCATCAGACCGACGAAAACGATCGGACCGCAGGCGGCGGTCGCGGCCCCGCACAGCACGGTGGCGGCGAGCATGGAAAGCGCCCGGGTGCGGTTCAGGTGGGCGCCGAGGGCCCTGGCGGTGTCGTCGCCCATCTCCATGGCGTTGAGCGGGCGGGCGAGCGCGAGGGCGAGGACCGTGCCCGTCACGAAGAAGGGCAGCACCTCCCGCAGCGTCTCGTTCGTCGCCGACGACAGCGAACCGACCGTCCAGAAGCGCATCCGGCCCAGCGCCGCGTCGTCCATGATCATCACGGCCTGGAGGTAACCGAAGAGCGCGGCGCTGATCGCCGTGCCGGCCAGCACCAGCCGCACCGGTGTGGCTCCCCGGCTGCCGCCCAGGAACCAGACCAGCGCGCCGACCCCGGCCGCGCCCGCGAAGGCGAACCAGACGTATCCGCTCAGCGAGGTGACGCCGAAGAAGGTGATGGCCGTGACGACCGCGGCGGAGGCGCCCGCGTTGATGCCGAGCAGGCCGGGGTCGGCCAGCGGATTGCGGGTGAGGGCCTGGAGCACCGCACCGGCGAGACCGAGCGCGGCGCCGGCCAGCAGGCCGAGCACGGTCCGCGACAGCCGCTCGCCCACCACGACGTCGCCGTAGGTGCCGGAGTCGTGGAACAGGCCGTGCCAGACCTGCGCCAGCGACAGGTCCTTCGCGCCGACCGCGATGCTCGCCATCGCGACGAGCGCCAGGACCGCCACGGAGACGGGCAACCCAACGGCACGGAGCGCGCGGCGCTTCGGGGGCGCGGGAGCGGTCTCCGCGCGCTGTTCGGGGGGACTGTCGACCAACACGGCAGTTAGGTTAGCCTACCCTGCCATTCGATCACGATCCCCTGGACGCCGTGACGGCTCCGCCGCCCGGCCGGGCGCGCGCACGCCGCTTCGGCTCACAGCCCCAGCCGCGCCAGCGCCTTGTCCGTGTCCAGCTCGCATCCGCTGTCGCCGGCCGCCGTCCAGGCCGCCGCGCACAGTGCCCGCAGCCCGTCCAGCGCCTCGCCGTCGCCCTCCAGCTCCAGCCGCTCGCGTCCGGCGCTCGCCGTCCAGCCGCCGCAGCGGAATCCGCCGTCCTCGTCGCCCGTGACCTCCGGCTGCCCGGTGAGCAGTCCGCGCAGGTCGGCGTCGACGTACGTGGGCCGGTGCCGCGGAGGCGCGGCCAGGAGCCGGGCGCCGTCGGTGACGCCGGTCAGGACGAGCAGCGAGTCGACGCCGCCGTTGAACGCGCCCTCGATGTCGGTGTCCAGACGGTCCCCCACCACCAGGGGCCGCTCGGCGCCGGTGCGCAGGATCGTCTCCCGGTGCATGGGGGGCAGCGGCTTCCCGGCGACCTGGGGGTCGGCGCCGGTGGCGATCCGCACGACCTCCACCGCGGCGCCGTTGCCCGGCGCGATGCCGCGGGCGCCCGGGATGGTCAGGTCGGTGTTGGAGGCGTACCAGGGCACTCCGCGGGCGACGGCGTAGCACGCCTCGGCGAACCGTCCCCAGGGCAGCTCGGGCCCGCCGTATCCCTGGACGACGGCCGCCGGGTCGTCGTCCGCCGACTCGACGGGCACGAGCCCGCGCTCCCGCAGCGCGACCCGCAGTCCCTCGCCGCCGATCACCAGCACCCGCGCGCCCGCCGGCACCTGGTCGGCGATCAGCCGCGCCACCGCCTGCGCCGACGTGATGACGTCGTCCGCGCCCGCCGGTACGCCCAGCTCGGTAAGGTGCGCGGCCACCGCGTCGGGGGTCCGGAGCGCGTTGTTGGTGACGTACGCCAGGTGCATCCCGCCCGTCCGGGCCGCGGCCAGGGACTCCACCGCGTACGCGATCGCGTCGCCCCCCGCGTAGACGACGCCGTCCAGGTCGAGCAGCGCCGTGTCGTACGCCTCGCTCAGGTTCCGCCCACTGGCCCCGGGCCTCGTCCTGACGCTCCGGCTCATTGCGCATCGCTCCTCATCAGACGCCTTTCCCCCGATCATCCCCCATGCCGCGGACACACGTACGATGCCGGGATGAATACTGCCGGTCCCCCGGAAGCAACGGCGCGCCGGGGCCTGGAACTCACCCCGTTCCGAGGCCTTCGATACGACCCCGACCGGGTCGGCAGCCTGGCCGCCGTGACGTCCCCTCCGTACGACGTCGTGGTCCGCCCCGACGGTCTGATCCACCTCGAGTCCGCCGACCCGTACAACATCGTCCGGCTGATCCTGCCCCAGGCCGCCACGCCGACGGCCCGCAACGAGCAGGCGGCACGGACGCTGCGCCGCTGGCGCTCGGAGCGCGTCCTGACCGCGGATCCGGAGCCGGGCCTGTACGTCTACGAACAGCGCGACGGTGCCGGTCTGCTCCAGCGCGGCATCATCGGGGCCCTGCTGGTGTCCGATCCCGCGGACCAGGTGGTCCTGCCGCACGAGGACGTGATGCCGCATGTCGTCGCCGACCGCGCGGCCCTGATGCGGGCGACGTCGGCGAACCTCGAACCGCTGCTGCTGACCTACCGGGGCAACGGGGAGACGGCGGCGACGACCACCGTCGTGGAACGCGCCGCCGAACGGCCGCCGCTCCTGTCGACGACCACGGAGGACGGCTTCTCGCACCGCCTGTGGTCGCTGACCGATCCGGACGACGTGGCCCGCGTCCGGACGGAACTCGCCGGGCACCAGGCCCTGATCGCCGACGGCCACCACCGCTGGGCGACGTACCGCATGCTCCGCGCCGAGCACCCCTCGCCGAGCCCCTGGGACCACGGACTGGTCCTGCTCGTCGACACGGCCCGGTATCCGCTGCGGGTCCGCGCCATCCACCGGTTGCTGCACGGCCTGCCGGTGAGTGACGCGGTCGCGGCCCTGGACGGCCGCTTCCGCGTCCGCCGCCTGGAGACGCCCCTGGCCGAGGCCATGGACGCCCTGGCGGAGGCGGCCGGCGCGGGCAACGCGTTCCTGCTGGCGGGGGACGGCGCCTTCCACCTCGTCGACCGGCCGGACGCCGACCTGCTGGCCCGCACGGTGCCGGCCGACCGGCCCGAGGCGTGGCGGACCCTGGACGCGACGGTCCTGCACGCCACGCTCCTGGCCCACGTCTGGCACGTCCCGGAGGACTCGGCGGCGCACGTCTCCTACATCCACGACACGGCTGCCACGGTGGAGAAGGCCGAACGCGACGGCGGTACGGCCGTACTGATGCACCCCGTGCACGAGGAGGTGGTCCGCGACCTCGCCCGACAGGGTGTCACCATGCCCCGCAAGTCGACGTCGTTCGGCCCGAAGCCGGCCTCGGGGCTGGTGCTGCGCGCGCTGGACCTGTGAGACGGAACGACGAAGGGGCGGGACCGTGTGCCGGTCCCGCCCCTTCGTCCTCTTCGTCTTCGTCCTGCCGTCGCGGACGTCAGTCCTTGTCGCCGTCCTCGGCGTCCTCGGCGTCCTTGCCGTCCTGGACCTCCTCGGTGGCCCCGGCGTCCTCGTCGCTCTCGCGCTCGTCCAGGGCGTCCGTGAACTGCACCCCGTCCAGCTCGGCGAGGCGGTCGGAGGCGTCGGTGCTGCCGTCCCGGTCGGACTCCACGGCCTTGGCGAACCACTCCCGCGCCTCACGCTCACGGCCGGCGGCCAGCAGCGCGTCGGCGTAGGCGTACCGCAGGCGCGCGGTCCACGGCTGTACGGAGCTGGAGGCCAGCTCGGGGCTCTGCAGCGTCACGATGGCCGCGTCGAGCTGCCCCATGTCACGCCGGGCGCCGGCCGCCACGAGCCGCATCTCGACCTGGCCGGCCTTGTCCAGCTTCTGCACCTCGGGGGCGCCGGCCATGTCCAGTGCCTTCTCCGGCCGTCCGAGTCCGCGCTCGCAGTCGGCCATGACGGGCCACAGGTCCACGGAGCCGGTCATGCGCCGGGCGGCCCGGAACTCGGCCAGCGCCTCAGCGTACTTCTGGTTGGCGTACGCGGCGAAGCCGCCCGCCTCCCGCACGGCGGCGACCCGCGACGCGAGCCGCAGCGCGACCTTGGAGTAGCCGTACGCCGCCTCGGGGTCCTCGTCGAGCAGCCGGGCCACCATCACCAGGTTCCTGGCGACGTCGTCCGCGAGCGTCTTGGGCAGGCTCTGCAGCTCCTGCCGCACGTCCTTGTCGATCTCCTCGCCGGTGACGTCGTCCGGGATCGGCAGCCGCTTGATCGGCTCGCGGTCGCGGTCGCGCTCCTCGCGGAACCGCCCGCCGCCGCCCTGCCGGTCGTCGCGCCCACGGAAGCCACCGGGCCGCCCGCCACGGTCGTCACGCCGGGGCCCACGCCCACCGCGGTCGTCACGGCCCCGGAACCCACCGCGGTCGTCACGGCGGTCGTCACGCCGGCCGAAGCCGCCCCGCTCGCCACGGTTGTCGTCACGGCGGAAGGAGGGACGGTCACCACGGTCGTCGCGGCGGAAGGAGGGGCGGTCACCGCGGTCGTCACGACGGTCGTCCCGTCGCTCGTCGCGGCGGAAGGAGGGACGTTCCCCACGGTCGTCACGACGGAAGGACGGCCTGTCCCCACGATCGCCACGGTCATCGCGGCGGAAGGAGGGGCGGTCACCACGGTCGTCACGACGGTCGTCCCGTCGCTCGTCGCGGCGGAAGGACGGCCTGTCCCCACGGTCACCGCGATCGTCACGGCGGAAGGAGGGGCGGTCACCACGGTCGTCGCGGCGGAACCCGCGGTCGCCGCCGTCACGGTCCTCACGGCGGAAGCCACGGTCGTCCCGGTGGTCCCGGCGGAAGCCACGGTCACGGTCACGGTCGTCCCTGCGCCCGTATCCGGCACCACGGTTGTCGTCACGACGGAAGCCGCCACGGTCGTCCCGTCGCTCGTCGCGGCGGTCGTCCCGGCGGTCGTCGCGGTGGAAGCCACCGCGCTGTCCCCGGTCGTCGCCCCGGCGGTCGTCGCGGCGGTCGTCACGCCGGCCGAAGCCGCCCCGCTCGCCACGGTTGTCGTCACGGCGGAAGGAGGGGCGGTCCCCGCGGTCGTCACGACGGAAGGACGGCCGGTCGCCTCGGTCGTCACGCCGGTCGTCGCGGCGGAAACCGCGGTCGCCGCCGTCACGGTCGTCGCGGCGCGGACCCCGGTCGCGGTCGTCCCTGCGCCCGTATCCGGCACTGCGGTTGTCGTCACGACGGAAGCCGCCACGGTCGTCCCGTCGCTCGTCACGGCGGTCACCGCGCCGGTCGTCGCGACGGAAGCCACCGCGATCGCGGTCGCCGGCCTCCCGCCGGAAGCTGCCGCCACGGTCGTCGCGGCGGAAACCGCCGCGGTCCCCGCGCTGACCACCGCGGTCCCCACCGTCCCGTCGCCGCTGGTCGCGCTCCGGTCGATCGCCGGGAGAGTTGGTGGACATCGGTGACTCCTGTCTTCGGTACCGCAAAGTCATTCTCGCGCAACCGGGTACCCGGCACGCTCCTGGTTGTGCTTGGTCCAGAAAAACGAAAGGACCCCTGGTCCCAGCTGAACGCTGGTGACCAGGGGTCCTTCCCAAAGATTGTTCGGCGGCGTCCTACTCTCCCACAGGGTCCCCCCTGCAGTACCATCGGCGCTGTAAGGCTTAGCTTCCGGGTTCGGAATGTAACCGGGCG
>NZ_JBIRZD010000024.1:0-86595 GCF_044390505.1 Streptomyces sp. NPDC018947
GTCCAGGCCCAGAAGGTCAGCGCGGCGCAGTTCGGTCAGCAGGGCGGCATGCAGACGCGGCCAGACGCCGGCCTCGGTCCAGTCCCGCAGCCGGCGCCAGGCCGTCACCCCGGAGCAGCCCACGGTCTCGGCCGGAACATCGCGCCAAGCGACACCAGTCCGCAGCACATACATGACGCCCGCGAGGGCCGCTCGGTCCGGAACCCGAAGTCGACCCGGGTGGCGACGGCGCCGTTCGGGAACGGACGGCAACAGCGGAGCCACCCGCTCCCACAAGTCATCTGGAACAAGATCAGCACGCACTCGGAACACCCTGCCGATCAAGATCACCGAGCACAAGATCCACAGCTCAACTCATTCTGAAACGATCAGTAAGTCGTTCCTGAGCGGCGCGTCCCGCCTGGTAGCCCTGGGCGGCACGACCGACGAGCCGGAGGAGTGGTTCGGCCTGTACGAGTCGTGCGACGACGTCACCGCAGCACCCCGCCCGCACAGTGGTCGACGTCTCACCGGCTGACCTGCGGTCCCACCGGACGTAAGGCCCACGCCGTCTGCAGGGTGCCCGCTCGCCTGCGCCGCGCCCCCTCGGCCGCCCCACGGCCCCGCGCCCGGACTGACCGGGAGGTGAGGTGACGTGGTTCTCTGGCCCGATCCACGTCACCTCACCTGTCAGCGCCGCCAGCATCCTCGGCCTGACCGCCCGGAGGCCGCCCTCGCCGACTGATCAAGGCGGCGACGATCGTCCCGGCAGCCGTGATGACGGCCGGGACGGTGACCACGACGATGGTCTGCATGAGGTTCCCCCTCCGATCTCAGGGCGCGGTGTTGCGCTCCGAACGGCATCTTGCACGCTCCGGCGAGATACCGGGGGACGCTCCCTGTTCAGTTATTTGCCCAGGTCAGGGCGTAGAAGATGGGTTGATCGGGCGGCGTTTCCTGGTGGAAATCCCCGCAGATTCCGTACAGGGATGAGCCCCTTTTCCGCACGGGTCCGGGACGGCGGAGGACGTGACCAGCCCGGACACGGAGGAGCGTCGTCGGCGGCCGCCGTGCCGTCCTACGAGGTTTCGGTGGCCGCCGCTGCATGGTTCCGGTCCGGGCATGCCCTGTGGTTCCGGGCCCGCCTTTCCCGCCCAAACTTTTTTGAGCGACGTAGCTCACAGCGCGACGCAAACGGCGGCCGCTTACGGTCCGCGCCCATGGTCACGACTGCCGCACGCCCCCGTACCCGGCTCGCTGGCCTCGCCGCCCGCGCGCTGAACATCGTCGACAGCGGGCTGTGCACCTGCACCTCGGCCGCCCCTGCCCCCCGCGCCTCGCCGCGCTCCGCAGCCCCGGCCCTGTCCTGCGCCCGCAGGGCAGGGCCGGGGCGCACGCCCACCCCGCCCCATCGCACAGCGCCCGGACCGGACTGGACCGTTCTCGGTACCGGTTCCGGTTCCGGTCGGGCTTGTGCCGCTAACTGGTTGCTGTCGCATGCTGCGTTCAGCCGGAGTGCCCCTGCACGAACCCTCTTCTCGTGTGGCGTGTGCGCCTGGCGCCGCTGGGTGAGAGCAGCGGCCACCGTGACCCCCTCGGTCGGCCGCGCCGCCCGGCACTACCGGGCCGCGCCGGGTGCAGCCCCCTCCCAGCCCGCGCGCGGCCCGGCCCCGCCCCGGCCTCTCCCGCCCTCACGGCACCCCACCGGGGACTGCGGACGCCTGCCGGGCCGTCCCGAGCAACCTCTACTAGAGGAGCACTCGTTGGCTTCCACCGACAACCCCCTGTACGACTGCGTCGAGGAGTTCCGGACGACCGCCCACTTCCTCAAGGCCATGTCAGCCCAGCCGTACGACACGGCGGGCATCGATCAGTGGACTGTCGTCTTTGCCGACCTCGGCCATGACCTGATCATCCTCGGCACGCTGCCAACACCCCATGAGCAGGAAACCACTGACGAAGACCTGTCCATCTTCCTCGAGGACAACGGCATGTCCTCCTACCGGGTGACCGCCCCCGACGCGGCCACCGCCGAGCACATCGCCCGCAGCCACTTCAAGACCGAGCGGGCCGACACCGAGCCGTGGACCGACACCGTGCCCATCGTCACCCCCGGCACGACGATCCCGCCGCAGCACTGACCCACACCAACATCCACACGCTCGAGGCCCACCCGCCCACCGGGGTGGGCCTTTCGCGTCCGTCGACCCGGCCGCGCACCGCCAAGGCACCTCGCTCCCGGCCGGGTGTTGCGGGGCTTGCCTCCGGCTGGGGGAGTGTCGGGGTGCCGGAAGGCGCTCCCGCCCCCTCACCCGGGTGCGGTCGAGCCCCCGGCCGCCGGACCGCCCCTCCCCCCGGGGCGGTCCGGCACCCGCCATCGGCCCGCTGAAGGGAACCCCTACTCATGCGCACCTACGCCACCGCCCAGCACACCGGAACCGACCCCGGCCAGTGCGACGCCACCGCCGTCCGCACCTCCCCGGACGGAACCCGCGCGTACGTTCTCCTGGACGGCATCGGCCGACGCGAGACAACCCATCGATGGGCCCTCGGCGCCGCCCGGCAGATCGCCCGAACCGCCGCCCACCGGGGCAGCGCGGAGTCCGGACTGCGGCACGTGTACAACCTGTGCCGACAAGACGCCATCCACTACGGATACAGCGACAAGGCGGCGGCCGTGGTCGCCGTCAAAGCCCCCGGCAAGCCGTTGACGGTCGCCTGGTGCGGCGACTCCCGCGCGTACCTGATGGAGCGCGGGATCGCAGTGCGCCTCACCGACGACCACAACAAGCGCCGCGTCTACCCCCCCACCGCCACCTATCCGTACGGCGGCAACCGGAACCACATCACCTCGTTCCTCGGCTCCGACGCCACCGACGAGGACAGACAGCGCCAGTACGGCCACCCCGCGATCGAGACCACCACCCGGAACATCACCGGCCCCTGCCGCCTGCTGCTCGCCTCGGACGGCGCGTACGAGCCCCACGAGGACCCCCGACACTGCCTGTTCACCGAGTGCGACGGCGACGACCTGATTCGCACCGTCCGGGACCTGGTGAACCTGGCTGTCGACGCCGCCGTCAAGACCACCCGCGCCCTGGACCCGAACCAGGTCTACGCGGACAACGCGACCGCCCTCCTGGCCGACCTGGCCCCTTGACCACCCGCCGCCGCATACTCCGCATCCGCGAACCGGCCCTGTTCTGCACCCACAGGCGGGGCCCTCCGCGTCCGCGCTCCGCCCTGGCCGCCGGGCCACGCCCAGCCCAGTCCCGCTCTTCCGGTTGCTGCTCTAACCCCCGGCACCCGGAAGAAGCAGCCCATGCACCCGATCCCTCATCTGCTACTGCACGCCCGCCAATTGAGATGACCTTGGAACGAACCGAGAACCACTCAAGAACCCCCTTCGCCTGCACCAACGCGGCCGACCGGAACAGTCACACCGACTCGGCAACTCTTGGCAAGCCGGCGACCCGAGTGTGTTCGGTCCTGCCCTGCCGAGGTGGTAGCGGCTGCATGGACTGGCCGCGCAGCAGGTCTTTACGATCACTCGGTACGGTCGGGGATGGGGGCAGGGATGCGTGAGGATACCGTGGACGCGAGGGTCGTAGCGGTGCGGCTGGCGGAAGGTGCGCCCCTGTGCAGCGCGCTCGATGTCACCGACCCTGACCACTGGCTCGCCCTGGACACAGCAGTGCGTGACGTGGCCTGGTACCACTCGCACCTTCTGCCGCAGTGGGAGCACACCGCCCCGCTGCCTGCCGATCTGACCCAATTCGGCGAGTCTCGGCTCGCCCTTGCCCTCTGCCACCGCGACGGACGCATCCGCCAGGAGGCGGTGCCGTGCGCGGCCCGGTACCCAGGCCTGCTGCAACTGATCGTCATCCGCTGCACCGACTGGGCCGGCCCCGTACGCCAACGCGCCCGGCAACTCCTGCGCGAGACCCTTCACGCGGACACTGCCGTCACCCTCGCGCCCTTGCTCCTGCGCGTCGGCCGCAGAGACAGAGGCGCCTTCGGCATCGAGCTGCTCGAAGAGGTCCTGCGCCGGGCACCCCGCGAGCAGCTCACAGCCCTCCTGTCTTGCCCCGACCGCATCGCACGGCGATTCGCCTACCGGCTGGCCGTCGAGACCGGGCTGCTCCACCCCGCCGAACTGGCCCGCGCAGCCGCACAGGACAAGGACACCGTGATCCAGGACCTGTGCGCCACAGCAGCGCTCACCGCCCTGTCCGACGTGCAGACGTCCGAAGACGTCCTGCCGCCGCTGCTGACCGCACGCAATCCGCGCACCCGCTCGGCCGGCGTGACCGCACTGCGCCGCGCGGAACGCCCACAACAGGCAAAGCCTTTCCTCAGCGACCGGTCCGCACTGGTACGCGCCTGCGCCCGGTACGTCGTACGACAGCACGGAGGCGACCCGGCGGCCTGGTACCGGCAGCAGTGCACGAGGCCCGACACTCCCCTCGTGCCGCCCGGTGCGGTCATCGGGCTGGCCGAGTGCGGGGACTGCGCGGATGCGGGACTGCTGTGGCCGCTGCTGGCGCACCCGGCGCCCGGAGTACGAGCGGCGGCGGTAGCCGGACTGCGGACACTGGACTGCGCGTGCGCCGAGCGTGTGCGGCCGCTCCTCGACGACCCCGCCGCCGGGGTCGTGCGCGAGACCGCCCTCGCCCTGCTGCCGTCGGCGAAGGCTCTGCCCGTCGACTGGCTGCTGGAACGCGTCGGCTCCGAGCGGCCGCGGCACGTCCGCCTCGCTGCCTTCCGGCTGCTCGCTGCGCACGACGGGGCCGTGGCACGACAAGCGGCCGTCGGGCTCCTGAAAGACCCGGACGCGAAGCTGCGCACCTGGGCACAGCAGTCCCTCCAGCGCTGATGTACGAACCCTGCACGGGAAAAAGTGCGACGCGGCTGCTGAACAAGCTCGCGGAGCTCTACCCCGCGCCCCACTGCCGCTTCAGCCACGATGCCGGCCAGCATCCCGGCCGCCCCCGCTTCTGCCGATCCTGCCGAGCAGGTCGCACTGCGCCCAGAGACGGTGCACGGAAGGAAGCCCGGGCCGCGGGCCGCTGGCAGTCGTCGACGTCGATGTCGAGGACGGGCAGGTGCTGGCGTACTGCACCGGCGGTGCCCGCCAGGAATATGCCGACCCTGATGGAGTGGACGCTGAGAGAGTCCGCAGCGCAGGCGTGCCCGCACGAGGAGAGCTTGCCGGCCCGAGGCCAGCCGTCGCCAGCGGGTGTTCGGCGACTCCTTCTTCGTGCGTCCCGGGCGGGTCACGGCCGGAAGGCGGGCACCTGCTGGAACACTTTCTCCAGCAGGTCCTCGGTCGGCTTCCACGGCCCGAGCTGCCCGGAGGCGGGGACCGGCAGCGGCAGCTCCTGAACGTCCTGGAGGACCAGGTGCCAGGCGCCGACCTGCGCCCACGGCGCGCAGGGCTCGGAGCCCTCGAGGTCCTGGTGGCAGTCGACCAGGCGGGCGACGCCGATCACGGCTCCGGTGGGCAGCTCGCGGCCGCGGATCGTGCGGGCGATCAGCGGGACACGCAGGGCGGGCCGGTCGATCCGCCGGCCTGCGTGCAGGAGCATCCAGCCGCGCCAGCTCCAGGGCTTGGGGCGGTTCTCGATGCCCTTGGCACCGGTCAGGATGCAGGTGGCGTGGGGCTGCTGGACGCTGATGCCGCGGATCCAGTCGCCCTCGGGCAGGTCGTTGGCCGTGCCTGTGCCGGTCAACGGCGCGGTGGCGGTGGTCAGTCGGGGTGCGCGTTGCCCCTGGGGGGCCTGTCCGCGCGGGGCGGAGTCCATACTGAGGTCTCCCTCTCGTCTCGTACGGGGTGGGTGACCCGCGACGGTCGACGTGGTTTCCAGGCCGATGACGGCCGTCCCGGGGCGTAGAACTAGCGGGTCGAAGGCGTTGATGCGGAGCGAGCCGCGCGGGGTCGGCAGCCCGAGCCCCGCCTCGGCCGCCGCCGTGTCCCCGGCGGTCTGCCTTGGCTCAGAGTCCGGTCCGGCTTGGAGCCGGGTTCGGGGCGGGTGGCCGTCCGCGCTGCTTCATGCGGCTGCCCGTGAGGTCTCCCGTGGGGCTGCTGTCCTGAGGACTGTGAAGGACGGCCCGCAGCCGAGCCCCGATCCAGGCGCCGACCCCGGGGGAGACGGCGTTGCCGAAGCCGTCGACCTGGTCTTTGGCACTGCCCCAGACCTTGAAGGTGCCGCGGTAGTCGTTGATGTCGACGTCGAAGCCGCAGCCGCGGCCGATCTCGTGCGCCGCCATCATCCGGTAGAAGCAGTCCTCAAGCGGCAGTTCCGCGAGCGTTGCCTGCCACTGGGCCATGAGCAGCGCGGTGGTGTCGCGGGGGGTGATGGTGCCGAGCGGGTCCGTGACCGGGTGAGGCGCGGTCTCGTCCCCCATGGGGCCGTTCTGCTTGTACCAGCCGGCCGCTGTCAGCACGGCCGGGATCTGCTCCGCAGTGACGGTGGGCATCGCCTCCTTGTGCATCGCGGGCAGCGTGTTCTTCTGGTACGGGATGACACCAGAGGACAAGACGGCGAGGGTCTCCGGTCCGACCTGGGTGGGCAGCGGTTCCCCGGCGCCGCGCGCCGCGCCCTGGAAGTTGTCCACCGCGAGCGCCATCGCCGGGACGGTCAATGCGTCAGCGGCGCCCTGGGCCCACAGCGGCTGGACGACCGGCCCGTTCGACGGAACCGCGGTCTCCTGCGGGCTGGTCTGCGTTGCCATCGGCTGCGGCAGACACGCCCCTGAGCCGTGCACACCCTTCGCTGGCGTGAGGATCGCGGGGAGGTCGGCGAAGCGGCGTCGGCACCGTTCGGCGCGTGCCATCGACGACCGCGCGAGCGGACCGACGAAGCCGTCCGCGAAGGTTCTGACCGGCTTGTCACCGATGCGCGTGCCCAGATCGGTGAGGTCCAGGGCTGTCAGTGACGGGGTCGTCGGCGGGACGACCGGGCGGCGGCAGGACGGGCACCGGTACTCGTACTGTTTGCCGTACATCACGGTGCCGGAAGCCGGGATGCCGGTCTTCCACGTCCACACCGCCTCGACGTCCTTGTCGCAGGGATGGCAGCGCGACACCGGCCGGTGCTCCAGGTCGGGCGCGGGCAGCGACCTGTCCCAGAACACCCAGTAGCCGCGGTCACGGGACTGCGGCACCCCGAAGAACTGGCTGTTGAGGTACAGCACCTTGTGGTCGTAGCCGAGCAGGTCGAACTGCTTGAGCCACCACCGGTAGGTCGAACCGTCCCCGACCTTCTTCCGGCCGGGCAGCGCCGTTCCCCAGGACGTGAGCTGGGTCGTGCACTCGACGAGGATCAGCCGCGGGCGGTGCTGCTGTGCGTAGTGCAAGACACAGTTCGCGGTGGCCCGGTCCCGCTCCGAGCGGGTGACCTGCGCTTCGTAGTCGGGGTCCTCCAGCTCGAACAAGGTCGCGCCCTGCTCGTAGGCCCGGATCGTGTTGGCGAGTGAGTGGTTGATGCAGCTCACGCCCGCGGCCAGCAGGTCGGCTGGGGGAAGGTCCCGGGCGGAGCGATAGTCGGCGGCCTCGGGATCGACCAGGTCAGCGATCCAGTGCTCGGCGTCGGGATGGTTGGCCTCGTGGACCTCCACCTTGTACGCGTTGTGGTTTGCGGCCATGATCGTGGTGAAGCCCGCGTCCTCGATGCCCTTGGTGAGGCCGCCGAATCCGGAGAACAGGTCGACCGCAACGTATTCGTCGTGTCGGAAGCGTCGCTGTCGGGTCGCTGGCCGGTGCGTCGCGGTGCGGGGCTTCTTTCGGGATGGGCCGGGCATCAGAAGGCGACCTCTCGGTGAGCGGCACGGGTGCTTGGGTAGCCGCCGCAGCGGGCGCAGGTGACGCGGACGGCTGGCGCAGGGTGGGACGGCCGATCGGTCGGCCTGCGTCCAGCAGGGGCCAACCGCCAGGACCGGGGCTGAGGGCGGCCACTGAGGCCGCCGGCCCGGTCACCCTTGGGCAGAGTCACGGTACTCATGCGGCTCGCCCCCACAGGCTTGTGCCCGGGCGGCCGGCCCGGCGTCCGTTCACGGACGGCACCGTGACGTGCGCGGCGGTGGCGACGACCGCGCGACCGGAGTGCTTGCCGTCGTACAGGGCAGCGTCGGCCGCCCTCTGCAACGCCGACAGATCGCGTACGCCGACCGTGTCCGGGCTCGCCGCACCGACGGAGGCGGCGACATCGACGGAGCGGACGTCGTCCAGAGCGACCGGCGTGTGCAGCATCCGCATCAGCTGCGCCAGGCGCTGCTCCCGGCGCGTGGCGGGGGGCTCCAGGACCACGGCGAACTCATCGCCCCCGAGGCGGCCGGCGGCGGCGCGCGGGCCCGCCCACGCGGTGAGCCGGGCGCCGAACGCGGAGAGCACGGTGTCCCCGGCCGGGTGCCCGAAGCCGTCGTTCACGGCCTTGAAGTGGTCGGCGTCGACCATGACCACGGCCACGCCGTCACCGTGTCGGGACAGGAGCCGGCGGGCGCGTGCGGTGTAGGCGTCGCGGCGCAGCAGGCCGGTCAGCGGATCCTTACGGGTGGCGGCGAGCTGCCTGTGCAGAGCGACGGCGTGGACGGCCCAGCCGGTCAACGGCAGGGCGGCGGTGGTCAGTAAGAGTGCGCGCTGCCCGATTCGGGCCCGGGTGTGCAGGACGGAGTCCATACTGGGGGTCTCCCTCTCGTCTCGTACGGGGTGGGTAGGCCCGGGGCAGGCGAACTGGTTTGGACGCCGTTGTGCGCCTGTCCCGGGGCGGAGCTACAGCGAGAAGTCGCTGTGGGTGGTCCAGCTGTGGGCTCTTCCAGGGGCTGGCCTTCGCGGCGGGCCACTCCAGCTGCCAGCCGGGCCTCAGCCCGCGCGCTCCCCAGCTGTCGGGCTGCTTGCCGGGGATTTCGAGTCCGGCCGTGTGCGCGGCGAGCGCGGCGTCGTACACCTCGTGCGCGCGGCGCAGGGCCGTGGTGAGGGAGTCCGCCTCGCCGGTGAAGACGTGCAGACCCCGGCGGTCCGGGTTGGCCGTGTCGTGTATTGGGACGTCTACCTCGTAGAACTCGCGGTTTGGCATGACGACCCACTCCTTCCTTGCCTGGTGCGTGAGGGGCCACCGCGCCGTCCCGGCCTCGGTGGCTGGGGCCGCGTGGAAGCCCGTCGCGGTCGCGGCGGAGGTGGTGCCGCCGTTCCGGCCCAGAAGGCGGGCCGGAACGGCGCGCGGGTTCAGCCCTGGTCGGCGGACCGGTAGCGCTTGGTCTGCCGGAGGATCTGGTTGCGCTTGACGTCGAGGGCGTCGGCGATGTCTTGCTGCGCGCCGTGGCGGCTCTGGAGGCTGTCGATCAACCGCATCCGCGCAGCGATGGACCGCATCTTGGCCGGCCACCCCGAGCACTCCAACCGCGCCCTGACCGTCATCGCTCTCGCGCTCGAGGCCCAAGTCCCCCGCAACGCGCTCACCCAGCGGCACACCGACCTGAAGGCCGAGTTCTACGAGCAGGTACGGGCCCGGGGAGGCACGCCGGACAGCGAGCGGCGTCTGCGCCAGCAGCTCCGGCGGCTCAAGGAGCTCAGGGCAGCCGACGCAAAGGAGATCACCCAGCTCAAAGCTGACCTCGAGGCGCTGGCGGGTGCCTTGCATCAGGCCACGGTGAAGAACGGTCGCCTGCGCCATGAACTGGCGGATCGCGCTTCATTGGGCCGCACGCTCCCGGTGCAGGCGCCCTTTCTCAAGTAGCCTCCGACATCGGCCTGGACTCGTTCCTGGCTCAAGGAGTTCGTTGTCGACCCGGAGCTGAAGGCGCTGCTCGACGAGGGCATCAAGCTCGACACGGAGAACTACCGCCTCCTGGTCAACCCCACCAGCCGCCACGAGATCGGCGGCCCGATGAGTGACGTCGGCCTGACCGGCCGCAAGATCATCATCGACTTCTACGGCGGCCCGGCCCGCCACGGCGGCGGCGCCTTCTCCGGCAAGGACTCGTCCAAGGTCGACCGCTCCGCCGCGTACGCGATGCGCTGGGTCGCCAAGAACATGGTCGCCGCGGGTCTCGCCACCCGCTGCGCGGTCCAGGTGGCGTACGCCATCAGCAAGGCCAAGCCGGTCGGTCTGTTCGTCGAGACCTTCGACACCGCCAAGGTAGAAGGGGCCCCCGGGCTGCACTACATCACGCTGAACCGCTCGACAGCGACACTCGAAATCCACCGCAACGCAGTGAACTCAAGAAGCACGCTCTCGCGGCTCCCCGCCGAGTGCACGTCGAGGTCGCCTGCCCGGGTAGCCGGGGCGGCGACCTCCCCGTCATTTGTCATCGACCGAGATGCCGAGGATGGCGAGGAAGGCGGTGGCCGCAGGCGTGCTGTTGTCGCGGCTCCAGATGATGTACTCGACGCGGGTCGGTGCGTCGGTGACCTCGATGGTGATGACGCCGCTGAGTTGAGCCACGTAGGCGGAGGGGAGCATGGCGACGCCGAGGCCCTGTCCGACCAGTCGCGCCAGGAAGTCTGCGTTGGTCACCTCGAAGGCGACGTCGCGGTGGACACCGGCGGCCGAGAAGGCCAGGTCGGACTGGACACGTCCGGCTGTCTTGGCCGGCAGGTCCACGAACACCTCGGAGGACAGCCTGCGCAGGTCGACCGCCGACTCCTGGGCCAGCGGATGGTCCGGCCCCACCACCGCGACCAGCCGGTCACGGGCGAGTTCGCGGGAGTTGACGCCTTCGGGACGCACCGTCGTCGGCAGTCCGAGGAAGGCCACCTCGATGCCTCCCAACTTCACCTGCTCGACCAGTCCGTCGCTCGCGCCCACACTCAGGCTGATGCGCACGTTCGGATACTGCTGGTGGAAGTCGCGCAGGGCGCCCGGGATATCGACTGCGGCGACGGACGGGATGACGCCCACGGCGAGCCGTCCGCGTACCTCGCCGACGGCTGCGGCGACCTCGTTGGCCGCACGCTCGGCGGCATCCAGACACTGCCGAGCTGCGGGAAGGAAGGCCGCACCGGCCGGCGTCAGCCGTACCCGGCGGCTGGTGCGCTCGAAGAGTCTCGCGCCCAGTTCCTTTTCGAGGCGGGCGACTTGGTGGCTGAGGGCGGACTGGACGACCAGACACCGTTCGGCGGCCCGGGTGAAGCTGTTCGTCTCGGCAACGGCAACCACGTAGCGCATCTGTTGGAGCTCCATACATCTATCGTTGACCACGATAGATGAGCTGACAAGCATGTGTTGGACTCATTGATGGCTGCGGACTGAGACTGTGCGTGTGCCAAAGTCCAGCTGCCGCACCGCGGGCTTTCTGACGGGCCCCGCATCGGTGCTCCTTGGGGAATTCCGCCCTCGCCCGTTCTCACGGTGCTCTCTCCCGAGCTTGAGCAAGCTGGCGGCAACCAGAGTTCAATCGAGAGGACGAGCCGGTCATGAGTCTTACTCCGCCGAGGTCGCAGACGGTCACCGTCGCCGACATGTGGGTCGATCCGCGCTGTCCGTGGGCATGGATCACCTCCCGCTGGTTGCTGGAAGTCGAACAGGTCCGCCCTGTCGAAGCGCGCTTCCACGTGATGAGCCTTTCGGTGCTCAACGAGGGACGGGAAGTGCCGGAGAAGTACAGGAGGGGCATGATCGAGGGCTGGGGGCCGGTGCGGGTCTGCATCGCGGCCCAGCAGAAGGTCGGTTCCGAGGTGCTGCGTCCGCTCTACAGCGCCATGGGAACCCGCATTCATCTCGAGCAGGCCGGACTGGGGCGGGAGATGATGCTCGCGGCCCTTGCCGATGCCGATCTGCCGGCCCACCTGATTGAGGCGGCGGACACGACGGACTACGACGAGGCGCTGCGCGTCAGTCACCACGCCGGCATGGACCCAGTCGGCTCCGAGGTCGGCACCCCTGTCATCCATGTTCCCGGCCCCGACAGCGAGCCCGTCGCCTTCTTCGGACCGGTGATCAGCCCCACTCCGCGCGGCGAGGCCGCTGGACGCCTCTGGGACGGTGTCCTTTCCGTGGCGGGCACCGACGGCTTCTTCGAGATCAAGCGCACCCGCACCCGCGAAGCCATCTTCGACTGAGTTACGTGGGCGGCCTGTCGCCGCACTACCCGGCTGCCGCTCCTTCCCGACGACTGTCTGGTCGCGGGACCGACCTCCTTCATCAAGGAATCAGTTGAACGTGAACGCATTTGTCCTGCCTTTCATCAGCGATGCCGATGACAGGTGTCCCGGTAGGGGAGGCGGCGCGACATGAAGAGCGGGCGGCAACTTCTCACCGCCGGTGTGACAGCACTGGCGCCGGCGGTCTGGGGCAGCACCTATCTGGTGACAACCGAGTGGCTGCCGCCGGATCGTCCCCTGCTGGCCACCACCGTGCGGGCGCTTCCAGGGGGCCTGTTTCTGCTGGCCCTCGCGCGCACGCTGCCAACCGGGGCCTGGCTGTGGCGCACCCTGGTGCTCGGAACCCTGAACATCGGCGCATTCAACTTCCTGCTGTTCGTCGCGGCCTATCGACTTCCCGGTGGCATCGCGGCGGTGATCATGTCGGCGCAGCCGATGTTCGTACTCATCCTGGCGGCGTTGTTCATCGGCGACAGAATCCGGTTCCCCCATGTGGCGGCTTGTCTCCTCGGCGTGGTCGGTGTCGTGTTGCTCGTGTTCAGGGGAACGGTGGAACTCGACTACGTCGGTGTGGTGGCGGCGCTGGGCGGCGCGATGTGCATGGCCACCGGCATCACGCTGACCAAGCGGTGGGGGCGCCCGGACGGAGTGGGGCTGCTTCCCTTCACCTGCTGGCAACTCACCGTGGGCGGAGTGGTCTTGCTGCCGTTCACGCTGGCCATCGAGGGACTGCCGTCCAGCACCACGGGAACCAACCTCCTCGGGTTCGCCTATCTCGTCTCCCTCGGCGCTGTCATCAGTTACATGATCTGGTTCCGCGGGATAGAGAGGTTGCCGGCGCTGGCGGTTTCCTTCCTCGCCCTGGGCAGCCCGATCGTCGCAACAATCCTCGGATACGTCTTTCTCCACGAGACGTTGTCGATTTTTCAGCTGATCGGTGCCGTATCGATTCTCACGGCCATGCTGCTGGCGCAACCACGGCCGGCCAAGCCGCAAAAGCCCGGCACCCACGAGCCTCTTCACCGCGACGAAACCAGCGGTGCCCGAGCTAAGACGGCGCATTGATCCGGTGAAGAACTTTCGAGAAGTCCGTAAGCCTTACAGCCCGAATCTATAGGAGTGACGAAATGGTCACACAGCAGGAAATGATCCCTCAGGAAGAACGCCCGCCTTCGGCATTACGGGCATGGCTCGGTGTCTCCGCCATCACAGCCAGTCTGTTCGTCTTCCTCACCACTGAGCTGATGCCCGTCGGCCTGCTCACCCCGCTGAGCGACAGCCTGGACATCTCCGTGGGTGCCGCCGGGCTGATGGTCACGGCGCAGGGTGTCGCGGCGGGGTTGGGCGTACCCTTCATCGTGGCCTGGACCAGGCGTGTCAACCGGCGCATGCTGTTGTCGACACTCCTGGCGATCTTGGCCCTGGGTAACCTCATCACCGCCATCTCGCCGAACTATCCGCTCATCCTGACAACGCGTCTCATCATGGGGTTCGCCAGCGGTGTGTTCTGGGCGATCGGCGTGAGCATGGCCATGCGTATCGTGCCGGAGCGGCAGGCGACCAAGGCAGCCGCCGTCGTGATGTCTGGCATCTCGATCGCCACCGTGGTGGGCATCCCGCTGGGCACCATCATCGAGAGCTACACCGACTGGCGCACCACGTTCGTCATCTGGGCCGGTCTCAGCGTGCTGGTGTTCCTCGCGGTCGCTGCCACCATTCCGTCGCTTCCGTCAACGAACGCGGTTTCGGTCCGGGAAGTCTTCGAACTCCCGCTCAAGAACGTGCAGCTGCGTACGGTGCTGTTCATCGTCGTCTTCTTCGTGCTTGGCCATTTCGGGGCGTACACCTTCGTGCGGCCCTTCCTGGAAGACAGTGCATCGGCCACAGCCGCCTTCATCACCGTTGTGCTGATCATCTTCGGTATCGGAGGTGCCGTCGGGAACTTCGTCGCCGGATACACGGTGAACAAGAGCCTGCGGGGCACATTCATCGTCGGTGGCATGGGACTCATCGCGGCCCTGCTGTTGCTGCTCACGATCGGCGACGGGAAAGTGGGCGTGCTCGTCGCGCTGATCCTCTGGGGGCTGTCCTTCGGCGCCGTGCAGCTGAGCCAGGTCAACATGACCCTCGCTGCCGCGCCCGAGACCTTCGAAGCCGCGATGTCGCTCAATACCATGGCCTATAACACGTCCATCGCGCTCGGAGCGCTTCTGGGCGGACTGTTCGCCGACAATATGGGTGTCACCAGTGTCGTGTGGTTCGGCGTGGCGCTGACCGGGGCTTCGCTACTCCTCAGGCTCGGCACCGGCCGGAAAGCCGCGAACACGGTCTCCGCATGAACGCGTGGAGCACCACGCCGGACAGCAGTCCCTTCCTTGCGCTGAGCGGCGAGTACGTCGAGGTGGCGGGCGTTGGCGTTGCACCAGCGCAGAGTTGCGGATGTGGACGGTCATTGCCTCGGTACTCGCAGAGTCCGTCAACGTCCTTCGACACGTCCAGCGCACCATCGATTGTCTGGCTGCCGGAGAGACCGCCTCAGCTCAACACGCTGAACTTGACAGAGAAGTCGTCACTGACGACGCCGCGCAGGGCGTCGAGGGAGAGGACCTGGGAGGCCGACCAGGTGCGGGACAGCGTGGACTTGCCCGCACCTGAGGCGCCGATCAGCACGATCAGTCCATTCTCGGGCAGGTCCGGGTACAGCACCGAGGTCATGCGGTATCTCCTTGGGGGGCGAGGGCGCAGGCAGCCCAGTTCAGGCGCTGCCCAGCGTTGTCACTGAGCAGGGCGGCGGCCTCGTGCAGGGGGCAGGAAGCGTCACCGTCGCGGTCCGGCTCGAGCTGCTCCGCCCAGCGCGCGGCGGTGCTGACCACCTGCTCGAGCATCCAAGAGGCCGCCGGGGTGTCGATGCCCTCCTGGAGTTCGCGCAGGATCGCGGCGAGCTCGCGGGCGTCGACGTCGTCGGCGCGAAGGTCGTCCTCGATCTGCTGAAGGGCAAGCGAGGCGATGCCGACCGAGGCGCGGACGCGGTCAAGGCGTGTGCGGCTCATCGGCGGCCGCCGGGGCGGGTGGTGAGCCAGGTGGTGACCGCGGCGGCTCCGATGCCGATGGCGCGGTGCAGGGCCGCGCCCAGCTCCATCCACGCGCTGCCCGGCCCGGTGAGCTCCGAGGTGGCCTTGCCGTCGTCGTCGACGCGGGCGGCCTTGCAGTGCTCGGTGTAGCGGGTCTTGCCGGTCTTCTTCGCCAGCCACAGCAGTATGGCTCCGCGGTCGATCGCGGCGTGCGTGGAGGCGTTGATGGCCGCGCCGGCGAGCAACGCGGTGGGCGTGACGCGGTAGCCGAAGGCGCGGGTGATCGCGACGGTCGCCCCGAGCTGTACGGCGGTGTAGGACGCGACGTGGCAGGCCACGGCTCGCCTTCCGAGCGCGCTGGTGGTCATCGTCGGACGGGTGGAGTCCGGCGTGGCGGGGGGAGCCGTCGGCATGGAACAGGTCCTCGCCGTACAGGCGCTTGCGCATCGCCGTCTTGGATTCCTGGACCCAGTGCTCGCAGAGGGGGTGCAGCTCGCCGAAGGTGGCCAGCAGGGTGCCGAAGAGAGCAAGGCGCTCGGTGGAGCGGGACAGACGGGGCATGCTGGTGGTCTCCTGATCTCGAAGAGGTGAGGGAGCGGGGTGGCCGGCCCTTTGCCGATGCGCGACCACCCGGCAGCCCCGGCCCCGACCGGTGCGGCCGGGGCCGGGTCGTTAAGTACGGAGGTTCTTCCGGCCGGGCCTGGAAGGCCACCGCCCGCGCCCCGGCAGTCGGGCAGGAGCGGCGGGGGTGAGGCTTCAGCTCAATGCGGTGCCGATCGGGCGTCTCAGTTGCCGCTGCTTGTGTGGGCGGCGGCGGTGGTGCGGACGGCGGCGGCGAGTAGCACAGTCATCTCGCGGCCGTGGTCGACGACGTCCTCCAGGCGCTTGACGACCTCGCTCGGCAGGCCGCGGCTGCAGGCCCCGGCCAGGACGCCCTCCAGGTAGAGGACGTCGGCGAGGATCCGGCCGCGGGCGTCCAAGACGCCAGGCTGCACGGCCAGGGCTTCGGTGTTCTGCGCGGTGGCCAGCGCGGCGTGATCAGCGGCCTCGGTGTACGCGGCCTTGGACTGCTCAGTGAGCAGCGCGTCGACCGTGGTGGTGTCGCCGTAGGCACGGCGCCAGCCGAAGCGAGCGGCGGCAGCGTCCATCAGAGAGCGGCGAGAGGGGCACGGTGACCTCCGGGGAGGGCCTATCGCCTGGTCCGGGTGACCGGGCGGACACCGCACGACCCCGGCCCCAGGGAAGGGCGGCGGCCGGGGGCGCACGGAGAACGCCGGTCAGCGCTCCGGGAGGCGGCGCGCGTAGCAGGAGACGTAGTCGCTGTACTGGCTGCGCTCCACGCGCAGGATCCACCCGGGAGCGCCTGTCCCCGGTCTACCAGCGGATCCTGAAGTGCCAGGGGGAGGAAGCCGTATGAACACTTGGGAAGAACGTCTGGCGAGCGCGTCCACGTGCGAGCCACGCCGCCCCTTCGACGTGCCCGCCGGCCTGCGCCGCCTGGCCCAGGACGCCGGGTATCTCCCGGCTCCGGCACCGGCGCCAGTACCGGAACGGCCGGACTGCACATTGGCCCGTCGTCGGCTGACGGCTGGCACCTCTTGGAGCGTCACCCAGGCCGGCGCGGCCTCGCACGTGGAGTACCTCGCCGACATCGTCGGCACTCCCCGCACCGTCTTCGACGGCTGGACCGACGATCTGGACATCGACGGGATCCACGTTCTCGCCTGCTCCCTCTACCTCGCCAACCATCCCGAGAGCGCGCGGTTCTGGTGGGGGTTCGCCGCGGGCGCCGACCACGGCGCGGCCGCCTACTGCCTGTACCTCCAGCACCTCACCAACGGAGAGCTGAGGGAAGCGGACGCCTGGTGGGAGCGGGTCGAGGACGTCCTGGCCGACGCGGAGGGCGAGGACCTGAACGTCGGTGAGAGGGCGACGCTGATCGAGGTGCTGGAGAACTTCGCTGGTTACCGTGCCCACATCGGCGCCCACCGAGTGGTACCCATCGGCGGCTTGCGGGAAGAGGTCGACCACCTGGCCGACCAGTACGACGACGGCCTGCTGGGCCGACCCGACCGCCGCCTCGCGGACCGCCTGCGCGAACTCACCAGCCACTGACCTCACCCACCGCTGAAGGGAGCCTTCCGGGCACCATCCCCACCCGGGAGGCTCCCTTCAGCTATATCCCCAGAAGGGATCCGTTCTGTGACCACTTCTCCTGCTCCGTCGGACGATCAGCGGCCTTCCTCCCGGCGCCGCCCGTGGTCCCGGCCTCAGCGCCGCGCTGCTGCGGGGCACTTCGTGCGCGGTCTCGCCTACGGCAGCGGGCTGGCCATCGCCAGCCTGGTCAGCTACTGGATCCAGCAGATGGTGTGATCCCCAGGCGCTCGAATCGCCGGGTCCGGGTCAGTCGCCGGTCTCGTGGGGGAGACCGTCGTCCAGGACGATGCGGATGGTCTCGCCTTGTCCGGCGATGTCGGTGAGTTCGGCTGCGATGCGGTTGTAGGTGGTCATGGCCAGCGCCCAGTCGCCCTGCAGCGGGGTGGCGGTGGAGCGGGTGTTCCACAGCTCGATCAGCAGGGCGATGAGCGAGCGTCCGGACAGGACGGTGCGGACGCGGCCTTCCTTGAAGTCCTCGACCGAGGGCGGGGTGCGGAAGTGGCTGTGGTCGACGGCCAGGGCGGCGAGCCACTCCCAGGTGTCGCGGTGCGCGATCAGTTCGGCGGAGGCCACACCGGCGGCCTTCAGCAGCAGGACGCCGTGGGCGATGCGTGGGTCATCCGTGCCGACTGAGGCCTGCGGCGCGGCAGCGGAGGGCTGTCCGGCGGAGGGGCCGCTGCCCTGGTAGGCGGCCTCGATGGCGTTCTTCAGCGCGAGGTCCTGGTCCTCGCTCCCTGCCTCCGGCTGCGGCTGCGGCTGGTGCTCGGTGTTCTCCATGGTTCCCCCCTGGGATTTGGTGTCGGACGAGACGGGCGGATGCGCTATGGCAGGGGCGGGCGAGCCGTAGCCGGCCTCCGCCTTGAGCTCGGGTGACTGCGCAGTCCCCCCGGAATGCGCCTGCGTGTCCTCGCCGAGTTTGTCGCCTGCCCCTTCGGGCGGCGCGACGGAACGCAGGACGCCGGCAAGGTCCACGAGCTGCCGGAGTTCGCCCCTCGCCTCGTTCAGGTCGCTGATCATCCGGTCCTGGCGTCGGCGGACCTCCCGGTTCTCCTCGCGCAGTCCGGTGACGCCCGCCTGGATCTGTTCCAGGATCTTCAGGCGGCTCTGCGTGAGGTCACCGTGCAGTGCGGTCAGCCCGACAGTCGGATCGTCGAGACGGTCAAGCTGCTTGCGTACGGCCTCCAGTTCGTTCATCGCGTCACCGAACGCGTCTTTCCACCCCACGTGACCCCCTGATTACTCAGTGCATGTGACCGCCCTTATCTCCCCACGCAGGCCTGACGCGACGCGATCGTTTCCAGCCCTTCCCTGGCCATGACCGACCTCCACGCCACGAACGCTATTTGTACGCAGATTTGTACGCCAGAAGTGCCTGATTCGTACGGTTCTAGGGGTGGGGTGTGTGTGGGGTCAGGAGTGTTCCATCGCCGAGTTGTTCGACGCGTTGGTCGCGTCCCGTGCTCCGCTGCCGTCGGCGGTCACCGGCGCGCTGAAGGTGCGCCAGGCCACAGTGTCCGCCTGGGAGTCGACGAAGAAGCCGACTGAGCCGCGTGGCCCGGAGCGAGGCGTACGCGCGGCCCACCGTCCCGCTCGAAGTCTGGGCACGCCAGATCGGCGCCATCGACCTCACCCGGCCCGATGAGCAGGCCGAGCAACTCGCCCCCGAGCTGGCCGAAGCAATCGACCGGCTGGGGCAGGCAGCAGCTGTACCCCCAGCCCGGGGACCATCCCCGCGGGTGCGGGGAGCAGGCCGCCCGTCAGGTCCCCGATCCTGCCGAGCAGGGACCATCCCCGCGGGTGCGGGGAGCAGGCGCTTGCAGTCCTCCGCCACACGGCCGGCCTGGGGCCACCCCCGCGGGTGCGGGGAGCAGGTCGTCGTGGAGACCGACGAGGACGGGTCGGAGGGACCATCCCCGTGGCTGTGGGGAGCAGGCCGACCAGCCGTGATACCGGCAGACGGCCGCGGGACCATCCCCGCGGGTGCGGGGAGAAGTCGCGGAGTCCCGGAAAGGCGCAGGGGTCTTCGGGACCACGCCCGCGGGGCGGGGAGCAGGTGTGCACCAGGAGCGGCATCGACCTCGCGTCGGGACCATCCCCGCGGGTGCGGGGAGCAGACCGTCCTGAGGTAGGGCGTCCAGGAACGGGCGGGACCATCCCCGCGGGTGCGGGGAGCAGGCTGCCGTGGCGGAACGACGTCGCCCGGCCGGTGCACAGGGGACCATCCCCGCGGGTGCGGGGAGCAGCGGCCCTGTCAACGGAGTTGATTCGGCCGCATGGGACCATCCCCGCGGGTGCGGGGAGCAGGTTGCCAACGGGACGGGCAAGCCGGAGCCGGTGGGACCATCCCCGCGGGTGCGGGGAGCAGATGCCGATGGCGGTGTCGACCTTCACCCAGGCCGGACCATCCCCGCGGGTGCGGGGAGCAGAACCTGTCGGCCGTGAACTCCAGTCGGTGGACGGGACCATCCTCGCGGGTGCGGGGAGCAGGCCAGGTCGCGGTGGACGGCGGGAGCGGGCCGGGGACCATCCCCGCGGGCGCGGGGAGCAGCCTTCATCCTGAGACTTGAACTTCGGCTTATGGGGACCATCCCCGCGGGTGCGGGGAGCAGAGCCACACCGTGGCGCGGCTTCCCGGCACACCGGGACCATCCCCGCGGGTGCGGGAGCAGCCGCTCGAGCCGCTCCATCGACTTCAGGAGCCGGGACCATCCCCACGGGTGCGGGGAGCAGATGAGCACCTGCGCTGTCTCCTCATCGTTGGGTGGGGGCCATCCCCGCGGGGGCGGGGAGCAGGTGGCCGTCGCCGTCGTGATCGGCCTCGTCCTGGGACCATCCCCGCGGGTGCAGGGAGTAGCCGCAGGGCTTCAAGAGTGGCGCGAAGGTGCTGGGACCATCCCCGCGGGTGTGGGGAGCAGCACGGCGTCTTCTGATCACCGAGGCCGAGCCAGGGACCATCCCTGTGGGTGCGGGGAGCACGCGTTGGCAAGCATCATTCTGCAACCTGCATAGGGACCATCCCCGCGAGTGCGGGGAGCAGCGGTCGTCGACGTCGAGGTCGATGTCTGGCGGGGGACCATCCCTGCGGGCGCGGGGAGCAGGTCCTCGTTCTTGGCGAGGGCCTCCACCATGATGGGACCATTCCCGCGGGTGCGGGGAGCAGCCAACCTGGTTGCCGCGCTGCCGCCTCAGGCGGGGACCATCCCCGCGGGTACGGGGAGCAGACGACCAAGGTTATCGACAGCATCAGCAACCTGGGACCATCCCCGCAGGTGCGGGGAGCAGGCGGACGCTCTGACGGACGACCGTCGGGACCTGGGACCATCCCCGCGGGTGCGGGGAGCAGGTCGAGAAGCGGCTCGGCACCGTGGCGGGCATGGGACCATCCCCGCGGGTGCGGGGAGCAGCGCGGCATCAGCGCCTCGATGTTGCGCACGTAGGGACCATCCCCGCGGGTGCGGGGAGCAAGCCGATAAGGCCACCAAGGCTGAGCTGCAGACGGGACCATCCCCGCGGGTGCGGGGAGCAGTTCCGGGCGAACTCCCTCTCGGCTGCCGCGGTGGGACCATCCCCGCGGGTGCGGGGAGCAGGCCGCCAGTTAGGGCTTGCCGCCCTTCACGAGGGGACCCTCCCTCGGGCGGGGGAGCCTGACCGTCTTCTGCCGTCGACGGCTTACGCCTACTGGCCGGGGTGGACGGCCTGGACGCCAGTGCCGGCGTAGGCCTTGGGGGTCAGGGTCAGAAGAAAGCGCCCGGCGGGGTGGGCCGCGGATGGGCGGGCGGCGTGGATGGCGTGGACAGCGGCCCAGGAGTGCCCGAAGCGCAGCAGTTCGGTGGCAGTGACCGCTGCGTCGGTGTCGAACACCTCGATCCGGATGAACCGCAGCCCCTTGATGTAGCCCAGCAGCCCAGGCCGCTCCGCGTCACCGGCCGTCAGCGACAGCACCGGCGCATACAGATCACCGAGCCCGCCGGAGGCCTGCACGTAGAACGCGGCGACCGCCTCGTTGAACGGATCCTTCGGGTCGTACAGAGCAGCGGCGGCCGTGTGGTCCAAAACGACCGAGATCGCCGCCACTACGCGGCCGTCTGCGAACCGTGATGCGCACCGCCCAGGCGCTCCAGCAGCGCACGGGCCTTCGCCTCGGCCTCCGGACTCGGAGCGTTGCCGAGGGCGGAGGCGAGCTCGGCGCGGGCCAGCTCGGCACGCTCCGCGTACTCGGCCTGGGTCGGAGTCCCCTGAGCGAGGTCCTCCACCAGGCCGCGAATAGTGGTGCCGTGCTCGGCCGCCAGCTGCGCGAGCCTGTCCCGCGCCGCCGCGCTCACCTTGATGCTCGTCTCGTCTGCTGCCATGTTCCTCACTCTACCGCGCCCCTCTACTGCTGGTAGAGGAAACGTGGCCGTGCGGTGGTAGCCGTCACTGGCTGAGGTCAGGCAGTGATCACCCCTTGGCCCACGCTCGGGGCCGTGGGACCATCCCCGCGGGTGCGGGGAGGACTCCACCAGGTGGATACGCCCCGTGTGCTTGGGACCATCCCTGCGGGTACGGGGAGCAGAACGGGACTGCGCCGCCGGGCGGCGGCCGGGCGGGACCATCCCTGCGGGTGCGGGGAGCCGCGCGTCGCACAGGGCTTGGAAGACGACGCGGGGGGACCATCCCCGCGGGTGCGGGGAGCAGTTGTCCAAGCTCGTACGCACCGCCATTCACGCGGGACCATCCCCGCGGGTGCGGGGAGCAGACCCCGAAGGTGATCAATGCCTTCACGGGCCTGGGACCATCCCCGCGGGTGCGGGGAGCAGGCGATGAACCTCATCCTCCGCGACGGCAACGTGGGACCATCCCCGCGGGTGCGGGGAGCAGCACACCGGCTGGGCCATCAACATGGGCAGCCCGGGACCATCCCCGCGGGTGCGGGGAGCAGGCATTGGCGGACTCCAGGTTAAGAGTGCCCTGGGGACCATCCCCGCGGGTGCGGGGAGCAGCTATGCGGTCCGGCGGTTTCCCGGGTGCCACGGGGACCATCCCCGCGGGTGCGGGGAGCAGCGGAACAAAGCCGCCATCGAGGACGGACGCACGGGACCATCCCCGCGGGTGCGGGGAGCAGTCGCCCGCAACGACCTGGTTGGACGTCTCGACGGGACCATCCCCGCGGGTGCGGGGAGCAGTTCAGCTCGTGCATCGCCTCGGTGACCGTGATGGGACCATCCCCGCGGGTGCGGGGAGCAGTCACAGCGGGGCTCCTCCTCGATGTAGCGGGGGGGACCATCCCCGCGGGTGCGGGGAGCAGATTTCGTCACGTGACGAATCTGGAGCATGTCGAGGGACCATCCCCGCGGGTGCGGGGAGCAGACTGGGTGACCTGCGGGTTTATCGGTGTGGTAGGCGGTTTCCGAGCACTTTCCCTGATTCCCGCAAATAGGGCGCAAGCAGTTTTATGCGCATTAGCCTCTCCCGTAGCGTCGGCGTTTGGAGGCTCTGCTCCAGCCGGCTGGCGGGCCGGTTCGGGGTGTTGGGCGGGGGGCAGGTGTGTTCGGGTTGGGGCGGTGGATGAGGGTGACGCCGTCGTGGTCAGTCGGGTGCCAGGCATGGTCGTGGGTGCGGAAGGTGAATCCCTGTTCGTTGTTGGTGGTGTGTGCCAGGAGGGCGCGCCCTTGGCCTGCGTACTGCTGAACCTCTTCCCAGAGAACGTCGCGGATCCGGGCTGATGGGTTGCCCACGAATACGCCGGCGGAGATTTCCAGCATCCAGCGGGTGAGGAAGCCCCGTAGTCCGGCCGGGCAGTTGGTGAGGACGATGACGGTCACCAGAGCTCGCCCCCGTAGTCCTCGGGGCCGTCGTAGTTGACGCCGGAGACGACATGACGGTCGTGGTCGCTTTGGAGTGTGACGATGTCCTGGTCGCTGCTTGGATCGGGAGAGGTGCGTGTCTGCGGCAGCAGGAGGTGTTTGATGTCGTCGACGCACCGGTTCAGCAGGGACGTCTCGTTGATGCGGTCCCGCAGTGCACGGCGGGTGCGGGAGCCGATGTCCTCCTCGTCCTGCGCGGCCATGTCGAAGGCGAGCGGGATGCCGATTTCTGTCTTGTAGAGGTCGGCGATGTCCAGGACGAAGGACAGTTCGTGGCCGGAGTGGATGAAACCGAGGGCAGGGCTGCAGCCCAGGGAGGCGACGACGGCGTGGGCGATGCCGTACATGCACTGGGCGGCGGCGGTGATGGCCTGGTTGACGGAGTCGCCGCTGTTGAAGTCACCGGGGGTGAAGCGGCGGCCTCGCCAGGGGACGCCGGTGCGGGCTGCTTCGGCGCGGTAGCAGTCCTTGACCCGTCGTCCTTCGCGGCCGAGGAGCTCATGTCGGGTGAGGCCGGCCGGGTCTTCGTCCGGGAAGCGCAGCCGGTACATAGCGCGTGCCACCGTGAGGCGGCTGCGTGGGTTGGCCCACTGCCGGGCCTGGGCTTCCATGAGGGCGGAGGAGCGGCTGAGCGCACGGCCGGAGGCGTAATAGCGCACGCCGTGTTCACCGACCCAGCACACGGCCGCGCCGGTCTCGCCGAGCACGCTCATGGCCTGGTGGGTTATGCGTGTGCCGGGGCCGAGGAGGAGGGTGCCGATGGTCGCCGACGGGATGTGGGTGGTGCCTTCCGCGTCCTGGGCGGTGATGGCGTTGGCGTCGCGGTGGACCGTGCAGCGTTCCAGATAGACGAAGGACAGGCGTTCACCGGTGCGGGTGAGCTGCCTCGGGGTGAGTGCCGTACGCCGGGAGATCGTGCTCATGGTGTCTGCCGGGCGGGCGGGGCGAGGGTGAGGAGGCCGCAGCCGTAGGCACGGGCCCGGCCGGCGCCCTGGGTGAGGGTGCGGCGCAGGGCTTCGGGGTCGGTGACCTCGAGCCGTCCTTCGAAGGTGACGGCGACAACGGTGACCGGCTTGTCCCGTGGGCCGTCAGTGTTCCGGGTCTTGTTGAAGGAGAGGGACCGTGTGTCCCGTACGGTCAGCTCGTACCGGTCGCCGGGATGAGGCCGTTTGTGGTGGGTGGTGCCTTCTGGCAGGAGTCGCCGGTCCGCGGGTTTTTCGCAGACGCGGAAGCCGAGGCGTTGTTGGCGTTCTTCGTCGAGCAGCCAGCCCATCTGGTGAACGGGCGTCAGGTGGGCGGTCAGTTTGCGGGGTTCGCCCTCCTTGCGGCGGATGGTGTGCACGGGGTTCGCGGTCAGGCGGAACGCCCAGCGGTCACCGGTGGTCAGCCGGTCCAGGAGGGGGGCGTAGGGCCGGGTTTGCCAGCCGGGGTTTTCGGCGTCGGCGACGGCGGGCCATCCGGCCTGCTCGACCAGGTGCGTCAGGTCGGGACGGTCGGGGCTGACGATGTACAGCAGGACCTCGGCGCGGGCCTGCTGGTCCAGACGCCACAGCACCCGGGGTGCGCCGGGCGCCGGGCTGTCGGAGGGCAGGATGTGCGGGAACGATGACATGACGGCCGCGTGCATGGTCTGGGGTGAGGACAGCAGGCGTCGGGCTGTGGGCCGTGCGGTGTTGACCCGGAAGCGGGAGATGTACATCAGGTGCTCTCATCCTCCAGGACGTCGAGGGCGGCGAACGGATCGTGTGTGCTGTGCGGGCTGCCGCCGCCCGCCGGGTTCGGGGTGGGTACGGCGGTGGTGACGACGGTGCGCAGTGCGTGCCGGCGGTGCGCGGTGTTGAAGCTGACCGGCTGGTCGCGCAGAACGTCTGCCGTGCCAGGGTCCTCGCCGGTGGTCGATTCCCGCAGCACGGTCAGGGTCTGCGGGGTGGGGTGGCGTTTGCGGTACCAGGGGGACGCTTGCCAGGGCAGGCTTTTCAGGACGTCCTCGAGGCGGGTGTCCTGGTGCAGGCCGAGTTCGACCGGTTCGGAGGGCGGGCACGAGCGCCGCCCGAGGTAGGGCGGGTAGGCGGGGGTGCGCAGGGCGTCGTGCAGGCCGGCGAGGAGGGTGTGGTCGCCTTCGAGGGCGGCGACGAAGACGGCGTCGGCGAGGTAGAACCGTTCGGACAGCGGCATGGACGTGCCGGTGTCGCCGTGGTGGGCGGTGTGGAAGTCCCGGATCCGGGTGCCCGGCTGGTCGATGCGGACAGCGAATCTGAGGGCCGCCAGGGCAGCGAGGCGGGCGTCGTCGCCGCGTTCGATGCCGGCCGCCGCGGCGAGCAGGCCGACGACGCCGCTCTTGGTCGGGGCCGGTTCGGTGGTGCGGCAGGTGAAACGGGAGGAGGCCCCCCAGGACTGCAGGGGGCCTGCCAGGCGGAGGGCGAGCACGCTCATGCGGGCTTCTCCAGGCGTTCCGCGACGGCCTGGCCGACGGCGGTGGCGAGTTCGCGCAGCGTGCCGGTCTCGGTGCCGAGACCGGCAAGTTTCTGCGTGGCGGGGCCGACGCGCAGGACCCAGGTGAGGGTGCTCTCGGGGTCCGCGTAGGCGCGTTCGACGTCGGACGCATAGTCGGCGAGCCGGTCGGCGGCCTCGCGCAGGTGTCCGCCGCCGTGGCTGCGGACCGGGTCCTCGAAGGCGGCGACGTAGCTGATGGGCCGGGTGGTGCGGAGCCTGACGATGACGGCGTCGGGCTCGGTGTGGTGCCCGAAGGTGTTGATCTTCCCGGTGGGCAGGGATTCCGCAAAGGCGCGCACGAACGCCTCGACGGCGCGGCGCACGGGCTCGGTGCGCGGTTCGTCCTCGCGCAGGCCCTGGCCGAGGTTGGCGGCGAGCTGGTGCACGCCGAGGGCGGCGTAGCGGTAGAGGGTCGCCGAGTTGAAGTCGACGGTGCCGATCATTCCGGCACCGGTCTCCTCGTCGGTGTTCTCGTCGTCGACGGCGGTGTAGTAGTCGGACTCGGTCTCGACCCGGTGGACGCTGAGGGCGTGTGCGACCTGGACGGCGGCGTCGACGTTGATGTCGGCGATGTCGGCGACCATCCGGCCGAACAGGGCGATGTCCACGGAGTGGCGGGTGTCCGCGAGCTCCTTGGCGCGGGCCTTGTTCTCCTTGGTCTTCAGGAATGCCGTGATGTCGGCGGCCCCGTCGAGGGCGAGGCGGGCCAGGCCGTCGAGCTGCCGGGAACTGAGGAAGACCAGGTACTTGCTCTCGGGGGCCGGGGCAGGGCTGCCGTCCTTCTTCGCCTGGTCGGCCTTCCGCTTGGGGATTTCAGTCTTGAAGCCCGCTGCCTTGACGGTCTCGTCGGCGAGTTCCAGCGCCCTCTCCCGCCCGACGGACTCGTCGAGCCCGGTGATCCGGTCGGCCAGGAGCTCCACGATCTTCTTGGTCCGCACGCCCAGCTCGGCGGGGTCGAGCAGATGCTCGTCCCCGAAGTAGGTGCGGATGGCCCGCTTCCACGCCTGGCTGGAGACACGGGCGCGGGGGACCCCGCCGTAGACGGCTGTCTTGGGCGCGCCCGTGTCGTCCCGGTTGAGGTTGCTGGGCGGGACGGTCTGCAGGGCGTGCACGTCCAGGAAGATGCGGTTCACGAGGCGTCCTTGTCGGTGTCCGGGGCGGTGTTCTCGTCGGGGGCTGGCTGGTCGCGCCGCTGCTCGTGGAAGGAGCGGCCCCAGCGGCGGCGGACGGCGGCGGGGCCGTCGGGCCACTGCCAGAGATAGAGCTGGCCGGCCAGGAGGGCGTAGTCGAGAGGGATGTCCTCACGGCGCAGCAGGGCGACGATGTCGCGCAGCCTTTGGGTGAGGGCGATGAGGTCGGGGGCGGTACCCGCGCGGACCAGCCGCTTGCGGACGGGTTCGTCGACGCCGTCGGCCGGCATCAGCCGCCGGACCGCCGCACCCAGGCCGCCCGGCCGCTCACGGCTGTGGCGGCGGTGCATAGGGGTGCCGCGGGACTGCTGGTGGAACGCCCACAGAGTGAGGGCTGCGTGCAGCGCGTTCTCGGCGCGGTTCAGCTCCTGCTCGCTCAACGGCCGCGCCCCGCCGGGTGCGTGGAACGGGCCGGTGTCGATCAGCTGCCACAGGTCGGGCGTCTCGCCCGCCTCACGGCCCGCACCGCGGCGCAGGCGGGCCAGAGCGGCGACCGCCGGTGGCCTGTCGTTGAGATATCCCTCCTGCCAGGAGCCGATGAGCGCGGCGGCAAGCTCCGCCACCCGTTGGTCGACCGGGACGGTGACGGGCGGGGATGATGCGAATGTAGTGGTCATAAACGCACCTTCGGTTCGGTCGCTGCGTGATCGGATTCCTGCAGACCGGCCGGGCCCGGCCCGAGCGGACCATCACCGGCCGAGGCGGCGGCATCGCCGCCGCTGCTCCCGGCACCCAGGGGGCCCGGGTCGCCGAGGACCCCGGCCAGTCGCCCCCGGAACCACACGTCGGCCAGGCCCGCGTTCAGCCAGCGGGTGACGCCCTTGTGGTCGGTGTCGACCCGTCCCTCCCAGGCCGTATCGCCCGCGGCGGCGATGAGACGGTCACCGAGGCGGCCCACCGCCTGCCGGACCTGCCGCTGCCATGCGTGCCGGTGCTCGAAGGGATCCGGGGCCGTGGCCATGGCGGACAGCCAGCCGCGGTACGGCTGGTCCAGCGCGTCGAACCCTTCGGCTCGGGCTGCGGCCTTCGGCCCCTCCTGCTCGGCTCCGGCCGCTCGGGCCAGGTCGGCCGCCAGGTCACCCAGAACCCGCACCGCCCAGTCGGCGTCCTCGGCCGCGGAAATGGCCTGCCGGGCATACACAGAGTCCTGCCCGTGCAGCAGGACGACCGGCATCACCAGACGGTCGTCGATCACCTCGTCGATCACGGACTGCTGGGTCCCGTAGCTGACACCCACCACCCGGGCACGGACGAGGAAGTGACGGGAAAGGTGCCCCTCGGTCACCAGGCGGGCCACCCATTCGAGGTTCCTCGGCCGCAGACGCGACGCACCACCGGCTCCCTGGCCGTCCTCCAGCCGGTCGGCGAGGAGCGCGGCGATGCCCCGCCACGCCAACCGGGCCGGATCGTGCTCCAGGGGCAGGTACACACGTGAGAGCCCCAGCTTCTTCTCCTGCACCTGGCTGCGCCGCCACGGGGTCATCGGCTCACGGCGGTGCATGTTCCTCGAAGGGAGCGGATCGCCGTACCCGAGGACGACGCCGTGGACGCCGTCCGCATCGTGGTGCAGACGCACTCGCCGGGATTGCCAGGTGTACAGGTCACGGACGCCGGTCACCGAGCGCCCGTCGGCACCCGGCCCGCAGGGTTCACGGCGCCAGGCCGGCCGGTCGCCGGGGGAGAAGTCGAGCACGTCGGTGTCCGCCGCCACCAGATTCAGCAGCAGGGTCTCACGCAGCGTTGCGCCCTCCACGAAGACACCGCCGAGACCGCCCGCCCAGCCGGTGCCGAGCGGATACACCTTGCCGCCCTTGACCCGCTCGTCACCGGCCATGCCGGTCTTGATGCCGGAGGTGTCAAAGGCGTGGACGTGCACGACCCAGCGGGCGGCCTCGGCGAACGCCAGCCGTTTGACGTCCGGCATCCGCGCGCTGAAGAACGGCTCACCGGCGGGCACGTCGGCCACGATCCGGTTGAGGGAGAACACCTCGTCCTTCGCCGTGCGAAGCCCTGCGGTCTGCAGGAAGGGGGTGACCGGGTGGAGAAGGTCGAACCGGCCCCGATGCTCCTCGAGGTACGACTGGACGGGGGAGAAGCAGTCGGGGTCCTCCCACAGCTCCGCCCACTCCTCGATGTCAGCGGGCCCGTCCAGAGCGTCGTGCACGAGGGCCAGCAGGAGACGCATCAGGGCGAACTCCTGGGTGGCCAGGTCACCCACGACACGTAGCAGCTGATCGGCCTGTTCGAAGACCTGGCCGAGCGACAGCTCGTCCTGGGAACCGTCGACCCGGAGCACGCCGATCCATGGCCGGCTCGTCAGGTCGAAGGACACCATCTCGCCCGCGCCCTCCTCGCTGCCGGTGGAGGGTGGTTCAGTCGTCTGCGTCACGGGTCACCTCAAGACCGTCACTCGGGCTGTAGCGGAGACAGAAGCCTGCCAGGTGGGTCTGACAGTCCTCGTCGAGTGCGAGGATCAGCTGGTCGGAGAGCCAAGGGCTGTCCTTGCCCTGCCACTTGGGCAGATACAGCCGCTCCAGCTCCTCGATGGCCCGGTCCATGACCTCGCCGGAGAACTGCAGGGGAAGCCGCAGTCCGCAGCTCGCGGCCGTACGGGCTGCGAACCACGCGGGCGTCGCGTCCTGCGGCAGCTCGATGCCAGCGCGCTGCCGACCGGTGCCGTCCCCTGGCAGCCACGGCAGGGTGGCGAGGCTCCCGTCACCGCGCCGCTGCACGACGACGACCTCCAGACTGTCCCGGCTGTCGCGGACCTGGGCACGCCCGGCGGGGGTGTCGTCAGTGTCCCCCACACCGGCGGCAACCCAGCCGAACAGAGGCCGCCCCGTTTTGCCGACCTTGCCCAGACGGAACACGGCGGCGCGTTCGGCCTGGTCCTCGCGGTGCCGCTCGAACTGCTCGCGCGCCTTCTTCAGCGCGTCCTGCCAGTGGTCCGGCCCGACCGTTCCCTCGCCGTAGGCGCTCTGCACGAGGGTGCTGATGTCCGTCGGGAGTTGCACCAGCCGTCGGGACCCTCCGTCGAGGTTGGGCAGGAGCACCGCAGCCGACCGCAGCAGGGCATACCTCCCGTACACGGCGACCGACCCCCGCACCGGGGCAGGCACGTCCGCTGTCCAGTCGGTTCCCGTCACCAGGCAGCGCGCGGTCCGCAGCCGCTCGGGCCGCTCGTCCTGGCCCGCACCGCGCAGGTGGCGGTGCAGGCGGCCCATGCGCTGCAGGAGCAGGTCGACCGGGCACAGGTCGCTGACCAGCAGGTCGAAGTCGACGTCCAGAGACTGCTCGGCCACCTGACTGGCCACCACGATGTGCCGGCCGGTGGGTCTGTCGTCCGTCTTCTCCGGGGGACCGAAGAGCCGCAGCAGTGCGCTGTCCTTGTCCGCACGGTCGAGGTCGACGAAGCACGAGTGGGCAACGGTCACGTTCTCGGCGCCGAACCGGTCGCGCAGCGCGCGAGCCGTCTCCAGCACCCGCTTGACTGTGTTCCTGATCACCAGGACGCACCCGCCGTCGGCCAGCTCGCTCTCCAGCCGGTTGGCGAGAACGTCCAGGCCGTCGGGGAGACGCTCCAGACACACCTGCGCCGACCGGGCCGACGCCTGCGGGCGGCGGACCAGCGGAACACCGCCCGGACAGACGGCCGTCAACAGCGGGTACGCGTCCGTCGCGGTCACGTTCAGCGCGGTCGTGTCCCCGAAGGCGACCGCTTCGGACCGGTCGGCGTACGCCTCGACGAGTTCGCGCCTGCGCGACGCCGGCAAGGTCGCGGACAACACCACCACCGGAACCCGGTACGCCCCCAGCCAGGCCAGCACCCGGTCCAGATACACGCTCATGTAGGTGTCGTAGGCATGCGCCTCATCGATGACGACGACCTTCCCGGCCACGGCAAGATGACGCAGCGCCAGATGCCTGCTCTTCAGCCCGGCGAACAGCAACTGATCAATGGTGCCCGCCACGAACGAGGCCAGCATCGCCTTCTTACGCCCGCGCAGCCACGCATGCGCCACCAGCTCCGCACCCGCCCGACGCCCCACATCCGGCTGCCGCCCGGACGCAGGCGCCGCCCCGTCCACATCGACGGCCGCGACCCGCCCCGCGCGCGCCATCAGACCGGCGAAGTCCTCATTGAGAGCCGCCTTCGAATGAGCCAGGTGCACCGAGCGGCGGGAGCCCGCCACCCCCGGCAGCCGGTCCAGCCAGTCCAGCAGGCGGGGGAACATGGCGTTGCCGGTGGCCATGGTGGGCAGGGCGAAGAAAACCCCACCCGCGCCGGAGCGCGCCGCGAAGATCTCGGCCACGGCGAGCGCCGCCTCCGTCTTGCCCTCGCCCATCGGGGCCTCGACGACCACCAGACCGGGCGTGTCCATCTCCCGGGCGAGTTCCACGGCCGCCTCCTGAACGGGGCGCACCTTCGCCCCCGCCGGCAGCCCGAACCGGGCAGTGAACAAGTCCTGAGCGACCTGAGCAGGCTCCTCGGCCTGCCAAGGCGCCGGCAGGTCCAGCCCCTGCCAGGCCGCGACAAGACGCTCCTGACCGCTGCGCGACGCGCCGTCGGGGAAGTAGGGGAAGAGGTCCGGATTGCTGGCGATCCAGTCGGAGACGATGACCAGCGCGGTCAGCAACACCTGCACCGGCTGCGGCAGTTTCACCGCCCGCCACGCGCCCAGCCGCCCGGCCACCCCGAAATGGCCTGCGCAGGCGTCGAGCAACTCGGTCTGCACCTGCCGCCAGACACCACTGCTCGCACCGGGGGTGCGCAGCAGCTCCTCGTGTCCGTAAAGGGCTTTGATCTGCCCGTGCTCGGGCGGCACACCGTGATGTCCGCCCACCACCACCGTCAACTGCCCGGTCCGGGCCGGCCCCCACCCGTGCCGCTCCTCCAGCCACTCACCCAGCAGCACCTGCCCGGCCAGGCCGTGCGGCGCGATCCGGCGGTCCGGCCCCACCGCCCTCGCCGAGCGCATCTCCAGTCCCTGGCCGCGCATGGCGTCGGCGAGTTGGTCGACCTGACAGGCGAACGCGGGGGTCGCTTTGCCGATGTCATGCACTCCGGCGAGCCACACCGCGAGCGCGCGGGCGTCCGACTCCCCCCGCGGCAACGCCTCCGCCACCAGCCGCCGCACCCCTACGGGCAGCCACTGATCCCACAACAGACCGGCAACCGCGGCACTGTCCTCCATGTGCCGCCACAACGGCAGCCACCCATCGGTGTCACGGTCATGCTTGGCCCACACCGACCGAGCCGGCCCCCCGAGCCGGCACAGCAGGCTGGCACGGGCATTCCCCCCAATGCTCATGAGGGATTGATACAGGCAAAACCCGCCCTCAGGCGCCAGAATGGCTAAACACGGTGATCCTCAAACAGGAGAGCAGACAAGCCATAGGGTGTTCCGTTCACACCCTCGTCTCGGAGACTCACAGAACCCCGAAATGTTACTGATGACCTTTTCGCCGGAATCTTTGATTCTTGCTAATAGTGCCACCGTCCAGCACTAAAGTCGCAGGTCAGGGAGTCTACTCCCCGCACCCGCGGGGATGGTCCCGGGGGAGGGGACGGGAAAGCGAAGTCGGCTCCCTACTCCCCGCACCCGCGGGGATGGTCCCGGGCCCCCCAGGTCCATGGACGGCACGTCGAACTACTCCCCGCACCCGCGGGGATGGTCCCCAGGTGCCGCGGTCGCAGTCCGTGCAGCGGGTCTACTCCCCGCACCCGCGGGGATGGTCCCGCGACCAGCAGCTTCAGCGCCGTCTCGGCGAGCTACTCCCCGCACCCGCGGGGATGGTCCCCGTCCCTGCTGACCGTCACCTGGCGCGACACCCTACTCCCCGCACCCGCGGGGATGGTCCCTGGGTGCTGCGGTCGGTCTACAGGCTGACGAACTACTCCCCGCACCCGCGGGGATGGTCCCCGATAGCTGCGAGGGCCTGGAGGCGCCTCCGGCTACTCCCCGCACCCGCGGGGATGGTCCCTTGGGGTTGATCTTCTGGAGAGTCCGTACCCACTACTCCCCGCACCCGCGGGGATGGTCCCCGGGCCAGGTAAAGCCCGGAGACCTCGTCTTCCTACTCCCCGCACCCGCGGGGATGGTCCTGAGGCACGGGGTGTCCGCCCCGGGGGGTGACGCTACTCCCCGCACCCGCGGGGATGGTCCCGGCAGCATCGCCCGGACAGTCTCCGCGCCGATCTACTCCCCGCACCCGCGGGGATGGTCCCACCGTGATGCGGGGGCGCTCCGGGGTGACCTCCTACTCCCCGCACCCGCGGGGATGGTCCCTCGCTCGCCCTGGGCGGTCTCGGCTCCGGCAACTGCTCCCCGCACCCGCGGGAATGGTCCCGGCCGCTACCCCGTCGCCGTCGACGGGAAGCCCTGCTCCCCGCACCCGCGGGGATGGTCCCGCGTCCTGGGCGAACCCTTCGGCTTCGTCGAGCTGCTCCCCGCACCCGCGGGGATGGTCCCGATGTCGTTCAGCCAGTGGTAGAAGATTTCCACTGCGACCCGCACCGTGCCGGATATCGCCCGGCGCCGGGCCGCGTCTTCGACTGCAGCCTCGCCGACCCGGCGTGTTCCGCCGAACTGTCGGCGGCCGGGGAGACAGGGGGCCACCATCGCGGGCCACACTGGGGCCGTCCCCGCAGGAGGTGAAAGTGACCGTGACCGTTGCCCACACCCACGTCGGGACTTGAACGCTGGACGACGTCCTGGCACTGCCCGAGGACAGCACGCAGCGCATTGAGCTCGTCGGAGGGCGGCTGATGATGAGCCCCGCACCCGGGCTGGCGCATCAGCGTGCCTCGCACTGGCTGCACAACCTGCTGGAGAAAGGCTGCCGAGGCCGCTGGCTCCGATGTCGAGATCTACGAGGGGATCAACGTCATCGTCCCGGACGGGCTGCTCATCCCAACCTGACTGTCGTGGACGCCGCGGCCGCCGAGGAAGCGGGGGCGACGGTCTCCGCTCCCGATGTGCTCGCGGTGGTCGAGGTCGCGTCCCCCTCGACCCGGGTCACCGACCGCAAGCTCAAGCCCGCGCTGTACGCGGCCGCCGGCATTGAGCACTACTGGCGCGTCGAGCTGGAGCCGGCCCCGCGGTTTGTGGCCGGGCGCCGCCAGGGCGGCTCGTACACCGGTCGCGAGTTCCTGGCGGGGGCCATCGCCAGGATCGAAGATCCCTTCTCGCTCGACTTCGACCCGGCAACCCTGGTCCGCAGGTAGTACAGGAGCAGTCAGCCCCTTTCCGGCGCGCCAGCAACGTGGAACTGGCAGCCCGGGCGTGGACGGATACCTAGGTGGCGAAGACCCTGGAATCGTCCCTGGTAGCCCACGGAAGAAGGCAGGCCATACACCCCGACCGGTACTTGATCTGCTGGTCGCCGAGGGTGTCGAGCAGGCCGAGCGCGAGGCGCCACTTCTCCTGGTGGACGGAGTCGTCCGGCACTCCTGCCTTGCGGCATCGATCGGCGCACTCGTGCACTCACGCGGCAGATGAAGTTCCCAGTTGAGTGGGCAGGACGCGGCGTCGGTGGCGGCATGGACACTCACCGCGACCTGGCAGTTCGCCCGTTTCCCGACCGCACCGCAGCACTGCCGGGCCGCCCCGGCCGACGCCTTGCCGCACTTGGGGAACGACACGCCGACGCACCCGCGGCGTCACGCGACGGCCCACCTCGAACGGTCCGAGGACATTACGAGCGAACTGGCGCGCAGGTCAGCTACCGGATCTCGCTGACGAATCGAGCGTACAAGGACACATCACCTAAACGACGTGACTCTGGCCACGGCCCGACCGGCAGCCCACACGCCCTTGGCGCACATGCTCAAGCATACGGCGCGCATGAACAAGGATTAATGTCCTCACCCTTGCAATACTCAACGGGCCAAAGCTGGAAGCTCTTTCGGTAACGCTTGTAACGCGGATCTCAAGAGAGACCGACAAGGAAGATCGCTGTGCGACCAATGATCCGGATCGGCCTGTTCGTTAGGGGCACACTCGGCAGTGCGGCCACGGTTATCGTCACGGCGATTATCGCCCTCGGTGCGTCCGGCTGCACCACGAACAAGACGCAGTCGAACTCCGCACAATCATTGGCGCGGCAGGGGCGGGAGTTGACGAATGCCGAAGAATTTCAATTGGATGCGGCTCTCGAAGTACTCGTCAAGAAATGTGCAAACGAGGCCGGCTTCCCGTACTGGGTGGGGCCAGTAGCCAGTGTCACGGAGCGAAAGGGGTGGGGCTACGTTCTTGACGATGTTGCCTGGGCGAAAAAACACGGATACGGCGGCCAGTTCAAGCAGCAAGCAGAAAAGCTTCGACTGAACGACCGAAATATTGCCTACGCGAACACCCTCCCGCACAAGGAGCGCATTCGGTATATCAATGTGCTTGATGGTGGCCCTTCGGGCGGCATGCTATCGACTGAACTCCCCAGCGGAGGCACCCTCCGGACGCCTCGCGAAGGCTGTCGAGCCAAGGCGAAGGGGCAGCTTTATGGAAACTTCGAGACATGGTTTCGCGTGGAGTCAATTTCCACAAACTTGAACCCTCTATATTTGCCTTACCTTGTCAGGGATGAGGATTTTATACAGGGGCTTCGAGATTGGTCATCGTGTATGCGGGAGAAGGGGTACGACTATGCCAGCCCCTCCGATATACGGACAGAACTGCCCCAGCTCACCAAAGATCTAAGCAAGGGTGAAGCGCATTCTGTCGAGGTGGAAATCGCGGTCGACGAGGCCATGTGTGCAAGGGTGACGTCCTTCGCTGAAACGGCCCGGACGCTGGAAGGTGAGTATCGCGACAAATGGACTCATCGATATCGCGAAGATACTTCCCTCTATCAGCACATGCGACTAGCGGGATTGACGCAAGCCAAGGTCATCGCAGCGGAATATCCAAATGTGCGAAACCAAGCATGATGGTGCAGGAATCCGTCTCTTCTCGATGAATCTTCCGCAGTTGCCCGGCTGCGGGATGTCAGCAACGACTACAACTGGAGTGGAACCCGTGCGAAAATTGTCCGCCGTATTTGCAACCCTCGGCCTCGCTACTGTCGGCGTGCTTGTGCCTACAGGCACTGCTCAGGCCGAGACGAACTGCGACAGCCAATACTGGCGCGCGGCCCTGGGCTACATGTATGCCTACGAGTACCTCGACTGCCATACCGCACTTGGCCTCGCGAGCGGCGACGACTCCAACTGGGGCAACGACCTCGGCGCCTTCCAGGGCGGTGACACCAACCGGGCGAGCTCGGTCTTGCACAGGGGCACCTCGGGGATGGCCGTCCAGTTCTTCAACGGCACCGGCACTGACTGGGCAGGTGGGCACAGCTGCCTCAAGAAGTCCGAGCTCTACGCCGACGACTTGAACGACAACTACTTCACCTCTGGTGTTCCGGTTGGCCAGAACATCAGCTCCCACCGTTGGGTGTGGGAAGGTGAATGCGACAGGTTCATGACCTGACCGCGACCGAGCGGACACTGCGCCCTTCAGTCTAGGGTGAGGGTGGCTGGTGCACGATAGAACAAAGCTCCTGGACGGAGAAGCTATGCCGGCCAGGAGCTATGTTTTCGTTGATCGCCGTGAGCGGGCCAGATCTGAGCGCCTCGGCGTCACCCGCACCTGGTCGGCGGGATAGAGCTCAAAGCCTGCTCTGCGGGACATCGAGATTACACAGTATGTTCCCCTCCCTGTGCGAGACGCCGGTATGCGCTGGGCGGTATGCCAAAGGCGGTGCGGAAGGCCCGACTGAAGTGGGCGGGGTCGGTGAGCCCCCAGCGCGCAGCGATGGCGTGGAGAGGGCGGTGGTTCTGAGGGTCGGCCAGGTCCTGGCGGCAGCGTTCCAGGCGGCGTTGTCGTATGTGTCCGCTGAGGGTGAGACCTTGCTCTTGAAAGAGCCGCTGTAGGTGGCGGGTGGAGGTCTGGCATGCTGCGGCGACCGTGGTGGGAGTCAGTTGGGGGTCGCTGAGATGTTGATCGATGAACGCATGCGCCCGCATGAAGAGCGTGAGCTGGCGTGATTCCGGTGACATCCCGGACTCGCAGTCGAGGAGATGTGCCAGCATGGCCGTCGCCAGATTGAGTGCTGTGTCCCCCAGCCGGTTCAAATTTCGTGGAGTGTAGCCGTCATGCTCTCTGATCAATCCGGTCAAGTATTGGGCCAGCAGACGGCCGATCCCCACCCGCCCTTGCAGAGGTACCGCCAATAGCTGGGCGATTTGGCGACCAGGAAGCGGGAGGAGTTCCTTGGGGAACTGGAGAACCACGGAATCAGCGCTGGCTCCATCAGATCTAACAGACGTATGGAAAGGACGTGAACTGTCGTACAGGACTAGATCGCCTGCGCTGAGTACCGCACTCCGCCGTTCCTGTTGAATGACCTGCCGCCCGGCTGTCACTAGGGCGATCTGATATAGCTCCGGATCGCTCTGCCTGATGAGCGCAGGGGTGCGTTGAGAGCGCAGCGCGGTGTAGGACATGGAGGAGATGTGCGCCGCTCCGAGCGACATTCCTTGCAGCCGCGCCTCGAAGGTCGCTGGCTCCAGGGGAATAATTGTCGAGGCCACCAGGGATGTTGCAGTAATCTCCCTGAATGCATCGACCCGCTCCGGTGATGGCACATCAGCACTGTTGAAGATGGTGTGCATAACCTTTGCGGCTTCTGCATTCATTAAGCTAACCTCGATTCTTCAGCGTCCGTGAGCGAATGACCGCCAGGGGCTCCGTCGTTCTAGCGGTCGGATGCAGAGTCACGGGTACTGAGAAAGCCCCAAGTTGGCGGTGTGGACCGTTGTGACGGGAAGTAGATGCACCTGCAGGACGGCTTTCCGCTGATCATAAACCCTGGCTATTCAACGGAATTGAGCGGTCTGGCGCTCTGACAGCAGAAAGGTGCCGTTGACCTGCAAGGATGTGAGTTTCTACCTCCTGTCCGCTGCAGAAAGCAAGGCACCTTTCCGGTGGTCGAGAGTACAGGGTGGGACCGTCGGCTGTAGGTGGCGGCTGACGGGAAGCGGCTGGTCGGGCATGCCGGGGCGGTGCCGCTGCGCCGGCGCGCGGAACGGACTGGGCTGGCCGGGGCGTTGGCGACAGTGCTGCCGTCCAGTCTGATGGCCGACTGGCGGGACTGGGCGGGGGTGCTGGCGCACCTGGCGGTCGCGACCGTGCTCGGGGCGGCGAACCTGTCGGAGGCCGAGCAGCTTCAACTTCACCATCGGCCGCTATTCGGGCCCGCGGCATCGGACTCGACCGCCCGCCGCACTGTTGCCGCGCCTGACGAGGCCACCCCCTGGCGCAGGAGCACGGCCAGGGCAGCCAGCTCAAAGGCCGCTCTCTGACCTTTGGTCAGTTCGTGGACCAGGGCGCTGCCCCCCATGCAGCTTGAAGATGGGTGGGAGTAGTCGATCTCGGCGAGCAACAGGAGGTAGTCAGGCTGGAGGCCCCACGGCGCTCGGGGCCCGGCGGGTGAGGTCGCCGTCGTCCAGAGTGAGTCGGCCGCAATCACAGAACCCCACGCGCTTTGCCAGAGCGAGGGATTCCTCCTGGGGGAGGCCGGCGAGGGCAACGAAGCCGAAGTCGAGCGCGACCTGGTAGGCCAGCGTTACGCCAATGCGGCGCCGGACGCATCTACGGGAGGCGGCAGGGTGCGCAGGCGTTCGCGAAAGTCAGCGACGTATTCGGCGGGGCGGGCGGCGAGTAGTCCCTCCAGCCGCTGCAGCCGGGTGCGGGAGGTGGCGCGCAGTCGGCTCGGCGGTACCCGGTCGAGTACGTCCAGGGCGCGTTGTGCGGCGTCGGACGGCTGGTCGGGGGCTTCGGCCTGGGCGAGGACGAGGGTGGCGGCGGCCCATCCGGCGGTGCCGGGGGTGCAGGCGGCCGCGGAGGCCTCTGCGCGGGTACGGGCCTGGTCGGTGCGGCCCAGCACGAGGCGGGCCTCCGCCTGGTGCAGGGCGAGTTCCGGTTCGTCGAAGCCGAAGCGCCCTGGGGCCTGTCCGGCCGGGTCTGCTTCGAGTTCGGTCAGTGCCACGTCGAGGGCTGCGGTGGCTTCCCGGTCGCGGCCCTGCTCGGCGAGGGTCCGGAGCAGGGCCCAGGCATGGAGTTGGGCACGGACCAGGCCGGAGGGGCGGCGGCCGCGCCACGCTCGGCGTACGTGAGCGCGGCGGTCAGGTTGCCGGTGTGGCGGGCGACCATGCTCTGCGCCCCGTACGCCCACGCCAGCAGCGCGGCGTCGCCGCATCGGTTGGCATACGCCACGGCGGTGCCCAGATGGGTGCGGGCGCCGGCGGCGTCGTCCAGGTGAAAGGCCAGGTTGCCCAGCAGCCCGGACAGTCGGCCGACCTGGCGGTGCAGCTCGGTGCCGTCGGTGTCGGCAGGCAGTACTGAGGCCAGCAGGGAGCGGGTCGCGCGGACTTCCCGGAACAGCACCGGGAGGGGATGCTTGCTGTAGTTGAGGTGGTAGTGGTCGGCGGCGAGTTCGTCGATCAGCGGGCCGCCTGAAGGCTCTGCCAGGATCGCGAGCTGAAGGGACTCTCTGACCGAGGGGACCCCAGCATCGGTGGTCATCGGATCCGTCCCTTCCTGCCGGCCGGATGCGGCCACGCCGGCGTCGCTGCGACCGTATCCGATCAACTCCGCGGTCCACGACGACAACTGCCGTACTCGAGGAATCTTGTGCAGTCCCAGCTGTTGTGGGCTGGCCCGGTAGGCGCGGCACAGCATGACCGTGTAGTCCTGGCCGGGCCAATCTTCGGGATCGTGTTCCCAGCGGCACAGCATCGACTCGGATAACCCGGGCAGCAGCAGACCGTCCGCGACGTACAGCTCGCCGATCTGAGCAACGGTGTCGGCCCGGGACCATCCCAAGGCCAGCCGCCAGGCTTCCAGCTCCGTGACCTCGGCAAGTTCCTGACGGATCGCCGCAGCGATGTGCTCGGTGGTGAAGCCGGTGCGCTGGCACCGTCTGCGGATCAACGCGGCCTCCCGCGCGATGGCGGCACGGCGCGAGCGGGTGATTGCGGCGGTCATGGGCGCCCCCGTCAAACCAGGTTTGAGCCCTTCACGTTATCCCAGGCGCTGCCGCTCAGGCAGGACGAAGTCGCGTATTGCGGCAAGCCGCAATACGGCCTCTGAACAGGCGCAATGACCCCGGTGCTGGCTGCGGGCGACGCTGTCTGGACCCGGCCGGTTGTGGCCGGGACACCTCCGGATGAGGGGAGGGGCGCCATGGGCTACGACCACTGATCTCCTCGCTCGGCGAGGCCCGTTGTCCGCATCCCGGCCGCCGGCATCACCGGCGGCCGGGACCGGCCCACCCTGCTGTAAAGGAGACCCCCTCGATGGCCACGGGACCGATGACTCCGGTGCGCTACCACCCCTTGGACGAGGCGACGCTCGCCGACCCCTACCCGGTGCTCGCCGCCTTGCGCGAGCAGACGCCGGTGGCCTGGCACGAGACGATGCAGTCCTGGCTGACCTCCCGCTACCACGACTGTCTGCGCGTACTGCGGGACCACGAGAGGTTCGCACGGGATCCGCGCCGCCTCGGTCTGAAGGTCCCGGACGCGCACCTGAGCGTGCAGGTCCTCGACCCGCCCCAGCAGGCCGGGGTGCGCAGCCTGTTCATGAGCGCTCTGCACGCGCAGGACCTTGACACTCTCCAGCACTCGGTCGGCCATCTGGTCCGCGAGCGGCTGGAGCAGTCGGGGGCCCACCCGGTGGAGGCGATGAGCCAGCTCGCACAGCCCGTCGCCTTGGCCGCCACCACCGGCCTGCTCGGTGTCACACCCCCGCCGCTGGCCGAATGGGCGGCCACCTCCGACACGATCATGCGAAGCATGGACGCGGGCCTGGACCCGGAACTCGTCGAGCCCGGCCGGCACGCCCGCACACAGCTGAGTGACCTCGTAGCGTCCTGGTTCACCACCACGGGCCGGCCCACCGGGCTGCTCGGGCATGTCCGCACGCGTGCCGCGGCCGCCGGCCCCGAGCAGGCGGCCTACATGCGGCACACCGCCCGCGTGATGTTCCAGGGCGGCTACTCCACCCTCACCGCCGCGCTCGGCAACCTGCTGCACGCCCTGGCCCACCATCCCGAGCTCCGGTCCGTGCTGCGCGAGAACCGGCATCTGGTGCGTACGGCCGTTGACGAGCTGGTCCGCTACGACGGCCCCGTGCAGGGCACCACCCGCCTGGCCACCGGCGACGTCACGATCCGCGGCGTGCGGGTGCGGCGCGGCCAGAAGGTGACCGTGCTGTTCGCGGCGGCCAACCGCGACCCCGACGCCTTCGCCGATCCCGACCGGATCGTCGTGGACCGTACGCCCAACCAGCACCTCGGCTACGGCTGGGGCACCCACGCCTGCCTCGGCACGGTCATGGCCCAGCGCGTCCTGGCCGTGCTCGTCGACGCGCTACTCGACACCCAGGTCTGGCCGTGCCCGGCCGGGCCCGCAATCCGCCTACGCACGGCCACGATGCGCACCTTCGCTCGTCTCCCGCTCTCCCTCCACTCCCGCCCCTGAACCGCCGCTTGGAGCTGCCGTGAGGATCATCGTCGCCAACCACATCGACCCGGCCATCCGTCATCGCACCGACCTGTGGGCGTGGACGCAGCGCGCGCTGTGGGGCGCCCGCAACGGCGACCTCGTCCTACTGTGCGCCCCGCCCGACCCTGGGTTTCTGCGCTACGCGACCGGCCTCACCGGCACCGACCCGAAGCAGTTGCATCTGGTGACGGTGCCGCCCGGCCAGTTCGGCGGCCGTCTACTCGACCCGCAGATGCTGACCCACCCCGACCTCGTCGCCCAGGTCCGCTCCGTGCTCGCCGACGTCGGCGGTGCCCAGGCGGTCACGCAGGTGTGGGCGTTGTGGCCGTCGGCGTCCGTCGCCCGCTTCGCTACGGCCCTCGGCCTGGACGAGAAGCTGCCCGGTGCCGGATTCCTCACCCAAGGGGGTGGCGAACTCGTCAACAACAAAGCCGCCTTCAGGATGCTCGCGGCCGCGGCCGGGGCTCCCGTCCCCGCGGGCACCGTCGTCCGCGACCCGGGCGAGGCCGCCACCGCCACCTGCTCCCAGCTCGCGAGCACTGGTGCGGTCGTGGTCAAGCAGGCCCACAACGGTGCCGGCGTGGGCAACGAGCTGCTCGTGGCCGATCCCTCACTGGCCACCGGCCACGCCGGCGCCCGCCACCTGCACCAGCTGCAGCGCACCGACCCGACCACGGCGATCACCGCGTACTGGTCCGAGCGCTGGCCGTGGGCGAGTGCCCAGGGCCGCTTCCCCGTCGTCATCGAGGAGTTCATCCCCGACGCGCGGACCGTGTACTGCGAGCAGCACCTCACCGACACCAGCATCATTCCGACCGAGATGGGCGAGCTGCGCTACACCGGCCGGCGCCTGAGCCACGAGAGCGTGCCCCTGCGTGACCTCACCCCGGCCGTCCACAAGCAGCTGCTGGACGGCTCCACACGTCTCGCCGCTACCTACCGGGACGTCGGCTACCGCGGCCGCCTGAGCACCGACGCGATCGTCACCCCCGACGGTCAAGTGCTGTTCACCGAGGTCAACGCCCAGGTCACCGGGTCCTGGCACATCTACGAGGTCTTCGCCCACCACATCGTGCACGCGAATACCGGCCCCGAGCGCACCGTCACCGAAACCCACGTCCCCGCCCACTGGACGGTCCCGGACGGCGCCACCTTCCACCGCACGCTGACCGAACTCGGCCTCGGCTACGACCCCGCCACCCGCACCGGAGTGATCGTGTCGATGCCCATCGTCGACCCACCCCCCGGCACCGGCAGGGGCGCTCAGTTCACCTTCTCCACCGTCTACGACACCCCCGCCAGCCGTGACGCGATCTGGAACGCCCTGCAGACCCGCTTCGCCGCACCCCGCACGGCGGCCTGACGAAAGGCACACCGATGAGTACCGCGACACCCGCGCGGCCCGCACCTGCGGCCCGCCTCACCCCCGTCTTCGACCCGGCCCGCCTCGCCGCCGAACTGGCCACTGTCACCGACCACGAGTGGGAACGCCAGCGCACCCACCACACGGCCGGCCGTATCGGCCCCGACACCCCGACCGACTGGCGTGTGCTGCCGCTGCGCAGCCCCGGCGGGGACCCCACCCGCACCGACCCCGGCGGCCCCGGCCCCCACGACTACGCCGCCACCTGCTGGCTTCAACAGCTGCCCTACCTGCAGCAGATCCTCGACACCATCCCGGCCCCGCTGAACGCCGTCCGGCTGCTCGCTCTCGGCCCCAGCGCCGCCTCCCAGCCACACCGCGACCCCAAGTACGCACTCATCCGCGGCATGGTGCGCCTGCACATCCCGATCACCACCCACCCTGGCGCGGTCCTCGTCCTCGACGGCACCGAGCACCGCTGGCAGCCCGGCACCTTCTGGTACGGCGACTTCTCCCGCGAGCACCTGGTGCGCAACACCGGGCCGCTACGGCGCGTCCACGCGGTCATCGACGCACTGCTCACCCGTGAGCTCGCCGGACTCTTCCCCGCCCCGTGGCAGGAGAAGCTCGCCGACGCCGACGTGCTGTTCAACCGACAGCCCGACCCCGCACAGCGGCCGCCCGCCACGCTGCCGACAACCCTGGCCCTGCCGTCCGGGTTCATGGACTTCGCCCACGACACCCCGCTGGAGGGCCCCTCCACGACCATCCGGCTCGCCGCACGCGGTGACGACCTCGCCCTTCAGGCCGGGGAGCACCGCTACGCCCTCGCGCCCGTCGCCGACAGCGAGTACCGCTACGCCGGCTGGAGCGAGCAGCGCACGCTCCAGCTCCGCGGCGACCACGTCGTGCTGCATGCCCGGCACGGCCGCGCCCTGACCAGCCAGCACTTCCCCCTCCCGGCCGCCGACGGCAGCCAGGCCCACACCTGACGAAACGAGGACGCACCCATGCTGAACAGCTACGACGACTTCACCCCACTGCGCGAGATCATCGTGGGTTCCGCGGAGAACTACGTGGGCCACGACCGTGACCTCACCTTCGAGTTGTTCTTCCACGAGGCCATCGGCGGCTACCGCTCCGACTGGGCCTACCCGCGGCTGGCCGCCCGCGGCAGCGGCGGGCAGGCCCAGACGTGGAAGATCAGCAAGCGGTACACCGAGGAACTCCACGAGGACGTCGAGAACCTCGCCGCCCTGCTCGCCTCCCTCGGCATCACCGTGCACCGGCCGCTGCCGCTGCCCGAAAACGCCGCACCGATCGCCGGGCTGGGCTGGCAGGCCGCCCCCACCCCGGCACTGAACATCCGGGACAACACCCTCATCCTCGGCGACGAGATCATCGAAACCGCACCCGCCGTCCGCAGCCGCTACCTGGAAACCCGGCTGCTGACCCCCGTCTTCCACCACTACGCAGACGCCGGCGCCCGCTGGTCGACGATGCCCCGGCCCACCCTCACCGACGCCAGCTTCGACCTCTCCTACGCCCGGGACGCCGCCACCACCCTCGGCGGGCCGACCGAACCGATCACCGACCCGCAGCCCAGCCCGTACGACGTCGGCCTCGAGATGATGCTCGACGGCGCCCAGGTGCTGCGCCTGGGACTGGACCTGATCGTCAACATCGCGCAGGACAACCACCGGCTCGGCGCCGACTGGCTACAGCGACAGGTGGCAGGACGCTTCCGCCTCCACCGCGTGCACCGCATGGCCGACAACCACATCGACTCCATGCTCCTGGCCCTCAAGCCCGGGGTGTTCCTCGCCCGGCACGCCGGGCTGCGCGAGATGCTCCCGGACGCCTTCCAGAGCTGGAAGTTCATCGTGCCGCCCGAACCCGCCCCCGGCAGCTTCCCCACCTACGACGACACCGACCTGGTCCTCACCAGCCCCTACATCGACATCAACGTGCTGTCCCTGGACGAGCAGCGCGTGCTGGTCAATGCCGACTGCACCGGCCTGCTCAAGACGCTGGAGGGCGAGGGCTTCACCGTGATCCCGGTCCGCCACCGCCACCGCCGCCTGTTCGGCGGCGGCTTCCACTGCTTCACCCTCGACACACGCCGCACGGGCGGGCCGGAGGACTACCGGTGAGCGTGCCGGTCCTGCTGCTGGAGGCGGCCGGCCCCGAGTCCGAGCAACTGGCCCGCGCCGCGGCCGCCGCCGGCCACCCCCTGCATGCCGTCACCGACGCCGCCACCCTCGCCACCTACCCCCGCGAGCTGCGCCAGCTCCTGCAGGGCCATCTGGTCACCGACTTCGCCCGGCCCGGGCAAGCCCTCAAGGACATCACCGGCTACGGACGCCGTATCGGCGCGAAGGCCCTGCTCACCGTCAACGAGTACCTCACCGACCTGGCCGCCCGGGCCTGCGCGGCTCTCAGCCTGCCCGGCAACAATCCCGAACGCACGGCCGCCGCACGCAACAAGGCCCTCATGGCCGCCGCGTTCGACGCCGGCCACGTCTCCACGCCTCGCACCGCGATCGTCGCGGACCCGCGCGAACTGCGGGCCGCGGCCCGCGCGGCCGGCTTCCCCTGCGTCGTCAAACCGGCCGACGGCGCCGGATCAGCCGGCGTCACCGTGATCACCAGTCCCCAGCAGCTGACCCCGGCCTGGCACGCCGCCCGCCAGGCACAGGTGATGTACGGGATGCCACGCGACGAGCGCCTCCTGGTCCAGGAACACGTCGGCGGCCTTGAGGTCAGCGTCGAGTCCGTCACCCAGCACGGTGTCACCACCCATCTGTGCATCACCCGCAAGCACACCACCGGCGGCATCCACCGCGTCGAGCTGGGCCACACGCTGCCCGCCCGCCTGCCCGCGGCCGCCGAGCGCACCCTGCTCGACCAGACCGACCGGGCGATCGCCGCGGTCGGTGTCCGCAACGGCGCCACCCACACCGAACTCGTCCTCACCCCCCACGGCCGGTGCACCGTCCTGGAGATCGGCGCCCGACTCGGCACCGGTCACATCGGCGTCCTGATCCAGCACGCTCTCGGCATTGACCCGTGGCGCACCCTGTGGGACATCGCCCTCGGCCACCCGGCCACACTCCCCCCGGCAGGCAGCGGCTACGCCACCGTCCGGTTCCTGACCACGCCCCACGCGGGCCGCCTCGTCGCTGTCACCGGCCTGCCAGAGGTGACCCCCACCATCCCTGCGGCACGCGTGCGAACGGCCACGGATACGCACGTCGGCCCGGCAACGTCCAACCGAGGCCGCCTCGGCCACGTCATCGTCACCGGCCGCGATCCGCACACGGTCGACGAGCAAGCCGACCGCATCATGCGCCAGATCACCGTCACCGTCGACCCAGGGACCGCGACGTGAGCACCCCACGAACGGCCGACACAGCCGGCCACCAGACCACCAGGGCCCCGGAGTTCGACCGGCTCTTCACCAGCGACGGACACACCGGCGACAGCACCTTCAGCGCGATCGCCCACATGGTCGACCCCGACCTGCCGCCCGGCCTCGACCTGTTCTCCTTCCTCTGCGCCGACCTGCTCCACCACATCGCCGACCGGCTCGACCTCCACCCACGGCAACTCCTGGCCGACCTCGGCTGCGGCCGCGGAGGCCCTGGCCTGTGGCTCGCCGGCCAAGCACGCGCGAACCTGATCGGTATCGACTTCTCCCCGGTCGCCGTCTCCCACGCCCACCACCGGGCCGCACGGTCCCCTCACATCGAGGCAGCGTTCGCCGTAGCCGACCTCGCAAGCCTCCCCCTGGCCGACGCGAGCGTGGACCGGGCGCTGTCGCTGGACGCCCTGCAGTACGCCCCTGACCGGGTCGCCGCAGCCCGTCAGGCCCTGCGCATCCTCAAGCACGGTGGCCGCCTGGTACTCACCGGCTGGCATCCCCACATGCCGGGCGATACGCGCCTGCCTGCGCGTCACCAGCACACCGACTGGGTTCGCGTGCTGCGCGCAGCGGGCTTCACCGACGTGCACTGCACCAGTGCGCCGGCATGGGACGCCGCCTACCAGTCGATCTATCGGACCGCGCTCACCGTGCCGGCCGAGCCGGGCACGGCACTGGCCGGACTGCAGGGCGAAGCTCGACGACGGCTGCCCACCGCGCACCTGCTGCGCCGCGTGGCGGTCACCGCCGTACGGAGATGAAGACGCCCCGCCCGGCGGGACCGGTCACAGCCAAGACGGTCAGGTCAGCTGGGCCAGGACGTCGGCCAAGGCGCTGTAGGTGTCGCGGACGCCCTCGTCCTTGCGGAGACGGTGACGCTCCAAACGGATGGCGCCCAGGTGGCGGGCCTCGTAGACAAGGGACCGCCAGAGAGCGGCCGGGGAGGTGTCGCGGGGGCCGTAGGTGTCCCAGAACGCGGTGCGCTCGTCCTGTTTGGCGCAGGCCATGCGGATGGTCCAGTCAGCCGCCGGATCACCGAAGAGGGTGCGGTCCAGGTCAAGCACGCCGGTGATCACCGGCGTGGGGGCCTCAGGGTAGAGCATGGTGTTGACGGTCCACAGATCCCCCGTGAGCAGACGCGCTTCGGTGATCTCGTCGAGGACAGCGTGGTGCTCGCCGGCGAGGTCGGCGACCTTGCGTACGTCGGCGGCATCCAGGCCCACACGGCCCAGGTCGTCGGCGATGGCACGGAGGGAGGCGATCACGGCCGCGCTCCAGGTGCCATGGCCAGGCCCCGCGACCGGCCCGAAATGCCCGCCCCGGACGGCGTGAACGCGGGCCGTGATCTCGCCGAGCTGGGCGAAGAAGCCCAGCCACAGGTCCCGGGGATAGGCGCCAAGCCGTTCCGGGGCGGGCACGCCCGTGAGGTGGCTCTGCACCATCCAGTCCCGGCCGGCGACCTCCTGCGACCAGTCGGCGAACAGCACGCGCGGGACGAGACCGGCGATGGGGGAGAGGTAGGGGACGGTTGCGTACTCGTTGCGCATCAGCTCCCGCTCGGAGCTGAACTGCTGGACGGAAGTGGGGGCGATGCGCAGGATGACCGGCTCTTCCAGGCTGTCCACAGCGATCCGGAAGGTGGTGTTGTACATCCCGCCACCGAGTTCCACAGCAGAGGTAACTTGTGCTGCGGACCCGAAGGCACGCCGCCCGATCGCCTCGATGTCCTCCGGGGTGACGGGCTGCTGGAAGGCGTGCGGGTCGCGGGAGATGGATCGGAAGTCCATGAGGCTCCTCAACGGAGGCGGGAAGGCGGCTGGTCAGAAGTAGGCGACGGAGTTACGGGACCGATGCGGGGTGGTGGTGGGCTTCCCGACCCGCGCGTCGCCGTACAGGAGGGTCCCCTCGAGGGCGTACCGGGCTCCATGCTTGCTGATCCCCGTAATCGTGGCGACGGCCAGCACCAGACCCTCGGGGTTGACGATCTGCACTTCGTCCTGGGCCAGAGCCCGGTCAGCGTTGAACTTCCAGATGCCGCGGCCGGCCATCCACGCCTCGTCCTCTGTCATGCCCGGGCGCCACCCAATCGTGGACCGGCCGAGATGGTCGCCTGGTTCGGCGGGCCGCTCCGGGCCCAGCTGGATCTGAAGCACACCCACTCCTCAACTTACTGACTTGTTTGAAAGTTACGACTAGACCTTAACTTGTCAACAAGTTAAAAAGTTGCTTCGGACACGGCTGCCGACGTCTCCCACGCCGCGGCGCTGCGCCGGGCCCGTGCGGAGCGCGCGGCGAGGGAGTCGCGGACGGGGGCGGGGGGCTGTGTCCCAGCCCTGGTGTCCTGTCACCTCGATCTTTGAGCGTGTGCCATCAAAGTTTGAGTGGCGTGGAGCACGGTAGGTCAGGGGCGTCGTGCGAGGAAGACGAACTCTTTGCCTGGCCGGTCAGGCGCATCGCGGACGTCTTGCACCACGTAGCCATGGGCGACCAGGTCCGTCTCGACCTCGTCACGTCCCCGGAAGCGCAGCGTCGAATCCGACGTCAGAACCTGTCCGTCCGCTGCGAAGACGTAGGTCCAGCGGAAGGTCACGAGAGACTGGCTCACCTCGAGCAGATGGACCCAGTTCTCGACGGGGCCGACGCCCGGGATCTCCGTCACGCGGTAGGAGTGCTCGCGGGTCCATTCTTCCCAGGCGCGTCTGGCCGGATCACGGGTCTCGAAGACCAGGTGCCCGCCGGGCCGTAGTGCCTCGTAGGCTCCCTGCAGCGTCTTCTGCCAGGTGTCCGGATCAACGATGGCCTGGGCGACGTTCGCTGTCATCGTCGCGAGGTCGACCTGCAGTGACGGGAGGGCTGTGGCGTCACCGCAGATCCAGCGCACTCGGTCACTGCCCGGTTTGGCCCGGGCGACGTCGACGGATGCCTGGGCGGGATCGATGCCGACGACGTCGATCCCGCGGTCGGCCAGGAGAAGTGCGAACACCCCGGTGCCGCAGCCGATGTCCAGAACTTGGCGCGCCCCGAACTCTTCCGTCATCCGGAGGTAGGCATCGAGATCGCTGCGGTCGGGGTCGAGCGGATCGTAGATCGCGGCGAGTCGTGGATGCCCGAAGCAGTCGTCAGCCATGCGGCCGAACGTATGCAGAGCCGACCTCGAAGAGCTACTGAGTTTCGCCGGACTCGGCTGGCTGGGGTTTCTCGGGCGAGGGAGTCGCCTCACCACTAGTGACCTGAGTCGGAGATTCATCGTTGGTTCGGTATGAGTCGTCCGGGTCCGAAGATTCCGCCGTTGTTGGTGACCGATGCCCAGCGGGCTGTGCTGGAGGGGTGGGTGCGTCGCCGCACGACGGCTCAGGCGCTGGCCCAGCGGTCGCGGATCGTGCTGGAGTGCGTCGACGGGCACTCGATCATGGAGGTGTCACGCCGGCTCGGGGTCGCTCCCGACACGGTCCGCACCTGGCGGCGCCGCTTCCTCGAACGCGGCCTGGACGGCCTGTCTGACGAGCCGCGGCCCGGCGTCCCGCGGAAGATCACCGACGCGGACGTCGAACGGGTCATCGTCAAGACACTCGAGGAGAAACCGAAGAACGCCACCCACTGGTCGACCCGGTCGATGGCGGCGGCCACGGGTATGTCGCAGTCGGCGATCTCGCGGATCTGGCGGGCGTTCGCCCTGGCCCCGCACCGGTCGCAGACGTTCAAGCTGTCCACGGACCCGCTGTTCATCGACAAGGTCCGCGATGTCGTGGGCCTGTATCTCGACCCGCCGGAGAAGGCCTTGGTGCTCTGCGTGGACGAGAAGTCCCAGATCCAGGCTCTCGACCGGTCCCAGCCTGTGCTGCCGATGGTTCCCGGCGTTCCCGAACGCCGCAGCCACGACTACGTCCGCTCCGGCACCACCACCCTGTTCGCCGCACTGGAAGTCGCCACCGGCAAGGTCATCGGCTCCCTGCACCGACGCCACCGGGCCATCGAGTTCAAGAAGTTCGTGACCAAGCTCGACAAGGAAGTCCCCGCTGATCTAGACGTGCACCTGATCCTGGACAACTACGTCACCCACAAGACGCCTGCCATCAAGCAGTGGCTGCTAACGCACCCTCGTTTCCACCTGCACTTCACACCGACGAGTTCGTCCTGGCTGAACCTCGTGGAGCGGTGGTTCGCTGAGCTCACACAGAAGAAGCTCAAGCGAGGCGTCCACCGCTCCGTCCAGGCTCTCGAACGCGACATCCGCGCATGGCTCACCGACTGGAACGAGCACCCGCGGCCCTTCATCTGGACGAAGACCGCCGACGAGATCCTTGACAAAGTCGCCGCCTACTGCCGACGAATCTCTGACTCAGGTCACTAGAGTTCGTACGGTATTTATGCGGTCAAAGTACGCTGAAGTTACGGTCCAAATGACAGACTGCGCGGCAGGAGGTGTTCCATGTCCGAGTTGTTCGACGCCGTCGACGCCCTGGTCGCGTCCCGGGCTCCGCTGCCGCCGGCGGAGGAGCGCAAGCGACTGCGGGTCGCGCACGGCCTGACCCTGGACGACGTCGCCGGCGTGCTGAAGGTGCGCCGGGCCACGGTGTCCGCCTGGGAGTCGATAAAGAAGCCGACTGAGCCGCGCGGCCCGGAGCGTGAGGCGTACGCGCGGCTGCTCAAGCAGCTCGGCGAGCTCTATCCGGCCCCGGTCCCCGCCACGTTCACTGGCGCCACCGCTGCGGCGGAAGCGCAGCCTCTGCCTACAGGCCCGGTCTCGAAGGCTGCGGACATGGCTGCAACCGATAACACCCAGACCCCCGACCCGGCGCCCGTCGCTGCTGCCCCAGCCACCGCGCCCCGCCCGGCACGCACCACCAAGCCGTCCACGTCACGCCGTCCCAGCGCTCGGAAGGCGGCCCCGATCGATGCTCCTGCGGGCGGCACCGACCCGCGGTTCGAGAACGGGCCGCTCGCGGTCGTCGACGTCGACACCGACGGTCAGGTGCTGGCGTACTGCACTGGTGGCCTGGTCCTGGATGTGCCCGCCAAGTCTCTGCCCTCCCTGGTGGAGTGGACGCTCAAGGAGGCGAGCTTGGGCAGCCGAAGCTGTCCGGGCCGGGCAAGGACGCCGACCCGCTGCTCGTACTCACCCAGGCCGCCCTGGAACGCTACGGCCTCCCCGTCGCCCTCACCGACAAGGAGCGGCTCGCCGGGCGGATTCCAGAAGGGCACAAGGTCATCAAGCAGCTGGCGCGCGCGGAGTGGAAGCTGACCAAGCGCGGTTTCGGGCCGTGGGCGCGGATCTACCGCCCCGCTCAGGGTTCGGAGCGGGCCTGCGTGCAGCTGTGCATCCCGTCCTGGAACGCGCTGGACACCCGTCACTGGGGCAAGGCCGGGCAGCTTCCGCCAGCCGAACTCGCCCGCGTGCTGGGCGTGTACGCGTCCCGGGTGATGACGCCGCGCGGCTCCACCGCTGTGACCGGCCTGGAGCTGATGACCGCGCTGCACCCGCCGACCCGCGCCTCCGAGCCCGACTCAAGCGATACGCAGTCCGCGAGGTTTTCAACCTGGTCAGACCGGTTTCCCGCACCCCCGCGTTAAAGGGGCGTCCCTTCGAGATGTCCGGCTCGCCGGCAATGATCAGGCCGCGCCCACTTGGCTCGTGTCTCGCAGCAGCATTGCCCGTAATCAAGGAAGCGCGTCTCCAGGATCATCGGGGCGGTGGCCGTGAACGCGGTACACGAGCTCGTCCGGGTGGCGCATGACCCTGGCCAGTCGCCACGCCGCGTCATACGGCCTGCGGCCGCGCTCCCGGGACCACAGGCGTAGGGCGAGCAGACTGGTGAGCGGGTCAAGCAGCCAGCGCAGTAGGGAGGTCTTCACTGCTCATCCTCCGCTGCTAAGGGGACGGTTGCTGGGGACGGCGCCACGGGCTCTAAATCGCCGGACGGTGACGGCCAGGGGAATCCGTCGGCCCAACCCATCTGCTCGAAGAGCGTGCGGGTCGTGGCCATGAACCGCGCTTGCCGTCCCGGCATGTCGTCCAATCGCTCCCAGACGTAGAGGAGGGTGTGGGCGAGCCGCTCGGCTTGGGTGCGCTCGGTGACCGACGTCCCCACCAAAGGGAGGATGGTGTCCCTGAACGATGCCCAGTTGAGGGCCGACAGGTCGTCCAGATGTTGCTCCAGCCACCAGAGGCGGGCGCTGTCCCCGTCGGTGCACACGGTCCGAGCCAGCTCCTGCCGACGCAACCGGTCCTGCGCGAGCTGGAGTTCAACGTCGCGCAGGGTGTTCTGGTGCTTCTGGGCCCGGTCGGCGTCCTGCTGGGGGAGCAGCAGGGTGAGTCGTGCCCTGAGCCAGAGGCCGGGATAGCCGTCGGGGCTGTGCCACGGCGAGACCGCCAGGGTGAGCCTCTGCTGAGCGCATTCCAGTTCCTCGGGCTGGTGCTCCCCGGCGATGCCGCGGCCGAGTTCGTCCAGGGCCAGGCGGGCCGCCGCTCGCGCGGCGACCCCGTGGTGGGTCCCGGTCGCCCTGGGCGGGATCTGATGGGTGAGAGTGCCGCGCGCCAGGAAGCGGACGCCCGGCAGGCAGGTGGGCCAGTACGCCGTGAACCGGCCGACCCGCCGTCTCCACCAGGGACCGGGACGATCGGTCATGCCTCCGACGCTTTCCGGACGAGGCTGTAGTGCTGCATGGCGTGGCCGAGGATGTCCCGCCAGAACGGCCGGACTACCGCTCCGTCGGCCACCAAGAGCCGGTCGAGCCGCAACCGCAGCCGTGGCGGGGCGAAGACCTCCGCAAGCAGGGCGATCACCGCGTCCCTCTGGTCGGAGTCGTGCTCGAACCGCTCCTGCCACCGGGTTAGTTGATCGAGCACGGCGTCCACGGCGTCGTTGGTGGACAGTAGCGTCTGCCAGGCATGCACGAAGTGCTCCCTGCTGGACGCGTCGCGGGCCGAGGCGAGGACCAGGTCCGTACCCGTGTCACTGGAGACGAGTGCGAGGAAGGCCCCCAAAGCTTGGCGGTGCGCCTTTCCATCGGCCTCGACCCCATGCTTCTTCAGCCACTGCACGACCGTCTTGTCCACGAGGCCAGGAGCGTGCCGGACGAGCTCCCGGAAGGCATCGACCAGCTTCTCGGCGCCGAACTCCTTTCCGCCCGCTGCCTTGCCCAGGCGGGTGAGGGCGAGCGCCGGCTGCTCAAGACCCCAGGGCCCGCCACAGACGTCGATGACCAGATCGACCTTCTCGGCGTTGTTGGACTCTGCCCAGTTGAGGAGTCGGTCCCGGACGTAGCGGCCGAGTTCGGCGTCGGTTGCGGCCTTCGTGAGCGCCTCGACGGCCAAGATGCGCCGAGGGCCGGTGAGCCCCGTCGCGAGAGCGTCGAGCACCTTCCTGTCGTGCCGACGTACCGCCAGGCGCAGGAGGGCTTCGCTTGCCAGACGGGCGTCGTCCTCCGGGACGGACCGATTCGCGGCGACACCGACCGCCCACGTCGTCAGCAGGTCATGCTGGGTGGGGAACTCGTCCCACAGATGACGCAGGACGGCAGCAGGCAGCCCCTGACACGTGCGGTCGTGGTGGGCACGTTCGCCGACGGGCTCGATCTCGGCTGCTTGGAGCCGACGGGACGACGTCGCGTCGGTGAGCACATCGGCCGGCCCGCGGGGCTGGCCCAGCGAGGCGAGCAGGTCGTCGGACGCGCGGACGATGGAACCGCGCCGCCCTCCGTCGAGCAGCGCTCCCGCCCATACCGTGACCCGAGTGGACAGCAACGACGGACTCCCGTCCACCACACCGCGCTTGTTGAGCAGCTTCTCCACCGTGGTATGCCAGTCCCCGAAACGGTCCACGGCTTCCTTGAGCTGTTCCCTGCCGTTGACCGCACTGAGGAGTACGGCCAGCCGGCACGCCTCACGGGCGGACGGGTCGGCTTCCCAGATCGGGGAAAGTTTCTCGTCCGTCAGCCAGGCCAGCCGGTCCCCGTGACCGTGCGCGTCGAGCTCGGCCTCGACCAGGCGCCGCGCACCGGGGGACTCCAGCCGTACGGCGACGTCGCCAGTGGCATCCGCCCATGTGCCCTGCCAGTCGCCCGGGGTGGCGAGCACGACCAGGAAAGACCCCTGTTTACGCAGTGCCGCTCCATGACGGACCAAGTCTTGGCCGAAGCGGGCGGGCGGCTCGTCCGGGAGGTCGGAGAGGTCGAGCAGGTAGCCCGTCGCCGAGCGCACCGGCAGGCACTGGGTCCCGGGCTTGGTCCACTCCGGTTCCAGGTCGAACAGCTCTGGCTCCTGCGGTCCCGCCGTATGGCGCAGGAGCCGTACCGCCGCGGTCCGCCGGCCGCTGCCAGCGGGGGCGCACAGCACCACGACGCCGTGCGCTTCGAGGATCTTGGCGGCGTCGGGCAGACGGTTCGGTTCCCGGGGCTCGACGAAGCGCCCGTCTTCGCTCGCACGGTAAGCGGGGTCGCGGCCGTCGATGGGCAGGGGGTGAACGTAGTCACCGTTCAGGTGTACGGCGTAGTGGACCGCCTGGACGCTGTGGTCGCCGTATTGGTGGAACTCCGACGCGTTCGACGGCGGCGCGCCGGCCGGATCCTCGTGTGCCTGGGGCCCCACCGGCTCGATTCCGTGGTACGTCGGGTCGAGTGCTTCACTGCTGCGGTCGCTCATTGCCGCCCCCGCTTGTCGTAGAAGTTGTAGCCCTGCTTGCCGTGCTCGCCGTACTGGTGGAAAGTCACCGCGCCGGGACCCGCCGGAGCCGTGGGCGCCGACGTCACGAGCGCCTCGGCTCCCGGCTCCTCCTCACCCCCCGCCGTTGTGGACGGCTCGAAGATGTCCGGATCCGCGAGCCCCCAGTCGAAGCCCGGGAGGTGCAGATAGGCCGGCTGCTCGAACTTCTTCACCCTCACCAGATGCCGGTGGAAGTGCGCCGGCAGTACGTCGCCGTTGACACAGCCGCTGTCGAAGACGTCCTCGTACACCCGCTGGGAGACGATCACGGCGGTGTTGGTGATCTCGGGATGGCCACGTTCGAGCACCGCCCGCAGCGCCTTGTCGTCCAGGAGTCGGTGGGTGTGCACCATGGGCACGCCGAGACCGCTTTGAGGCAACGGGCCGACGTGGATGCTGACCCGCAGCTGCAGGGGCTTGAGGTGCGGGTTCTCGGCCCGCCGACGGGAGAGCGCCTGGCGCAGTGCGTCGGGGAAGTGTCCCACCAGCGCGGGTAGGACCTCGGGGTCCATGCCGGCGACGTAGCCATCGCCCGTGTGCTGGCCGAACACGCGCCGTTCCCAGTGCGCGCTGACGTTGCTGGCGCTCAGCGCCTGGGCCAGCAGGGGTGGGATGTCGGCGTTGACTCGCTGCATCCCTTTGCTGTCGAGTGATCCGAAGTCCCTGGCGTCGACGGCCAGCACGGCCCGGTAGGGCCACAAGGGCTCCCATGACGGCAGCATGCGCCGCTCCTCTCGTAGCTCTCCCCGCCCATGCGGTGGGGAGAGCACCACCCTGTTCGAGGAGCGGGGAGCCGACCGTCCAGCGCTGGACGGTACGGGCGTGCCGCACGTCACATCACAGGAGCTCCGCGCGGCGGTCGGTCGCCGTCACCCACCCCGTCGTCCTGGGCTGCGGCTCTCAGCAGGGCAGGATCTCTGACAACGAGCCGCCGACGGCCGAGCGTGACAATGCCGTCGGACTGGAGACGCGCGAGGGCGGCAAACGCTGATGACCGGCTCATGCCCGCCATCGTGGCCAAGTCCTCTCTGGGTATGCCGAGTTCGACGACAAGACCGCCACTACTGTCGCGGTGACCCACCTCGTCCGCGAGATAGACGACCACCCGTGCCAGGCGCGCCGGCGGCGGCAGATGAGCAAGGTCGGCGCGCAGACGCTCCTGGCTGTTCAGCCGTTCCACGCTCAGCCGGTACACGACCGGCTCCAGGCGATGCCGGGTCACGAATCTACGGAAGGCGTGTGCGGCCATGACGACCCCGGTACAGGGGCGTACCGCGGTCACGGTCGCCGAACGCGGCCGGTCGAGCAGCACGCCCATCTCGCCGAGGACTTCGCCGGGGCCGCGGAGCATCAACGTCAGACGGTCCCCGGCCTCATTGCCCTGCACCACCTTGACGAGACCATCGACCAGCGCGATCACACCGTCGGGCGACTCATCCTGTGCCAGGAGCACCGCCTGGCTCCGGTAGGCGCGCCGATGCCCGCGTTCGAGGAAGTCGCGCCATACCTCAGGAGAGACGAGGGAGAGGAAGTTCACCGTGACACCTCCTCGCCCTCACGCGAAGACGGTGGCCATTGCGAAGCAGCCGCAGCCCGCGACTGCCAGGACGAGAGAACACTGCACCCGGCGGTGTTTAGCCCAGGCGATCTCGCTCATCACCACCACCTGCCGGGTAAGCGAAGGCAATGGGTCTGTGTTCCGCAGCGCGCTCTCCAGCACGGCGGGTTCCATGAGCCGCAGGTGTCCGAAGTACAGGAAGTCGCCATCCGGTTCTGGCCCTCGCCGCTCCTTGCCGAGCCGGGGAGAAACAGCCCATGCGGCACAACAGGCACCCGCCATGATGAGCACGATGCCGATCCACAACAGCGCCTGCGACGCGGCGGACTCGAACCCGCCTACCGCCCGCCGGGAACTCGCCAGCAGGCTCAGTACGGCCAGCGTGGTGGACTGCAGGGTCAAGGCGAGCGCGGCTTTCGAATCCGCCTTGGCCGTTGCATCCGCGACGGCCAACTGGATCTTCCACGCTGTTTCGGTCGGCTCAGTCGGCACGGTGGCATCCCCCCGGGTGCAGCGAGTAGCACTCACTGGTGCTGCGCTGAAGGCTGCGCAGGCATGACCGTCCTAAAACGTACGGCGGACATCTTGGCCTGAACACGTGGCGAAGCGGGCGATCCCGGTACGCGAGGTGGGCCGGAAGATCAGAGCTTCCGCCGGGCGATGGACTCGGAATTCCGCCAGCCATGAGTGACCACCCGGCCTCCGACAGTCGGAGGGGGACCCTGTAGCGGCCCGGAGCACTCATTGGAGTCTGATCCCTCGGGTCGTTTACCGCTCCCGCTCCATGGCCCTCCTTTGCTCAACGGGTGGCCCACCCGCCGTGGTCGCGACGCCCGCATGTTAGGAACGTCAGTGAGTCGGCGACGTCCCGCAGAGTGTTTTAGACGTCGTTTCTTATGGCGTGATCGTTCGTTGATCCGTGCATGGCGGATCTCGTGGAGCGACTGGTGCCGGACGAGTTGTGGGTGCTGTTCCGGCGGGTGGTGCCGCCGACTGAGGTGACACGTCCGCAGGGCGGTGGCCGACGCCGGGCGGGTGACCGCGAAGCCCTGGCCGCGATCATCTTCGTGGCGACTTCGGGCTGCACGTGGAGGCAACTGCCGCCGGTGTTCGGTCCGGCCTGGCCCAGGGTCTACCGCCGGTTCGCCCAGTGGAGCCGGGACTGGGTGTGGGGCCAAGCTCCACCGCGTGATCCTCGACGAACTTGGAGCGCGAGGCGAACTGGACTGGTCGCGATGCGCGATCGACTCGGTCAGTCTGCGGGCGGCAAAAGGTGCCTCTATGGGCTTCGTCAAGCTGTAGCCGGTGTGGGTGGCTGGTAGAAGGTGCCGTCTCGGGGCATCGCGAAGAGGACGTCGATGCGGCGTCGGGCGACTGCGACGAGGGCTGCGACGTGGTGTTTCCCCTCGCGGCGTTTTCGGTCGTAGTAGGCACGGGACTCGGGTTGGGAGAGGGAGGCGAACGCGGCGAGGTAGAAGGCCCGTTTGAGCTGCTTGTTGCCGCGTCGTGAGGGGTGTTCGCCGCGGATGGAGGAGCCGGAGTTCCTGGTCACGGGTGCCAGGCCGGCGTAGGCGGCGAGGTGGCCGGCGGTGGCGAAGCTGCTGTGGTTGAACCCTCCCCGCCGATCATGTGATTTGCCGCCCGGGAGGGTGAGTCAACAGTCAAACACCGTACAGACGGAGACAGTGCCCGATACGAAGATCGCCGACTTGTCCGTGATCTTCGAGAGGAATCCCGCTCGTGTGTCTCCCCCGTGCCGTTGGCGACGCGCTCACCGTAGTGGTCAATCCGGTTGCCGCTCATTCCGCCCCCGGAAACACGACCGCTTTCTCCGCTTCTGCGTTGGGACTTGTGTACGGCGCGGGGGAACTTCTGTGACCTCCAGGTCTGCGTGTGATGACCGTGATGCCAGCGGGCCACGGGATGGCTGTGCACCGAGTCACGATGGAATGGGGCCGGGCGGACCGGAGGTGGGCGTGGGTGTAGACGGGGGCGGATGGCTGTCCTTGCTGGCCTGTCACAGTGTCAGGAATCCCGCGCGCACGGTGTGGGCGGCGGTGCTCTGCACTGCGGCTGTGGTGTGCGTGGCGATGCTTGGCACCACGGCTTCCCTGTCGACGGGAGGATACAACTCCGTGGGAACGGAGTCCGCGCACGCTGATGGACTGTTGCGGAAGTTCAGGGGGGCTGACCCGGGGCTGGTGCTACGGGTCAGGTCGGAGGACTCGGTCGATTCGGCACGGGCGTGTTCGGACGGGGCGGCGCTGGCGCGGCGGGTTGCTGCTCAACCGGGAGTGGCCGCGGTGGAGGCGTACTGGACGTCGCGTTCGCCCGCCCTGCGGGCGAACGATGGGCGGTCGGCGCTCATCGGTGTCGCGCTGGAGGGTGATGAGGCGGCGCAGGCGCGTGCCGCGTCGCGGCTCGTGCCCCGGGTGACGGGTCGGCAGGGCGCGCTGCGGGTGTCGGCCGGGGGTCGGGTCTGGGCCGGGATCCAGGCGGCGGAGCAGGGCGAAAGGGACCTTGTGCGGGCGGAACTGGTGGTGGCCCCGGTGGTCTTCGGGTGCTTGGTCTTCGCTTTCGGCTCCCTGCTGGCGGCACTGTTTCCACTCCTGGTGGGAGCGTTGGCGGTGGCGGGATCGTGGGCGTTTTTGCGCCTGCTGGGTGGTGTGACGGAGGTGTCGGCAATCTCGCTGAATATCGCGGCTACCTTGGGCTTCGGGCTGGCCGTGGACTATGCCCTGCTGGTCGTGACGCGCTTTCGTGAGGAGGGCGCGCGAGGGCTGGCAGTGCCGGATGCCGCGGTCAGGGCGGCCCGGACCGCGGGTCGCAGCGTGCTTGTCTCTGCCGGCGTGGTGGCACTGGCGTTCTCGGCGCTGTGGGTGTTCCCGTTCCCGTGGCTGCGGTCGATGGCCGTGGCCGGGATCGCGGTGGTACTGCTGGCGGCGACGGCGACCGTCGTCCTGGTGCCGGCGCTGCTGGCGATGCTGGGCTCCCGGATCAGGCATCGCCGGGCGGCGTCGAGCCCGGCCTGGCGGCGGCTCGTCCGGTGGGTGACCGGGTCACCGTGGCTGTGGGGGGCCTGTTGCGCGGTGCTGATGGCCGCGCTGGTGTGGCCGTTCGGCCAGGCCCAGTGGGGGTTCACCGACGAACGTGCGCTCCCCGCCGGCTCACAGGCCCGGCACTTCACCGAACGCCTCCGCACCGATTTCCCTGCTCAGCCCGACCGCGATCTCATCGTCGTACTGACCCCGGTCCCCGGCGACCGCGAGGTCGACCAGTACGCGCGACGTATCAGTGCGCTGCCGGGCGTCGTCCAGGTCACCGCTCCGACGGGTCGCTACCACGACCGCCGTCGCACCGCCGCCGTCGAGGCGGTATCGGACAGTGCGACGGCGGTGTGGTTGAAGGCGTCGACGGGGCTGGATCCGCAGTCGGCGGCGGCCGCACGCCTAGTGGAGCGGGTGCGGGAGCTTCCCCCGCCCGGACCGCGCTGGGTGGGGGGTTCGCCCGCCCGTCATGTTGATGCGAAGGCGGCTCTGGCCGATAGTGTGCCCTGGGCCGTGCTGCTGATGTCGGCCACGACACTCGCTGCGCTGCTGCTCTACACCCGGTCGGTGCTGATTCCGCTGAAGGCCGTCGCCCTGGCGGCGCTGAGCCTGACGGCCAGCCTGGGCAGCATGGTCTACATCTTCCAGGAGGGCCATCTGCGGTGGCTGATCGGCGACTTCACGACCACGGGCTTCTTGGATATGACGATTCCGCCGCTGCTGTGTGCGATCGCGTTCGCGCTGTCGTTGGACTACGAGGTGTTTCTGCTGGCCCGGGTCAAGGAGCACTACGACGCCGGCGGGGATCACCGGGACGCGATCGTCGAGGGCATCGCCCGCACGGGCCGGCTCATCACCGTGGCCGCCGTGGTCTTCGCCGTCAGCATGGCCGGACTGGCGAGTTCTGGCATCACGACACTGAAGATGATGGGCGTGGGACTGGGGGTGGCGGTCCTGGTCGATGCCACGCTGGTGCGCGGCATCCTGGTGCCGGCCTTCATGCAGCTTACCGGGCGAGCCAACTGGTGGGCCCCGGCATGGGTCAAACGACCCGCCACGCAGGGAGCGAATGCCCCGCAGCACGGGCAGGACACGGTGGCTGAGAGTTCCGCGGAGGCGCCTGCGGCTCACTGAACTCTGCGGTGCGGCGGTCAGTTGCTGTCGCGGCGGGTGAGCCGCCTGGTGAGGAAGACGGCCAGTGCGGCGGTGGCCATTCCCGCGGCAGCGTCGAGGACATAGTGGTAGCGGCAGTACACCACGGACACGGTGATCAGCGCGGTGGCCGCGATCATCAGCCATTTCGCGGGGCGCGGTACGGAGGCGGCCCGGATTGAGAGCGCCGCTGCCCAGGCGCCGGCGACGTGGGAGGAGGGGAAGCAGGTGCCGGGCGGGTCGGCGCTCGCCATCAGTTGCGCCTGGAGGGGCTGGGCGAGGTAGCCGTGCAAGTGGTCGGGGGTGAACGCCGGGGCGAGCGCGGCGATAGGGCCGGCGAGGGGCAGCAGCATGAAGCCGAGGAAGCACAGGTAGTGGGCGAGGCACAGGGCGAGGACGTAGCGGTGCAGGGCCTGGTGCATGCCTTTGGCGAGGAAGTAGGCCGGGGGCAGCACGAAGTACAGGTAGTAGGAGCTGTAGCTGAGGCTGAGGGCCTCGGTGAGGGGGCGGGAGGCGAGAGCGCCGAGCAGGAGGTTGGGGTGGGCGCCGAGCAGGTGCTGTTCCCAGACCAGCATGGTGTCGTCGAGCAGGCGGCCGTGCAGGGCGAGCGACTGAGGGCCGGACGCGGAGAACAGCAGCGGAGCGCAGGCCAGCGGGTACAGCGCGCGCACGTTTGCCAGGGCCGGCGATGCCCAGTGGCGGTGTGCCGCGGCGCAGGCGAGGACGAATCCGGCCAGGGCCGCGTAAGCCCCCGTCAGCCACGCGGCATGCGGTACGGCCTCGTGGCCCAGGACCACCGCCGTGGCAGCTACGAAGAGGTACCCGAGGGTCACCTTCTCCACAGCCCTCAGAAGCGGCCTGCCTGCCAGGTGGTGGGGATGGGATCGGCGGACGACAAGCGATGTGGTCCGAACGGGTGATAGCTGTGCGGGGAGAGATGGCCCTCCCTGCACCGCGCGGGCAGATGCCAGCGCATGGTGAGGTCCTCGGCGCTGGGACGGTTTCCGCTGATCAGATGTGGTCAAGGGACCTCGTGCCTCCTTGCGTTGAGTGTGAGGTATCCGTACAGGAGACACTCACAATTACAGCTTGTCGTCACGTGACTCCAGTGGGCTACGGTTGCCACGATCTTGGAGTGCATACCGTGACAGGGCAGGTAAGCGATGTCAGATGTGAGTGGACCGGCCGCTACCTTGGCCGCCCTCAACAGGACCCGGCAAACAGGCGGTTATCCGTTTTTCCACCGGATCACGGGGCAGCCGGGTCCGGGAGAAGTCTTCGTCGAGGGCTTGCGTGCGATCAACGCGGCCTCCGGTGACTACCTCGGCCTGGCGGCGGATCCACGGGTGCGCGAGGCGGCGGCTGCTGCGGCGCGTGAGCTGGGCGCCTCCTGCTCCGGGTCCCCCGTGGTGATCGGCACCTGGTCGGTGCACGCGCAACTGGCTGAGGAACTCGCCGACTTCCTGCACCGGCCGGCGGTGCTGCTGGCCACCACGGGATACCAGGCAAATCTCACCCTGGCCTGCCTCTTCGGCGAGGACCGTGCAGTCATCGCCGACCGGCACATCCATGCCTCTCTCGTCGATGCGTTGCGGCTCGGCCCCGCCAAGTACCGCCGGTTCCGGCACAACGCGCCTGACCACCTGGCGCGGCTGCTGGAGGAGGCTTCGGGACAGGGCCTGTCGCCAGTGGTCCTGACCGAGGGGGCGTTCTCGCTGGGCGGGGAACTGGCTGTACTGCCGGAGATCGCCGATCTCGCCGGACGTCATGGGGGGATGCTCATCGTCGACGGGGCTCACGACATCGGCATCCTGGGACCGTCGGGGCGCGGAGCCAGTGAGCACCTCGGCTGCGAGCAGGACATCGACGTACTGTCCGGGACCTTCTCCAAGGCGTTCGGGGCCGGTGGCGGATACCTCGCCGGAAGCACCGAACTCATCGAGCACTGCCGCTTGGCCGGGAGGGCCACCATGTACTCGGCGTCCATGCCACCACCGACCGCCGCAGCGGCACTCAGGGCGCTGCGCATCATCCGGGACGAGCCCGAACAGCGCGCCGTCCTGGCTCGCCTGGCGGACCGTCTGCACGACGGACTGGCCGAGGTGGGGTACGACCGTCCCAACTGGGCCAGCCCCACCGTCACGCTCCCGGCCGGCGACGCCGACCAGTGCCTGCGCACCTGGCGGGCGATGCTGGAGGCCGGTGTGTTCGCTGCGCCGTTCCTGCCGCCGGCCGCCCCGACGGGACAGTCCCTGCTGCGCCTGTCCGTCACCGCCGCCCACACCGAGGCACACATCGACCACATCCTGGAGGTCGTGGGCCAACTCCTGCCGACCGTCGACACCACTGGCGTGGCGGCGGAGCCGATCCCGTGTCCCGCCTGATGCGCGCTCCCCGGCCCCCGCAAGGCGCTGCCGACATCGTGATGGTCCGCAACCGCGCCGACATGGATGACTTCATCAGGCTGCCCTACCAGCTGTACCGGGCGCACCCGCACTGGGTCGCCCCGCTGGAAGTGGAACGGCGCCACTTCCTCAACCCGCGTCGTAACCCCTACCTGCGCCAGAGCGACGTGAGCTACTTCCTGGCGCGCCGCGGACGGGCGCCTGTGGGCCGGGTCGCGGCCATCATCGGCCCGGACGGACCAGCCCGCCAACGCCAAGGCCACGTGGGCTTCTTCGAGTGCACCGAAGACCCTGCCGTGGCGCGCGCCCTGTGGGAGCAGGCGGTGGCCTGGCTGCGGGAGCGGGACGTGCAGACCGTGATGGGCCCGATGAACCCGAACATGCACCACGAGTGCGGCCTGCTCGTCGACGGCTTCGACGACCCCCCCCGCATCGGCATGCCCTACAACCCTCCCTACTACCCGGACCTGTTCGCCGCAGGCGGCTTCACTCCGGTCAAGGAACTGCTGTCGTGGCGGCTGTCCCCGACCAACCCCAAGCTCAAGCGGTGGGCCGGCTACCGCGACATGCCGCGGTGCAAGGGCGGCCTGACGGTACGAGCAGCAAACTGGCGCCGCTTCAGCAGCGAGTCCGATCTCGTACGGGAGCTGTATCACGAGTGCTGGCAGGACAACTGGGGCTTCGCGCCGGCGACCGACGCGGAGTTCACCTACCTGGCACGGCAGATCCGGCTGCTCGCCCCCACCGGCGTCCGCATCGTCGAGCACGAGGGAAACCCCGTCGGCTTCAGCATCCTGCTGCCCGATTTCAACCAGGCCCTGGCGCCCGCTCGGGGACGCCTGACCCGCTACGGCTGGCCGGTCGGAGCCTGGCGCGTGTGGCAGGGCCGGCACGCCATCACCCGGGGCCGCGTGATGGCCCTGGGAGTCCGCGAAGACAGCCGTGCCAAAGGAGCCACGCTCGCCCTGGTCACCGATGCAGTCGCCAGCGCCCTCACGCGGGGCTGGAACGAGCTCGACGTGTCCTGGGTCCTGGAGGACAACCAGGCCGCCAACAAGCCGCTGGCCGCCGTCGGCGCCACCATCCACAGACGCCACCGCCTGTACGCGCGCTGTGTGCGCCACAGCGAGCCGTGCTCATGCCTCGCCGCCCATGCCCACCCCGCCCTGGAAGCCGCCCGTGCCGCTGACGTATGACAACGTCGTGTCGATCCTCGCCGAAATCACGGGAATGGACGAGGAACAAATCACCCCGCAGACCACCCTGCTGGACGTTGAAATGGACTCCCTGCTCCTGGTCGAATTCGCCGTCGTTCTCACCGAGCGCCACGGAGTCGACCGGGAGGCCGACCTGGACCTCACGCCCGCGACCATGATCGCCGACTTCGTACATGTACTGGCCGAGCAGTCCTCCGGCGCCGAGGCTGCTCCGTCCGTCACGGGTGCGCTGTGACCGTCGACATCGCCGTCACGGGAATCGGGCTGATCACACCGGTCGGTGTCGGCTCCGACTCGACATGGCGGGGCCTGTGTTCGGGGCGGTCCGTCACTACTGCTCAGGATCGGCTCCTGACCGGGTTACCGGTGTGCCTCTCCTGCCCCGTCCAGACCTTCGACGCATGGGACCACCTCCCGCGACGGACCGTGCGGCGCACCGACGCCTTCATCCACTTCGCGCTCGCCGCCGCACAGGAGGCCGTCCAGGACGCCGGCATCGCATCCGGAGCCGCTGAACCCGCCCGCATCGGTGTCGTCCTCGGCGTCGGCTCCGACAGCCTGATCGGATACGGAAGGGTCTGCGAGCTCCTTCAGTCCGGTGAACACCACCTGGTGTCCCCACTGGCTCTGCCACGGAGCGTGCCCAGCATGGCGGCCGGAGAAGTAGCAGCTCACCTCGACTGTCGAGGCCCCAACTTCACCGTCTCCAGCGCCTGTGCCTCAGGCGCTCAGGCCATCGGTATCGCCGGCGACCTCATCCGCTCCGGCACCTGCGACATCGTGCTGGCCGGCGGTGCGGAATCCGGCCGGTTCCCCCTCAGAGCCATCAGCTTCGCCCGCCTGGGTGCCCTGTCCAACCGCTGGCACGATCCGTCCGGGGCCTCCCGCCCGTTCGACTGCGACCGCGACGGCTTCGTCCTGAGTGAGGGAGCGGCAGTCCTGGTCCTCGAACGGGGTTACCACGCTCGCGCCCGCGGTGCAACCGCACACGGTGTTGTCGCCGGGTACGGCGCCTCCGCCGACATCCACCTCCCTGTCAACCCCACCCCGACGGGCGCGGCCTGCAGCAGGCCATCAGGACAGCCCTGGCCGATGCGGGCTTGACGCCCGGCGACATCGATCATGTCAGTGCTCACGCAGCCTCCACGCGGGCCGGAGATCTTGCCGAGGCCCGCGCCCTGAGCCACGTCTTCTCTTCCACGCCGCCGCCGGTCACGGCCCTGAAAATGCCTGCTCGGGCACTCACTGGGTGCGGCGTCGGCCATCCAGGCCGCCTGCGCCCTATTGGCCCTGCGGCACCAGGCCATACCACCCACGGCCAACCTCGACAACCAGGACGACGCCATCGACCTCGACATCGTCCGCAAAGCCCCCAGGCCAGCCCGCCTGCGCACCATTCTGAGTACCGCGTGCGGCTTCGGAGGAGCCAACGCCGCACTCATCCTGCGTGGATCGTGACCCGCACCCGGTGTGCACCGAAGCAAAGCAGACACTTGTGTGAGGGGCCGCCCGGCCAACGGGGCGGCCCCCACAGCATTTCAGGCGGGAGTGCCGCCGAGGTAGGTACGGACGATGAACGGCTTCTCCCGCACGAGGTAGAACACGTAGATCAGCACCTGGAACACGGCCACGCACACCAGCCCGGCCACCGACCGGTAGCACAGCGCCACGCCGTAGCCGTGCAGATTGCCGACCCCGTACATCGGGTTGCGCAGCCAGCGGTACGGGCCGCGGACCACGAAGCCGTCCGTCGCGTCCGCCCGGCCCAGGAACATGTCCCGGCAGTAGTAGGTGTTCAGGCCGGTCAGCCAGGTCGCCCACAGCTTCGTGCCGAAGCCCACGATGGCCAACACCACGCCCAGCACCACCCACAGACCATCGACGCCCACCTCGGGCAACTGGCCGGGGAAGGCTGCCATCAGCAACCCCTGGCACAAGCCTTGCTGCAGAAACAGCAGCCCCAGCACGAAGTCGAATCTTTGCACCGCCCGTGCCTCACCCACGGCATGGGTGAAGCGGCGAGCAACCGCCGTGTCCAGCACAGCGATCAGCCCACCGTAGTACAGAACCGCGATCACCACCGCGTACCCGACCGCTGCCCATCGCACCGCACCACTGCCCGCAGCCGCGCGGAACTGCTGCTCGGCGGCGAAACCGGCAGCCACCACACACGCCCACACCGCAGTACGGAGCACACGGCGTTCCGGGTGGTCCACGCGCAGCCCGGACATACCGATGACCGCGACCGCCAGCTGCCCCAGCCCCCTCCATGCCGCGTGGAGCGACGGCGAGCCGACAGGTGCTGGCGCCAGCTCGGTGGTCTCAGCCATGAAGCATCTCCTTGAAAGCCTCTCGCAGCCCGTCCTCGAGCCCCACCCGGGCCCGGAACCCGAAATCCCTGTACGCGCGGTCCGCGCTGGCAGTCCACGAGCCGGCCACTGCCTCGCGCGCCTTGTCCCGGTTGAACACCGGCACCCCGCCCCGCAACCGCCCGGCCGCCTCACTCACCATCCCCGCCGCCCGGACCACAACCGACGGCACGGGCAGCACCAACGGCCTGCCACAGCCCAACAGCGCACCAGCCGTCCGCACCAAGTCAGCCAGGGTGTACTCAACCCCGTCGGCCAACTGATAGACACCGCTGTGGGACTCGCCCGGACCAGCGGTACGCCCATGCAATCCCGCGGCGATCAGCCCGGCGCACAGATCGTCCACGTGCAGCACCGAGTAGACGCGGGCCGCCGGGCAGGGCTGCACCGCCACCCGTGTACGGGCCATCGCGGCGAGACTCGGTACGAACGCCACATCCAACGGCCCGTACACGATCGGAGGGCGCACGATCACGGTCGGCACCTGTCCGGCGAACCGCCGTGCTGCCTGCTCCCCGGCCAGCTTGCTGGCTCCGTACCACGACACCGGGCCGGCCCGGTCCTCCTCACGCCGCGCCCGCCCCGGGGCAGGCGCGGGACCAGCAGCCGCCAGCGACGAACACACCACCAGCCGCGGCGGCACATCCGAGGAAGCCAGCACGCCCGCCAGTACGCCCGTCGAAACGGTGTTGGCCAGTCGGAACTCGGCACATGACGCAGCCCGCACCGCGGCCGCCAGATGAACCACCACATCCGCGCCCGAGACAGCCTCCGCGACCCCCGAACCGGTGAGCAGATCCACTACGGCGATGTCGACCGGACAGCCGTCCAGCACCCGGCGATCGGACTGCGGCCGCACCAGCGCCGTCACCCGGCCACCGCCCTCAACAATCCGGCGGCACAATCGACGGCCCACGAACCCCGTGGCCCCCGTGACCACCACGCGTATCCCGCTCACGTCCGGGCACATAAACGGCTGCTCTGCCTCACGAGGTGGGTTGATAGAAGTCGTCACGCCTGCACGCTAGAGGGCGCGTCCCCCATTCAGCGCAACGAAAGCCGCTCAGGGACCAATCACCACCCAGACGAATGACCATTACCCCCGGAGGCCCTCACCAGCGGGAACCGCAGTAGGCGACTGGCGGGTGGGGCTGATCGCGGGCACCCTCAATGCAGGGCTTTGGCGTAGTCGCTTGACGTCCGGTGCGTGATGTTCTGTCAGTTCGACGGGGTCGGGGAACGTGCCAGACACGGCTTCCGAGTGGAAGACCGTGCCTGCCGTCGCATCTTCTCCGATCCAGCCCGTCCTCGACCAACTCTGCGATCAAGCCTGGGTTGCGTCCTGGGAAGTGGTGTACGGGTTCCCACCTGATCCGGGCGTTTGTCCTGGCGTCGGAGTGAGGGTCCGGATATGAGAACGGCCACCGGCTGATCTTCGAGGTGTCGAAGCTCGAAGGAGATCAGCACGATGACCGCACCCGACAGTCTGCCCCTGCACGCCCTCGCCGAGGAGAATCTGGCCGCGGCGAGTCCCGATCTGCTGCGCGCGATGATCAAGACGTTCGCCGACGCCCTGATGTCCGCGGAGGCTGATGCCCTCTGCAACGCCGAATACGGGCAGGTCAGCGACGAGAGGGTCAACCATCGCAACGGCTATCGCCCGCGCGAGTGGGACACCCGGGCGGGCACGGTCGAGCTCGCCGTTCCCAAGCTGAGGCAGGGCAGCTACTTCCCACACTGGCTCCTCGAACGGCGCCGCCGGGCCGAACAGGCCCTCATCTCGGTGGGCGCGTGGCTCGCCGACCGCCGTATCCATCCAGGCTCGAAGGCCAGGCGGGCGGTGGCAGTTGACGGCAAGAGCCTGCGCGGTGCCGCGAAAGCCGGCGGCCGCAAAATCCACCTGCTGGCGGCGCTCGACCACACCAGCCGCCTGATCCTCGCCCAGCTGGACGTCGGGGACAAGACGAACGAGATCACCTGCTTCCAACCCTTGCTGGACGCCCTCTCCGATCTGGCTGGCACTATTGTGACCAGCGACGCCATGCACACTCAGCGCGAGCACGCCGAGTACCTCGTCGGCCGCGACGCCCACTACATCGTGATCGTCAAAGGGAATCAGAAGAAGCTGCGCAATCAGCTCAAGTCCCTACCCTGGCAGCAGATCCCACTCCAGAGCCGCACCCGCGAGAGCGTCCACGGCCGCAGCGAGATCCGCCGCATCAGGGTGTGCACGGTGAACAATCTGCTCTTCCCCGGCGCCCGCCAGGCCCTCCAACTCAAGCGGCGGCGCGTGAACCACAAGAACGGCAAGGTCAGCATCAAGACCGTCTACGCGGTCACCAGCCTGAGCTCCGGGCAGGCCACACCCGCTCAGCTCGCGAACGTGATCCGCTCGCACTGGCAGATCGAGGCCCTGCACCACGTGAGAGACACCATCTTCGCCGAGGACGCCTCACAGCTTCGGACTGGCAGCGCGCCCCGCACCATGGCGGCCTGGCGCAACCTCGCCATTGGTGCCTTACGCATCGCCGGCACCCACAACATCGCCGCTGCACTCGCGCCAACTCCCGCGACCCAAAACGCCCGCTCGCGCTCTTCGGTCTCATGTGATCACGAACCGGACATCACGCGACTATGTCGAAGCCCTGCATCAGGCCCCGCTTGCTACCGGACGGCGCGGGCGAAGCGGACGGCCGCAGTGATCGGGGGGCCAGCGCGTGTGGCGGGCTTCGGGCGTGGTCGCTGCGGCGGCCGGTGTGCTCGACGGTGGTCAGGAGGGGGCGCTGCAGGACGCGTTCGCCCCAGTGCCCGACGGAACCGGCAGGTTCGGCGAGGAGACGGAGTACCTCGCCCGGTTGATGCCCGTGGTCCAGTAGGCCGCGTTGTTGGGCTTCCCACAGGACGGTGACGGGATCAACGGGCTCGTGGCGGCGGGCGAGAGTGGTGAGGCACTGCCACAGGCCGGCGTGCAGCGGCCGGGTGAAGTCCTCGGGCAGCAGCCACCGCACGGTTGCGGCGTCCGCGGGGCGGGCGGTGGCGGTCGCTAGCAGCACCTGTTCCTCCTCCGCCGCCTCGGCACAGTCGGGCGCGATGGTGGGCGGGGGTGCAGGGGTGCAGGGGTGCAGGGCAGGACGCCGGCACGTGGCGGGAAGCGGGCTGCGATGTCGTCCACGACGGCAGCGAGCGCGTCTGCCTCGGCGAGCACGGTGGGGGCGGGATGGGGGAGGGAGACGTCGTGGACGGTCTGGACCAGGCGTGCGGCGGCTGTTGCCAGGCGGCGGCGGGTGTGTTCGGCCTCGACCATGCGTGCGTAGGCCGGTGCGTGCGAGGCCGGGTGAACGGGAAGTACACAAACGCTTTTTCCTCGACCCACACCGCCGCGAATTGGTCCCCGTCGCTGTTGGGGACAAAACTTTTTGCGCGCCACAACGACACCCCGACCGGGATCAGCGCAGGCAGACGGCCAGGGCCACGGTCCTGCTCTCGGCTCGTGACGCATCAGCCCGGTGAAGGGCCGAGGTTGCACGGTGCTGCGCTTCCCATCTGCGTCGGCCCGTGTGTGATCTCGATCCGTATGCTGCCCTCCGACTGTCGTTCGACGCTCACCTGCACCGTCGGGTGTGTGGTGTGGTCTGTCTGGGCCAGTAGCGCGGACAGGTTGTTGTGACAGTCGCCGTCTGCGTCGTGGATTTCCCAGACTGACAGGACGCTGGAGACGAAGTCCTGGGCGAGCGCTGTGGTGTGCGGCGTGCAGGCTAGTAGGGCTGTGTAGCGGCTGGGGCCGGCCATAGCGGGATCGTCGGCGGGCATGGCGTGGGTATCGTTCCTCGGTGGTGGTTGTCGTGCGATGGCGTCGTGTGTGGCGCAGTCGATGAGGGCGATGTCGACGTCCTGCGGGGCAGCGTGCGTCTCGTCGAGGGTGCCCTGCGCGATGAGCACAGCCGGTCGGGGGTGCGCGGGGTGTAGGCGCGGGCCAGTTGGCGCTGGCCGTAGATCTGCCAGGCCCGGGTGTGTTGGTGGACTCCGGGGAATTGCCGTGAATCTGGGCTGTCCGAGCTCGGGATCTGCGGCTTCAATGTGCCTCTTGATGGCGAGCGCGGCAGGCTCCCGGCCTGCACGCTTGCTGAGGCTCAGCCATCCGATGCATGATTCGCGCACCCTAGGAGGAGGGCTGCGTGACGACGACGGACTTGAGCGGCGGCGTCGTTGGCAGGGGGCGGCCGGGCCGGGAAGGGCGATGGTCGAACGCGAGGGCGAGAGCGCCGAGGGCTTCCTTGACCGGTGGGTAGATGCTGCGGAGGTTGGCGAGCAGTTCTTCGGGCGGCCCGTCCGGGTCGATGCGCGTGGCGTCCTCCGAGCTGAGCAGGTCCTCGAAGGAGTGGTAGGGGGTGATCCGCTGCACGATGACGTCGAGCTCCCGCCCGGTGTCCCGGTCGTGGAAGACGACTGTGTCACCGGCTGCGATGGCGCGCTTTTGCGGGGTGGCCACCCTCACTTCGATCGTCTTGCGGCCTGCTTCCACTTGGCGGTAGTACCGCCCGAGTAGGTGCATGTGGTGCTCTTGTGGGTTGCCTGCGGCCGTCGGACTCGGGACGGCTGGGATCGCCTGCTGGGTGTCGTCAGGCACACGTGCCTCCATTCGATGCGTGCCGCCCGGCGCGGTCTTGGCAGAGAGCGACCGGGCCAGAGCGCGGTGGCCGCACTCCTGTGTTTCTGGGGCGGCGTGGGTAGCGAGGAAGTGGACAAGCATGCCGGCGGTGCTAGGGCAATTCGATCGGTCCGTAGCGCGCGTGTGGCTCCTGCCGCATCAGCGCGTCGTACCGGTCCGCTACCGAGAAGTGCCAGAACTCGGTTGCATAGTTGGTAAAACCTGCGTTCTCCATGGCGTTGAGCAGCAGCGTGCGATGGTGGCGCGCGCGACTGCTGAGGTTCGGGGCGTGAGTGAAGCAGGCACCGTCGCTTTCCTCGGGGGAGGCATTGACGCGGGTGCCGAGGTCGAGTTCGTGGCCGTCCTGGTCGACGAGGGTGACGTCCACGGCCGCGCCTGCGGAGTGGGGCGCGATCTCCGGTGGTGACACGTACCGGCTGGCGGCCTGGTGCAGTTGCTCATGGGTCCAGCCGGGGTGAGCGGCGGCCAGCTCGCCCCGATAGTCGGTGAAGTAGCGCTGCTGTAGGGCCAACGGCCGGTAGCCCTCGATGAACAGCAGGTCGGTGCCGGCGGGCAGGAGCGAGCGGGCGTGTGCTCCAGTCGGGCGAGGACGCCCTCGCGGACGTGGGCGAACGCGCCCAGCGGATCGTGCTTGCGGGGATCGACGCGGAAGCTGTGGTTACGCACGTCGACGAGCGGCTCCCCGCACTCGCGCACCGGGATCGCGGCGACGCGCGGATCGGACATCAACACCAGAGGGTTCATCGGCTCTCCTTGTAACGGCTTGCACTGCGGTGGTGGGATGGGGGAGGTAGAGGTCAGGGCGGTTTCGTACAGGATTCGCGTGATGGTGTCCTGGAGCGTGCTGTCGGCCGGGATCACGGTCTCCAGACCGCCGGGCAGCAGATCCAGCTCGCGGTACCAGGAGGCGAGGTGGCTGTCGGTGACGTGCGCCAGGTACGCGGCATCCGCCTTCGACGCGTGGCGGATCAACGTTGTTTCCAGCGGCACGTCCAGGTAGTAGCAGCTGGAGACGCCGCGGTGGTCCTGTACCAGAGACGTGATCATGTGGCCGTAGCGATCGGTGTACAGGATCCCTTCGAGCACCACGTGAAAGCCGGCGTTCAGCGCTTCACGTGCGATCCTTCCCAGCAGGGCGATGTTGGCGCCGCGCGCGGTGTCGTGTTCCCTGAGCACGTTCCGGCGGATCACGTCTTGGCCCACGATCGCGATACCGCGGCCGTAGTGATCTCGCAGACCCTGGGCCACGCTTGACTTGCCTGACGCCGAGTTACCGCGGATCACCACCAGGCGGGTGTCCTCACGGCCGCACGCAGTTGCCGTGGACACACGACGGTGTGTGCTGCTCGGTGTGCCGGTCATGCGGGCCAGCCCGTCTCGCTGTACAGCTCGCCGTTCTGGATCTTTCCGATGGCCACCCGGGTGTAGGGGACGAGGTTGTCGGGGAGGGCGGCGGGGTCCCAGAATTTCCACTGGGTGTACTTGTCCGGTTCGCGCAGTTCCGGTTCGCCGCTCCAGGTCCGGGCGCGGAAGAACAGGCCCATGCGGGGTCGGTCCCCGGCACGGTCGATGTGGTGGATGACGTGGGCGAGTTCGACGTCCTGGCGCTCGATGTGCAGGCCGGCTTCCTCCCGTGCTTCTCTGATCAGGCAGGTGACGGCACTCTCCTGCTCGCAGTGGCCGGCCAGGACGTGCCAGGTGGAGGGCGCGAACGCGGAGTCGGGGTGGCGCAGCCCGAGCAGCACCGTCCCGTCGGGCCGCTCCAGGTAGAGGTGGACGCCGATGACGTTGAGGACCGTGCCATGCGGCGAAGCTGGACGGCGCTCCTCGTGCGATGAGAGCCCGCTCTGCGGCGCGGTGCTGGCCGGGCGACTGACGGCGTGGCGCCGTACGAGATCCCTGGTGGTGTCTGCGATACGCAGGCGGTCGAGGTCGTCGGGGGCGAACCAGGCCAGCATCACCCCCTCCGTCAGACGGAGTTCGCGCGGGTCGCCGTTCCAGCGGCCGGCGTAGATGGCGATGGGCACGGTCGCGCCGGCGTTATCGGAGGCGTACTCGGTGGCGAACGGGGTCAGGTCGGCGATGTGGAGGCCGGCTTCCTCATGAAGTTCGCGTCGCACGGTGTGCTGCAGGGTGGCGTCCTGGGGCTCTCGGCCGCCGCCCAGCAGGGACCACATGCCCGGCTCCCAGATCCGGCCGGGGAAGTAGTCGCGCAGGTGGAGCAGATACTCGCCGCGGTCGTTGTAGATCAGGGCGGAGGCGTTGGCGGTCTCCGGTTCGGCTGCCGGCGGGAGCTTGAGTAGCTTCTCGCGCAGGGAGGGGCTGGTCACCCGGTCCACGGGCCGCCACTCGATGCAACCGACCTCTTCTTCCTGCAGCACCACCGGCATTTCGGTCGCGGTGTACAGGCGGAAGAGGAACCGGAGGTCGAAGTGCTGGTGGCCGGGTTCGCCTTTGCCCGGGTGGGCGTCGATGTCGTGGATGTCGATGTCGAACGGCACGGTCTCGTAGCCGGGCCACGGGGTGACGGCCTGGGGCGGGATCCCAGTCTCCTCGTGCAGTTCCCGCAGCGCCGCTGCTGCCAGGGACTCGTCGGCGGGCTCGGTGTGTCCGCCGGGGGCGAGGACCTTCCCGCTCGCCAGGTGCAGCACGTGCAGGACGCGGCCGAGTCGGTCGATGACGATTGCGCCGCAGGTGACGTGTCCGGTGAAGGTGGAGCGGCTGGCGATGTCGTCGCCGGTCCGGTCGAGGGCATCCAGGAGGGCGCTGAGCTGCTCGCGCTCGTGGGGGTGGCGAGCGAGGTAGGCGTCGACGGTGGTGCGGATGTGGTCGTGCGACAACGGCATGGGGGCTACCTCAGTGGGGCGTGAGCGGGAGGAGTCGAAGGCGGGCGGGATGCTCGGGTCAGGTCAGCCGCATCCCCTCCGCCGGGATCTCGTCGACTGCGGCGGTGCGAGCAGTGGGCAGCGCCCACCGCTCGCGTGCCGTGTCCGCGGCGAGCTGGGCTTGCCGGGCTCCAGGCGGGCCCCAGCCCAGCAGAGCGGCTGCCTGGGCGGGGGTGGCGAGCAGGCGGGCAAAGGGGTGGCCGGTGGCAGGGTCGACGGCCGCCGGGCCGATGGCAGTGACCCGGGCGGCCAAGCGGAGCCGGGCGTTGGGGCCCACGCCGCCGTAGACCTCGCCGGTCTCGTCCAGCACCCAGCCCAGTCGCACCGGATCGGTCAGAGCGAGCTGCGCTTCCTCGGCCGCTTCGCGGTGAAGGGTGTCCTCAGGCGTCGCGTCGGTTGTTTCCACGGTGCCGCCGGGCAGCATCGGCAGCGCGCCCCGCGGGCCGGGGTCGGCCACCAGGACGACCCGGCCGTCGGGGACGAAGCACCACGCCCAGGCTTGCTGCACGGGCAGCCGCTCGGGGACGGGGCCGCGGTGGAGAGGGCTGTCCCACAACGGGCGATAGCGGACGTGGACGTCGTGGCGGTCCAGCACTGGGACGCCGAGGATGTGCCGGCCGTCGGCGAGGTGCGCGGTCGCGGTGTTCCCGAGACGGGCACGGTAGGCGGCAAGCATGATCTGCCCGTCCACGGGCCGCAGCCGCTGCACCGCGTCCCGGGTCTCCAAGAAGGCGTACTCGGACAGCTCATCGGGCGGCAGGCGGATCGCCTCCACCTGGCCGGGAGTGAGGGTTCCCCCGTCGAAGACGAACCGGACCTCCCCGGGGCAGGGCGTGCCGGGCTGAAGGTCGGGGTGGTGCGAGGAGAAGGAGTGGACGGCGAGCACGGCCGACAGGGGCAGATCCAGGCCCAGTTCCTCGATGATCTCGCGCCGGCAGGTGACGTGCGGGTGTTCACCGGGTTCGACGACGCCTCCGGGCAGCAGCCACGAGCCATCCTCGCGGTAAGTGGGGCGCACCAGCAGGACCCGGCCGACCTCGTCGGTGATGATCGCGGAGGCGCCGAGCCACGCCGCATGCCGAGATGCGGCGTACTGCGCTGCGAGCAGAGCGGCACGCGGTGAGACGTGATCCGAAGGGGAGACGGGAGAGGTCACGTTTCTCTGCCTTCCGAGACGGTGTACAGGCGAGTGGGCAGCGCGGAACGGCTAGGGGTGATCAGGGGTGTCGCCGCTCATCCGGCGTTGCAGTTCCCACAGGGTCTGGAAGAGCCCTGGCTGCTGGGTGAGCTGGGTGTAGGTGCCTTCCTGGACGATCCGCCCTTGGTCCAGGACCACGATGCGGTCGGCGAGGGCGACGTTGGTGAGGCGGTGGGTGATCAGCAGGATGGCGCGGTCCTTGGCCAGTTCGCGCAGGCCGGCGAAGATCCGGTGCTCGGCGCGGGCGTCGAGGGCGGCCGTGGGTTCGTCCATCACCAGCAACGCCGCCTGCCGGTGGAACGCGCGGGTGAGGACGATGCGCTGCCACTGCCCGCCGGAGAGCTGCTGACCGCCGAACCACTCGCTGGTCAGAAGAGTGTTCAGGCCGGAGCGGAGGCCCGGCAGCATCTCTGCTGCGCCGGACGCCTCGCATGCGGCGAGCAGTGCCGCGTCGCTGGTGTCGCCTTGCCCGAGGGTGATGTTGTCGCGCATCGTCAGCGGCAGGTAGGTGAACTTCTGCGGCACGAGCGCAACGTGCTCCCACGCACCCCAGGGGTCCAGGTCAGTGGTGGAGGCGTGGTCCCAGGCCACGTCGCCTTCGGTGGGCAGCAGCAGCCCGCACAGCAGGCGGGAGAGGGTTGTTTTGCCGGAGCCGTTCTCTCCGATCAGGGCCACGATCTCCCCGCGCCGCACGTGCAGGGAGACGTTGCTCAGGCTGTCTTTCGGGGCGCCGTCGTAACGGTAGGTGACGTTGCGGACCTCGAATCGCTCCGGTGCCGTGGTCACGGGCGTGGTGCCGCGGGAGTCGGCCATGGCCTGGCCGTGGGCGTTGTCGAGGAAGTTCTGCCAGTCCTGGACGTACCAGCCGGTGCGCACGAGGCGGGCCCCACCGTTGATGATGCCGCGCACGGAGCCGGTGGCGGTCTGGAGGGCGAAGACGGCACCGCCGCCGGCCGCCAGGCCCATCCGGCCGGAAGCAAGGAGCCACAGCAGCGCTGCCCACACTGCGGTTGAGGCGACCCCGCCGGCCACTGCTCCGGCCAGCCCCATCCAGGCACCGGTGTTCGCGGCCTCGCGTTCGGCGGCGTTGACCGAGGCGGCCAGCCGTCGGTACCGGCCGATCAGGAAGGGGCCGGCGAGGCAGGCGCGCATCTCCTCGCTGGACTCCTGATAGGCCATGTGCCAGCGCAGTTTGCCCAGCATCCGGCGCCGCCCGGAGGTCTCGAGCCCGGCGAGGTAGATCACCCGGGCGGAGCGGACGTAGGCGGCGGCCTGCGGCAGGCACGCGAGGAACAGAAGGGGAAGAAGCAGGGGGTGCAGGACGGTCAGGACGGTGGCACCGGCCGCGAGCGTGGCGGTCGCCGCGAGGACGGCCTGCGCTTCTTCGACGAGGTCGGGGGTGACCTGGGCACCGCGGTCGGCGATGTCGTAGGCGTCGTTGTAGCCCGGCTTGTTGTTGGCGGCCAGTTCCGCACCCAGCGCGGCCTTGATCATCGTCAGCTCCGCTGCCCGGCCGAGCACGGGGCGCAGACGTCCGGTCAGCCAGACGACGGTGATGCCCAGCACGGCTCGCAGGCCGGTGGCGGCGGCGATGATGGCCAGCTGCGGGGCGGCGTCCCATAGCCGCTCGGTGATGTCGCCTGGGGAGATCAGGGCGGTGATCGTGCCCGTGACGGCCAGGAGGCCGAGGGCCGCGAGGATGCCGGTCCCGATCTGGCACACCAGTAGGCCGATGGTTGCGCCGCGGTCCACGCGCCAGGCCATCTGCACCGAGCGCCGCACGAGCGAGGGCAGGCGCCGCGCCATGGTGCGGGAGGTCAGCTGTGAGCCGGCCTGGAGCCTCGACTCGTCGCGGTAAAGGTACTCCTCCTCTCGAACACTGGCCTGTGGCTGTTCGTCGTCCGGCACGGTTCCTTTGGGCGGTTGTGGAGGCTGGTCCTGTGTAACGGCCGAGGTCATCGTTCCCCCTGGGGCAGTCGCTGCGGCAGAGTTGTGTGGTCTAACGACACGGCTGCGATTTCGAACACACGTCATTCGGTCGTGCCGGGGAGCCCGCTGTTTCTTGCGTCTGAGAACCCCGAGGGCGTGGGAGCCCTGGTCTGGCTTGGGGCGGCTGCGTGCAGGAAATGGCCGAAACGCTGACACCGCCGAACAGCGTTCGCTGTACGGCGGGGCGCACCGGTCGTGCCCTCCTAGCCGGGATCGGATTTGGTCTGCAGCAGCTTTGCCAGCTCTGTCTCGGCGTGGCCGACCGCGCCCGTCAGCGCCTCATGGTGGTGGGCGGACAGGGCGCCGGATCCCAGTCCGGCCGTGGCGATCACCGCGTTCAGCGCGTCTGTTGCCCTGTTGTCCAGGGCTGACGCGGCGACGGGGTGGTGCAGAGCGTCTCGTGCGGCGTAGGCGTCGAGCCGGGCGACCCTGACGAGGGGGTCGAGCACGCGGGCGGTATGGCGTCCGGTGCGGTCCAGTTCCAGGGCTGACAGACCCGTCCGGGTCTGGAAGGCGGCGGTCGGCGGATGGGGATGGTCAAGGAGCTGGACGGCTGCATCCAGGGTGCGGTCGAGGTCGACTTCGGGGAAGGGGGTGTGGGCGGGCCGGCAGTGGGCGTGCAGGAGGAGGGCGATGGCGCGCTCCCAGGGCTCGGCGGGCTGGGTGGTGTCGATCAGGTCGCGGGCCTGTTGGTCCAGGCCCTGTTCCATGAGGGCCATGATCTTGATCTGGCGGCCGTCGAGGAGCCTGTTGCCGATGCCGCGGTGCTGGGCCATGGCGTCGGCCGCCTCGGTCCACCGCCCGGTCTGGGCGAGGGCGCGGGCGCCGTCCACGAGCAGGGTGACGTACAGCTCGCGGCATACCGTGCGGTGGTCCTCATCCGTCCTGGTCAGGGTCGACAGGTCGACGGTGCGGCCGTCGACGTCGGTCTTGTTGCGGTGCCGGGCAGCGTCGTTGAGGCAGCACAGCAAGCTGTAGGAGAGTTCGCCGTGGCCGGCACGGGTCTGCAGCCGTGCGAGGTTGACGAGCGGCATCAGCGACATGACGGCGACCCGTCCGCTGAGGCGTCCGGCGTTGGCGAAGACCTGGTGCTGGCGCCAGCACAGATCCTCGGCCAGGTCGGGCAGGCCGACGTCGGAGGCGATGAGCGCCGCGTAGTTGAGGACCCCGCAGGCGCGGGCCACCAGGTCGTGGTGGCTCGCACCTGCGGGCGCGACGGTCAGCCCGGTGAGGTGGCGGATGCGCTCCTCCAAGGGGAGCGCGGGCGCCTTGGTGCGGCGGACCAGAGGGATGCGGCTGGCTATCGCGGGAATCATCGGCTCAACCCGTGCGCGCCCAGTCGACGACGAGCCGGCTGTAGGGCTTGTCGACCACGAAACGCGGGTCATCGGCCGTCAGCCGGTCACGCGAGTGGGCGACGGCCATGCGGAAGCCCGGCTCGGGGACGTCGTTGCCGCCGCTGGCGTCCCAGGCACGGATCTCGCTCACGACGCGCTCGGCAAGGTCGCCACCGCTACCGCCGTGGCCGACCACGCCGACCTCCCAGTACCGGCCCTGCTCGTCTTCGCCCTCGCGGACGGTCAGGTAGGCGAGCGGCCCGGCGTCGAGGGCGGCCATGGAGCCCCAGCCGAAGTGCGGGGTGAACCCGGGGCGCTGGCCCGGCAGCCGGGACAGGCCGTTGGGGAGCACGCAGGCCAGGTACAGGTACAGCCACTCCCACGCCGATCCCTGCCGGAACTTCACCCCGGTGTAGAGCTTGGTCTGCTGCTGGTCGAGGACGGTACGCAGCGCATCGCGGTCGATGTCCTGCTCGCTGAACGTCTCCAGGCGGACGTTGCCGTCGCCGGCCATCGGCACGAGGGTGTACACGTCGTCGCATACGCCCTTGCGCAGCGGGATGAAGGTGGCCATCTCGCAGGAGACGGTCTTCCACGTGTCCCCGTTGCGTTCGAAGGCGAAGGAGCGGGAGATGCTGCCCCGGATGCGCATGGGCAGGACCAGGCGTCCGCCGGGGGCGAGCTGGTCGAGGATTTTCACGGGGACATCGCCGGCGCCGACGGTGAAGATGATCCGGTCGTAGGGGGCGTGCTCGGGCAGCCCGGCCGCGCCGTCGGCCATCACCGCGGTGGCGTTGTCGACGCCGGCCTGGGCGAGGTGCTGGCTAGCGCGGGCGACGAGGTCCTGGTCGACGTCGAGGGTCCACACCTGCCCGCCGGGGGAGACGATCTTGCCGAGGAGGGCGGCGTTGTATCCGGTGGCGGCTCCGGCCTCGAGGACTTTGTGGCCTGCCCTGGCGCCGAGTTGTTCGAGCTGGGTGGCGACGATGGACGGCGCGGAGATGCAGGAGATCATCTTCCCGTGCTCGTCGTGCTTGATCGGGACCGCGTCCTCCTGGTACGCGGCGTCCAGGTCGACGCCGGGCAGGAAGGCGTGTCGGTCGGTGGTGCGGAAGGCGTCGATGGCCGCCTTGCTGCGCAGGTGGCCGCTGTCGATGAGCCGCTGGGCGAGGGCTTCGCGCAGCTCGAAGGGGTCGGTTACGGGTGTCATGGTGGTCTCCATTCGCGGGAGGCTGGGGTCCGCGGGAGCGGACTTGCGGGTTGGCATGTCAGGTCCGTCTTTGGTGGAGAAGGCGACGTGACGGCCGAGCCACGCGGTGGCTGCCTGCATGTCTGCAGGCACGCCTGCGCGGTTGAACGCGAAGATCGCATGATGGGCAATGACGCCCCGGATTCCGCGTATCAGGCGGCCGTCGGCGGCGAGCCGGCGCAGGCGGCGGCCGGCGTCCTCGAACGCGGTGACGCGCTCGACCCAGCCGGCTTCCGGCTCCGGGCGCCGGGCGGCGTCTGCGTTCATCAGCCGCCGCATCGCGGACACGGCCTGCTTCAGAGCGGGTCCCCGGGGCGGAGTGACGGGGGGACGCAGGGCGGCCCACTGGGCGTACACGTCTCCGGCTTCGAACGGGTCCAGTCCGGCCTCGCGGATCATGGCGGACAGCAGCATCACGCTGCGCTCGCGGGCGCCGGGGGCGCCGGTCTCGGCGAGCGCGGCCGGGCTGTCGGCGCAGAACACGTCGTGCGCGACTTCCATGCCCTCGGGGCCGCCGAAGGCGTGGGTCTCCGGCTCGTAGATCCCGCCGGTCCAGCCGGTGATCACACGGTCGGCGACGAGTCGGTCCAGGAGGACGGTGGCGGGCTGCTCGGTGCGCAGGCGCACGCCGACGTCCTTGCGCAGGAAGTGGAAGCGGCGCCCGGCCAGCGCGGTCGCCAGGGCCCGGGCGGCGTCCGCGTGCGGATCGGGGAAGGCCACAGAGGCGTGCCACCAGGACGTGTCCGGAGGGATCGGCAGGTTCTCGTCGTCGAAGGTCATGGGCAGGGAACTCCTTGCGAAGCGGCGGGGAGCAGGTGGTCAGGTGAGCAGGAGGGCGCGGGACCAGCCGGTGGTGTCGGTGGCGTGCAGGGCGAGTTGGGCGCCGGCGCGGCCTTCCATGAAGCCGGGTTTGGGCAGGTGCTCCCAGTCGGCGGCCAGCCGTCGGTGCAGGTCCTGGATGATCGGGGTGAAGCGGTCGGGGGCGGGGCTGTCGGCGGCGACCGCGCGGGTGAGGGTCAGCAGGCCGGCCCAGCCGTGGCAGAGGGTCGAGTCGGTGATGCGGGCGAGCTGAAGGGGATCGGTCAGGATGGCTGCGACGGTGTCCTCAGCCGCTTGGCGCCGGGTTGTGTCGCCGAGGGCGAGCGCGGCGAGCTGCTGGGCGCGGGCGATGCCGGGTTGGCCGTAGCACCAGGACTGGCGGGCTGTATCCGCCTTGGGCGGCTGCTCGGCGTCCAGATGTGCTGCGGTGGACCAGTAGTGGGTGCCGTGCCGGTCGAGCCAGGTGGCGAACGTGCCGACGGCCTCTTCCTGTCCGGGGACGTTGACCCCGGCGCGCAGGGCGAGGGAGAGCACGGCCAGGGGCCCGGCGATGCCGTGGGCCATGCCGTTGTTGCCGTGCCCGCCGGCCATCGTCTTCCCGTCCGGGCCAACTGGCGACCACCACCCGGGCAGCATCCTGCTGTCACCTCGGGTGGGGCGGGCGAGCGGGACAAGGCAGGCGAGCACGTCGGGCAGCCGGGGAGCGGGCGGTTGGCGGGACAGCAGGAGGGCGGCGAGTCCGGTCAGGCCGCGGATGAGGTCCCATTCTGCGGGGTGGGGCAGTGTGCCGGCCGCCCGGCGGCGGTGGGCGGCGGCGAGCCGGGCGTCCACGACGCGGTCGACGGCCGCGCGGACGTCGTCGCCGGCCCCGTTTGCACGGGTCAGGACGAACTCCAGGGCGGGTGCGCCGTGGAAGAGGCTGGCGTTGCTTCCGGTGCTCACCCCCTGGGCGGTGGCCTGGGTGAGGTGGCGGCGGGCGGTGGACAGGTCCCGGCGCTCGATGTCGAGCAGGGCCCTGCCCAGGGCGCCCTCGGACAGGTCCTGCGTACGGGGCACGGTCGTCGCGGTCATAAGCACCTGGCCAGAGGGACGACGATGCTGTGGGCCCGGCCGCCGATCCACCCGTCGGCGTCCGGTGGGGGCGCGTCGTGCAGGGTGGCGATGCCGAAGGGGCTGGCGTCCAGGTGCGCGCGCAGGAGGTCCAGGTCGATGTCGCGGGTGAGGTCGAGGGGCAGTTGCTGGTCGTCCTCGGCGAGCAGGACTCGCTCCGGCACCCGGAACCGGGCACGCCAGGCGTGGAGTTGGTCTGCCCACTGCTGGAGTGGTGCGGTGCGGGCGGGCAGTATGCGGCTGCGGATCTTCCACCGGGCGGCGGTGAGGATGGTGCGCCGGTAGGTGAGGGCCGGGGTGAAGGGCAGGGTCCAGGCGGCGCCCCAGTCGAACCAGGTCACCTGCGGGGAGGCGGCCCTGCTGATCTCGCCGAGGAAGCGGGCCATCGGCGGGGTGTAGTTGTTCCACAGGAAGTTGATGGCGGTGGGGGCGAGCAGCTCCAGCGGTCTGTCCGTCGCGGTCTCCACCAGCTGGGGGCGGCCGTCGGCGACGGTGACCGACAGGTCACGGGGGAGGAGGACGTTCGGGCCGGGGTGGCGGAATTCGCCGACGCTGACGACGCGGGGCAGGGCCTGGGGCGCGCGGGTGAGCAGGTCGGCCGGCACCCGTCCGGCATGGAAGGAGAGCTGCGCGAGTTCCGCCTCCGGGTTGACGGTGGGCAGGTTCGCGTACGCTTCCTCGGCGCCGGGGAACAGGTGCCAGAACCGGCCGGTCATCGACCCGGCCGAGCGGGAGACGGTCAGCACGCGCAGCCGGAAGTCGCCCCGGTCCAGGGTGGGAACGGAGGGGGCCTGGATCTGTGCTGCCAGTTCGAGGTGGGGTGCCAGGTCCTGGGGTCTGGTACCGGCTGCTGCTTCCAGTTCCTCGATCATCGCCCCGGTCAGCGCGACCGTGCGGCTGCCTTCGGCGGCGGCGGTGCCGGCCAGATCCAGAAGCAGGCGGTCACGCCGTGACATCGGCCGCGGCGGTTCGTTCGCTGTGACGAACCCTGCCGGGAACCCCACGCCTTGGTTGGCGCTCGTGGCCACCTCCACCGGCACCGCGGTGTTCTCGCCGTAGCGCTCGGAGAACTGCTCGATCCACCGCCGCCAGGTCGGTGTCCCGCTCGGATGGGTGACCAGGCGGGCCAGGACGGTTGCTGCGGTCTCCACTTCGGTCAGCACCTGATCGGGTAGCCGCACATCGGCGTCCAGCCGCAGGTCGCACGCGGTCCGCAGGGCGGCTGTCTGAGCGCGCGCCGCGGGCGGTAAGACGTTGGTGGGGTCGGCGACGGTGGCGGGCGCGCGCAGCGAGGAGCGCATCAACCGCACGCGCAGCAGTTCACCGAGCAGTCGGTCGCGCGCGGTGCCGCTCACGGCGGGGAACTCCGCGGCCAGTTTGTCGGACAACTGGCGGTACCCGATCGGCGATCGGGCCAGGTCGAGTACGAGACGCAGCGCGGGGCTGAGGGCAAGGCGGAACTCGGCGCCGCCTTCGAACGGTACGTGGATGTGCTGGTCACGCTGATAGATCAGGGTGTTGACGCAGACCTCGGCTTCGGCCATGCGCGCCGCGTCGCTCTCCCAGGTGCTGAGCATCTCGTCGAGTCCGACCGGCTCGGGGCGCGCCACGGCCTGGTGCTCGTCGCCGATGCGGACGGATGTGGCCTGGGCGAAGCCGAGCGGGGCGACGCCGGCGAACAGGCCGTAAGGGGTGGAGCGGCGGGCGTAGCGGATCGCATAGCGGGCGGTGGCCAGCGCCGCCCGGCGCATCCGGCGCACCTTCGGTGTGCGGCCGTCGATGATGGCCTGCACCTGGTCCGCCAGGTGAGGGCTCGCCTGCGACACGGTCTGGCGGAAGTCGGTGTCGGACCACACCGTGCTCAGCCACGCACGCCACTCGTCCACGGGCGCTGTGGCCACCGGCCAGGGCGGCATGGCGGGCTCGGTCGTGTGCACCGCGGCGCGCAGCATGGCCTGCCCCGCGGCCTCGTACAGGCTGGGCCGGTGCCGAGTCATTAGGACTCTCCTCATCTTTTGCGTAGTGGGCGGGGCGGGCCGGATGGGGAGAGCCCAGTCCGGCCCGCGTTGCCGGGGTGTGCCGGCTTACGAGGTGGTGCAGGCGCTGGGGCAGGAGCTGCCGCAGGTGTCGCCCGTGCTGCACATCAGGACCGTCTCGGTCGCCGGCGTGCCCTCGATGAAGGTGATGTCGAGCCCGAACGGGTCGTCGTCGGTCTTCACGAGGTCCGCCTGAGCGGGAGCGGTCGGCCTCTCGGCCTGGATGGCGGTCATGCATGCCTCCTTGGAGTGATGGATGGTGCGGGATTCCGGCGCCTGGTCGGGCACCGGAGTTCGCTGCCAGACGGCGATGGCCGGCGAAGTCGCCTGCGCCGAGGCGTCTGGACGTCGGTGTGTGGTGCCGTCAAGCTGCTGCGGGCCGTGCCTGCGGGCGGTTCTTCGCGGCCTTGTCCAGCAACCGGGTGAAGTGCTCGGCGCGCTCGTCGCCGTCGGTGTCCGGGGCGCGGAGGTCGCCGAACCTGTACCAGTACCGCTGGCAGACGTCGCTTTTCATCAGCTTCGCGGGGCAGAACGGCAGATGTCCCTCACGGACGAAGCCGAGGCGGTCGCGTCGGCTGAGCATGCGGATGAGCTGGTTGGCCTTCAGCAGTTGCATGTACTCCTCGACGTCCATGCCCTCAGAAGTGCAGAGCCTGGCGAGATCGGGGGTGGTGGACCGTTCCGCTCGGTGTGGTGCCGTGCGTCCTGCGTGAGCCGGGCGGCTCCGACCACGGACGGCCGTGGTGAGCTTCATAGAGAATGGGCTTTCTGAGTGCGGAGTTGTGGACGAGCGTCCGGCTGGTAAGGATTTCGCGGGTCCGCTTCCTCATGCGGCTCCCGCCAGCACGACGGTCGGGGCGTCTTCGGTGCGGCGATGCGGGGTGTACCGGCGACGTACCTTTTCCAGGGCGACGGCGATGGGTGGCAGCCCGACGCTGGTCCTTCGTTCGTCTAGCGATTCCGGCGCGTGCAGCGGGCACAGTTCGATGCCGTCGGCTCGGAGGAGGAGCTGGGTTCCGTATTCCTGGTCGTGCCCGCTGTTGATCAGGGCGCGGTCGTGCAGGTGCGCCCAGTGCTGGATGAGTGCATCGCCAGCCTTGACCGCACGCTGTAACAGGAACGCGGCGGCGCGTTGGAAGTCGGGTTCGTGGTCGCTGTGGAGGGCGATGCTCCAGGCGGCGCGGGCGCCGGCCGGGCCGACGAGGCCGTGGCCGGGCCAGTCGTGTTCGCCCAGGATGCGACGCAGGAACTTGGTGTCGGCGTGTTCGGCGTGCCGGCCTTGGCCGAGTTGGACGGCGTCAAGCTGGTTGCGTACTCGTTTGGCCCGGTGCACGGCCGACGCCTGGGCACGGGCGATCAGCTCGCGGGCGAGGTCGGGCCGCTGGGGTTCGGCCGTCGTCACGCGCTGCTCCGATCGCTCGGGGCGGTCTGCGGTTCGTGGACGCGGCAGCCGATCAGTGCGTTCAGTCGGGGGCGGTGCTCGGCGGTGAGTTCCAGGCGGGCGACCCGGTCACCGTGTTGTCCGGTCCCGAGTCCGCGCATATCCCAGCCCATGTCGGTGAGCCGGTGCAGCAGGGCGGCGATGGGCTCGGTGCCGAGGCCGTGGCGGGAGACGGCCTCGGCCCGCACGACCGGGAGGCCGAGCCGGGCGGCGAAGTCGGATGCCCACAGGGTGATCAGCCGGCTGACGTTGTCGGGCTGGCCGGGCAGCGTATGGACGCAGTCCAGGAAGAGACAGGGCCCTCGGCCCCAGCGCAGGTCGGGCGCCCACTGCGGGAGCATGCAGGCCAGCAGCTCCCCGGACTCGAACAGCCCGGCCGGCTGCGACTGCGGGTCGCGGAAGAGAGCGGGGATGTCGGCTCGGACAGGCACCGGCAGATCGCGCACGGTGAGCCAGCGCTGACGGTCCTGAACGAGGGCGGCAGCTTCCTCGCGTTCGGCATCCGTGCATAACGTGCGGACCTCGTAAGCGGCGACCAGGGGAGTCCGGGGGCTGGTCACCGGTTCGCTCCACTGCGCGTCGCGTGGGCCGGCCCGGCCGTCAGCAGTTTCCAGCCGTGCGCCCGGATCACCAGCTGGGTGGTGTCCTGCGTGCCCGTGTCGGCGAGGAGCTGGTCGAGCGCGGCGTGCAGGTCGGCCGGGGCGAGTTTGGCGGCGATGGCGATGTCGCGGGCGTCGCTGTGTTCGGCGACGGCCCGCAGCAGCAGTAACTGGTCCGGGCCGAGGTCCGGCGCGGGCCTGTCCAACTCGGGCGGGGGGACCTGCTGGGCGGTGAGCAGGCGGTGCACGAGCACGGGCGGCTTGCAGCGGGGCGGGCAGTGCAGGCACTCGCGGATGTCGCGGATGTACTGGCGGACGGTCGCGGCCGACAGCCCGGTCTTCGCCGCGATCTCTTGCGGCGTCAGCCCGCACGCGAGGTGCTGGGAGACACGCCGCAGGGCCGGCGTCAGGGGTGTGATCGGTGCGCTCGTCGTCACGGGCGGGGTCACGGTGTCTCTTTCTCGGCTGGGATGGAGGGTCAATGGGTGGGGTGCCGCCGGTCCCCGCGGGGGACGGGGCCGGCGGCACCCACCCGTGCGCGGCGGTTGGGATTCACGGGGTGCCGTGCACGGGGGCTCAGGCGATGGTCGGGTCGGGGCGTGTCCAGGCGGCTTCGGCGGCGAGGTGTTCGGACCACTGGATG
>NZ_JBIRZD010000025.1:0-83863 GCF_044390505.1 Streptomyces sp. NPDC018947
CAGAGCCGCATGGGACAAGCCGGACAGGCCCTCGCCTCAACCGGCTGCACCGATGTGCCTTCACTGCCTCCGGATCTCATTCTGAAACCATCAGTTATGGATGAGTGGTGGGTTCGCCGTGGGGTGTCGGTTAGTGCCGGGCCGGATGGTGCCGGAGGGCCGGGCCCGCCCCGGAAGGGGGGCGGGCCCGGCGGCCGAAGGGGTCTGCCCCCCGCATAGGGGTGGGTGGTGCGGAATCCCTTCCGGCCGGATGGACACTGCCCCCAGCAGGGGCAAGCCCCGCGACACCCCGCCTGAGTCGAGGCCGGGGACGCCGACGGCAGGGGCCGGCGCAGCGGGCGGCGCGCGAGGATGAGCCCATGGACGACCTACTGATGTTCCTCCGCGCTCGCATCGAGGAGGACAACCACGCCTACGCCTACGTTGCCCAGACGTTCGGCGGCGAGGCCCTCCTCGACGGCCACCTGCCCATGCTCGATCTGATCGACATGCTGGCACGGGACTACACGGCCATGGACCCCGCGGACACGCGTCACGCGGGCCTCACCTACGCGATTCGTGTCCTGGCCCAGTCGTACGCCGAGCACCCCGCCTATCAGCAGGAATGGCGCCCCTAGAGGTTTTGAGAGAGAGGAGCGGGGTGCACGGCGGTGTGCTGGCTCGTCCTCCCCCGCTCCGGTGGCCAGCCGCCTCAGGGGCACCGCTACAGTCTCCCGTATGCCGCCGTACCCTGTCAGACACCACTTCGTTCCCCAGTTCTTGCTCAAGTACTTCGCCGGGCAAGGCGGACAGCTGTACGTGCATCAATGGGCCAGCGAACGTGCCTTCCCAAGGAACGTGAAAGAGACGGGACAACGCAAGTACGGGCACTCGATCTACCGGCCTGGGCAAGATCCCGACCATTCGTCGATGGAAGCCGCCATGGGCGACATCGAAGGGCAGGCCGCCACCGTCATCAGGGAGCTTGTGCAACGCCGTGAACGCGCCGTACCCGAGCATGCCCGGGAGGCTCTGGCTTGGCTGCTGGCCCTGCAATGGCAGCGCAGCCGCTTCCTGCGGCACGTGGTCAACCAGTCTGCAGGCGTCAACGACTATGACCTGACCGACGAAGAAATCCAGTCCAGCATGATGCGCCTGATCACCCGGACAGTCATCTGGCCATGGCAGGCACGCAACGACGAGGACGCCCCTTACGAGGACCAGTGGAACGACCTGGTATCGGTCCTGCTGTCCAGCGGCATGCACTGGGCGTGCTACCGGCCACGCGGCGGCGGACTGATCGTCAGCGACAATCCTCTGTGCATGTCAGGGGTCGTAGGCTCCCCGCCGCCAGACATACCTGTCGGCTTCTTCGATCACGGCGTTGGCATCGGCTTCACCAACTTCCGGCGCATTACAGTGCCGCTCGGCAGCAGCCTCGCCCTCATCATTTCCCGTGACCCTGACGAGCTATCCCGCCTGGATGCGGCCGCCATCAACCGGTTCACCGTCTTCAACAGCCGGGAGTTCGTGGCACACTCCCCTCAGTGGAAGCAGGCCCACCCCAAGCTCGCACAGGACCTACCTGGCCTGCTGGAGCGGCAACGACTGGTCGCACCGGCATTCCTCCAGGGCTACAAGCCCGGGTCTACCGCGTAAGGCCGGCCGCTGGCAGTTCCGCCATTGCCCACGACTTCCTGAGTCGGGCTCCGCCTCCGTCAGCCAGCTCACCGCGGCGCTTCCCGAGTCGCCGACCGCCCCGGCTGGCTAAGAGGCCGTTCGCTTTCCGAATGGCGTGTGCGGATTCTGCTGGTCGGACATGAGATTGCGGCTGTGGCGGGAGTCTCGACTCGTTGCTGATCGAGTCGGTGTGGGGGTGGCGGATGCCGTCGATGCGGGCGGTCCTGGAAACACGGCGGAAGGCCGCTGCCGTGCGGGTGGAGGAGCTCGAAGCCGAACTGGATCGGGTGCGGGCGGACTTGGTGGAGGCCGAGGAGGTTCTCAGGCTTCGGACGATCGGCCTCGAGCAGTATCTGGAAGCGCTCGCCGAGGAGGAACAGCCGACCGAGACGGTTGTTGGCCCGTCGCCGAGGAAGCCGGTGGGCCCGCGCCGTGCGGTGCCGCATCGCCAGAACGCGGCCGGCCCCGAGGATCTGTCCGTCGATTATCAGGCGGTGATGGCAGCCGCGGCCGAGGCCGGCAACGAGGGGCTGGGTGCGCGGCGGGCGGCCGTGGTGCTTGGCTGGGACAGTGCCTCGGCCTCACGCGTCGAGGGTGCGAGAGCACGGTTGAAGAGGCTGGTGGAACGGGGCTGGCTGGTCGAGGCAAAGCCCGGGAGGTTCACCCTGCCGACACAACAGCGCACTGATGAGGCTGTGCGGCCAGGCGGCGGTTCATGAGGGCGATCATCGACCAGCGGATGACGGCTTCGCTCGTGTCGGGGCGGCGTTCGTAGTCCCGGACCAGGCGGCGGCTGCGCAGAAACCAGGCGAAGGGCCGCTCAACGACCCAGCGGCGGGGCAGTGGCTGGAAGCCGCGGACGTCCTCGCTGCGGCGGACGATGTCGAGGACGAGCCCGAAATGCTGGCTGGTCCAGTCGGTGAGGTGGCCGGTGTAGCCGCCGTCGGCCCAGACCCGCGCCAGCCGCCGGAAGCGGTCCGCAGCCTGCGGCAGAAGGGACCGGGCGCCGTCCCGGTCGGTCACAGACGCCGGTGTGACCAGCACGGCCAGGAGAAGTCCGAGCGTGTCGGTGAGCAGGTGCCGCTTGCGACCGTTGATCTTCTTGCCCGCGTCGTAGCCCCGTGAGCCGAAAGTGACGGTGGCGTCCGCCTTCACCGACTGCGAGTCCACGACCCCCGCGCTCGGCTCGGTGCTGCGGCCGTCACCGGCGCGGACGGCTTCCCGCAGCCGGTCGTGCAGCTCGGTGACCAGTCCCGTGTCCCGCCAGCGGGCGAAGAAGGCGTAGACGCGCGGCCAGGGCGGGAAGTCCGCCGGCATCGCCCGCCACTTGATGCCGTTGTCGACGAGGTAGCGCACTGCGTCGATCATCTGCCGATGGCAGTAGCCCTCCGGACGCCCGCCGCGGCCCGAAAGCCAGCCCGGAACCGGCAGCAGATCCTTCACCACGGCCCACTCGGCATCGCTCATGTCCGAGCCGTATCGGGGCCGGCGCTGCGGCCGGTCGACCGCGTTCCCGAACCTGTGGGCGAGGCAGTCACACCCACGAGTGGACGAACTGGACTCGGCGACCACGACCACGCGACACTTCGACAACAGGGCCTCTTGCTCCTCGCTGGACTCGACATCCGCGAGCTACCAAGAGGCCCTTCCTTCATGCACCCGCTCCGGACAACTCACCCGAACCAGGTCCCCGTTCGAACCTGTCCGACCGCACGAGCGGATAGAGAACAGGCAGTAACTCGGCCACTCTCGTCTCCGACCGCAGCGTGACCGGATCAGGCCAGGGGCGGCGTCGCCCGATCAGTCTGCCGCTCGCGACGCCTCGCACGGGTGCCATTGCTCGGCTTGGCCTCAGCCTCCCAGTCCGGCTCTGGGCCGGGATCCTTCGTCTCCACCTTGGTCGCCTTCAACCCCGCAGCCCGCCCGCGGGTGTGCTGCCCGGTGTCGCACGTCAACAGCCGCACCTCGCGCGCCGCGAGGGACTGGATGGCCACCGCCCGGTCGATGATCTCGTCGTCAGCGATCGGCAGACGGACATGGCCGGGCTGGTCCAGGACGATCTCCACGTTCACCTCGCCCCGCCACAGGGCCGGCTCGCCGCTCCTGTCCGACTGGCGCAAGACGCCGAAGGTGGAGCCGTTGAGGACCTCGTCCAGGCAGCCCAGCGTGTGGGAGGCACGCCAGCGCGATCGGTGCTTACCCGACTCCTTCAATCCGTCCAGCTCGTCGACCACGACGATCGGGAACAGCAGCCTGATATCGTCATCCGGCGGCAGACCAAGGAGCTTGTGCAGGTCGGCCTCGGAGAGTTTGTCCGTGTTCTGGATGTAGAAGCTGGAGTCGGCGACGACGAACCACTCACGTCCGGTCCAGCGCTCTATCCGGTCGTTGAGGATGCCCAAGGCTTCTTCGAGTGCTTGGATGCGCTCGGTCACTTCAAGGTTGACCAGTCCATTGACGAGGCGCTCCTGGGCGCTGCCGGCGAGCATGCCGCAGCTGCTCAGGAGTGACTGGTAGCGCTGGGTCAACAGCAGGCGATCGATGTCGTCGTCGCTGATCTGGTGACGGAGGGTCCCAGCGGTCTCGGTAGCCCAGTTCAGGTAGCGCATGAGCCGGGAGTGGGCCGTCTCCGGTCCGGTTGCTCCCTGGAGGTTGCTGGCCGAGGTGTGGGCGCTACGGAGCGCTTGACGAATGTTGCGGCGGTCGGCGCCGGGCCGGGGCGTGATGAGCATGCGCTGATCCTGCCAGCCGGGGCCGGCGATTTTAGGAGAACCGGGTCAGCACCTCGCCCGTCCTCTGGAATGGCCGCGGGACGGCACAGCCGGGCGGGGCGGCCTCGGGGCCGGGGCGGCCTCGGCTGGGACGCTGGGTACGCAGGCCGGGAACGTGGATGCGGCGGCGCGCGTGACACCATCATTCGGTGACCGAGACGAGCAGCGACGGCGGCCGCGCTATCCGGCAACAGACCGAGCGGGTTGTCAACGAGATCGCCCAGGGACTACGACCGTTGGACGCTGGCGTGGCCTGGTTCTCCGGGTTCGCCCCCGCATGCCAGCAGGAGGTACTGCGGGAAATCGCCGGCTACGCGATGCAGGCGCACGTTACGACTGCGGATGGCCGTGCGGGGGTGGCGCGGTCCGGTGTGAAGCCCACAGCCACCCCCTCGGTGATGATCTGCATGGACCCGCCCCGCTACGGCTTCGCGGGCCTTCCCGCCGCCGAACACGTCAAGGCGTTCCGTGTCCTCGTTTCGGCGTTCGCCATTGCCGACACGCGCCGCCGCGAGGCGTACTGCCAAGGCACCTGCCGGCATGCATGGCACAACCTGCCAGCGCACCGAGCAAAGTGACTTCGGCGATGCCGCCGCGTTCCCCACGGCCACCGGGGCTCTCCCGGCGTGAGTGCCGTCAGCCGCCCATTGCGCGCGACCAACGCTCGTGGATGGCGGACAACTTCCGCTCGAACTCCGCATCCCACCTTCGGTTGGTGAAGGCCCCGGGAATCGTGAGCGAACGCCCACGAACCCGTACGGCCCGCACGTCCCACCAGGATCCACTACGCGTGAGGTGCTGACGCTTCTCGATTCGGGTGATCTCGCTCCAGGGAACCGAACGCCGGCTCACGAGGGTGCGGAACTCCATTCCGTCTGCGGTCAGGCGTGTCCGACCGTATCCACGGTTGAACATGTAGAAGGCCGAGGGCAACTATGCAACACCAAAGCCACCGGCCCACCACCATCGGCCTGATGTCGGCTCGGCCAGGCCCACCGCTATGGCGCCACCGGCAAAGACCAGCATCAGGAAACCGGTCCACCACCAGTTCCTCCGCTGCTCGACCTCACTGAGACCGATCCATTCATCGGGCATGTTCATGATGCTACTGACACGCGCTCTAGTCCCCGGAGAAGGTGACCCGCAGGTTGCGATCGGCACGGCACCGTCGCCCCCAGGCCAACAGCGTCGCCACGACCTCGAGTTCGCCGTCCCGCAGACGGGCAAGATCCGCGCTTTCAAGTTCACGCACCATCCGGTCGATCGCATCACCGCTCAGCGTGGTGTCTCCGTACGGATCGATATGGGCCAGACTGGGAAGCCGGTGCCGGCCGATCCGCTCAACGGCCCTCCACAACTCATCGTTGTCGTCGATCAGCTGCTCCAGCATCCCTGCCCCATTCTCCTCCCGCACGCTGGACGGCACGCACGCCGATGGTGGCTGCCCAGTCGACCAGGCGACCGGCGAAACTTTGATCGGCCCAGACCTTCAGCACGGTGGCATGGTCCAGCCGTGTCCACAACAGGGATCGCTTGGCCCGGTCGCGGTCCTGGGCACTGGCCCTCACGACGTGGACGGTCAGGTCAGCAGCAGACCGAGGGTATCGGTGACGATGAACCGCTTCCGGCCCTTGACCTTCTTGCCCGCGTCGAAGCGGCGAGTCATGCTCGGGACAGTGTCGGCGGTGCGTATTGACTGGGAGTCGATCAGTCCGGCCGTGGGCTCGGCATTTCGGCCCTCGGCCTGACGAACCTGGGCACGCAGGGCGTTGTGGATGTGGGTGACAGTGCCCTCGTCGTGCCAGCGCACGAAATACCAGTACACGGTCTGCCAGGGCGGGAAGTCGTGTGGCAACAGCCGCCAGGCGCATCCGGTGCGTACCACGTACATGATCGCGTCCACCGTCCGGCGTCGGATGCTTCTCCCGCCGCCCGTCCTTCGGCCCTGTCCGCGGCGCAGGCAGCAGCGGCTGCACTACTGAGGTTGTAGGCGTGGTGTCGTCCGGGTGAGGCCTGTGCCCGTGAGGCAACGTAGGCGACGATCGTGATCTGACGCAGGGCCGTGACGTGGTAGATGACGCGGACTCCGTCGACGTCGTCGACGTAGTCGCGCAGCAGGGTATCGGGCACCGGGCTGCCGAGCTCGGGGTTGACGCTGATCGCTACGATCGCGCGGTCCAGGCGGTGCGTCTCGGCCGCCGTGAGCTTCGCCAGCTGGCTCAGCGCGGGCTCCACCAGGACGACCTGGGACCTGCGCGGTGCGTGCTCAGGCGACACGGGGCTGCTCGCCGGCGAGGCGCTCCAGGTGGGCGTCGCGGGCTTCCTCCCACAGCATGCCCGTGTCCGGGGATGGGTAGCCGTTGGCAGCGATGTCCTCCAGCACCGAGGCGAGGACGTCGACCTTGGCACGCTGGTCGGCCGCGTACGCGCGGATCGACGCGTCTGCGTGGACGAGAAGTCGCAGATCCAGGCTCTCGACCGATCCCAGCCGGTGCTGCCGATGATGCCCGGCGTTCCTGAACGCCGTAGTCATGACTACGTCCGCGCCGGCACCACCACCCTGTTCGCCGCCCTGGAAGTGGCGACCGGCAAGGTCATCGGCTCGCTTCACCGCCGCCATCGGGCCGCCGAGTTCAAGAAGTTCCTCACCAAACTCGACAAGGAAGTACCGGCCGGCCTCCAGGTCCACCTGATCCTCGACAACTATGCGACCCACAAGACACCCGACATCAAGAAGTGGCTGCTGGCTCACCCACGGTTCCACCTGCACTTCACCCCGACCAGCGCGTCCTGGTTGAACCTGGTGGAGCGATGGTTCGCCGAACTCACACAGAAGAAACTCAAGCGCGGCGTCCACCGCTCCGTCCAGGCCCTCGAGCACGATATCCGCGGCTGGCTCGCCGACTGGAACGAGCACCCCAGACCCTTCGTATGGACGAAGACAGCTGACGAAATCCTCGAGAGAGTCGCCGCCTACTGCCGACGAATCTCTGACTCAGATCACTAGCTAGCCCGCCGCCGCGCACAGGACGACGCTCCCCCACGGCTGTTGTGGGAGGAGCGTCGTCGTCTCCGGCGGGCCTGCTCCGCCCCTCAGCGGGCCTACGGGCTCCGGGTAGCGCCGGCGGCGCCGGTCCGGGTCATCGACACCGATCTCGTACCAGGGCTCACCGCGCTGGAGCCGGGGCAGGGTGTTCACCCACACCGCGACGGCGATGCCCTTCACGTCGTCGGCGAGCGCCTGGAGGTGGTTGTCGAGCAGGTGCTCCGCCTTCCTCGCCAGGACGACGTGCAGCCGCGGGAAGCGCTCGGAGCGGGTGTAGCGGTGGCGCTGCCAGAACGGGAACGTGCGGCCATTGGTGCCGCGGGCTCCCTCCCAGACGCGGTGCCCGGCGTAGCGCTCGTAGTCCCAAAATCTCCTTGGAGAGCCGGGCCTGGGACATGGTGCCGTTGTCGAGCGCCCCGTAGGAGCCGACCCGGATCACCTACAGAGCATGACGTTGTGTGATCACTCATCGTGTGGAGTCGGAGAGGGCGATCCAGGCGGCGTGGTCGCTGACGCCGACTGCCAGCTGTGGTTTCCGCGGAAAGGCAAGGTGGACCGGCGTAATCCTCGATCTTCGGGTATGTCGCGGACCGTTCGCCTCGCCTGCCACGTACCTCCGTGCTGCGATGGAACGGAGGTGGAAAGGAGACAGCGATGATGCCACGAGCAGCGGAGGGCAAGAGTGGAGCGGTCCCTGCATCAGTCCGCCCGCTGGGTGAGGCGGACCTGGATCGGGCCGATGAGATCTGCAGGGCCGCCTTCGGTACCTTCCTAGGGGCACCTGATCCTTTCGGAACCGTGGACTACGTCCGTACGCGCTGGGCGGCCGATCCACAGGCAGCGTTCGCGGCGACGGTCGAGGGTGAAGTAGTCGGATCGAACTTCGCCATCAACTGGGGCAGCGTGGGGTTCTTCGGACCGCTGACCGTACGTCCGGATCTGTGGGACCAGGGCATCGGCAGGCGTCTGATGGAGCCGGTCATGGACTGCTTCGCCGCCTGGGGGAACAGCCACCTCGGCCTGTTCACCTTCTCGCACAGCCCCAAGCACCTTGAGCTCTACCGCCGGTACGGTTTCTGGCCCCGATTCCTCACAGCCATCATGAAGAAGCAGGTCGCAGACGGCGCCGCAGTCCCCGGCCGGGTGCTCTACGGCGAACTGCCCGCCGCCGAGCGGCCCGACGCGCTGAGCCTGTGTCGCGCCCTGACCGGAGCCGTGCACGAGGGCCTGAGCCTGGAACGCGAGATCGTGGCCGTGCACGCGCAGGGACTCGGTGACACCGTCCTGCTCCAGGGCGCCGGCTCCGAGCTCGATGGCCTGGCCGTCTGCCATTGCGGAGCCGGGTCGGAGGCCGGCACGGACGTATGCTTCGTCAAATTCGGCGCCGTACGTCCTGGTCCGGAGGCCGCCGACCGGTTCGAGCGACTGCTCGAAGCATGCGAGCGGCTCGCCGCCGAGCGCGGACTGGGTCAGTTGGATGCCGGAATGAACCTGGGGCGCCCGGATGCCTACCAGCGCATGATCGACCGCGGTTTCCGCACCTGGCTGCAGGGCGTGACCATGCACAGGCCCAACGAACCCGGATACAGCCACCCCGACGCATATATAATTGACGACTGGCGCTGAGACCACCGCCGCGCTCGGCCCGCCGGAAAGGCCCGGTGCTGGCGGACCCCGTGAACGTTCCGACGGCACACCTCGCGGACCGCTGTCGAAGTGTTCGCGGACAAGGCCACACTCCCCGAGGCTTGAGTACGCGGCTGCTGTCCTGGCCAAATGCCACAGGAGATGGGCCCGAACCGTCCGGCCGGGCGGCAAGCCGCCGAAGCGGAACCGGCACGGGACGTCACTGGCCAGGTTGCGATCAAAGAGGCCAGCTATCGAGTGGGCGCGGCTGTGGGCCGGGCCGCGCCCACCGGTGTGGTCGGCGGCGCGGGTGGAAGGTGAAGAGCAGCCCGTCCCCGTTCGGGGACGGCAGGGAGAACCCTCCGGCCTGGGGCAGGGACAGGAAGGGGATGTGGGTCCCCTTCGGCAGAGGCTCCGCCTTCCCGGTGTCGAGGGTGACGGCGACGGGGACCCGCTGCGACGAGGCTCGCTGGAGATCGTAGGCGATGCCGTCGTCGCCGACGGACACCAGCCGTACGCTTTCCTGCTCACCATTGTCCTGGAGGCAGTGCGCCTTGCCTTGCTCGAGGTCCATGGCGACGGTGCCCGCGATGGCGTAGCGGCCGTTCGGCGACACCATGGGCTGGAAAGAGACGCCGTCCCCGTCCTCCGTGTCGCATCGCACGGACGCCTTGAGCTTGCCGGTCTTCAGGTCGTGCATAGCGGCTACCGTCGTGTTCTCCGGCCGCGCCGGGTCCCTCTCTGCTTCCCACTCGGACAGGACGTGGTCGTCAAGGATGTGCCGCACGACGCCATTTCCCCACCTGCCGCTCTTGGTGGCAGGGGCTCCCGGCGGAACGGCGTCGAAGGACTGCCAGATGCCAGGGACTCCGAACCCGCCCGGGTTGAGCCCGATGACCGGGCCGTCCTGCGAGAGCCCGTCCACGCTGCTGTCGATGCAGGCCACCTCGTCCTGGCAGACGGGCAGTTCCAGGCTCTCGTCATAGGTCTGGACGTGATCCTTCGTTAGGTCGATGGCGGCGGCGTATGAGGTGCCTTGTCTTCCCAGCTGACCAGGAGCCCGCTGCCACCGTCGACGACCTTCGCCGGGCCGTCGGCTTCTATGGGAAGGGAGCGGGCGTGGGCGGGGGCGATTCCCTTGCCGGAGGAGTCGGCCGGGTAGCGGACAAGAGAGACGGTGTCCTTGTCCTTGAAGTGCGGCGCGTACGCCCAGACCGCAACGTACTCACGGTCGCCTTCGTTCACCACGAGGAGTCGGGGGAGATACGCCTCATCCGGTGCCACGTTTTCAGGGAGAACCGGCGGCCGCCACGCCTTGCTGCTCCAGCGAGGGGCGCCGGTAGAAGCGTCGCGGGCCTCGACGACGTAATCTTCGCCCTGCTTCTGAAGGAAGGCGACGACGCCCGCTTCGGGAGCGGCTCCCACCGGCATGCTCTCAGCATCTTCCGAGACCCAGGAGACGGCCTGTTGCCAGCCCTTGGAGGTGTCGAACCCTTCCGGCGCCTTCACCAGCGACTTCTCAGCGCTCGGTGAGGAGCCGTCCGGTCCTCCACTGCCCGCCTTCCCATCGTCACCGGTTGCTCCACCGCAGGCTGCCAGCATCCCAGTCGCCACCACTGCAGCAGCAATCTTCCTCACGGCCTTCATCAGTGCCCCTCCAGGCAGGGAGGCGCTACGGATCCGACGCCCCGTGGGCGGGCCAGGTGCGCGCGGCCGCCAGGATGCCGGCCCGGCGACGGCGGGCCAGGCGCTGCTGAAGCCGCTCGAAGGCGAGACGGTCCGCCTCCCACACCACCGGCTCCCCGTCCAGGCCCGTGTCGCCGGGGCGCTGCGCAAGGGCCGCGTCCCGGATCTCGGAGCGGCTACTGCCGCGAAGTGCACGACGCGCTGGCCTGAGCGTATGGCCACAGTGACACCGCGCCCTGAGAAGGCGGCGGACTGGGCCGCGAGGTGTGGGGCACGGTGCTGCTGCGCCCCGCTACTGCACGCGCACCGCGCCGGCTTCCTCCTCTTCCTCTTCGTCGGGCAGGTGGACGTCGGTGACCGCGACATTGACCTCGACAACCTCAAGGCCCGTCATCCTCTCCACCGCTGTGATCACGTTCTCGCGGACCTCCCCAACGGTGTCGGTGATGGCCACTCCGTACTCCACCACAAGGGACAGATCAACGGCGGCCTGACGCTCGCCGACCTCGACCTTGACCCCACGGGTGACACTCGTCGCGCGTCCACCGGGGACCCTCTCCCGCACTGCTCCCATGGTGCGAGCGAGGCCACCGCCCAGCGAATGGATGCCCGGTACCTCCCGTGCCGCCATCCCGGCGATCTTCGCCACCACCCCATCCGCAATGGTCGTCCTGCCCCGCGTCGCCGGAGTCGTACCGGCCCCGGGACTACCCTGCGTTGTTGTCATGCCCGAGCCGCGTGACTGGGCCTTGGCCGCTTTGGTTGCCTCCATCATCGAAGGCCACCTCCTCGATCAACAGGCTCCCACCGGAGCCTTGGGGAAGGGCTCGTCCTCTGAAGGGGTCACTGATCCAGACACACGGACCCTCATACCGGGGACTTCTGTCACCGCAGGCTTCGCCCCTAGAAGTTGTGCTTGCCTTCAGCGTGCCTCCGCCCTGGAGCGAGTTCCAAGGGCAGGCGGGTGCTCGGGCCGAGTTCATTGGCTGGCGCCCGGCAGATCAACGGTTTCTGGTGACCGCCAACCGTGCTCCTCGGCCACGGCGCCTGCCCCAGGTTTGCACCCGACCCGGGTGACCATCAACCGACAGCTCACGCGGCGGAGGAGCTGCTCGCCGCCGAGCGCTCCACTCGGGCCGACGCCGAGCGGGCACGGCAGCTACTGGCCTTCCTGGCTGACGCGAACGACGCTGTGACTGCCTCGCTCGGCCCCGGAGGACATCGTGCGCCTGCCCGAGCTTCTGGCCCCGACTATGCAGGGCACGTAGAAATGTGGCTTTTCGACGACCAGGTTCTCCACAAGAGCGTCCGACCGGCCGCCGCGGTGGTCGCCGCCCGCAGCGGACCCCCCCAGCACGCCGCGGCCCATCCCGGCGGCCTGCCCGGCATCGATGACCTGCCGCCCTCTGCCCTCGGTCCCGAGCGGCCGCTGCACGAGCTTGAGCGCTGCCCCGGACGGCCGTGGTGCTGCGGTTTGACCGCGGTTGTACGGGTGAGCTGGATGGTGTGGCCTGGCCGCCGGGTCTGGTGGCTGGAGTTGCCGGGCACACGCCGCCAGCCCGCTCGAGCAGGTTCCGAACGGGCCGGCGTGCGAGGTGGGCGCGGTGTCAGGTGTCGCGCCGTTCTTCGTCGTCGGCGCCTTCGGTGTCGATCTGTTCCTTGCGCACCTGGCCGCGCACCGTCTCCTCTTCGGTGTGTTCCTCGGTGGTCATACGCACCCGCTCCACCGGGACGGTCTCGGTCTCGGTCACGGGGCGTTCCTCGTGCAGGGTGACCTCGTGTTCGGCCTCGCTGATGTCGGGCCCGGACAGGGCGGCATCGCGGTTTTCGTCCGTGATCGGCTCGCGTTCGACGCGGACCTCCTCGCGGCGCACCGGCACGGTCTGCTGGACTTCTTCGGTGACGACGTACTTGCGCAGCCGGGCCCGGCCCGTCTCACGGCGCTCGGTGCCGACGTGCATGCGCTCCTCCGAGCGCGTCATCGCGTCATCTTCACCGACCCCCATGCCGCCGGCGTCGGTGTCGGCGGGCATTCCGCCCGTGTCGTCGGTGCGGTTGCGGGCCCAGCCGCCCTTGCCGGGCTCGTTGGCCCGCTGCCAGGCGTCGTCCCAGGCCAGGCCGTAGTGCTCGTACAGGCGGTGTTCCTCGTTGTCGGAGAGGTGGCCGCCGGCGTCGACGTCGACGTTGGGCGCGTCCTTGACTTTGTCCTTGGCGTAGGGGACCTCCAGGTGGTCCTCCACCAGGGAGGCGTCGTGGATGGGGACGAACGATTCGCTGGTGCCGAACAGGCCGGTCTTCACGCTCACCCACTCGGGCATGCCGGTGGCGTCGTCGAGGAAGACGTGCCTGGCGTCGCCGATCTTGTTGCCTTCGGTGTCGTAGACCGGGTGATCCAGCACCGTGGGGATCTGCTCCTGGGTGATCACTGATCCTCACCCTCTCTGTTCGCGTCCGGTTTCCTCCGTCCGGCTAACCACCACCCATACACACAAAACGGGATCAGCATGGTTGAAACGGGAAGCTGTTGAGCGCATCGACGCGCAGCAGTGCCCCGGCACCGAAGCGCACCCTCCCGCTGGCGTCGGACAGCACCGGTCCCCGCAGCCGGGCCGGTGGCTGCGGGGATTGGTGGCACTGAGGTCAGTGCCGGAAACCGGACGGCAGGCCACGTTCCAGCACTTCGCGAGCGCAGCCCGCCCCGTCCCGGCAGGCGAGTGCCCGTCTTGTGCCGCTCGCACACACCGAACGTCTGGTCTTCGCCAGGGGGACGCAAGCTGTGGGGGCGCCGCCGGATCTACGTCCAGTGGCGCAGCAGCAGGCGCGGAGCGCGCCGGGTGAGCCAGGCGGCGGCCAGGCCGATGGCGGCGCCGGCGGTGACGTCGCTGGGGTAGTGGGCGCCGCTCTGCACCCGCTCGAGGGCCACCGCTGCGGCCGGGACCGTGCACAGGGCGCCGGCCAGTGGCCAGGTGGCGGCGACGGCGGCGGTGAACGCCACGGCGGCCGCCGTGTGCCCGGACGGGAAGGACGACGACTCCGGCCGGTCCTCGACCTCGTCGTGCGGGATCCAGTGTTTGGGCGGCCTGGGACGGTCGGCCAGCTGCTTGCACACGCCGTTGGACACCAGCTGCGCCACCGTCAGCGCTGTCATGCCCGCGGCTGCCGTCCTGCGGCCGCGCCAGCCGCCCAGGCCGGCGATGACCGCGGCCGCGCCGCACCACAGCTTGGTGCCCTGCGCCGCTTCCTCGACCGCCGACAGCGTCCTCGCCAGGGCGGGCGGGATCCGGGAGGCGGCCTGTTTCGTCAGCACCCGGTCCGTGTCACGCAACCCCTCGTCCACCCTCATGCACCTCCGCTACCCCCAGGTCACCGGCCAGCACCCAAGATCGACCTGTGCCGTCACCCGCCGTCCAGACGGCGCCGGTCCTGCTCGTCCCACTTACGGGTGTCGCGCGGCTGGGTGTAGGGCTCAGCCTGCGGTGGGTGCCCGCCGGCGATGGCCCGCTGCCGGGCAGCCTCCGCATCGAACTCCAGGCCCAGCAGGATCGCCAAGTTGGTGATCCACAGCCACACCAGGAAGACGATGACGCCGGCCATCGTGCCGTAGGTCTTGTTGTAGGAGGCGAAGTTGGCGACGTAGACCGCGAAGCCGGCGGAGGCGATCATCCAGATGACCAGGGCGAGGAAGCTGCCCGGCGTGACCCACTTGAAGCCCTTCACCTTCGCGTTCGGGCTCGCCCAGTACAGGATCGCGATCATGACGGTGACCAGGACCACCAGCACCGGCCACTTCGCGATCGACCACACCGTCAGCGCGGTGTCGCCGAGACCGAGCGCGTTGCCGGCCTGGCGGGCCAGGCCACCGGTGAACACCACGATCACCGCACTGATCACGGCCAGGATCAAAAGCGCGACCGTCACACCGAGCCTCACGGGCAGGATCTTCCACACCGGGCGGCCCTCGGGCATGTCGTACACGGCATTGGCCGCGCGGATGAACGCCGCCACATACCCGGACGCCGACCAGATCGCCAGCACCAGACCCACCAGAGCCATCAGCGAGCCGATCCCGGCATTGCCCTGCAGCTGCTGCACCGCGCCCGTCAGGATGTCGCGGACAGAGCCGGGGGCGAACTGCTTGAGATTGTCCAGCACCGTGTCCGTGGTCGACTTGCCGGTGAGGCCGAGCAACGACACCAGCGCCAGCAGCGCCGGAAACAGGGCCAGAATCCCGTAATACGTCAGCGCCGCCGCCCGGTCGGTGAGCTCATCGTCCTTGAACTCGCGCAGACTGCCCTTGAGAACGGCACCCCACGACCCCTTCGGCAGCTTCGACGGGCCTTCCGGCTCGCGCCGCTGAACCTCGGGCACAGGCCCCACCTCTTCCGGCGCCGGTGCAGGATCCTCCACATGATGATCTTTTCGCCGAGGAAGATGCATCTTTGCCATAGACGCCAAGTACCCCTGAAGCTCATCCGTACCACGTCCCACAGAGCCACCGGGCAGGCTTGTCAGGGCCCGGCCAGGCGGGTCCGTACGCCGCTCGTGCCGCCCGGCTGCGTGCGCGCGCGCAGTCGGCGTGCCTGCGCCGGATCAGACGTAGCCGGCGGCGATCCGCGTGCGGAGTCATCGGCCTGGCCGCGGACAGCTGTCGCATCGCGAAATCATCGAGGATGAGGACGTCGGGCCGGATGACTTCGCGGATCCGTTTCTCCCAGGTGCGGTCCGCGTGGCCGCCGGCGAGGTCGGCGAGGATGCGGCTGGTCTTGGCGAAACGGACGTGGGCGCCCTGGCGGACGGCGAGGTGGCCGAGGGCCTGGGCGATGTGGGTCTTGCCGACGCCGACGGCCGCCTGCCCTACATCGCGCCGGGCGTCACCTTCACGGGCGACGACATCGGCACGTGGCGGTGGCGGCAGCAGGAACCGGGCACCTGGGCACAACTCATGCCCGAGCAGCGAGAGCGACTGGCCGCGCTGGGCATCAAAGGCGCTGAGGCTCCGTCTCCCCCAAGCCACCCGCACCTCCAACCGGATACGCGGCCTGCTCACCCAGTTCCACCCCAGCCTCGAGCGCGTCCTCGGACCCCGGCTCGACCACCAGGCCGTCACCTGGCTGCTGGAACGCTACGGCTCCCCGGCCGCCATGCGAAAGGCCGGTCGCCGCAGACTCGTTGAGGTGATCCGGCCCAAGGCCCCGGCATGGCCACCCGGCTGATCGACGAGGTCTTCGACGCCCTCGACGAGCAGACCGTCGTGGTCCCGGGCACCGGCACCCTCGACCTCGTAATCCCGTCACTGGCCCGCTCGCTCGCGGCCGTCCACGAGCAGCGACGAGCCCTGGAAGCGCAGATCGGACAGCTGCTGGAGGCTCACCCTCTTTCCCCGGTCCTGACCTCGATTCCGGGGGTCGCGGTCAGGACCGCCGCCACCTTGCTGGTCACCGTCGGCGACGGCACCAGCTTCCCCACCGCCGCCCACCTCGCCTTCTACGCCGGCCTCGCCCCGACCACGAAGTCTTCAGGGACTTCGATCCACGGCGAGCACGCGCCCAGAGGCGGCAACCGGCAGCTCAAACGCGCGATGTTCCTGTCCGCGTTCGCTGCCCTGCACGATCCCGCCTCCCGCACCTACTACGACCGATGCCGGGCCCGCGGAAAGACCCACACCCAGGCGCTTCTCCGCCTGGCCCGCCACCGCATCAGCGTGCTGTTCGCGATGCTCCGCGACGGCACCTTCTACGAAGCCAGAACCCCACGCCTCGCTTGACGAAGGACATGGAGGCACCCCCCGGCGAACACGGGCACAGCGAGTGGCTGTACCTGTGGCAGCAGCACATCATCCGCCAGCTCTGACCACCGGGCACGGGGCGGGCGCGGACGGCAGGTGGTCCGGGCGAACTCTCCTACGGCGGCCGGTTGACCGGCCGGCCCGCGACTTCCTCCACCCGTCCTGTCACTCGGAGAGGTTGGGACAGCCCCGGACCGGGCGTGTTCGTCATCCCACCACCGGGAGAGAGCGAACGCAGGGCTGTCCGCACCGAGGACGTTGATGCACGCTGGGTGACGTTCGTTCGGCTGATGGCGGCTGTGCGTCACTTGAAGGCCGTTGGCAGGATTAGGTCATGACAACCCACCTGCGCTGCGTTGACGCCTATCTCCTTGTTGGTGATCAGGAGATCGCCGTGGCGGTCGACCTGGGACTGTTCCTCCCGGACACGGGGTTGTGGGGCGGCGTCGTGCGCCACGTTCCGGGGTGGCTGGCGGGCACGATGAGAGACGCTGAGGCTCGGTTGCGTTTGCCGACCGGTCAGGAGCGTCGGATCCGCCCTCTGGCCAGGCCCGATGATGAAACGTCTGTGCCTTTCATCGGTGAGGGAACGGCACCGTTCTGAGTGCGAAGAGGCTCCGTGGTGTGGCGCGGACTGCGGCTTCGCGTGCTGGCGGTCGTGAGGTGAAGAGTTCCAGCAATTCCCCCGATGGGCACGTGTGCATCTGAGGATGGCGGCGGTCCCGTCGGGCAGAGGATGTAGCGCGTGCGCCGTCCGTCGCGTTCGCGGCGCATGTAGCCGGCCTGCTCAAGGTCGCTGACGATGCTCTGGACGTGCGTTCGGTGAATGCAGGCCGCGGCAATGTCGCGGAGGCGAGTGACGGGGTCGCGCGCGATGGCGAGCAGCACCCGGGCATGGTTGGTGAGGAATCTCCATGCCCCGGCCTGCTCGTTCACGCGGGCGATGTCGGAGGGGCTGCCGCCATCGTCTACTGCGGGCGCGCTGGGGGCCGCCGTGCGCGTCTCCGTGCGAGCCGGTCTCGACCTGTGCCTCGCGCGGCCCGTCACGCTCGATCGGGGCTACTGGACAGCAGAGTACGAGGAGAGTTCCAGGGTGGGCGTGCGCTGCGAAGGTTCAGAGAGCACGAGCTCGATTCTCGTCACCCGCTCCATGACAGGCCTCCAGGTCATTGTCCCGGGGGTCCTTTGCTGCCCGGACCGGTGAGCGGGTGCCGCGCCACGACCGCACCATTGGCTCGCCGACGGCTTCTCCTTATGGTGCTCTGCGCGTTCGGCGCGCACCAATCGTCGAGCCCGGCCGCTACCTTCCGCTGCCGTCCCTCGTCGGGTGCTGGTAGGTCGAAGCCGCCTTGTCGGGGGACTGGCTGGCATGCACCACCGTGTCCCGGCGGGTGGCGCCCAAGCGGGTCGTCAGCATGTCTCCGGTGTGCCGGAGATCGCAGAAGCGGAAGCCGTTCGGGAGACGGGCGACAGTGCGAGCCCGACGCCACTTCCGCCCCGACGTGGTGCGCCGAAAGGCTGTACTCAGGCCTGTCCGGGGCTCGCTGGCTTGCGGTATGCGGCCAGGTCGCCCGTCCGCCTTCTGTCGCGGGCGACGGAGGTGAAACACCGCGTGCGGCCTGCGGGGAGGGCCGCAGGCCGCACGCGGTGTGGTACACGCCACCGATGCTCGGTCACACTCCGGCCGGCACCGTGTCCCGGCCGGTCGTCAGCGGTTCCGGGTAGGTATCCCGCATCCTGCGCAGGAGCGCCGTGCACCAGATACCGACGGCCGAGATGAGCATCAGCAGTGCCGCGGCCGGCCAGTAGTGGCCTCCGGCCAGCGCCGTCAGCGAGAGCGCGGCCAGCGGGGCGAACCCACCGAAGATCATGTTGCAGATCTGGTAGGACAGCGAGATCCCGGTGTAGCGGACCCGGGGGGCGAAGCCCTCGGCGAGGATCGCGGCGATCGGTCCGTACAGTGCCGACATCGTGAAGCGCATCGCCATCATGGCCGCATAGATCAGGAAGACGCTTCCCGTGCCCATGACGAGGAACTGCGGGACGGAGAGGACCACGACACCGATCAGACCGGCGATGACGACCTTGTGCGCACCGACCCGGTCGCCCAGCCAGGACAGGCCCGGGGTGACGACCAGTTCGACAAAGGCGGCCAGGGTCAGTCCGTTGAGCAGCATGGCTTCGGACAGGCCCACCTCGTCGGTGCCGTACGTCAGCAGGTAGCTGGTGACGATGTAGTAGCCGCCGGTGGCCGTGGCCAGGGCGAAGACGCCGACGAGGACGGTGCGCCAGGAGGTCTGGAACACCTCGACGACCGGAAGCCTGTCCTGCTCCGTCCGCTGGGCGCGGATCTCGTCCATGACCGGTGCCTCCTCCAGCTTCAGCCGGATGATCAGTCCGATGACGACCAGCACGGCGGAGGCGAGGAACGGCACACGCCAGCCCCAGGTCCTGAACGCCTCGTCGCCCCACAGGTGCGTCAGCGAGAACGCACCGGTCGACAGGAGCGCGCCGACCGAGGAGCCCAGCTGGGCGAAGGAGCCGAAGAACGTGGCCCTGCCCTTCGGTGCGTTCTCGACGGCGACCAGCACCGCGCCGCCCCATTCGCCGCCGATGGCGATGCCCTGGATGAGCCGGAGGATGATCAGCAGCGCTGGCGCGAGCACGCCGACTTGCGCGTAGGTGGGCAGCAGGCCGATTGCGAACGACGCGATACCCATCATCAGGAGGGTGATGACGAGCGTGTTCTTACGGCCGACGCGGTCGCCTATGTGCCCGAAGACGATGCCGCCGAGCGGGCGGAGCAGGAAGCCCACGGCGAACGTGGCGAACGCGGACATGGTCCGGAGCACGGGCGGCATGTCCGCGGGGAAGAAGACGTCGTCGAAGACAATGGCCGCAGCGGTGGCGAAGGCGTAGAAGTCGTACCACTCGATGGATGTTCCGGCGAGAGCGGCGAATGCGGATCTCAGCGGGTTCTGCTGCTGCGCTGACTTGGTGGGCTTGGACACGGGAGCCTCCGGCAGGGGCGGGGAGAAGGGCGGTGGGGAGAGGGGCGGCGGATGGGGTCTCAGCGCCCGGGGGCGGCCCAGGCGCGGGATCCGCCGATCCAGGTCTCCCGTACACCGATCGATGCGAGCTCGGACGGGTCCGCGTCCAGCGGATCGGCGTCGAGGATGACGAAGTCCGCAAGCAGGCCGGGCGCGAGGGCGCCGACCGAGCGCTCCCGGTGCAGGGCGCGGGCGGCGGCGGCGGTGTGGGCGTGCAGTCCGTCGGACACCGGCAACCGCAGTGGCGCGTCGCCGAGGACGGTGCCGAGGACGGTGCGCCGGGTGGCGGCGGCGGACACGGCCTCCAGCGGCGCGGGCGGTGCGACCGGTGCGTCGGAGGAGAACACCACGGGGACGCCGGCCGGCAGGCACGGACCGGCCGGGTTGTAGCGGTGGCCGAGGTCGCCGATCGCGGTGAGGGTGCCGTCGCCGGTGCGCAGGTGGTGCTGTGGCTGCATGACCGGCACGACGCCGAGACCGGCCATGCGCGTGATCTGCTCGTCGGTGGGCAGCCCGCAGTGCTCGATGCGGTGGCGCATGTCGGCGCGCGGGACGTCCGCCTGTGCCTTGTCGATGGCGTCGAGCACCATCCCGATGGCGAACGGCGACTGTGCGTGAGTCGCCGTCTGCAGTCCGGCGGCGTGGGCGCGGTGCACGAGCTCCGCGTATTCCTCGGCCGAGTGGTAGAGCTGCCCATGGTGGCAGCAGTCGGCGGCGTAGCCCTCCGGGAAGTAGGCCGTCCAGCCGCCGAGGGTGCCGTCCGCGTAGAACTTCACGCCCTGCACGCGGAACAGGTCGTCGCCGAAACCGTGGACGACTCCGAGGTCGAGGGCCACGTCGAGCAGGGCGGAGGTGAGGTATGCCGAGACGCGCATCCGCAGCGCACCGCTCTCACGGGACCGCAGGTAGGTCTCCATCTCGCGACGGGAGGCCTGGGCGTCGCCGACGGTGGTCACACCGGCGGCCAGGAAGGTCTCCTGGGCGCGCAGCAGGTGGTCGGCCATGATGTCGTCGGGTTCGGAGAGGTGGAAGTTCGGGCCGTGGTTTCCGATCTTCACTCCGGCGGGGCCGGTGAGCAGGTCGCAGGCCGCGTCCCACAGCTGCCCGTCGGGCTCGCCGCTCTCGAAGCGGCCGATGGAACCGCCCTCCGGGTCGGGGGTACCCGCGGTGATCCCACAGGCGTGCAGGGTGTGGGTGTTGACGACGCCTCCGTGGCCGGAGGCGTTCATCACGTACACCTCGCGGTCGGTGGCGATCCGGTCGAGGTCGTGGCAGGTGGGGTGGCGGCGCTCGGCGAGGCGGCGGTGCTCGTAGCCGAAGCCGCGGACGGGCACGCCGGCGGGCAGTGCGCGTGCGGCCTCGGACAGTACGGCCACCAGGGTGTCGATGTCGGGGACGCGCTCGGGGCGGCAGTCGACCCAGGCCAGGGCTTGCCCGTACATCACCGGGTGGCAATGGGCATCGACGAACCCGGGGTGGACCAGGCCGCCGTCGAGCTCCAGCGTCTCGTCGGCCCGGCCGCCGAGGGCCGCACGGGCGTCCTCGGTCGTGCCGACGTGCACGATGCGGTCGCCGCGAACGGCGACGGCCTCCGCACGAACGGCGGTGCCGGCCGCCGCCACGGCGGCACCGGTCACCAGCAAGGTGCGGTCGGTGCGGGGTTCGGCGGGAGCGTGGTGCATGAGGGGTCCTGCTTTCGGCCAAGGGGGAGCCGGGGTCGACAAGGCGACACGCAACGGCTGATTCGTTCGCCTGGACGATAGATAACGAACGACACGTTGGCCAGAGGGTGACAGAAATTAACCTTGGGAAGTTTTGAGCCCTCTCGCTTACGGACCATCCTTTGCGGCCCTCCTTGTGGCACCGGACGGTCCTCTCACGGCACGGCCGTACCGTTCGGCGCGCCCATGTCGTAGCGCTCCTTGATCAGCTCGAGGTGCACCCAGCTCTCCACGCCGCGCACACCCGCGCACGCCCGCATGGCGTCGAGGGTGGCGCGTACCGCGCCGAGCGACTCCGCGCTGATCGTGCCGACGAGTTCGGCGCGACCGTTGCACGCCGACAGGAACGACACCCGCTCCCAGGCCGCGAGCGTGGAGGCGACCGGCTCGCGCGCCCCGTCGACCTGCACCGCGAATCCACAGAGGTAGCCGAGGCCCAGCAGTTCGGGCCGCACCAGGGCGAGCACCTTCGCGACGCCGTCGTCCAGCAGACGCAGGGTGCGGAATCGGGTGGCGCCCGGCGACAGGCCGACCCGCTCGGCCAGTTCGGCGAACGGCAGCCGACCGTCCTGTTCCAGCTCGTCGAGGATCTTCCGGTCGGTGTCGTCCAGCTCGTGCGCGCCCGGATTCGCCTCGAGCAGGTAGGGGTCCTTCATGTGTCGGACGCTGATCAGCGGGTCCACGGCGGAGACGCCGGGCAGCGACCGCACCTGCTCGATCGCGCGGTCCAGGGCGTCGAGGCCCTCCGTGCGCAGCTCGGCCATGATCGCCCGCTGCCCGGCGGTGAGCGTGACGAAGGGGGCCTGGGGCATCGCCGCGATCGCCCGCGCCACCTGTTCTGCCGGACCGCGCGTGTCGATCGACAGGTGCGCGGACGCCGTCAGCCCGCGAATCAACGGGTGCACGACGGCGACGACCCGGACCGCTCCGGAGGCGAGCAGCCGCTGCGTGCGGGCCCGGGTCGCCGGCCGAGACAGGCCCACGCGCTGCGCCAGTGTCTCGTAGGTGAGGCGGCCGTCGTTCTGCAGTTCGCGGACGACGGCCAGGTCGATGCGGTCCAAATCCACTTAGCTGATCCCCTCGGTTCGGCGGCCCGGGGGCCATGCCCCGCCCGGGTCCGCTGCCATTCTCGGTCACCCACCATCCGCCATCCCTCGGGGTGACCGGCGTCACGGGCATGCCGCATGACCCTCTCTGGACAAGACGACAAGACGAAACGTACGTTCAACTCGGCAATCACCGACGAATCATCAGCGGAGGATCGATGGGACAGCCCGTAGTCGTCTTCACGGACACAGAGGACCTCGATCCTGAGCCGGCGGCGCAGATGCTCGAAGACGCCGGCTTCGAGGTGCGGATCGGCGACAGCCGCGCCCCCGACGTCATCGCGTCACTCGCCGCGGACGCCGTCGCCCTGATCGTCGGATACGCCCGCGTCGACGCCGCGCTGCTCGACCGCCTCCCCGGGTTGCGGTTGATCGCCACCATGTCCGCCGGCTACGACATGATCGACACCGCGGAGGCCGCGCGACGCGGCCTGTGGGTGACCAACCTGCCAGCGGTGGCCACCGAGGACGTCGCCGTGCACGCCCTCGCCTGCGCCCTGTCGCTGATCCGCCGCCTCCCGCAGGCCGACGCCGTGGTCAGAGCGGGCGGCTGGAACGAGGACTTCGCCGCGGGCGGGCTGCCGCGCCGTGCGAGCGAACTGACCCTGGGTCTGGTCGGCCTCGGCCGCATCGCCCGCCACCTCGCCACCCTCGCCGCCCCCGTCTTCGGCCGGATCGCGGCCTACGACCCGCACGCCGCGCAGGCGGACTGGCCAGCAGGCATCGAGCGTTACGACGACCTCGACGCACTGGCCGTCGCCACCGACGTGCTGTCCCTGCATGTGCCGCTCGCCCCCGCCACGCGCGGGATCGCCGACGCACGGCTGCTCGGCCGGCTCCGGCCCGGTGGTCTGTTCGTCAACGTCTCCCGCGGCGAACTCGTCGATACGGCCGCCCTGCTGGACGCCCTCGACAGCGGCCGCCTGGCCGGGGCCGCCCTCGACGTCCTCCCCGTCGAACCCCCGCCGCCGGGCGATCCACTGAGTGGTCACCCGGCCATCCGGCTGTCCCCGCACAGTGCCTATCTCTCCGACACCTCGCACCGCGCCTATGTGTGCAAGCCAGCCGAGAACGTGATCGCCTGGCACCGCACCGGGCGCCCGGTCACCCCGGTCGTCGACCCTACCGCCCCCACCACATCCGTCGAAGGAGCTGCCGCATGACCACCGTGCTTCCTACCGCCACCGCAGGAGTCCCCGCCACAGCCGACGAGGAACTGCGGCTGCGTCGCGAACTCGCCGCTGTCTACCGGCTCGTGGCCCACTTCCGGATGACGGACCTGATCTTCACCCACATCTCGCTGCGGTTGCCCGGTCCCGAACACCACTTCCTCATCAACCCGTACGGGCTCCTCTTCGAGGAGATCACCGCCTCCAACCTCGTCAAGATCGATTTGTCGGGCGATCCGGTGGAGCCGACACCGTACCCGGTCAACCCGGCCGGCTTCGTCATCCACAGCGCCATCCACGCGGCGCGCCAGGACGCCCGGTGCGTCCTGCACACCCACACCAAGGCCGGCTGCGCCGTAGCGGCCCAGCAGGACGGATTGCTGCCGCTGAACCAGATGTCGATGGAGTTCCACAACCGTGTCGGCTACCACGACTACGAAGGGGTCGCCCTCAACCTGGACGAGCAGCGGCGGCTCATCGCCGACATCGGCACCCATCCGGCGCTGATCCTGCGCAACCACGGCCTGCTGACGGTCGGTGAGAGCGCGGCCCAGGCCTTTCTGCGCATGTACTACCTGGAGAAAGCGTGCGAGATCCAGGTCACCGCGCAGGCAGGCGGCGGGCCGCTGGTCGTGCCGTCGGAGGAAGTGTGCGAGTACACCGCCCGGCAGCTCTCCGGGGAGGAGACCGGCGACTTCGAGGACGACGGCGCCTACGACCTGGCGTGGGCGGCCATGCTGCGCCTCCTCGACCGGATCGCCCCCGACTACAAGGACTGAGGCCCCAAGGCGACCGCGTACCGCGGCTGATTCATGTCTGCCGGGTCGGCTTCCTGCCGGACACGACGGCCCCCCTGGTACCTGGCAGGGCCCCGGCATCGGCATGGTGCCGCAGCAGCCATACGCACACCGGCACTGAGGTACCCAGGAACAGTCTGTCGGACATTGCTACGCCGCACTCACGGCCGGTTCGAGGGCTGCACGGACTCCACGCCGTTCGTCGCAGTGCTCAGCAATGACGCCATGCCCTTGAGAGCGGTGGCGATCCGGGGCCCGGCTTTTGAAGGGTTGCTTGCGCAACATGGGTGGTCCTGCTCGATGTCCGGCTGGCGGGCCGCGCCTTCAGTCAGCATCACTCAGCACGCCCTGCCAGCCACTCGCTCAATAGACCGGAATGGCGAACCGTTCCACCACCGCTGGCTCAGCCTCGCCGCCACTGAGGCCGCGGAGGGACCGACTGCAACACCGATCCGGTCGCCGTTGGCGACAGAGTGCGCCAGGTTCTTGCCCTGGCCGAGTGTTCAGGAGCAAGGGTCAAGGCCCCCGGTCGCTGGCTGACAGGTCATGGTCTGGGGAGTGATGCGTCGGCTGGTTGTCCGGGGACAAAGGGCTCGTTCGGGTCCGGACGAAACGGCCGCGACGAACCGGGCTAGGCCGCCCCAGTACGCCTTGGGGGGGCAATTCAGCCGGTGTGCGCTCAGGGCGCCGCCGCTGTGCCACGTCGCCTCCCAGATGCCGCCCGGCATATCCAGGTACGCGAGCCGGCGCGCGAGGTCGGTTCGAAGTCGCTGGACGTCGCCGCGGCGCCGCGCCCGGGCGAGCAGGCTCGGCGCGGGGCGCAGCACACCCGCCAGGAGTTCTTCGTCGAGCGGATACTCTGCGCGCTCGCCGTGCCATTCGTGCAAGAGCTTGCGTGCCTCGTCGATGCGGCGCGCGGCCCTGCTGGACCGCGTCGCGAAGTTCGTCGCCGTCGAGGTGACCCTCGACGGCGTCCGCCGCATGCCGGCAGGCCGCGGCTACCACCTGCTCCCACAGGCAGAGCTCGTCCGTGGCCTGGTGCCACAGGTAGCCCTCACGAGCCGACGTGTCCGACTCCTGGACCGCGGTGAGGGACCGTACGATTTGGGCGCGTTCGGCGGGCGGCTGGCCACGGCCGCGGCGTACGGCGATCTGCAGCAGGATCGAGGTGAGGCGGCGGGCGAGGTGCGTGGGCCGGGGGCGGCCGTCCTTCGTAGCGCATGTCTCCGTGCGCGTAGCCGCGCACGTGGGGCAGGTGAAGTCCAGTGCGTCCCAGTCGGCCGCCACGTATCGGTCCTCGCGTCGGCGATCACGTCAACCACCCCTGCCATGGAGGTGGTTGCAGTGTGACACCGAGCACTGACACACCGCAGTCGGCCGCTGGTGACCGGTCGAGCGCGCTCACACCGGCGCCTGGCCGACATGGCCGCCCGGGGCGGGCGGGGTGGTGCCCGCGGCCGTCCAGTTTCCATCGCAGCCCGGTGGGTGATGCGCTCGTTCCGGCTGCCGTACGACGCGCCGAGGGTGACGTTGCTGGGTGTGAGGAGCGGGTTCACCAGCCGTGGACAGGGTCTGCTCACTTTTCCCGCTGGCCTGCGGCTTCGCGCCGCAGGGGGAAGCAACGTCGGTTCCGGGCACAGGCGTGTGGAGGTCGCGGGAGCGGGGCGGGCGGTGCCACCATCAGCTCACCGCGCCGGGCACGCCCCGGAACGCGGACGTCCCGCCGCATCGTCTGGAGGCCCCCTCATGCCCACTCCCCCGTCCACCGCCGAAACCGCTGGCGCCCGGCCGGTGGGCCAGCACTGGCAGGCTCGGTGCGGGCGAGGCGGCCGTCGTCCGTGGTCGCCGCGGTGACCGTGCTCGCCGTCCTTTAGCGCCCGATCCCCCTGGTGCTGACCCTGCTCGCGGGCGCCGTGGGGCTGCTGCTTGTCGGCCGCCGCGCGGCCCGGCTCTTGGCCGCCGTCGCCGAGCTGGCCGCGGGCACCGGCGGCGGTCGCGGGTGAGCCGCCGGGCGGCCGAGCCGGTGGAACTGGCGCGGCTGCGCGGCTGGTTGCGCGCGGCGAAGGCACGGCGCACGTTCGCTGCCCTGGCGCGGCGGGCCGACGCCGGGAAGCTGCCGGTCTCGGTGTGCACGCTGCGCCGGGCCCTGGACGGGCGGCTTCCCACCTTGCGCACCGTCCAGGCGTTCGCCCGGGGCGCAGGCGCCGACGAGGAGGAGGGCGCGCGAGTGTGGGCGGCGGCCGCGGCCGCCGTACGCCCCGAGCCCGTGCGGAAGCCGTCCGCGTACGTGCCGGGGCGCGGCATCACCACCCAGGCGGGGCTGGCCGCGGCCATGGAGAAGGTGAGGGCGGCGGCGGTGGGGCCGAGCCTGCACCAGCTGGCCGACTCGCCCGAGGCCGCGGGCCGCATCTCGCGCAGCGCCCCGCACTATGCCCTGCACGAGCGGCGGCTGCCCAGCAGGGAGCTGTTGACCGGCTTCGCGGCGGCGTGCGGCGCCGGCGAGGAGACCACCCGTGCGCTGCTCGCCGCCCGCGCACGGGTCCTGGCCGGACTCCAACCCCGGCCCTGGCTGATGTACCCGTGTGGCGTCGTCGAGGAGGCCGAGGCGCGGCGCGAGCAGGATGCGGCCGTGCTCCACTGGATCCGGGACGAGGACGAACTCGACTGGTATGAGCGACAGTTGCGCGACGAGGCCGAGGCCGAGCAGCGGCGGGCAGAGGCCTGGGTTGACGACCTCACCGACGACGAGCTGGAGGAGCTGCAGCGGAACGCGGCCGACGCAGGGCGCAGCAACCTTCGCGCCGAACTCGCCGCGTACGCCCGGGCGGCGGGCGAGCTCAACGGCTGACGAGCTGCCGGTCACGGCGGCGGTGCTCGCCCCGCTGGGGGCGTTCGAGGACAAGCCAAGAGGCGTCGAGAGGTAGCGGATTTGGGCGCTGCTGGGGCGGGGGCTGACTGCGGCGTCCTCCGTCAGCGTCACCGCTGCCTGTTGGGCGTTGCACACCGTGGAAGGACGTTCTGCCAGCTGGAATCTTGTCGAGCAAGGGCAGCAGTTGGGTGACGTCATGGCGGTTTCCACCGGTCAGGGACACCGCGAGCGGGATGCCCTGGCCGTCGGTGATGACGTGGTGCTTGCTGCCCGGCCGTGCGCGGTCGACCGGGCTGGGACCGCTTTTGGGCCCCGGCGTGCGGCCCGGACGTGGGACGAGTCGATCACCGCCCTCGACCAGTCGAGCTGGTTCTTCGACCGTAGCTTCTTCAGCAGGAGCGCGTGCAGTTGGTCCCAGACGCCGGCCTCGTTCCAGGCCGCCAGGCGCCGCCAGCAGGTCATGCCCGAGCCGAGGCCCAGCTCCTGCGGCAGGTACTCCCACTGGATGTCGGTATGCAGGACGAACAGGATCTACCGGCATCAGACCAGATCAGCACCAGTGAACACGTATGACGCACACCCCATGCACAACACACGACGCCCATCACCGACCACGCCGAGTAGATCGAGCTGCACTTCCTGCCGCCGTACTCGCCCGAGCTGAACCCCGATGAGATGGTCAACTCGGACCTCAAGCACAGGCTCCCCAAGAGCCACCAGGCCCGCAACCAGGACCAACTCGCCGCCGAGACCGCCGGTTCTTCCGCCGCCGCCAACGCCAGCCCCACATTGTCCGCGGCTACTTCCACGGCCCCCACGTCCGCTGCACCCTCAACGCGAACCCCTTGAGTTTCTGATCAATATCTGGCACTAACGCTGGACCTGCTGCCCGATCCCGTCTATCTGGACGACATCCGCATCCTGCTGCTCGCGCTGCGGTCCTTGCACGCGGCCGCAACGCGGAGCCGCTCCATCAGGTGACGGGTGCTCAGTTGCCGCCCGACTCGGCGATCAGCTCCTCGATGGTCTGCGCCCGGCGGATGACCGTGAAGTGCGGTGCACCGGCGGCGTCGAGGTCGAAACCGTAAATGGCGGGCCGGAGCAGGCTGTTGTAGCCGAAGGGCGTGGAGGCGTAGTACGCGCCTGTGTCCAGGAGCGCCGCCAGATCGCCTGGCTCCAGCGCCGGCAAGGCACGGTCCCGGGCGATCAAATCGCCCGCGAAGCAAGCGGGCCCGGCCACGTCCTGGTGGATCACCGGTCCGGTCTTGCGCCGGCCGTCGGACCCGTACGCCGCGACGCGCAGCGGCCAGGACTCGGGGGCGAACACCGTCCGGGTGGCGACCTGCACACCGGCGTGGGTGACCGCGATCCGGCGGCCGCCCGCGTACTTGGTGTACTCGACCCGGGCAAGCAGCAGCCCCGCCTTGGCCAGCAGTGAACGGCCGAACTCGGTGACGATGCCGTAGCGGCCGTCGAAGAGCCCGGGCACCTCCGCGGCAAGCAGCTGCGCGTAGTCGCGGTGGGAGGGCGTGACGGCGTCGGAATCGAAGTTGACGGGCAGCCCACCGCCGATGTCCAGCGTGCTGATCTGCTGCCGGCCCGCGGCCGCGTTAATCTCCTCGGCCAGTTCGTACGTGACCCGGACGCCGTCCACCAACCGGGCGAGGGAGATGCCCTGCGAACCGGTGTGACAGTGCAGTCGGTTCAGCCAGGGGCGGGCCGCAAAGGCCTCCAGAAGCCAAGCCCGCGCGCCCTCGTCCCGCAGCGCCACGCCAAACTTCGAGGTGGCGGTGGCGGTGCTCATCGCGTCTATACTGCCCGCGCCGAGCTGTGGGTTGATGCGTATGCCGATCGGCGCGGTGGGCGCGCTGGCGGTGCGCTGGGAGTCGATCCGGGCGAGCTCCTGCGGGTTGTCGACGTTCACCGCGATGCCCTGGGTGAGGGCGGCCTCCAGCTCGGCGACGGTCTTGGCCGGGGAGTCGAGGACGATCCGCTCTGCGGGTACGCCCGCCGCCCGGGCCAGCGCCAGTTCACCCGGGCTGGCCACCTCGCAGCCGATGCCGAGACCATTGAGCTGCCGCAGTACGGGCACCAGCGATGCCGCCTTGACGGCGAACGTGTGCTGAATGCGCTGTGGCTGAGCGGCCACCTCCGCGAAAGCCTCGTGCAGGGCGCGGGCCGAAGCCCGGACGGCCGAAAGGTCCAGCAGGGAGACGAGTGGTCGGTCCTCGTCGAGCAGCCCGTGCCCCACGGCGGAGCCGACCATCAGGTCGTACCGGGTGGGAGCGGGGGCTTGTTTCGTGCCAGTGACGTAGTCCATGGCGGCGAGCCAAGCACAGCGCGCCGACAGCCCAAAACGTGGTTACGGCAGATCCCTTGGCGGCTGGGGAGGCGGTCATCCCGCAGGGATGATCCGGCCGCACCGAGGCCCGTCATATGGTTCCCCGGCAGTCGGAGACCCCCTTCTCCGGCCCCACCGCGCGGACCCGAGGCGCGGCGTGACAACGGGTACTTCACACCTCCTTCGAGATCCCGAACGGGGCGACGCCTTCCCATGACTACACCGCCAACTTCCCCCTCCGGCCCAACTGCCGCTACGGAAAGACCCGATGACAGCACGCCGCTCAAGAGAGCCATCGGCCCCAAGCTCCTGATCCTCTTCGTCATCGGAGACATCCTCGGCACCGGCATCTACGCCACCACGGGCAAGGTCGCCGGAAAGATAGGCGGCGCGATCTGGCTGCCGTACGCGATCGGCTTCGTCGTCGCCGCACTGACCGCCGCCTCCTATGTGGAGCTCGTCGGCAAGTACCCGAAGGCCGCGGGTGCCGCGCTCTACACCCAGAAGGCCTTCAAGACCCCGTTCCTGACCTTCATCATCGCCTTCATGGTGATGTGTTCGGGCCTGGCCTCGGCCAGCGCCGCGGCCCGCGCCTTCAGCGGCGCCTACCTCCAGGAATTCGTCGACATCTCGCCGACGCTCGTCGCGATCCTCTTCATCGTCGCGCTTGCGGCGCTCAACCTCCGCGGCGTGGCGGAGTCGGTCAAGACCAACGTGGTGCTGACCATCGTCGAGGTGACCGGCCTGCTCGTCATCATCGGAATCGGCGTGGCGGCTGTCGTCACCGGCGAGGGCGACGCCTCCCGGCTGACCGACTTCGAGGCGAGCGGCACCGGAACGGCTCTGATCACCGGTGTCCTCGGCGCCACGGCGCTCGGCTTCTTCGCCTTCGTGGGATTCGAGGACTCGGTCAACATGGCCGAGGAGACGAAGGATCCGACCCGCAGCTTCCCCCGTGCGATCTTCCTCGGCGTGGCGGTCACCGGCACGATCTACCTGCTGGTCGCCGTCGTCTCCTCCCTCATGGTCAGCCACACCGACCTGGCCGAGTCCTCGGGTCCGCTGCTCCTCGTCGTCAAGGAGAGCGGTGTCGAGTTCCCGCCGAAACTCTTCGCCCTCATCGCGCTCTTCGCCGTCTCCAACTCGGCCCTCATCAACATCATGATGGCCTCCCGGCTGTGCTACGGCCTCGCCAACGAGCGCGTGCTGCCACGCGCCATGGGCAGGGTCCTGCCCGGCCGCCGCACGCCGATCGCCGGCATCCTCTTCGTCACCGCGCTGGCCATCGGCCTTGTCTCCACCGGCGAGATCGAAGGCCTCGGCGATACGACGGCCTTCCTGCTGCTCTGTGTCTTCGCCGTGGTCAACGTCGCCGTGCTCGTGCTCCGCAAGGACGAGGTCGGCCACCGCCACTACCACGCGCCAACCTGGGTCCCCGTGGTGGGCGCGATCACGGCGGCCATCCTCGCCAGCCCACTGGCCGACCGTGCCGCGGAGGTCTACATCCGCGCCGGCGTACTGCTCGCCATCGGCATCGCTCTGTGGGGCGTCAACAAGCTGGCCCTGCGCAGAGCGAACGACTGAGAACCGTGGCCGGGGCCGGCGACCGGCGGGCATTCCCGCCGTCCGCCGGCCCCGGCCACGGATCAGAAGAGATCGCGCCGGCTGGCGAGGCCGAGCTTGCGCAGCAGCCCGCGTACATGCGTCTTGACCGTGGGCAGCTGGAGCTGAAGGGTCTCGCCTATCTGCGCGTTGCTGTAGCGCAGCAGCATCAGGCCGAGCACCTCCTCCTCCCGCGGCGTCAGCCCTGGTGCCCCGCGCGGCCGGGCGCGCGCGGCGCCTTCCGCGGGGGCGGCCGACGGCATCCACACCCGTCGGCCGCGGTAGGTGTCCCGGATGCTGGTGATCAGCTGGCGCCGGTCGGTGCGCCGGTGCACGAAAGCGTCGGCGCCCGCGAGGAAGCAGGTGGAGGCGTCCGCCGCCGAATCGAAGGCGGTGTAGACCAGCACGGCCGGCGGCTGCGGCAACCGCTTGACGACCCGGCACACCTCCGGGCCGCGCAGCTCGCCTTCGAGCCGGAGCGCCAGGATGAGCACATTTGGCGTCAGCGCGTGCGCGGCCGCAATTGCGTCAGCGACGGTGCCCGCCTCGCCGACGATGGTCATATCCGGCTCCATCTCGACGGCTGCCCGCAGTCCGAGCCGAACGATCGGGTGGTCCTCCACCAGCAGGATGCGCATCTCAGCCCCCAAAAAGTGACGGCAGTGTACTGCCGCATCGGGCACCACGGGCCGTGGCCGCCCCCTCATCCTTCAGGGATGAAGATGTGCATGACAGCACAGACTTACGCTCCGCACGGAAAAGCGACCCTCACATACCCAAAAATAAAAGGGAGTTGCCTTGCTACTGACTAGTGACCTGAGTCAGAGATTCGTCGGCAGTAGGCGGCGACCTTGTCGAGGATCTCGTCGGCGGTCTTCGTCCAGACGAACGGCCTGGGGTGGTCGTTCCAGTCTGCGAGCCAGGCTCGGATGTCACGTTCGAGGGCTTGGACGGAGCGGTGGACGCCGCGCTTGAGCTTCTTCTGGGTGAGCTCGGCGAACCACCGTTCCACCAGGTTCAGCCAGGACGAGCTCGTCGGGGTGAAGTGCAGATGGAAGCGGGGGTGTGCCAGCAGCCACTTCTTGACGGCGGGCGTCTTGTGCGTGACGTAGTTGTCCAGGATCAGGTGCACGTCGAGTTCGCCAGGCACTTCCTTGTCCAGCTTGGTGAGGAACTTCTTGAACTCGACGGCCCGGCGCCGCCGGTGCAGTGAGCCGATGACCTTCCCCGTGGCGACCTCCAGGGCAGCGAAAAGGGTGGTGGTGCCGGCACGGACGTAGTCGTGGCTGCGGCGTTCGGGGACCCCGGGCACCATGGGCAGCACGGGCTGGGACCGGTCCAGGGCCTGGATCTGCGACTTCTCGTCCACGCACAGGACCAGGGCCTTCTCCGGCGGGTCCAGATACAGACCCACCACGTCACGGACCTTGTCGATGAACAAAGGGTCGGTGGAAAGCTTGAACGTCTGCGACCGGTGCGGGGCGAGCGCGAACGCCCGCCAGATCCGCGAGACCATCGACTGCGACATGCCCGTGGCCGCGGCCATCGACCGGGTCGACCAGTGGGTGGCGTTCTTCGGCTTCTCCTCGAGTGTTTTGACGATGACCCGCTCGACGTCCGCGTCGGTGATCTTCCGCGGGACACCGGGCCGCGGCTCGTCGGACAAGCCGTCCAGACCACGTTCCAGAAAGCGCCGCCGCCAGGTGCGAACCATGTCCGCGGTGACACCGAGCCGGCGTGACACCTCCATGATGGAATGCCCCTCGGCGCACGCCAGAATGATCCTTGAGCGCTGAGCCAGGGACTGGGCTGTCGAGCGACGACGCACCCAGCCCTCCAGCACATCGCGTTGGGCATCAGTGACCGACAACGGCGGAATCTTCGGACCCGGACGACTCATACCCAACCAACGACGAATCTCCGACTCAGGTCACTAGTAGTGCTTCGTTAGGTTCTGGCTTGTCTGTGGCGGCCTTGCGGGATGGGCAGCGGTTGTCCGCAGGTGGTGCAGACGCCGGTCCAGCACCTCAGCAGGTCCTGGAGGAGATCGAGGACCTGGTAGAGGGTCAGGCCGGCGTGCGTGCTATTGGGTCGAGCCGCCGCAGGGTGAGGAAAGCCTGGGCGGCGGTGACGAGGGTGACGTGGTGATGCCAGCCGCGCCAGGTGCGGCCCTCGAAGTGGTCCAGTCCCAGACCGTGCTTGAGCTCGCGGTAGTCGTGCTCGATCCGCCAGCGCATCTTCGCCCACCGCACCAGGTCGGCGACCGGGGTGGTGGCGGGCAGGTTCGAGATCCAGTAGCCCGTCGGAGCGTCCTGGCCGTCCGGCCATTCCACCAGGAGCGTCCGGGCGGGCAGGACACCGTCCCACCAGTTACGGCCGCCGCCCGTCTCCTGGGCTGCGGCCAGGGACTGCTTGCCCGCGGGCCGCACGGTCAGGACCGCGAACCGTGAGGTCATCGCGCCTTTGCTGCCCTGGCGCCAGGTCACCTCGGTGAACCGGCCGACACCGGCCTCGGCCGCGAGGACGGAAACGGCTCGCGGTGGGGTGCGGTAGCGGGGCAGCGTCGGCGGACCGAGCCCGCCGTAAACGGGCTGGTGCGGCCGGGCATTCTCCGGGTGGGCGACTTCCTTCCCGGTCAGCGCCAGGACATAGACCAGCCCGCGCTGTTCGAGACCGAGCCGGAAGGGGGTGCTGACGCCGTAGCCGGCATCGGCGACCACCACCGGCGCCTTCAACCGCCACTCGTCGAGCGTGTCGAGCAGGCCCAGCGCCAGACGCCACTTCTCCTGGTGCACCACCTCGTCGGGGACTCCCGCTCTGCGGCAGCGCTCCGGCTCATCCGTCCACTCACGCGGCAGATACAACTGCCAGTTCAGCGGGCAGGACGCGGTGTCGGTGGCGGCATGGATGCTGACCGCGACCTGGCAGTTCGCCCGCTTGCCGACCGCCCCGCAGTACTGCCGGGCCACCCCCACCGACGCGGTGCCGCACTTGGGAAACGACACATCATCGACCACCCACACCTCAGGCGTGATCGCCTCGGACAGCCGCTCGGCGATCCGCCGCCGCACCGGCAACGGATCCCACGGCGACTGGTTCACGAACTGCTGCAGCGCCTGCATGTTCCCGTCCGGCAGACGGGCGGCCATCGGCTGGACCGACTTGCGCCGGCCGTCCAGCATCAGACCCCGCAGATAACACTCACCCCACCGCCGCTGATCCCGCCGCGGCACCGAGACGAACACATCGGCAACGAACTCCGATAACTCACCCCGGAGCCGTTCCACCTCCCCCAGCCTCATATCGGAGAAGATGCCCACCACCAGGCGAGATCACCCGACGTAACGAAGCACTACTAGGGTCCGTCTTCAAAGATCATCTGGGTGGTGGATCATGATGTCGTGGTACGTCGTCATGAACTCACTGATCAGGAGTGGGAGTTACTCGCTCCGCTGATACCGCGGGCCGCCACCGGACGGCCCCGGGTGTCATACCGCCAGGTCGTCAACGGGATGGTCTACAAGATCCGCACCGGCATCTCGTGGCGTGACCTGCCCGAACGCTACGGGCCCTGGCAGACGGTCTACACCCGCTTCCGCCGCTACGCGATCGACGGCGTGTTCACCCGGGCCCTGCAGCAGATCCAGGCCCGGGCGGACGCCGCCGGGGACATCGACTGGCTGGTCCAGATCGACTCCACCATCGTCCGCGCCCACCAGCACGCCGCCGCCACCGGCCGAAAAGGGGGAGACACCGGCAGGACGAACCGGACGATCACGCCCTCGGCCGATCCCGAGGCGGACTGACCACCAAGGTCCACCTCGCCTGCGACGGCAAAGGCCGTCCTCTGGCGCTCCTCGTCACGCCGGGCCAGCGCCATGACAGTGTCTGTGCACGCATCCTGCTCGAACGTATCCGTGTTCCCCGCAGCAGCCTCGGCCGGCCACGCTGCCGACCCGACCAGGTCATCGCGGACAAGGCTTACAGCTCCCGCGGTTTCCGCGCCTACCTGCGGCGACGCCGCATCGCGCACACCATTCCCGAGAAGGCCGACCAGCGGCGGCACCGGCTGCAGCGCGGGAGCCGCGGCGGCCGACCGCCAGGATTCGACCGGGAGACCTACCGCCGACGCAACCTCGTCGAACGCTGCTTCAACCGGCTCAAGGGTTTCCGTGGCATCGCCACCCGATACGAGAAGACCGCCACCTCTTACGAAGCAGCGGTCACCCTCGCATCGCCCCTGCTCTGGGCAAGATCCGTTTGAAGACGGACCCTAGATCTGTTCAATGAGCACTGGACTTGTCGTGCTGCGCATTCGAGTTGGCGGGCTTGGGTAGCCCTCGTTGAGGCCGACCTGGACGGTTTCGTCGATCAATGAGGGCGGTGCGCCGAAAGGGTTTGTCATGAGGTCGGGTGTCGACGATGATCACCTCATGACGACCAGAAAGGGCCATGCCGTCTAGGCGCCCCGCTCCGCTCTCCACCGCTCGCGCGCCGCCGACCGCCGCTCACCGCAGCGACCGATCGCCGTGACCACCCACCAAGGAGAGCCCGCCCGTGCAGAAGACTGCCCTCATTCCCTACGCCCACCTCCCCCGAGCGCACCACAACCGCCACGTCCTGACCAGTACCGTTGACGTCTTCGGCGCCGCCCACTGGCTGCTTGCCAAACGCGCTCCGCAGCCCGGCGGCGATGTCCGGCCCTTCCGCGCGCTGGTCGTCTCCGTCCATCCGGGCGGCAACGTCGAACTCACCGAGCTGAGCGCCGTGCGAGCCCGCTGGCCGCACCTGGACCGCCTGCCGAACGGTGGGTTCGTCGTCGCCGCGTCGCGCGCCCGCCGGTACGAGGACGCGAACCAGGTCCAGGTCTTCGACGCGCTCGGGCGCGAGACCTCGTCCTTCTCCGTCGGGGACGCCATCGAGCACCTGCTCGTTGACGAGGCCGGCCATGTCTGGGTCGGTCACTTCGACGAGAACCCGGCCGGAATCCGCCGCTGGGGCGCCACGGGCCGGCTCGCCTGGACGTCGGACGGCGCCCGCATCCCCGGTCTCTTCGACTGCTACGCCCTGAACGTGTCGAGCACCGCCGCCTGGGCGTGCCCCTACACGGACTTCCCGCTCGTCGAGATACGCCCCGACCGCACCGACAGGCCCGTGAGGGTGTGGTCGAACCGCGTACGGGGCGCCAAAGCGGTGGCCATTCACGGCGAGCGAGTCACCTTCTACGGCGGCTACGGCGAGGAGCGGGACCGACTCGCCCACGGAGAGCTCACCGAAACATCTGTCGAGCCAAGGGACGTAGGCCTGCTCACCCTGCCCAATGGCCCTGCTCCCGGCCGCCGGCGGGTCGTCAGCCGAGGAAGCAGGATCTACGTCCAGGCCGAGCCATTCACCGCGTGGGGCGTGTTCGACCTCAGCAGCTGATACCCAGCACTGGAAAGGCCATCCCATGCGGGCACGGATGTCGATGATGATGCCGCCGGTGGTCGCCGCCTTCTGCCGGGCTCCTAGCTCGGATCTGCGGTGCGCTCCGCGGTCACACGGTTGATGGAGCCCAGGCGTTCGGCGTCGGAGCCCTGCGCACGCAGGACGTCCTCGTTGACCTCTCGGGAGACGTCCACGAGCGTCGTGTAGGTGGGGACCTCGCGCCCGTACAGACCGATGAGGAGTTCGACCGGGGCCTCGTCCGCTTGAAGGGCTCGGCTCGGAGCGAGTCATTGGGCGAGACGCGGCCAGTCCTCGAAGCTACGACGTGGCCGTGTTCTCCCGTCTGTAAAAGTAACCGCGTGTGTCAGTCTCCGAAGTCGGCTGCGCAGATAACTGGAGTCGGGTGCACTGAGCACCGCCTGGGCTCGCGGGCCGTCAGCCACTGGCGGCTGCTCAGTCGGCTGGGACGGCTGGGTCGATGATCCGATACCCAACGCCGGGCGTGGTGGCGATGACCGGGGGGTCGCCGAGTTTGCGGCGCAGGCGGCTGATGGTCACCGTGACGGTGTTGGTGAACGGGTCGGCGTGTTCGTCCCAGACCTGTTCGAGGAGGTTCTCCGTGCTGAGGAAGGCGGGGCTCGCGTTCAGGAGGGCTTCGAGTACCGCAAATTCCTTGACCGATAGGTGGAGTTGGTGGCCGTCGCGGCTGGCGGTGCGGCGCATCGGGTCGAGTTCGATGCCCGCCGTGCTCAGGGTCCGGGCCCGGGCGGCGGGGCGACGGCGGGCCAGGGCGCGGATGCGCAGGACGAGTTCGGGAAAGTGGAAAGGCTTGGCGAGGTAGTCGTCGGCACCCAGGGTCAGGCCACTGACGCGGTCGCCGGGTGAGTCGGCAGCGGTCAGCATCAGGACCATCACGCGGCCGTCCCGCTCGGTGATCATCTGACAGAGGGTGTCGCCGTGGATGCCTGGCAGGTCGCGGTCGAGCACGACGACGTCGTACGCGTTGACGTCCAGCTTGGCCGCGGCGTCGAGCCCGTCGTGGGCCACGTCCACGGCCATGCCCTGGTCGCGCAGTCCCTCGGCGATGACTTCGGCGAGAGGGCGGGCGTCCTCGACCACCAGGACTCTCAACGCGCCACACCCGTCTCTGTGTCGGGGGCTTCCGTCGTTGCCCCACCGTCTCTACGGGGGAGGGAGATGGTGACGCGCAGGCCGCCGTCGGGGCGGGCCCGCAGGTCAAGGGTGCCGTGGTGGGCCTGAGTGATGGCCGCGACGATGGAGAGGCCGAGCCCGCTGCCCCGGCCGGTGCCGGTCCGGTCGGCGCCAAGGCGGCGGAAGGGCTTCGAGAGGTCCGTCACCCGCCGCTGGTCGAGGACCGGTCCGCTGGAGTCGACAACGAGGGACACTGCGCCCGCTTCGTCTCCTTCGCCCCGTACCGCGACACTGATCCAGCCCCCGGGGTCGTTGTGTGCGATCGCGTTGTCGACCACGTTGTCGACCGCGCGGCGCAGCAGCGTCTGGCTGCCCCATACCCACGCGGAGTCGTCGATCCGGTTTTCACGCACGATCAGGCCCTTGGCCGCAATGTCCTTTGCCCGTCCGGTGAGGGCGGTCAGCGCGAGTTGACCGAGGGGCAGGCGCGCCGAGTCGGTGAACTCGCCGTGCTGGGTACGAGCCAGGACGAGGAAACTCTCCAGCAGCCGGTCCACCTGGTCGAGTTCGGCGCGCATCCGGGCGGCCAGCGTGGCCGTGGTCTCGGGTATCGGGCCCGGCTTGGCGAGGGCCACGTCCAGGGAAGCCCGCATCGTGGTGAGCGGGGTGCGCAGTTCGTGGGAGGCGTTGGCGACGAAGAGGCGCTGGGCGTCGAAGGAGCCCTCCAGACGGCCGAGGAGGTCGTCGATGGTGTCGGCGAGGTCCTTCACCTCGTCGCCGGGGCCGCCGAGGGCCAGTCGTTCGTGCAGGCTGTCGGCGGTGATCCGGCGGGTTGCCGCTGTCATCAGGCGCAGCGGGCGCAGCACTCGGCCGGCGACGAACCAGCCGAGTCCGACCGAGATCACCGCCATGACGCCGAGGGCGATGGCGGATCCGAGCAGGATCTGCCGGGACTGGGTGTCGTGCGCCTGGGCCAGCTGCTGCTCCAGCTCGTCGATGCGGCCCTGGGCCTGGGCCGCCGGGGTGGGCTGATCGGTGCGGCCATCGGGGGCGGTCTGGCTGGAGCGCGATCCGCCGGACGCCACCACGGCTGCGATGGCGAGCATTGCCGTTCCCGACAGCAGGAACAGAGTGACGTACAAGGCGGTGAAGCGGGTGCGGGCAGTGCCACGGTGCAGGCCCAGCCGGGCAGTCAGGCCCCCGGGCCGTCGGGGCGGACTCCATTTCATCCCCATGCTCCCCTCTCGCCACCGCACCAGGACACGTACCAGGACAGGCTAAGCCGAGGCGCCTAACAGCGAGATGACAGTGGCCGTTCGGCCGCTGTAACTCGCTCCGTCACAGGGTGGGGCCCATGAGCGATGAGAGTACAAAGGCGACGATCGAGGTCATCGGTTTGCGTAAACGCTTCGGGCCACAGCTGGCTCTGAACGGGATGACGTTCACCGTGCGGCCCGGGCGGGTGACCGGCTTCGTCGGCCCGAACGGCGCGGGGAAGTCCACCACCATGCGTGTGATCCTGGGCCTTGACGCAGCTGAGGAGGGAAAGGCCCTGGTCGGCGGGGTGCCGTACCGCACCCTGCGTCGCCCGCTTCGGCATCTGGGGGCGTTGCTAGACGCTTCCGCGCTGCAGCCGAGTCGCACCGCCCGTAACCACCTGCTGTGGCTGGCTCACTCGCAGGGCGTGCCGCCACGGCGCGTGGACGAGGTCATCGAGCAGGCCGGCCTGGGCACGGCGGCCCGGCGCAAGGCCGGCGGGTTCTCGCTGGGCATGCGTCAGCGCCTGGGGATCGCGGCGGCGCTGCTCGGTGACCCGCCGGTGGTCATGCTGGACGAGCCTTTCAACGGCCTCGACCCCGACGGCATCGTCTGGATGCGCGGCTTCCTGGCGGAGCTGGCCCGGCAGGGCCGTGCCGTCCTGGTCTCCAGTCACCTGATGAGCGAACTGGAAGACACCGCGGACCATCTCGTGGTGATCGGCCGCGGCCGGGTCGTCGCGGACACCAGTGTGTCCGAACTGCTCGCCAAGTCAGCCGGCGGCCGGGTCACCCTGCGTACCTCCGCGCCTCCGCTCGCCGCCCAGGTCCTGCACGGCGCGGGCGCCACCGCTCTCGTCACCGGCCCCGACACCCTCGGCGTCACGGGCCTGCCTGACGAGGAGATCGTGGCCCTGCTTGCGCGGAACGGGGTGCCGTTCTCCCAGGTGTCCGCGCACCGGGCGACGCTCGAAGAGGCATACATGGAGCTCACCCGGGACGCGGTGGAGTACCGGGGCATCCCGGCGGGGGAGGCCACGCGATGACCGCCACCCTCACCCCTCGCCCCCCGGCCACGAGACGCGCTGAGCGGAGCGGCTTCCTCAGGGTGCTGCACGCCGAGTGGACGAAGTTCCGTACGGTACGCGGCTGGGTCCTCGCCATGGCGGGGGCGCTCCTGGTGACGATCGGGGTCGGCCTGCTCGGCACGGCCGCCCCCGCTCCCGGCGGTCGTGGCGCCGACTCCTCCTCGTATCCAAAGGGCCCCGGCGGCGAGGCCGTCAATGACAGCTTCTACTTCGTCCACAGAACGCTCACCGGCGACGGCGCCCTCACCGTTCCCCTGCAGTCCCTGACCGGTGTGGCCGACGCCGGGACCGGCGAGACGGCCCGGGGCGCCCAGCCCTGGGCGAAGGCCGGGATCATCGTGAAGGAAAGCCTCACCCAGGGATCCCCGTACGCGGCGGTCATGGCCACCGGCGGTCACGGCGTGCGCATGCAGTACGACTACACGCACGACGCGGCGGGCCCTTCCGGCAGGGTCACCCAGGAGTCCCCGCGCTGGCTTCGCCTGGTCCGCTCCGGCGACAGCCTCACCGGTTACGCCTCCACCGACGGCTCCCACTGGACCAAGGTCGGCCATGCGAAGCTGCCTGGGCTTGCGCGCGCCGTGCAGGCCGGGCTCTTCGCCACGTCACCGGAGGCGAAGCAGGACACCGCGGCGGGCACGGGCTTCAGCCCCGCCGTGGCCACCGGCACCTTCGGCCGTCCCGGCCTCACCGGCGGCTGGTCCCAGAGCGCGTGGAGCGGCACACAGGTGGGCGGCGACGCGGGCACCTCCGGCAGCTACACGAACACCACCGAGGGCGGCTTCACCCGGACCGACGGCGGCGGGTTCACCGTGACCGGGGCCGGTGACATCGCACCGGTCGTCGGCGGGCCCGCCATGGGCGTCGGCTTCTCCGTCGAGAACTTCCTCGTCGGCACATTCGCCGGGCTGATCGTGGTGATCGCCGTGGGCACGGTGTTCATCACCGGCGAGTACCGGCGTGGTCTGCTGCGTACGACCATGGCGGCAACCCCCCTGCGGGGCCGGGTGCTTGGTGCCAAGGCGCTGGTGGCCGGGGGCGTCGCGTTCGCCATCGGCCTGGTCGCCGCGGCGATCACCATTCCCATCGGGGAACGCAGCGCGCACGGCAGGGGCTTCCGTGTCTTCCCCGTCGCGTCGGCGACCGAAGTGCGCGTCATGGTCGGAACCGGCCTGCTCTGCGCAGCCGCCGCCGTGCTCGCTCTCGGCGTCGGTGCCCTACTGCGGCGCAGCGGCACGGCCGTCGCCCTGGTCATAGCGTCGATCGTGCCGCCCTTCCTGCTCGCCACCTCCGGCGTACTACCCCCGGGTATCTCGGAGTGGCTGCTGCGGGTGACCCCGGCTGCGGGCTTCGCCATCCAGCAGACCCTGCCGCAGTACGCGCAGGTGCTCAGCGTGTACGAGCCGTCGACCGGCTACTACCCGCTGGCACCCTGGGCCGGCCTCGCCGTGCTGTGCGGATACGCCGCGCTCGCCTCCGGTCTCGCCGTGATGCGGCTGCGCGGGAGGGACGTATGAGTCTCCTGAGCGGTGCACAACTTTCGAGCACGGCTGACGGCGCGTGGCGCGGGGACTTCGGCCGCGCCCTGCGCGCGGAGTGGACGAAACTGCGCACCGCAGGGGAATTGGGCAGGTTGCTCCTACTCGCCGTCGCACTGACGGTGGCCGTCGGCTGCGGCACCGCCAAGGCCGTGAAGTGCCCGGACGCCGGGTGCGGCCAGGACGCCGTCAAGCTCGCCCTGACCGGCGTCACCGTCGGGCAGGCGGCCATCGCCGTCCTCGCGGTGCTGGCCGTCAGCGGCGAGTACGGCACCGGGATGATCCGCACCACGCTCATGGCAGTGCCGAACCGGATCACCGTCCTCACCGCCAAGGCGACGGTCCTCACCACGGTCGTCCTGGCCTCCGGGACGGCCGCTGTCCTGGCCTCGCTCCTTGCCGGCCGCTACATCCTGCCCGGCAACGGATTCACCGAGGCGCACGGCTATGCCCCGGTGTCCCTGGCAGACGGCCCGACCCTGCGCGCGGCCGTGGGTTCGGTCCTCTACCTCGTCCTGATCGCCCTGCTCGGCCTCGGCGTGGCGACGGCGGTACGGGAGGCGGCGAGCGCCATCGGGATCGTGCTCGGGCTGCTCTACCTCTTCCCAGTCGTCACCCGGGTGGTCAACGCCCCGGAGTGGCAGCACCACCTCCAGCAGATCTCGCCCATGACCGCCGGACTCGCGGTCCAAGCCACCGTCCATCTGCACGAGCTGCCCATCGGCCCATGGGCCGGCCTGGGCGTGCTCACCACGTGGGCCACCGCCGCGCTGCTGGTCGGCAGCCTGCTGCTGCACAGGCGCGACGCGTAGCCGAATGGAGCCGTCCGCGAGCACGGTGGCTTCGAGCCTCTCCCCGGCCCGGACTCGATCCACGCGTCCGCGGCCGTGCGGGGGGTGTCGGTGCCGCGCAGGTCGACGACGGGCAGTGGTTCGCCGGGGACTCCCGTCGGCAGCCGGTGCACTCGGCCGCCGTGCTCGACGGAGCAGGAGCGCAGGGGTGGATCACCGCGTGGAACACCGACCCCAAGCCCTACGTCTGGACCAAGACCGCGGACGAGATCCTCGAACCCTTACTAGGGTCCGTCTTCAAACGGATCTTGCCCAGAGCAGGAACGAGGCAAGATTGACCGCTGCTTCGTAGGAAGTGGCGGTCTTCTCGTATCGAGTGGCGATGCCGCGGAAACCCTTGAGGCGGTTGAAGCAGCGCTCAACGACGTTGCGGCAACGGTAGAGATGCCGGTCGAATGCCGGTGGTCGGCCGCCCTGGCGTCCGCGGTTGTAACGGTGCCGTTGCTGGTCGGTCTTCTCCGGGATGGTGTGTACAATGCCGCGTTTGCGCAGGTAGGCGCGGAAGCCGCAGGAACTGTAGGCCTTGTCCGCGATGACCTAAAAACTGCTTGACATGGCACACTGTACGACTGCTTCACGCTGTTGATCACCTGCTCAACGCTGTTGCGCTGTTCTGCGGGACGGCTGTGGTCAGAATGCGTCACAACGCGAAGGCGCCGCTGGCCACGTCGGACCAACGGCGCCTCAGGCATGGGCGGTGTCTCTCAGCTCAGCTGATTGCCCGCCCGGGTCAGAAGTCCCGCTCCGCCACCCTGAAGAAGTGCGTCAGGTAGGGCTGGTACGGAAGCAGGTACAGGTACCGGTTGGAGTCGGTGAGGGGCGCGATGGCCAGGGTGGGGTCGTCGACCGGGTGCATGCTGAAGCTGCCGAACAGCCCCGACGGCCTCAGGCGCCACCTCTGGCCCTTGGAAGTGCGCCGCCCGGAGAGGACGACCTTCTTGTAGTGCAGGCCGGAGGAGGCGACGGTCAACTCGTGGCCGGACTCGGCGTTGGCGATGGTGTAGGTGCCGTCGTCCCAGTGCTGTGTGAACCGCCACTTCTCGCCGAGGGTGTCGATGTTGTTGCGGTCGTGGAACAGGAGCGTGTGGCCGTCCGGCGCACCGTGGAAGCCCGCGCTGTTGAGGTGCAGTGAGGTGACCATGTGGTCGATCCACACGTCGCGATCCGTGGGGACGTTGACGGACGATGCCTGCGGCGCCTGGAGGGCGGGTGGTGCCGGGTTCTCGCTGGCGGTCGTGGTCGGCTCTTCGTCGGTGGCGTCGACTTCGGTCATGGAATCTCTCCTTTTTGCCGTGGCGGTTTCCGCGTTCGGCGCCGCTGGGAGCGCCCTCGTCCGCTTCCATCTGAGTGTCACGGCAAGCGGCGCGCCCTGACCGGCTCCCGGAGTCAAACCGCCTGTAAGGGGACATGCGAAGCGCGACTACGCTCGCACCAGCACCAGCGCGCAAAACCCGCGGCATCGTAGCCCTCGAGACATTCCGCGCCCCGGGGCGGCTGCCGGTGCGTATGCTGCGGCGGCGTACGCCCGGCAGGAGCTGTGCGACAGTGAGCTTTTTCCAACCTCATTCTGAGCTGGCCAGTTGGAGGGTGAGGACAGCTCGGACGAGGCGCGTGACCCGGGTCGTCGAGCAGCGAAGCTTGCGAAGGAGCCGCCAGGACTTGAGGGTGGCGATGGCTTGTTCGACTAGAGTCCGTCTTCAAAGATCACTAGGGTGGTGGATCATGGTGGGGTGATACGCCGCCATGAACTCACAGATGCGGAATGGGAGTTACTCGCACCACTGATACCGCGGGCCGCCACGGGACGTCCGCGTGTGTCGGACCGGCAGGTCATCAACGGGATGGTCTACAAGATCCGCACCGGTATCTCCTGGCGGGACCTGCCGGAACGCTACGGGCCGTGGAAGACGGTCTACACCCGCTTCCGCCGCTACGCCCTGGACGGCGTGTTCACCCGAGCGCTACAGCAGGTCCAAGCCGAAGCGGACGCGGCCGGCGACATCGACTGGCTGGTGCAGATCGACTCCACCATCGTCCGTGCCCACCAGCACGCTGCCGCCACCGGCCGAAAAGGGGGAACCACCGGCCGGACGAACCGGACGATCACGCCCTCGGCCGATCCCGAGGGCGGACTGACCACCAAGATTCACCTCGCCTGCGACGGCCGCGGCCGGCCCCTCGCCATCTTGCTGACACCCGGCCAACGGCATGACAGCATCTGCGCACGCCCGCTCCTCGAACGCATCCACGTCCCGCGAACCGGCGTTGGACGACCACGCTGCAGGCCCGACCAGGTCATCGCGGACAAGGCCTACAGTTCCTGCGGCTTCCGCGCCTACCTGCGCAAACGCGGCATTGTACACACCATCCCGGAGAAGACCGACCAGCAACGGCCCCGTCACAACCGCGGACGCCAGGGCGGCCGACCACCGGCATTCGACCGGCATCTCTACCGTCGCCGCAACGTCGTTGAGCGCTGCTTCAACCGCCTCAAGGGTTTCCGCGGCATCGCCACTCGATACGAGAAGACCGCCACTTCCTACGAAGCAGCGGTCAATCTTGCCTCGTTCCTGCTCTGGGCAAGATCCGTTTGAAGACGGACCCTAGATCCGGGCTGGGTCGGCAGCCACTCGGCCTTCCAACGGCATCGAGCGCTGGGGCAACCGTCCACCAGCGGCACTACCCGCAGTACGCCCTCACTCAGACGTCGTAGCTCTTGAGCGTCTTCGAGGCACCGGTGGCCGACTTCAGGTAGTCGTTCTCCGACTTCAGTCTGTCCTTCTCCGCCGTCGACTCCGCCAACTGCACGACCAGTCCAGCAGCCATGGACAGGAGCCCTTCGTGCTCCGCCTGAAGCTCCTCGTGCTCCGTCTGAAGCCTTTTGTGCTTCCAGGCGAGGACCCCGATGGTGGTGGCGACCAGAACGCCGGCGCCGGCCTTCTTGATCACGCCCCCGGCTTTGCCGAACTTACCCCCGTCTGGTCCGGCACCGTCCTTGCCGATGCAAACGTGGCCCGTCTGGTGCGAGTGCTCTTGAGCCTCGCCGAGATGGTCGCCCTGATACGAGCACGATCCGCACTGGTAATGAGTCATCACTCGTTCCTCCCCCCAGGCAGATGAGCCTGCCACAGATCACGTGCTTCCGGAGACCACTTGGTCACCTTCCTTTCGCCCACCGACGATGAGGAAAAGACGCACACCTACACGGGCAGCGCGCGCTCTGGTTGCCGGCTATGCCGTCAAGGGCTCCCAGGAGGGGCCAGGCGCGCCACGGGTAGCTCGTTCAGGTCTTTGCCCAGCGGGGTGCGTCGGTTCCAGGGGAGGAGGTCAGCTCGACGCCCCGGTTGACAGACGGTCAGTAGGAGGCTGGCGCAGCGACCCCCGAGAACCGTCGAACCTGGGACAGTCAGGCTGTTGGTCGCGAAGTCCCCGGCTGCTCTACTCCTGAACGAGGTCGTAGACAGTCCGCTGAGGTTCGACTTGGACGATGAGTCCGTCCGCGCACAGGTCGCGCAGGATTTGCCGGACCCGTTTCTCCGCTGCCTGTTGGTCTTCCCACGCGTGACCGTGGACGCCCAGAGCCTTGATCCTTCTTGCGGTGGTTGGCGATGCTTGCAGGGGCGCCGCTGTAGTTGCAGTCGGAGCACTTCTTCCCAGGAGCAGTCTGGATTGGTGACGGCAGTGCGGCGAATGGGGTGGTGCGAGCCGAAGCCGTGGGCGAGAGTGCCTCGCGGCACCCGCCCCTCGATCTACCCCGTGCGCGAGGGTGGCGGGCTCTGCACGCCGGCTTACGAGGGGCGCGGCCGTGCCGTCGGTTGCCGCGCCGCAAAGCCGATCCAGAGCTAGCCAGGTGCGCGCAGGGGGCTTCCCGATACGGCGCCCTTCATCTGGCGACTTCGGGGGCGGACACCCCCGCAGCCCGCACTGCCACCGGGTCGCTGCACCCTGGCGGCGGCGTCGTCGCCCACAATCTGCCCTACAGGAGACTCGGAACGAACACGGCACCCACCAACTGGCCGCAAACGGGCCGGGGGCTCCGGTCGCGGATGCCGTCGTCCGCTGCTCTCGGTGACCCCAATGGCCAGCGCTGCCACGCACTCTCGTCAGCGGCGGCCCCCACGCAAAGGGAGAAGCCCCGTGACCCTGCCAGCCTCATCCGCCGAGCTGGCATCGACGCCGCAGGGCCTGGCACCGACAACAGCCACGCCACCGGCGACACCGACCGCGGCGCCGGCCTCATCAGCGACCTCGCCTACCAAGCCGCCTGGCAAGAAGACCACGCCCTCGCCGGGCAGCTGCTGAACCACGCGCTCACCCGCGCCACCCACCCCGCCGCCCGCAGCCTCCTCCAGCTCTGCCTGGCCCGCACCCACGCCGCACGCCACGAGAGCCGCCCCGCCCTGCGCGCCCTGGCCGCAGCCGAAAAACACCCTGGCCAAGCCGCCGTCGACCGCCCGGCCTGGTGCCCATGGCTCTCCGACGCCGACCTTGCCGTCGACTCCGGCCAGACCCTCCTCGACCTCGGCGACACCGCCCGCGCCCACCAGCTCATCACCACCGGCGAACGCCTGCTCCCACGTCCCGGGGCAAGACCCGCAGCATCCTCCTCGCCTACCGAGCAGCCAGCCACCTCGACCTCAAAGAACCCGAAGCCGCCGCAACCGCCGCGACCCAGTCCCTCCAGCCGGCCCGCCGCATCCACGCACCCCGCTGCCTCCGCCTGGTCAAAGACCTCCTCCCCCGCTTCCAGCCCTACCAGCACACCCCCGGCGTCAAGGACCTGCTGCACCTCGCCGCCGCACAGCCGCCCCGCCCACCGCGAGGACATCCGGTGACCCGGAACCGTCCTTCAGCTGCCCCAGGCCGGTCATGCCCTCGCCGGCCCCGGCCGGGACGCGTACCGCACCGCATTCGCAACGACCTCGCTGATCAGCAGCTCCACCGAGTCCGTCAGCTCCTCCATGCGCCAACGGCCCACGACGCCGACCTCGGTGCGGCTTCACCAGGCAGGTCCGGCTAGTGCTTGTGGGTGCTCACGCTGGTCGTGGAAAAGCGGTCCCCGAAGTCCGGCGACGGGCACGGGAGTCGGTCGGCTCCTGGGCTCAGGACGCGGGCGGTCTGGTGGCGGATGAACAGGCCGCGAAGTTCGACCCGGGTCCAGGGCCTCAGGGCCCCATCGACGGGTGTAGCCAACCCCCGGGTCGATCGGGGGGCGCAGCGGATGGTCCGGTGCGTCCCCGTGCGGTGAGAGTAAGGCCCATGAACACGCACAAGGCCCTGCTCGCCGCCCTGCTCGTCCCGCTGGGAGCCACCCTGGCCGTCGCACCGGCCGCCTCCGCCGCCACCCCGACTGCTCCGACCGCCGCATCGGCCTCCGTCGATGCCGCCGCGCCCGCCGGCCCGGAGGGGGCCGCGGACGCCGCGTTCCGCTCCCCTGAGGCGGCCCTCGGCCGGGTGGCCCATCCGCTGCGCACCACCGAGCCCCATGGCGGCCTGGCCGACCTCCGCCCGTTCGGCCGGATGGTCGGCGACGCCCGGGTCGTGGGCCTGGGCGAGGCCACCCACAGCTCGCACGAGTTCTTCACCGTCAAGCACCGGATCTTCCGGTACCTGGTCGAGGAGAAGGGCTTCAGGGCCTTCGCCCTCGAAGCCCCCTGGAGCACCGGTCTGCGGCTCGACGCCTACCTCCTGCGCGGCGAGGGCGACTTGAAGCAGATCATGGACGAGGAGTTCCAGGGCACCTACCAGTTCTGGAACAACGCCGAGTACCGCGATCTGCTCCAGTGGATGCGCGACTACAACGTCAAGCACCCCACGGACCCGGTCCGCTTCGTCGGCGACGACAACGGGTTCGCCGGTGCCGGGCTGTACGACAAGGTGAACGCCTACGCGGCCACGGCCCGCCCCGAACTCACCCCGCGGCTCACCGAGCTGTACCGGGGCCTGCGGCCCGCCACCGACGCGGAGACGTACGTCAACGACTACCTGGCCAAGCCACTGGCCGAACGCAAGGAGCTCGCCGAGCGGACCGGCCGGGCGGTGGACCTGCTCAAGCAGCGGCCCGGCACGGGCGCCGACGCCGACGCGTACGCCTGGGCCGTCCAGCACGCCACCGCGATCCACCAGATGACCACGCTGTACGCCTTCGACCTGGACAACCCCGAGGACATCCCCGATGCCATGCGCTACCGCGACCAAGTCATGGCGGAGAACGTCGCCTGGTGGCAGCGGCAGACCGGCGACAAGGTCGTGCTCGCCGCCCACAACGGCCACATCGCCCTCAAGACCTATGTCCCCAAGACCCACCCGAAGGCCCAGGGCGACTTCCTTCGCGAGCAGTTGGGCCGCGACTACCTGAGTGTCGGCCTCACCTTCGACCGGGGCTCGTTCAACGCCTTGGGGCAGGACGGCGGCGTCCACCGCTTCACCGTCGGTGCGGCCGCGCCCGGCACCGTCGAGCACACCCTCGACCGGGTACGGTACCGCGACTTCGTCGTGGACCTGCGCAACGCCCCCGCCCCGGCCCGCGCCTGGCTCACCGCGCCGCACACCGTCAAGAACATCGGCGCCACCTACCCCTGGAGCGGAGACAACCCGCAGATCCGCCTCGCGGAGACGCACGACGTCATCATCCACCTCCAGAGGGTGGAGGCAGCCCACATGCTCAAGTAGGACCAGGCCCACGCAGCGCGGCGGCAGCGCGGTAGGTCAGCCAGTCCGACGCTCCGCGCCCTACGCTCCCCCATTACCGTTTTCGCGGCACGGATACCTCCACCACGACGTCAGGCTGTCCGAGCGTGACGTCCAGGACGTCGCGGCTCCCCCAGCCGGCCGTGAACGTACGGCCCGCCCACGGATGCTCGCCTGCGGCCAGGGTCAGCACGTCCGCGAGCGCGGCGGTCGCGGTGCGGGAGCGGGACGGTCCGGCCGATGTACCGCAGCGCTCCGCTGCCGTCGTACCGACGAGCAGCGGTGTGCGGGGCGCGGCGGCGGGTCCGGTGATGGCGTCGGCGGTGGCACGGACCTTGTACTCGAGGGCCAGCTGGTCGCACCAGCCCACCAGGGCGTCCTGCCGGGTGGTGACCAGCAGATGGTGCCCGAGGTACGCGGGGGCCCGGTGCTCCGGCCAGGGTGGCAGTAGGAAGTCGGTCTCCAGTTCGGCGGCGACGGCCTCATCGTGGGCCCGCCAGCCGGGCAGCACGTATCGCTCGAAGAGCTCCCACCCGGGCTTGTCCGGGCGGGCCATGACGTAGCCGAAGAGCTCGCGGTCGGCGGCCGGGAGGCGGTGGAGCGGTTCCTCGTCGCGTTCCAGCACGGTTTCGCCGGGCAAAGTCCGGTCGTTGCCCCAGCGGACCACCGGCACCAGCAGCGCCGAACCGAGCACCTGCTCCCCGTACCGTGCCGTCACCGCCCGGACCAGTTGGCCGCCAAAACTGCCCGACCACCGCGAACCTCGATGAGCTCGAGGAGGAGCCCGGAAGCGTGAACACGTTCGCCGGGCAGACCGATGATGACTACGCGACGGGAACGTGGCCTGTCAGGCGCTCTGGCAGGACTGACCGGGGTAAACAGCGCGTATCGCGGGCCAGGCCAACTCGTACGGGAGCCAGCCACTTGAGAGCGAACGGACTGGTGCGTTCTGGAGTTTGTGCATGAGACGGGCTGAACAACAGCGGGGTGGATACGCTCAGCTCATGTCTGTGCCGATCCGCCTCAACTACCCGGCCGCGATACCCGTCGACCACGTGATCGAGGTGACCGAGTTCCTCGACACCCGGCCCGAGAAGAAGCGCTGGAACGTCGCTCGCGGTGAGCCGTTCCAGATCCCTGTCATCCTCGACCTGGACACTGGGGTCCGCTACATGAACCACCGTCACGTGAGCCGCGGGGACAACGGCGGCAACGACTTCGTACCGAACAACTACTCGTCCCAGCTGCGATCCGACCTCGTGGTCAGCCGCGTCTACCGGGCCAAGGTGACGGCCTGCACGCTGGTGATGGTCGAAGGCCTGGAGAACCAGCACACCACCCTTTGGGTCAATCCTCTCGAGGACGTCTCCCCAAGCTCGTGAATCATGTCCGACACGTGGGTGGCCCTGCCGACAAGCGGGAAGTGTGGAGTCCCAGTCCGGTGTACCTGGTACCTGGAGGTGGCCGCTCCCTGGTGGGCGCGGGAGCGGCCGGTGGGTCACCGGCCGCGGGAACTGACGCTGCTGGTGAGCGTGCCGCCACAGGTGTAGTTGCGCTCCGAGAGGTACACCTGCTTGTAGTGGGGCAGCCGTTGGCGGAGACCGTGCCGCCCTCGAGCCAGCACACGGCGCGAATTCCCCGATCACTTGCCGCAGGTGCGACGGACGGCGAGGGTGTGACACTCGCTTGAGCCCCGTCACCGTCCCGTGACCCTCAAGCGAGGGCGACTGTCCTCTGACAGTGAAGCTGGACCAGTTGTCATCGAAGTGCGACTGCCGGCCTGGGGCACCCGCCAGAGCGTAGCGATTGGCTCGTGCTGAGGGCATCGGGTCGAGTTGCCAGGTGTCGCGGGAGGCGAAGGGGCCGGTGCCGGGCCGGTACCAGCGGGCAGCCATGTTGACGTTGCCCTTGGCGGGGTCGGTCCAGCCGGACTGGTAGCCGAGGCGGGCATGCCGCCTGCGGTGGCGGTGACGGTGACGAAGGGGTGGTAGGCGGTGGAGCCGGTCACCTTCAGGCCGTCGGTGGTGAGGCTGGCGACGAGGTCGGTGTGCTGGTCGGTGAGGGGCCACTGGGTGGTGGTGCTGTTGCTGCTGGCCAGCAGATAGCCTGCGGGGGTTCGGCTGTAGTCGGTGATGCCGTCGCCGAGGAGGTGTTGGCGGATGAACTCGCCATCTCGGTCGCCGACGGCACGATCGACTTCTGGACGTGTCTGGTCCCCGCAGGTCGACGAAGAAGCGCGAGACCGTTCGCCTCGACCGGGCCGCGAAGACCCGTGCCGTCACCGCCGACGGCCGTCACGCCATCACCGGCAGTCCCCTACCGCATCTGGTCCCTGGGCCGCGACGGCCGCTGGGCGACGCCGGGGTTCGCCCCCTGGAGGGCATGGAGTCCGCCCGGCTGCCCTCGGGCAGAGACTGACGGGCCGTCACCACCGAGCGCGACACGTCGAGCCCGACCAGCAAGCGGACCACGTAGGTCATCGACTACCACACCGACCGCCTCTACGAGGCCATGTGCCGCTCACGGCCGTCCCGTCTGCCGGAGGACCGCTGGAAGGCGCAGTTCCCGCACCTGGGGCACCGCGACTCCCGCTCCGGCGGGGAGTGATCACCGGAGCGTCCCCGCGTCGCGCGGCCGACCGGGCGTCCTCACCTGTCGAGGAAGTCCGCGCACCGGTAGGGGCCCAGCGGGGAGCTTCCGGCCGGTCGCACGGTGACCTCCACGTCGTCGGTCCGGACCTCGGGGACGAGCACGGACTGGGCGCGTGCCAGCGTGCACACCAACTGGCCCGTGCCCTGGTCGCGCCCCGACCCCGGGTAGGGGCCGTCCAGGTGCAGCGTCACGCGGGTGCCCGTGCCGGTCGCGGAGAAGCCGGGAAGTTCGACGTACGAGGTGAGGCCGTCGGCCCGCCCGCCGGGCGGGGGTCCCAGCAGGAGGAGTTTCAGCACCGTGTCGAGGTTGGTGATCTCCGTGTCGTCCACGGGCACCGGACGCAGTCCGCCGGCGGACGCGAAGTACAGGCGCGCGCCTCTCGTCAGCCCGGAGGCGGGCTCCCCCGCCTCGACCACTCCGGTCGGCGGAACCCCGCAACCGGCAAGGAGGATGCCCAGCGCCACTGCGGCGCCGGCCGGCCGTCGCCGCCTCACGTGTCCTCCCCCGCACGGCGCACCGGCAGGCGGAGGGTGAAGAGCGCGCCGCCGCCCGGCGCGTCGGCCACGTCGATCGTGCCGCCGTGCAGCCGTGCGTTCTCCAGCGCGATCGCCATGCCGAGGCCGCTGCCCTGCCCGTTGCCGTCGGCCGCGCCACGGGTGCGGGCCTCGTCCGCCTTGTAGAAGCGGTCGAAGACCCGCCCCCGGACGTCGGGCGGCAGTCCGGGCCCGTCGTCGGCCACCTCCAGCAGCGCCCAGTCGTCGCCCGCGACCCGGTCCGTCCTGAGCGTCACCGTCACCGGCGGGGCGCCGTGCCGCAGCGCGTTGCCCACCAGGTTCGCGACGATCACGTCGATCCGGCGTCGGTCGATCACCGTGCGCAGGCCCTCCTGGAGCCGGGTCTCCACCCGGTCGGGCCAGCCGCGCAGGGCGAGTGACGCCCGCACCGTGCCGGCGAGGTCCGTCTCGGCGGCGTTCAGCCGAACGGCCCCGGCGTCGAAGCGGGAGATCTCCATCAGGTCCTCGACCAGCCGGGACAGCCGTGCGGTCTCCGCGCCCACGGTGCGGGCCGCCCGCGCGGTGTCCGGCGGGAGTCGGTCGGCGTCCTCCTCCAGGACGGTCGCCACCATCGTCATCGCCGCCAGAGGGGTGCGCAGTTCGTGCGACACGTCCGCCACGAAGCGGCGTGCCTTCGCCTCCTGCTCCCGCAGTTCCCCGTCCGAGGCCTGGAGCGCCTCGGCCGTCTCGTTGAACGTGCGGGCCAGTTCGGCGAGTTCGTCGTGCCCGGTGACGGCCACCCGGCTGCCGAGATCTCCCCTCGCGAGCTCCCGCGTGGCCCGGCCCAGTTTCCGTACGGGGCGCAGGACCGTTCCGGCGGCCAGCAGGGCGAGGACCGCGGCCAGCAGCACCACCGGTACGGTGCCCGCACGTACGGAGTCCAGGAGGGCGGCGGTGTCGTCGCGCTCGGCGCGCAGGTCCGTGATGGCGTAGACCTCCAGTGCGGAGGCGCGGCGGTCGCCGTCGGCGTACGTGACGGGCATGCCGACGACCAGGTACGGCTCCCCCCGCCACAGCACCCGCTGGAACCGGGCGCCGTCCCCGGCCGTCACGGCGGCGCGCAGTTCGGCCGTGATCCTGCCCTTCGTGTCGGCGAGCGGGTCGGAGACCGCGGCGAGGTCCTGGTAGCGGGCGACCACGATGCGGGCGCCGAGACCGTCGGAGACCCTCGCCGCGAACCGGGTCAGCGACCGGTGGTCCGGGGGCAGGTCGAAGTCGGCGGCGACCGTGGTGGCCCGCTCGCGGAGGTCGGCCACCGCGGCGTCCTGGGTACGCCGGAGCACGGCGGTGCGGGCGTCCCGGTAGGCGAGGGCGGTCGCGGTCAGCGCGCTGACCAGGGCCACGAGGACAAAGGTGATGACAAGCCGGGTGCGCAGTCCGAGGACGATCCGCCACGGGCGCGCCGGGGAGGCGGCGCGGCGTGCGGTCCCGTCCGGCTCGTCCGCGCGGTTCACAGCGGTCCGAAGCGGTAGCCGAACCCGCGCACGGTCTGTATGTACCGGGGCCTGGCCGGTACCTCCTCGATCTTGGCCCGCAGTCTGCCGACCGCCGCGTCCACCAACCGGGAGTCGCCCAGGAAGTCGTGGTCCCAGACGGACGCGAGCAGCTGTTCCCGGCTGAGGACCCGGCCCGGTGAGGCCGACAGTTCCAGCAGGAGCCGCAGTTCCGTGGGCGGGAGCGGGACGGGGGTGCCGTTCCTGGTGACGGTCAGTCCGGCACGGTCGATCACCAGGCCGGCTAGATCGGCGTCCGGCCCCTGCCGGGCGGAGGGCTCCGCCCGGCGCAGCGCGGCCCGGATGCGGGCCTGCAGCACGGACGCGGTGACGGGCTTGACGACGTAGTCGTCGGCGCCGGCCTCCAGCCCGGCCACGATGTCGCGGTCGTCGCCGCGCGCGGTCAGCATGATGATCGGCAGGACCGCCGAGCGGGCGCGGATGCGGCGGCACACCTCGAAGCCGTCCATGCCGGGCAGCATCAGGTCCAGTACGGCCAGTTCGACCCGCCGGCCCTGCTTCCCGTCCAGCAGGGCCAGCGCCTGTTCACCGGTGGCGGCGGTGTCCACCCCGTATCCGTGCCGACGCAGCACGAGTTCCATCCCGTCCCGTACGGACACGTCGTCCTCGATGAGCAGTACGTGCGGCATGGGACCGATTATGAGCACACCCGGGCTCGCCCCGCCTAGCCCGGACGGGGGCGGAACCGCAGGTCGGGGGCATTGTTACGTTCTCATCATGTGGCCATGGACGGACCATCATCCGTGGCGGCGAGCGTGGGGCGCATGAACTTCCCCATCACAACGGACCGTCGAGCCGCCTCCGTCAGGCCGCGCACGGCCGCCCTCGTGGCCGTGCCCGTACTCCTGCTCACCGCCGCCTGCGGTGGCGGGAACGGCGGCGACGGCGGAGCGGAGAAGGACGTCGCGATCGCCGACGTGCCGCGGGCACCGGCCACGAACGGCGCGGGTGCCGACAAGGACGGGGAGAGCGCCGGCGGCCCGCCCGCGGGCGGGAGCGAGTTCTACGACGCCCAGATGGCATATGTCCGGTGCATGCGCGCCGAGGGCGGCTACAAGGACTTCCCCGACCCCCGGCTCAGCGGGTACCTCGACTGGGACCGGATCAACGAGATCGGTTCCCGGCCCGGCGCCAACGCGGGCATCAAGGGCGGCAAGGGAGGCGCCTGTGTCGAGGAGTTGACGGCCGCCATGGCCGCCGAGCCCGAGCGGGACCAGCAGAAGGACTACGAGTCGATGCTCGCGCACGCCAAGTGCATGCGGGACAACGGCGTCTCCAGGTTCGCCAACCCCACCATGAGCGGCGGCAACGTCCAGCCGGGCGGCGATCCCAACCCGGTGTCCCCATCCATCGACCTGAACTCGCCGGTGTACAAGCAGGCCCGCGAGACGTGCGCTCCCAAGCTGCTCGACGGTCTGGACGGCATGCAGTGAAGCGCCGCACCGCTCTTCTCGTGCTGGGCGCCACGGCCGTCACCGCGACCGCCGTCGGGGGTGTCCTGCTCCTCGGCGAGGGCCGCGGCGACGCGGACACCCCCGGCGGGGGCGACGGTCTGCCGCCCGCCACGGCGACCGTCGTACGCACCGACCTCGTGCGGTCAAAGACCGTCGACGGCACACTCGACTTCGCCCAGCGCCGGGCGGTCAAGTCCGCCGTCGAGGGCACGGTCACGGTGGCCGCTCCCGAAGGAAGGACTCTGACCCTGGGGCAGGCCCTGTACGAACTGAACGACAAGCCCGTCACCCTCCTCTACGGTCCGGTCCCGATGTTCCGCGAGATGAAGGCCGGCGACCGGGGCAGCGACGTGCTCCAACTGGAGCGGAACCTGCGCGATCTGGGGTACGGGGCGGGCCTGTACGTCGACACGCGGTACGACACGGGCACCGAGGCCGCTGTGAAGCGTTGGCAGAAGTCCCTGAACCGAGAGACCACCGGGAGGGTCGGCCGGGGCGACGTCGTCTTCCAGCCTGGTCCGGTGAAGGTGGTCTCCGCCGACGCGGCGCTCGCCGACCAGGTGGGCCCCGACACGCCGGTGCTGACGATCGCCTCCACCCGTCCCGTCGTACGGGCGCGGCTCGACCAGACCGACGGTCCGCTCACCGCACGCGACACCGGCGTCGAGGTCACTCTGCCGAGCGGGAGGACCGTGGCCGGCAAGGTCGCCGGAACGGTACGCCCGGAGGACTCCGCCGACGCCGGCGGCGCCGTCGCACAGGAGGGCATCACCGTCGAGGTCGTCCTGGACGGCGGGGCGAAGGCCGCGTCGGGCGAGGACCCCACGATGTCGGCGAGCGTGAAGTTCGTCAGCGAGGCGCGCGAGGGTGTCCTGGCGGTCCCCGTGGAGGCGGTGGTCGCCCTGCGGGGTGAGAACGGCGGCTACGGCCTCCAGATCGTCCGGGGCGGCACCTCGACGACGGTGCGGGTGGAGACGGGCATGACCGCCGACGGACTGATCGAGGTCAGCGGGCCGGACGTGCGCGAGGGCCTGAAGGTGGGGGTGGCCAGATCATGACACCGGCCCCCGTGATCGAACTGCGCGACGCGGCCAGGGCGTACCCCGGCGGCGTCCATGCCCTGCGCGGAGTGAACCTCACCGTCGAGGAGGGCGAACTGCTTGCGGTGGTCGGCCCGTCCGGCTCCGGCAAGTCCACGATGCTCAACATCATGGGCACCCTCGACAGGCCCACCTCGGGCACCGTCCGGATCGCCGGGTACGACGTGTCCGAGCTGTCCGACTCCCGGCTCTCCGCGCTGCGCGCCCGCCACATCGGTTTCGTGTTCCAGCACTTCCACCTGTCGGCGGGGCGCGACGCGGTGGACAACGTGGCCGACGGGCTGCTGTACGCGGGCATCCCGCTGCGGCAGCGGCGTGCGCGTGCCCGGGACGCGCTGGCCGAGGTGGGCCTGGACCACCGGTACGGGCACACGCCGGACGAGCTGTCGGGCGGCGAGAAGCAGCGCGTCGCCATCGCGCGCGCCCTGGTGGGTGAGCCTCGGCTGCTGCTGGCGGACGAGCCGACCGGGGCGCTGGACACCGCGTCCGGTGCGCTCGTCATGGAGCTGCTGCGCGAACTGAACGCGTCCGGCACCACCGTCTGCGTGATCACCCATGACAACGAGATCGCGGACGCGCTGCCGCGCCGGGTCCGGTTCAGGGACGGGGAGATCGTGGCGGATGCGCGTTCCGGTCCGGGGGACGGTGCGGGGTCCGACGTGACGGATGCGCGTTCCGGCTCGCGGGCCGGTGCGGGGTCCGACGTGACGGAAGCACGTTCCGCTTCGGGGGGCGGTGCGGGGTCCGAGGCGTGTTCCGGCTCCGTCATGGGCCCCGGGGCCTGCTCCCGCACCGGGTTTGCCCCCCGCACGCGAGGAGCGGAGCGGTGAACGACGACCTCGTACCATCCCGCCTCTCCCCCGCCGACGTCCTGCGCGTCGGTGCGGTCGGTCTGCGCGCGCGCCGTGCGCGCGTGGTGCTCTCGGCGCTCGGCATCGCCATCGGCATCGCGACCATGGTCGCGGTGGTCGGTCTGTCCGAGTCGAGCCGCGCGGACCTGATGGCCCGGCTGGACCGCCTCGGCACCAACCTCCTGACCGCCGAGGCCGGCAAGGACGCGACGGGCCGGCGGATCCAACTCCCCGAGAACGCGGTCGCCATGGTCGAGCGTGTCGGTCCGGTGCTGCACGCCACGGCCACCGCCGACGTCGACGCCCGGATCCGCCGCAGCGACGTCGTCCCCGACGAACGCACCGCCGGCGTCACCACACAGGCGGCCCGCCCGGACCTGCTGACCGCCCTCGGCGGCAGGGTCGCCGAGGGCGTCTGGCTGGACCCGGCCCGGGAGCGGCTCCCGGCCACGGTCCTCGGGGCGGTGGCGGCGGAACGCCTCGGGGTCGCCCGCACCGGCGAGACGATCATGATGAACGACATCCGTGTGGTCGTGGTCGGGATTCTCAAGCCGATCGAGCTGGTGCCCACCCTGGACCGGGTGGCGATGGTCGGGTTCCCGGCCGCCGAGCGCTACTTCGGTTTCGACGGCCACCCCACCACCGTCTTCGAACGCTCCACGGACGCGTCGGTGGAGGACGTGCGGGCGGTCCTGGCCCGCACCATCAGCCCCGGTGATCCGGCGGGCGTCAAGGTGTCGCGTCCCTCCGACGCGCTGGCAGCCAAGGCGGCCACCGACGAGGGCCTGACGACTCTGATGCTCGGCCTGGGCGCGGTGGCCCTCCTCGTGGGCGGTGTCGGGGTGGCCAACACCATGGTCGTCTCGGTGCTGGAACGCCGTCAGGAGATCGGCCTGCGCCGCGCGCTGGGGGCCACCCGAGGCGCGGTCCGGCTCCAGTTCCTGACGGAGTCGCTGCTGCTGTCGGCGTTGGGCGGGGCGGCGGGCGCGCTGCTGGGAGCGGCGGCGACGTACGGCTTCGCGCGGGTCCAGGGGTGGACCGCGGTCGTCCCGCCCTGGTCACTGGCGGGGGGCCTCGGCGCCACCGTCGTCATCGGCGTGCTCGCGGGTCTCTACCCGGCGGTCCGGGCCTCCCGGCTCCACCCGACGCGGGCGCTGCAGGCCGTGTGAGGGGCGGAGAACGGCACCCCGGGGCGGTCGGCGCCGCCCCGGGGCACGTCGCGCTTCCGCACAGCTCACCTTCGATTTCGCCTCTGACTGCCGCATCACCACCATCCACAACACGGCCAACCCCGACAAACTCCGGGCCGTCGCCGACGGCACCGCCTACCGGATCAGCTCGCGGTGAACGCCGTGGGCCGCCCACGCGCCGCGGCCGACGGGGGTGAGGCGTGCGGGCGGTCGTCACCGCATCGGCGTCCCCCGCCTCCCACCGAGGCCGCGCTCAGTGTCGCGGGCCCCTCGCACGCTCCAGGGCCTTGCCGGCCGCCAGATGGCCCGCGATCCTGAACGCCAGTTCGTGAGAGCCGAACGCCTGGGCGCGGGCCCGCCGCAGCACTGCCCGTGTGGCGATGACGACCCCGTGCTCGGGCGAGCCCAGTCGCTCCTCGATGCCCAGGGCGGCGGCGGCGAAGAAGCGCGGCAGGTCCTCGGCGGGTTCGTAGTCCACCGTCAGCCCCCGGGGCAGCTCGAAGACGAACCCCTCGGCAGCGGGCTCGAAGTCCACCTCGATCTCCGCGAATTGCGGCGCGCAGTTCTGCCTCTCGTGGCGCACGCGGACCCCACGGATCGGACACGGCGGGAACCGGGGCAGCGATGAGGTCATGCGGGAACGCTACCCGTGCCCGGTCCCTCGCATCCGCCCCGGGCCGACCGCCTCGCGTGCGCGGGTGATCGGTTCGCGCGGCCCCGCGCCGGTGGGGCAGGGGCATCGTGGCTCGGCGCGGGACGGGATCATCGGGGCAGGGTGCGCGCTGACGGGTACGGGTGTCCAAGGTCTCGTCCGTACAGAATCCGCAGCCCGCCCCGCCCAGGCTGACGATGAGGCCACTGATCTTCAGAGACGACAAGGACCATGAGCGGGAGTAGGTTCCGGGGTGACCCTCGAACCGCCGACGAAGCGTTCCTGGAGTTCGTCGAGCAACACCGCGACGTCGACAACGCGTCTTCGGCATCGAGGACGAAGAGAACGAGGAGGCTCTGTTGCTCCTGTTCGGTGCGGGCGTCATCTGCCAGGCCAAGGGGACGCGGAACTCCAGCGCCGAGTACCGCCTCGTCACCAACGACGGCGACTACTGGAGCCGCCACCGGCGAGGTGTGGAATCCGCACGAATCCCCGTATCGACGCCGAACTCGGGCATTGGGCATGACCTTCTCACCGGCGCCGGGGCAGGGGGCGGGAGCCGCCCGGGACTGACCTGATACGCACGGGCGGAGACGGACGGAGGCGCCACCACGCCTCCTTCCGTGTCCGGGGTCAGGACGCGCCGAGGTCGTCATGGCCCGCCAGGCGACGGCGCCGGTAGTGGCGAGCCGCGCGCGCACGGTTCCCGCAGGACGGCTTGCACCATTCCTGCCGCCCGTGACTCTTGACGAAGTAGCGCACGCAGCGGGGTGCGGTGCAGGCCCGCAACTGCTCGCGCTGCGGGCCGCTGAGGAACTCGATCGCGGCGCGTGCCAGCGCCGCCATGAGCCGATTCCCCGGGTCGCCCTCCGGTGACACCAGCCGGACCTCGGGTGCTCCTTGCCCCGGCCAGGTCAGCTGGGGGACGACCTCTTCCCGGGCGGCCACCGCGTTGAGGTGGGCCAGTGCCTGGTCGGCCGGCATCAGGCGGCGGGCGTCCGCCGGGCTGGGGGGTGCCGGGCTGACCGCCCGGGCGAACAGCGCCCTCACCGCCCGCCGCAGCGCGATGATCTCGGTCCGCAGGTCCTCGTCCACGGTGATCCCCCCGGCCGCGACGCCGGTCAGGTGGTCGGCCTGGGCCCGCACCCAGCGGGTCGTCCCGTGCGTCGTGGCGAGATCGTCGGCGACACCTCCGTCACCGTCGTGGCGGATCGTGCTCACCAGTTCCAGCGCGAGCCAGCGTTCCATCGACGGCTCCCTTCCTTCACGGTCGCCAACCACTTGATCACATTCCCTGGCCCGCTCTAGAGTCTCTAACGGCAAAGCTTGATTATCCGTTAGACGAAGTTGTGGTGACAGACCCGTGTCGGTGCGACCCGGGCCGTGCCGTGAGAGGACGAGGAATGACGGTGTTGCTTGCCCAGATCAGCGATCTGCATCTGGACGGCGGTGAGCGGGCCACCCGGCGCGCGGAGCGCGTCATGGACTACCTGCGGGCGCTGCCCCGTCCGGTCGACGCGGTCCTGGTCACCGGGGACATCGCCGATCACGGCGAGGAGGCCGAGTACGAGGAGGCGGCCCGCATCCTGACCGCCCCCTTCCCGGTACTCCCCTGCCCCGGCAACCACGACGCGCGTCCGGCGTACCGCAAGGCCCTGCTGGGAGAGGCACCGGATGACGGGCCCGTCAACCGGCTCCACCACGTTTCCGGGACCGCCGTCCTGATGTGCGACTCGACCATTCCCGGCCGTGACGAGGGACGCCTGGACGCCCGGACGCTGGAGTGGATGGACACCACCCTGGCGGGCCTGCCGCGGGAAACCCCGGCCCTGATCGCCTTCCACCAGCCGCCGGTCGAACTCCACCACCCCCTGCCCGACTCCGGGATGCTGGAGCAGCCCGGGCGACTGGCCGCCCTGCTGGAGGCGCACCCACAGGTCGTCGCCGTCCTGACCGGTCACGCCCACACGGCAGCCGCGTCGACCTTCGCCGCCCGTCCCCTGATCGTCGGCCCGGCCGTCACCTGGACGCTGCGCATGCCCTGGGAGGGGGACCGTCCCGCCGACCGGGACCAGCCGCCCGGCATCGCGTTCCATGTCCTCGGGGAGGACCGGCGTCTGACCACCCACTACCGCGTCGTACTCTGATTCCGCGCGCTCGTCGGGAGACACATCGTGGTCCCTCCCCTCGCCGTTCTCGGGTTCCTGGCTGCGGTCCTCCCCCTCGTCGCCACCCCTGGGGCCAGCCTGGCCCTCCTGGTCCGGCGCGTCACCGAAGGCGGCCGCGGCCAGGCCCTCCCGGTCATCCTCGGGACGGTCACCGGCCTGTACGTCCACGCCGCACTCGCCGTCGCCGGCCTGTCGGCCCTGGTCATGCACTCCAGCCAGGCCTTCACCGTCGTCAAGGCCGTCGGGGCCGCCTACCTCATCGGCCTGGGGATCTGGACGTGGCATTCCGCCACGGCGCCGGCGCGTGCCCGCACCCGCCGACCCCGTCCGCCGGTCCGGTCGGACTCCGCCTATGTGCAGGCTCTGCTCGCCAACGTCCTCAATCCGAAGGCGGCCTCGATCTACTTGACCCTCGTGCCCCAGTTCATCGAGGCCGATCGCTCCTTCGACGGCCAGATCCTCACCCTGGCCACCGCCCACGCGCTGCTGATCGGCCTCTGGCTCCTCGTCTGGACCGTCCTGGTCCAGCGCATCTCACGCACGTTGCATCGCCCCCGCGTCAAGCGCGCCGTGGCAAGGGGGACGGCCGTGGTGCTTGTCGCCCTCGGACTGCGGGCGGCCACGGCGTAGGCCGACGGCCGCACCGCCGCGGGCGCACACGCCGGCGGTACGCGGCGGGACGTGGGGAGGCAGTCGGCCTCGCGCGGCCCTCGCTGAAGGGGGCTCGGGGCGGCGGTCGCCTCGCCGCACGACCACCGCGTCCTGATCAGCGGTCCCGACGACAGCGCGCCAAGGCAGCGGCTGGCCGACACCGCACGACTGAAGATGTGGCTGGGGGCGACCGGACTCGACGTCCCGTACGTGTCGCCAGCCGATCTGGAGGTGCCGTCCAACTGCGCGTACGCTCCCTGTAGACGCCGCACGGCTGTGTCGCGGTCATCCTCATTGATCGGCGACAGCGAGTCTTCCGGCAGAGTGGTCACCGTCTCACTCTTGTTCCGCACTTGACGATGCGAACATGCCAAGTCAGCTGAGCAGGCAAGGCTTGAAGGTGCACCACCGGTACCAGGACCCGGCCGACTACGTCGCCGCCCAGGTCGCGGCGGGCCACGACGTCGCTGACGCCGAAGCCGTCGCCCTCTTCCAGTACGTACGGCAGCACCCACGGGGGTCCGGAACCCCTCACCGGTCGGGTAGACCCGAAGGGGCGGTCTCGAAGACCGGCCCCGGGCCTCGCGGATTCCCGTGTCATGTCTGTGGCCGGCGAGTTCGGGGTGACTTGGACGTTGGGGACTTCGGAGTCGGCTCGGTGCGCATTCCGAGGATCACGCCATGTCGATCCTGGCATGTCGCTGCCGAGGTGCGGGCTCAGACGGGGCGGAGGTCAGGCAGGTCTCCGTGCAGATCGGACGGGAGCCGAACCGGCCCCGCCGCGCATGCAGAGCATCGACACGTCGGTGGCCGAACCCCGCATGGCATCGCAACTGCGCCGAGCCGAGCTACACCGCTCGTTTGACAGACCCAAGCCGCGCGACGGGGCTGCGCGTGGCGTGGGTGGCGACCGGGCGGGCGGCCGGCTCGCCGAACGGCCGGGGCTGTGTGACGGCTGTGGAACAGCTGGGCCACGATCGTCAACCGCTCGCCGGTGCACCCCCGTTGCCGCCTAGCATGAGGCCGGCGGATGGTCCAGCGATGCCTGGGGGAACGCATGGTGCTGGGAGGAGTGGCGGCGCGGCTCGGCGGTGCTGTGGTGGCGTGTGGCGCGCTGCTGGCCGGCTGTACCTCCGGTGGGGAGGGGCCCCGCGGACCGGTGGCTGGGACGACGGCCCAGGGCACGGTGAGCGCCAGTCCATCGCCGACCGCCGTGGTCGACATTGACCCGGCCAAGCTGCCGACGACCGCGGCCCACGCCGATGCCCTCGTCCGCGACGTCCTCGCGCAGCCCTCCGCCTTCGGCCCGGACACGGTCCGCCGCAGCCCGTACGAAAGCGACCCGCGGCGCTGGGCAGTGCTTGGGGACGACTGCGTCTGGGAGCAGAGGGCGCTCCCGAAAGATGTCCTCGCCTCCCTGACCCGCCATTTCGAGATCCCGGCGAGCGGCGGCCGGGGGCCGCTCACGCTGAGCGCCGTCGTCACGGTGCACCGGACCGCCGAGCAGGCCGACTGGGAGAACGCGGAGGTGCTGGAGGAGATGATGCGCTGTCCCTCGCAGCTGCTGCGCTCGGGCGAGGTGCTCACGGACCTGACCGACGTCCCGAACGCCCTCGGCGACTTGGGGAACGGCTACGCCGACGACTCCCTGACCGAGACCGGCGCCTACACCAGTGACCGGCTCGGCGGTCCCCACCCGTACGTCTGGGAACAGACCCGCATCGGCCCGTTCACCGTCGCGGTCTCGGCCAAGGGCGCCAAGGGGTGGTCCATGACCGACCTCTTCGACCGGCTGAGGGACCCGCACACGAGGATGCGGGTCGGCCTCCGGCGCGCGATCGAGCGGGACACCCGTGCCGGTACCGGCTCGCCCTCGGTGTCCGAGTCCACCGTGACGAACGGCAGCAGCCGATGACCGAGAAGCTCACCCCCTCCGACCCGGCCCGGATCGGCGGCCACCGTCTGCTCGCCCGGCTCGGCGCGGGCGGCATGGGCGTGGTCTACCTCGGCCGTGCGAAGTCCGGGGAGCTGGCCGCCGTCAAGGTGATCCTGCCGGAGTACGCCGACCAGCCCGAGTTCCGCGCGCGGTTCCGCCGTGAGGTCGCCGCCGCACGGCGCGTGGACAGCCGGTGGGCCGTGCCGGTGACCGGCGCCGACCCGGACGCGCCCGCGCCCTGGCTGGCCACCGCGTTCGTGCCCGGCCCCTCCCTCGCCGAGGCTGTCGCCGCCTGTGGTCCGCTGCCGCCGCACGGGATACGCGTGCTCTGCCGGATGCTGGCCCGGGCGCTGACCGCCGTGCACGAGGCGGGACTCGTGCACCGCGACGTCAAGCCCGGAAACGTGCTCCTCGCCGTCGACGGCCCCCGTCTGATCGACTTCGGCGTCGCGCGCGCCGTCGAGGAGACGGCCCTCACCTCGGCCGACATGGTCGTCGGCACCCCCGGCTTCCTGGCACCGGAACAGGCACGTGCACACCCCGCCGTCCCGGCCAGTGATGTCTTCGCCCTCGGCTGCCTCCTCTCCTACGCCGCCACCGGCCGCCCGCCCTTCGGCACCGGAGCCGTGGACGCCCTTCTCTACCGCACCGTGCACGACGAGCCCGACCTCGACGACCTCCCCGACGACCTGCGCGAGCTGCTGGAGCGCTGTCTCGCCAAGAATCCGGCCGCCCGGCCCGCCGCCCGTGAGGTGGACGAGGCGCTCGGCGAGGACACTCCCGCCGGCACCGCGGACTGGCTGCCCGACGATGTCGTACGACTCATCGCGGACCGCTCCGCCGAGACGCTCGCCCTGCCGGACATCGAGGCGACGGCCCAGGACGCGCCAACGGACGAGCGGCCGGGAGAAGTCACCAGGGAGGAACGGCCCACGAAGTCACCCGGGGACGCGTCCCTGCGCACCGGCCGCCGCCGCTTCCTGCTCCTCGGCGGCGCGGCCTTCTGGGCGAGCCGCCACGACGACCCCGCACCGGCCGCCCGCCGCTGGGTGCTCGGCGTCCAGGCCGACCTGACGGGCCCGCAGAGGGCAGTCGGGAAGGCCCAGGAACGCGGCGTACGCCTGGCGGTCGAACAGTTCAACGCCCGCGAGGACAAACCGTTCACGCTCACCCTGAAGGTCGCCGACGACCGGGGCGACGAGACCCGCGCCACCCCGGCCGCCGAAACCCTCGCCGCCGACCGCGACCTGCTCGCCGTCATCGGCTCCACCGGCGACCGGACCACCGGAGCGAGCCTCGACACGTACGACGCCCAGCTCGTCCCACAGCTCACGGCCTCCTCCGCACAGGAGGCGTACGGCACCTCGCAGCCCCGCCACTTCCTCCAGGCCGTCCCCGGGTACGGTGTGTCTCCCGCGCTGATCGCCGTCCACCTGGGCAAGGCGGGCGCCGAGCGCGCGGGCGTCCTGATCGACCGCCACGGCGGCATCGGGGCCTGGCAGCTCGGCCACACCACGTTCCAGTCCCTCGGCCTCGTGGAGATCCCGGCCGAGCCACGCGTCGTACCCCGACTGGCCGGGCGTCTCGGCCCGGTGGTCGCGGAGATGCTCCTCCGTGAACCGGACGGCTTCGTCTACACCGGCACACCGGCACGGGCGGCGGCCGTGGCCCGTGCCCTCGCCGAACAGCGCTTCACCGGCGTCCGCGTCCTCGGCTACCCGGCCGCCGACCAGGAGTTCCTGACCGCCGCGGGTCCGGCCGCCGAAGGCTGGCAGATCTTCGCGCCGTACATCGACCCCGCGGCCGTACGCGTGCGGAGCTTCACCGCCGCCTACCGCCGGCGCTACGGCTCCGCGCCCCCGTACTGGGCGGCGGAGGCCTACGACGTGGCCCGCATGGTCATCACTCGCGTCACCGAGGCGGGCGGCCGGCCCTCCCGGACCAGGCTGTACGACCTGCTGGCGAAGGGCACCTACAAGGGACTCGTGCGGACGTACGCGTTCGACAACCGGATGCTCAAGGGGTACGACGTCTTCCGCTACGAGGTGAAGGGCGGCCGGTACGTCTACGCGGGCGAGGCGGCTCTCTGATGCGCCCGCTGACGGCGGACGAGCCCGAGGACGTCGGCGGCCACCGGCTGCTGGCGCGGCTCGGCGCCGGTGGCATGGGCGTCGTCTACCTCGCGCGCAGCGCGGGCGGAACGCTGGTCGCGCTCAAGGTGATCCGCGCCGAACACGCGGCGGATCCGGCCTTCCGCACCCGTTTCCGGCGCGAGGTGACGGCCATGCGCGCCCTGACCGGCGGCCGCTGGCTGGTGCCGGTCGTGGCCGCCGACCCGGAGGCCGGCATGCCTTGGCTGGCCACGGAGTTCGTCCCCGGTCCCGCCCTGGCCGAGGTGGTCGACGGCCATGGTGCCCTGCCCGTCGCGGCGGTACGGACCCTGGGCCTCCGGCTGGCCGAGGCGCTGACCGCCGTCCACGCCGCGGGGCTGGTGCACCGGGACGTGAAGCCGGGCAACGTCCTGCTCGGCCTGGACGGCCCCCGGCTGATCGACTTCGGCATCGCCCACACCACCGGCGCCACCGCTCTCACGGCGCCCGACGCCGTCGTGGGCACCCCCGGCTTCCTCTCTCCGGAACAGGCGCGGGTCCGCGCGGAGGAGGTCGGCCCGCCGAGCGACGTCTTCTCCCTGGGCTGCGTCCTGGCGTACGCGGCCTCGGCCAGGCGCCCGTTCGGCATCGGGCATGCGGCGGGCGTCCTGTTCCGCACCGTGCACGAGGAGCCGGATCTGACGGACGTGCCCGCCGCCCTGCGGTCGCCGATCGCGGCCTGTCTGGCCAAGGACCCCGCGCGCCGCCCGACGGCCCCGCAGGTCGGGGCCTCCCTGCGGGACCCGAGGATCTCGCCGGGGCGGGGCTTTCCCGAAGCGCCGGACGAGGACTGGCTGCCGCCCGCCGTCCTCCGCCTGGTCGCCGAACGGTCCACGCGCGCACTGGACATCCCCACACCCCGACGGTCCGGGCTAGCTCTGGACGAGCCCGTCTCCCGACCGCCGGCAGGCGAAGGCACCGTCACCGACCCGTCCGGCCCCCGGCCGCCGACCCGGCGACGCGTCCTGCTCATGGCAAGCACGGCAGCCTCCGTGGTCGTGGTCGGTGGCGGGACCGCCGCGTACCTGGCGGCCGGACGCGGCGCCGGTGGCGGTTCCGGAGGCGGCCTGCCCGTGCACACCCTCGGCTTCCAGGCCGATCTCACCGGCACCGGCAAAACGGACGGCGTGGCTCAGGAGCGCGGGGCACGCCTCGCCGTGGCCCACCACAACACGCGCGCGGACATCACCTTCCGCCTCGCGCTAGACACCTACGACGACCGCGGCATCGCCGCACGGGCCCGGCAGGCGGCCGATCACTTCACCGAGGCCAAGCTGAGCGCGGTCCTCGCCCCCGGCACGGCCACCGCCGCACTCGCCGCGGGCCCGCGCTACCAGACCGCGAACACCGCCATGGTGCTGATCTCCGCGGACGATCCACGACTCGACACCAGTGAGCTGCGGACCCTCTGCATCACCCGCGGTCCGGAGCGGCATCTGGCACTTCCGCTCATCTCCTACCTGACCGCCATGGGACTCGACCGCACCGCCGTCATCGACGACCTCGCCGCGGGCCGGGTGGGCGCCGACCTCACCGGCCCTCTCACACAGGCCCCGCCCCACGACGGCACAACCAGCGTGCACTCCGTGGCCGCCGGCAGCGACGACTTCCGGCCGGCCGTTCGCGCCGCCCTCGCCGCCCGGGCACAGGCGGTAGTCTTCAGCGGAACGTCACCTCGGCGCGCCGCACTCTGCGCCCGCGCCCTTACGGACGCGGGCTTCACCGGGCCACGGCTGGGCACCTGGCACATCATGCGCCCGGCCTTCCTCCAGCAGGCCGGACCGGCCGCCCAGGGGTGGCTGTTCGCCACCCCCTTCACCGACCCCGCGAGCGTGTCCCCGGCGTTCGTGTCCGCCCACCGCGCGGCCTACGGCACCGCACCCGGCCGCTGGGCCCCGGAGGCGTACGACGCGGTGGGGCTGGTCGCGCGGGCCCTGGAGTCACTGGGCGGCTCGGCCGGCAGCGCACCGGGGGCCGTGGCACAGCGCCTCTTCAGCCTCACCTACCGAGGCCTCGCCAAAACGCTGCGCTTCGAAGACACCCACGCCCTCGCGCTGCGACCGGACGCCGTGTACTTCCTGTACCAGGCGAAGGACGACGCCTTCCGATACCTCGGCCGGTACGACCGTATCAGCTGAACCGCCCGCTGTCCGTGCATCGGGCGGGCGCGCCAGATCACGCGGAAGCCATGCGGGAAAGGGGAGTTGGGGGGAATTTCATTGACACCGCCGACTTCTACCGCTGTCGATACCGTCGAAGACATCGGCGGCGGCGTGAGCGGCACCGCCGACGCTGGTGTCGCGTTCGCTGATGGACCGGGCCGCAGGCTACCGCGCGGTGTCCTGCAGGCCGATGACGTCATACAGGTGCTGGCCGTGGGCCCGCTTCTTCAGCTCTGACCGTCCCTCCCCGCCCCTCCCTCCGCCGGGTGCCGGCCGCGGGCGTGGCGGTGGCCGCCAATGCGGGAGACGGCGGTCAGCAGGCTCCGGGCCCGCGACGGAGGATCCGAGGAAGGCCGATCCCGGCGCCGCCTCCGCCTGCCTCGGCCCAGGTCGGAGGCTTGGGGTCAGGCCAGGAGGAGAGGCATGTCCCAGGGGGTGGTGGTGTGGTGGTGGGCGTAGGCGTCAAGCGCCAGGGCTGTGCCGGTGGCGCCTTCGAGGAAGGCGGGGACGTCGGTGCCCTGGGGGGCGGCTGTCAGGGGGGAACGGAAGCCGAAGCGGTGGGCGAGGTCGAAGTGGCCGAGGGTGCGGGCCGCCATGTCGTCGACGAGGTCGGTGAGGCGGGGGTCGTCGATGGACTCGTTCAGGACGGCGAACAGGTGCATCAGGCCGGCCCACCCGTGGCACACCGTCGGGTTGTCCACGCGCCAGGTGTCCGGGTCGGTGGTCAGGAACGGGAGCAGCGAACGGTGGGCCAAATCCAGCCACTCGGGCCGGTCGAGGGCGAGGCCCGCGAGCTGGACCGCGCGGGAGATGCCGGGGGCTCCGTAGCACCATGAGGGGCGGCTGAGGGGCGGTCTGCTCGACGGTCCTGCTGCCCAGAGGCCGAGGGTGAGGTGGGTGGGCCAGAGCGGGCCGTCCCCGGAGTCGTAGGCCCACTCCTCCAGGAGGGCGACCAGGCGCTCGACGGCCTCCCGCTGGCCGTCGACGGTCACTCCCTGCTGCCAGGCCAGGGAGAGCAGGGCGAGGGGGCCCGCCACGCCGTGCGACAGGCCGAGGTTCAGATGTCCGTCCGGCATCTCGGCCTCCTGCCCCAGCTTGGGCGCCGCCCAGGTCCACCAGCGGGGCACGCGATGCCCCCGGTGGGTGATGTCGCCGTGTGCCATGCGGGACAGGTAGGTGAGGACGAGCCGCAGTTCCTGCTCGCACTGCTCCCGGCGGGCCAGCAGGTAACGGCCGATGCCGCTCATGCCGCGGACCACTTCGAACTCGCCGTTGGTGGGCGTGGGGGTGTCACGTACGTCGGGCAGGGAGTGTCGGACCAGGCGGCGCTGGTGGTCGTCGAGGCTTTCGAGGGCCGACCGGTAGCCGCCGGTGGCGCGGTGGGCCAGCAGGACGGCGAAGGCGACGGCGCCGGGCCCTGTGTAGATGCCCTGGGGCGGGTGGGCCGAGGCGGCCGTGGCCCGCATGGCGCGCAGGAGGTACGCGTGCCCGCGTGCCAGGTCCTCGGGGCCGGGGGCGACCCGGCCGGTGAAGGCCAGGGACACTCCCGGATAGCCGCTGGCCAGGGCCAGGTCCTGCCAGATGGGCTCGCGCAGGATGATGTGCCCGGCGTCGCCCGGGATGCCGGTGTCGGCGGGGACGGCGTCCGGGTCGGCGAGCCGGTCGAAGACCTGCGCGGCGACCTCCCGGGCGCGTTGCGTGTGGCGCGGGATTGCCGGGGGCGGGGCGGTCATGGGCTCGGCGTTGCTCATCGGGACTCCTCCTCGGCCCGGTCATCGGCCTGGGCGTGGGCAAGACGGCCCTGGTGGGCGCGGGCCACACCGCGCAGTACGGCGTAGCCGGCGTCCTCGCCGACCCGGTCGATACCGAGCAGGCGGTTGTGCTGCATGTGCAGCAGCGACAGCACGGCTTCGGCGTGCTGATCGCTCCCCGGTGCCCGGCCCTCGTCGGACAGCAGCAGCGCACCGTAGGCCCGGGTCTCCGGCGTGGTGGTCCACGCGGCGGTGAGGGCCTCGCCCAGTGCGGGGGCCGCGCTGTGGGCCGTACGGCCGGGCACGATCAGGGCGGTGGCCTGGTCCTCAAACTTCCGGAAGGCCGCGTGGGCCGGCCCCTTGGGCAGGATCTCGCCGATCCAGGCCGTCCAGTTCCAGTCGCCCAGCGACTCCAGCAGCAGCGCGTGGTTGACGGCCGCGAGGACGGGAGCGGGCACGGTCAGGGCGCCCCGCGTCCGCATCCGCAGCTGGGTCAGCGCGGACTGGCTGTCCAGGCAGAACATCCGCTCCGCGTGGGGGAGGGCGTCGGGTCCGCCGTAGCGGTCGGTCTCCGGACGGTAGGTGTCGAGCACCATGCCGCGGATCAGCCCTGCCTCCTCCCAGGCGCGGCTCAGCTCGGCGAGCCGGGGCAGGACCAGGGCGCGCAGGTCCTCGGCGTCACCGTGCAGGCGGAGCCGGACGTGGGGTTCGGGGTCGCGGTAGCGGAGGTAGTGCCAGTGGCGCAGGTGGGTTCCGGTCTCGCGGACGAGGGTGGGGATGCCTGCCTGCAGCAGTTCGTGCTGGGTGTCCTCGTCCGCGTAGAACTTGGCGTAGAGCCAGTCCTCCCCGGGGAGGTGCCGGGTGCTGTGGTCCGTGGGCCGCGGGGCGGGCGTGCGGGAGCCCGGCCGCGGGCGGTTCCCGTCCTCGTACCGTTCTGCCGGGGTGGGCCGGGTCAGGGGGACGACGACTTCGGCGCTGTGCCCTGCGGACCAGCCGAGGCGGCGTCCGCCGTCGGTGAGGTCCTCCATGATGGCCAGGGAACCGCCGCCGCGGATCTCCTGCCGGAACACCTCCCGGTGCCAGGGGTCCGTGAGGTCCACCCGATACATACGGTCCCACCTGGCGAGGTTCACCTCGTCGGGCACGCGGTAGCGTTCCCGCCAGGCCTTGACGGTCTCGTCCCAGGCGGAGGGGTCGTCCATCGCCTCCCGCAGGTGCCGGTCGGGTATCCAGCGGCGGGGGGAGAGCGTGACCCGTCCGTATGTGACGCGGGGCAGGTAGGGAAGTCCCTCCAGCCCGCACCAGTTCCAGCCCGTCCAGGTCCGGGCCCTGCCGTAGGCGAGTTCCACCAGGAGCCTGGCGACCGGCGGGGCCTCCCGGTCCAGGGCCAGCATGTGCGGCACGACGGGCAGGACGTCACGTCCGTCCTCCGGCAGCACCAACCGCAGGCCGAAGGGGCCCGGGATGACGAGGAGTTCACGCCAGTCCAGCGTTCCCGGCTCCGACCGGTCGGCGTACACGCCGACAGGGATCCGGTGCGGCAGCAGGCGCGGCACCTGAGCCATGTTGAGTCCGCGCACGGTGTGCGGCCGGTACACCACCTGGGCCGGTACCGTCCGCTCGTCGCCGAGCCCGGCGAGGAGTGACGTCAGTTCGCCCTCCATGCCGAGCAGTCCGGCGAAGCGTCCGGCGGTCGCCCCGGCGGTCCAGGAGCCGAGGTACGGCGGGGACAGCAACCGGAAGTCTCCCCGGTCGACGGCCTGTTCGCTCTCGGCCAGCAGGCTGAAGCAGAGTTCCAGCGACCTCGGCGGGGGGACGGGGGTCTCGTCCGTGCGGCCGGCGGTGGCCAGCAGGTCGATGACGCGCGGGCTGAGGCGCACCTCGTCCTCGCCGCTCAGCAGGGCCTCCTGCACCAGGTCGTGGGTGAGGGCGCGGCGTTCCTTGGGCAGCGGGTCCGCCTCCTGACCCGGCATGGGCCCGGCGCCGGTGTAATCGGCGCTCGGGCCGTACCCGGGCGGGAGGCCGATGCCTCGGTGCGGGTCGACGAGGCGGCCCATGGGCACGATGCCGGTGGTGCCGTACGCCTCCAGGAACCGGTTCTGGTACCTGCGCATATGGGCGTGCGTCTGCCAGGTGCCGGAGATCTCCCACATGGCGGAGGCGTAACGGGCTGCTTCGTCGGTCACCGTGCGCGGGAGGTGGACGTCGGCCTGCATGCGCAGGTCGACGTGGACCGGCGGCCTGGTGGCGGTGCCCTGGGGGTCGGTCAGCCGCATCAGGTCGCGCCACGCCGCGTGTCCCTGTCCGGGCCTCGTCGTGGCGTAGGCGTCGAGCGCCGCGCGGATGCGTTCGAGTTCGGTCCGCGCCTCGGGCACCGGGGTGAGTGCCGAGGCCAGGCGGTCGTACAGCGCTTCGTCAAGGTCCTGGGGGGTGATGGAGGTTACCAGGAGCCCCGCTCGAACGAGTTGGGACAGTACGGTGTCGACCTGTGCGGAGGCGAAGCGGGGGAAGCTGGCGCAGGCCTGCTCCAGGAGTTCGGCGTAGCGGACGGGGTGTTCCGTGCGGGCGCACACCCAGGCGACCAGGGGCGTGGCTCGGACGGAGGTCTCCTTGCCCTTGCCGGTGAGGACGAGCCGGTCGCCCCGCTTGCGGCAGAGGTCGTTGAGCACGACGTCGACTCCGTGCCGGACCTCGGGCCGTTCGAGCCAGGCGGCGACACGGTCGGTCAGCCAGGCGGCGTCGAGGCGCACCGTCTTGCTGCCGGGGCCCGTGATGTTCACCTTGGTGGCGGCCGCGACCCGCGCGGGTGCGACGCCGGCGAAGAGTCCGAAGGGTGTCGGCCTGGTCCCGGCCCGCAGTGCGTACCGGGAGAGGGCGAGTGCCGTGCGGCGCAGCCGTTTCGTACTGAGGTCGACGCCCGCGTCGAGTTTGTCGAGGGATGCGGCGAGACTGCCACTGGCGACGTTCAGCGCCTCGCGGAACAGCGGGTCGGCGGCCGCTTCGCGCACCCGCTCGGCCGACGCGCCGAGAGGGCTACCGTCTGCACCGCCGCCCGGACCGGTGCGCGGCAGGGCTGTGACGCGTACGAACAGAGAGTCCTGGGCCGTGAAGTGATCGTCCCGCACGTCTTGCGGCTCCCCCTTCGATCCGGGCTTCCTCACGCCGCGCGGGGCGGGCGAGCGCTCCGCCCCACGCGGTCGTCACCGAAAGGTCACCAGCAGCAGAGGTTGCAGGGCGATCCGTAGGTGCTCGGCGAGGTGGCGCCGCCACGAGCGAACGCCGGGCCCTCACTCTCGGTCTCGGAGATCTGGATCTCCAGATCCAGGTCGGTCAGGTCGGTGGTGTCTTCCAGCAGAAGGTTGGTGCTCATCAGACTCCTCCCGTCAGTGATACGCCGGTGTCCACTGGACACCGGCGAAACGTTTTGGCCCTGTTGGGACCAGACGGGAGCATATGCAGGCGAGGAGTCGAACATCATCGGTGCAAAGACAAGTTGACCGAAAGACATGTCCCCGGGAAAAGGCCCGACAGGCGTTTCTGCGGTGCGGTTCCCTCAAGGGGCTGTGGGCCTCCAGGTGCGGCAACCGGCTTCACCGGCCCCTGGATCATGGGCGTGATCCAGTCATGATCGAAGCGCCGGGGTCCCGGGGACGCCCTGTCGCGACCAAGTTCCAGGCGTCCTGCCATCGGGCACCGTCTCGGTGATCCGGGTGGGTGCGAACGGGAAGGTGCCCCGGGCAGGCCGAGCCGCTCTTCTCCCGGCCCCGGCGGCCCAGGCAGGGACGCTGAAGGGCCCGGCCCGGGGTATGGACAAGGGCCACGTGCGCATTCCGCGGCCCTGTCGGTGAGTACCCGTACTCATGTCCGGGCGCGACGCGTGGTCCACCGTGGAGATCACCAACGGACCGACCCGAGGAAACAACCGATGCCGACTACGCTCCTCCCCCGCCGCGTCCCGCGCCTGCGCCGCCTCCTTGCGCTTGCTTCGGGCAACTGGCTCGCCCGGGGCTATCTGGCGGTGTTCGCGGTCTCCCTCACGGTCATGTTCCTCTCCCCGGGAAGCGCGTTCGCCGGGAGCCCTCTGCTGCTGACGGCGCCCCTGTCCTTCCTGTGCATGTTCCTCCCTCTCGACCCCGGCGCCGAGATCGAGGGGGCGGCCGATGTGACGGCGGTCGCGGTCCTGGCCGTGTGGTTCCTCCTGTGCGCCCTCGTGAACGCTGCCGCGCTCGGCGCCCTCGTCACCAGGGCCGCAACTGCCACATCGACCAGCCCGCGTGCACCTTTCCCGCACGTCGCGGACCCGGCCGAGCAGAAGAAGACAGACATGACGGGCCCTGCGGGCACCCGCTCACAGCGGGTTCGGGCCCTGCTGGCGCCCGCGGTCGACAACTGGCTCGCACGTGGATACCTCGCCGTGGTCGCGGTAGCGCTGGGGTACTTCCTGTACGCCGAATTCATGCTGCCCGACCCCGGGTTCGCCGGGATCTGGCCACTCATGACCACAGCTCCGTTCAGCATCCTCGCGATGGCGGTGTCATCGCCCGTTGCCTACCACACCTCGATCGCCTGGTCGAGCCCGTTGATCTTCTCCATCGGGATAGCACTGTCCGCTCTCGTCAACGCCGTACTCCTCGGCCTGCTCACACGCAGGCTCCGGGCGCGGGAACCACACCGGGCCGGCTGAGGTGACCCGTCGAAGCAGCCGGCCAGGCCCAACACGCGCCGGCAGATTCATCCCCAGGGCCATACCCCTTTCTCGCCTCGGGATCGAAGACGTCAGGGCGCAGGGGCTCCTTCGTTTCGAAGCTTCGGGGAAGGTTCGCTTGGGGATCCGGAGCGTTCCCGCGGGTGGGTGCGGCGGCCGTGTCCCTTGATGCGTTACGCGGCGTGAGCGGGGACGGTGAGGTCTCGGAGACGCCGCGTGGACGCTCAACGGCCGTATAGGGCCGTGCTGTGCTGTTCAGCGGCCGCGCGGCGGGGACGGGTTGGCACCGTGGACGGGGGCGTGGTCCGCCGGCTCCCGAGGTGGTGGGACCAGCCTCTTCTCCAGGGCTGCCGGCTACGGCCCGGTCGACCTCATCGCGGCCGTCGACGCATGGCTGCGTCAGCCTGCCGAGCAGAGGCCGTCATCGGGACAGAACACCACCGCCGTGTAGTTGTAGCCGGTGTGAACAGTCACGGGATTCGGCGAGGGCGCGAAGTTGACGTAGGACCCGGAGTCGGGTGTGGCGGCAAAGGTGACCGTCGTGCCGACCTCGAAGCTCGCGGTACAGGTGCCCGTGGGTTGCGGCTGCGGCTGACTGGACGTGTAGGGGTCCCACGCCGACTGGTGGCAGTTGATCCCGGCGGGCTGGCTGGTGATGGTGCCACCGCCCCAGCCATCGCTGACATACGCGGACAGTTGAGCGGTGGACTGAGCCTGAGCCGGAGCGACCGAAGCGATCGCCGCGGCCGTGGCCAGCGCGGTGGCAACTCCCGTCGCGCGCCAGACGGACCGGTTCCTTGTCATAGGAGGCTCCTTCGATCGAACCACGTCGCCCCCCTCGCACCAGGTTATTCGCCCCCTCGTCCACATGCGACGCGAACGCATTCCTCGTCTCCGCCCAGATACCACCAGGCTCCGTCGAACTCAAGGGCACTGCGTCATGGCATGGCACACCGCACCGCACTGACACTCCAGTTGAGAGCCGGCTCCCGGTCGTTCCAGGCCAAGGCATGCGAGCGAGCCGGGTGCCTGGTCGCTGCCCCCCGGGGTTCCTCAGTCGCTGCCCACGGGGTTCCTCAGGACCTCGATCACGCTGGCACAGCTGTCGGAGCCGTGGCCTGACGCCTTGGCGGGCTTCCTGCCGGACACGGCTTGCACCCTGCGGACCTTGACGGTTCAGCTGGCTGTACCTGGCCGCAGGGTGCTGCCCCGATCGTGTGAGGGCTCCGTGCCGCCTCCTAGCAGGTGGAAGCCGTGTCGATCCGGATGCCGGTCACGGTGTACGCGGACGAGAAGGGGATCTGATTGCCCGGCGGGAGGCAGACGTACCGGGTCGCGCCGGTGCTGTTGACGGTGTAGCGGAGGTAGGCCCGATCGTCGTTGCGCGTGTTCAGCACCCAGTTGGAGCCCCGGCTATAGGTGCCGAGAGTCTGGTAGGAGCTGGTGACGTCCTGGTAGCCGGCCGAGGGCGCTGAGTTGGTCCAGTCGCTGTCGGTGAGGTAGAAGCAGACGCGGGGGTACTCGCAGTTCTTGTACGCCGCAGCGGTTGCCGAAGCGGTCGGAGCCATGGTCAGCGCGGCGGAGGCGAACGCGAGCGCGCCAGCGATGATGACACGTTTCATGGTTTCTCCACGGTGATTGGTGCGGGCGGGACGGTCTGCTCCGCCAGCCTGGGCCGATCGGGCTTGCCACCGCGACGTTTTGTGCCACGATTCGAGCAGGTTCGAAGGGACGGCCGCGGGACCGGCGCGACCGGACGTCGGGAGGCGCAGGCTCTGGGCCGGAGCCGTCTGCCCGGTGCGCACGGCTTGGTCGAGGAACTTCATGACCATGGAGCCGTGCGCGAAGCCGCCGTCGGCGGCACCCCCGATTCCCCGTCCGAACCCGCGGCGCGGGGTGCGGCCGGGTCGGCCTCCTGTTAACGGCGAGCCGGCCTCTGCGCGGCTCTGGCGGTCGAGCGGGGCGACGGCCCGCACGATCACCTGGACGCCGCGCCGGTAGAGCTGACGAACGCCCGTGCAAAAAAATGAAGGAGCGGGGGCAACCCTGCCCCCGCCTCGCGGGTCACACAAGCATCACTACGTCTTACTGTTCCATGTCGGTCCGGAAAGGGCCCCACTCTCTGTGATGACTCGTACCCGCGTGGGAGCGCTGGCCCTGACGGCCGCTCTCGCCACGGCCGGCGGTCTGCTCACCGCCACCCCGGCCTCCGCCGCCTGCGCCTCCCCCGTCTGGACGGCGCAGTACTTCGGCAACGCCACCTTCAGTGGCACGCCCAAGCTGACCGCCTGCGACGCGGCCATAGCCGAGAACTACGGCTACGGCGACCCGGCCGGCGTCACGCTGCCCAACGACAACTTCTCCGTCCGCTGGTCCCTCACCCGGGACTTCGGATCCGGCGGCCCCTTCCGGCTCTCTGCGGCCACCCAGGACGGCATGCGCGTCTACGTCGACGGCGTGCGGAAGATCGACCTGTGGAAGAACGTCTCCGCCACTGCCCGCAAGACCGTCGACCTGACCGTCCCGTCCGGCAAGCACACGATCCGCGTGGACTACGTCGCCTGGACCGGCTACGCCTCCGCCGCCTTCACGTACGCCCCGCGCACCGAGGCGACCGTCGACACCGTCAAGCCGCTCGCGCCGACCGGCCTCACCGCCGCGTACGACAAGGCCACCGCCAGGACCACCCTGCGCTGGGCCGCCAACAAGGAGATGGACCTCGCCGGGTACCGCGTGTACCGCCGACTGAGCTCCACGAGCTGGGCGAAGGTCAGCGGCAGCTCCCTGCTCACCTCTCCGTCCTTCGTCGATGCGCCGCCCGCGACGGGCCAGACCTTCCTCTACGAGGTCCGGGCCGTCGACAAGGCCGGCCGCGAGTCCACCGGCAGCCTCGACGTGACCGCCACCACCGTCGACCGCACCGGCCCGGCCGCCCCGACCGGCCTCACGGTCGTCAGCGACGCCTGGTGGGCCACCCTGGACTGGCAGGCCGTCGGCGACGCCGCGAAGTACCAGGTGTACGCGGCCTCCGCGGCCACCGGCCCGTTCGAGCTGCTGGGCACGACGACCAGCAGCTCATACCGGACCGGCGCCCCCGTGAACGCGAACCAGTACTACCGCGTCCGCGGCGTCGACGCGCTCGGCAACCCGGGGGCGTTTGCCGCAGTCACCGGCGACGGCGTCGACCGTACGCCGCCGGGGTCCCCGACCGGCCTCAACTCCGTGGCCCGCCCCGGCTACACCGCGGTGTACTGGACGGCGCCCGGCGGCCGCTGGTTCGAGGACTTCGACAACGGCGGGCACTACCGCGTGTACCGCTCGCCCGGCAAGACCTTCGACCCGGCCGCCCGCACCGAGGTGACCTGCGCCGACGAGGGGAGCAACGAGGCGAGCAACGGGGGCGCGTGCGTCGACCTGGACATGCCCGTGAACACGTACGTGACGTACGCCGTCACGGCGGTGGACCCGGACGGCAACGAATCGGCGTACTCCGCCCCGCTCGTCGTCCGCACCGGCGACAGCGTGGCGCCCGGCCCGGTCACCGGCGTGAAGGTCACTGCGCGCAGCGACGGCATGCTGGTGAGCTGGGCCGCCTCGCCCGAGGACGACATCGACGCGTACGCGGTCTGGACGGGCGTCCGGCAGGCCGACGGCACGGTCAAGTGGCTCGGCACCTCCAGATGCTCGGAGGGCACGAGCAACCCGCTCGCGATCCTCTGCGGGGACCTGCCGGACGGCGAGACGCACGTGTACGCGGTGACGGCCAAGGACCACTGGGGCAACACGCTGCACCCGAGCGAGGCGAACGTCACCGTGGTCGAGGCCACCGAGCTCGACGTGCGGCCGTCCGTGACCGTCACCCGGGACTGGAACCTCGGCAGCGTGGGCCACAACGCGACGGCCACCCGTCCGTCCGTCGACTGGCAGTGCACCGACACGGCCCGCTGCGCCACGGTCACCGGCTACCGCGTGAGCCGGTGGAACCCGGTGACCAAGGCGTACGAGCCCCAGCACGGCGGACTGCTCCCGGCGGACACCCGAACGTGGGGGGACGCCACGGCGACGAAGGGGAACACGTACTTCTACACGCTGGAGGCCGTGACGGCCGACAGCACCGTGGTGGGTAGGTACCCCTGGTACACCGTCTTCCAGGACCGGGTCTAGGACCGGTCCAGGACCGGTCCGACTCAGTGCCCAGACGGCCGCTTCCTCCGGGGAGACGGCCGTCTGGGCCGACGGTGATGCCCTTGGCTTGGCCAGCTCGTTCAGCCTGGCCGGAAGCCTTCCCCGACCGGCCGGCCACGCCACCGGGCCGAACCGCGGTCACCGCGGCGGCACCCCGTCTTCAGGGCGGCCGACGCCCGGCAGATGGCCGCGCGCGACAGGCGACGGGTGGAGCGGGGCTGAACCGCCGCCCAGCACCGCCACTCGGCGCCCGCTCACCCGTGTCGCCGCCACCGTCCGGCAGGAACTGGGACGACACCGGGGACCTGATGCGCGACCGCCCGTCGGCACTCAGCCGGCGAGCTCCCCGAGGAGTGCCCAGGTACGGCGCCGGTCGGACTCTCCGGCGATCTCCGTTCCCGAGAACACCACCTCCGTCGCCCCGGCGTCCCGGTAACGCCGCACCTCGGCGGCGACCGTCCGCTCATCGCCGATCACCGCCACATCGACGGCCCGCCGGCCGCCGGACAGTCCGATGACCCGTGCGTAGGATGGGAACTGCTCGTAGAACGCGAGCTGTTCGGCGGCCTTCTCCCGTACGGAATCGACGTCGTCGGTGACGACGCCGTGCACCAGGGCCACGATCCGGGGCGCCGGCCGGCCGGCAGCCTCCGCCGCCGCGGTGACCGCCGGGACGATGTGCTCGCCCAGTGCGCGCGGTCCGGCCAGATAGGGCAGGATCCCGTCCGCCAGTTCACCGCTGGCACGCAGCGCCTGGGGCCCCATCGCAGCGACGAGCAACGGCACCCCGCTCTCGGCGCCCGGCACCCGCGCGGGCACCGGTGTCGTGGCAGTGAGCAGTTCGCCGCGGAAGTCGGCGGCGCCGGTCTCGGTCAACTGCCGCAGCGCGGTGAGGAATTCACGCAGGCGTGCGATGGGCCGTTCGTAGGGGATGCCGAAGCCCGCCTCGGTCAGGAGCTTGGTACCGAGCGCCAGGCCGAGATGGTAGCGGCCGTGCGTGGCCGCCTGGGCGGTCTGGGCCTGGCTGGAGACCAGCAGCGGGTGGCGGCCGAAGACGGGGATCGCCGACGTACCCACGTGCAGCCCGGGCACTTCCCGCCCGACGATCGCCGCGAGCTGGGGCGAGTCCGCGCCGAAGGTCTGGCCGAACCAGGCCGACCGCAGCCCGGCGGCCGCGGCCTCGTGTGCGAGCCGCACGGTGGCGTCGATCTGGTTGTCGGCGTCGGTCGCGTTGAGCGCTACTCCGGTAGTCATGCCAGGGGAACCAGGGGCGGCCGGCCACGCATTCCGGTTCTTGTATGACGGCTGTGTGTCACCTGCACGCCGTGGCTCAGGAGTTGGCGCCCCATGCCCCGGTTCTCTCCTGGCCCGGCACGCCTCGCCCGCGATGCGCACGGGCGGGCCGGCTCAGCCGCCGCTCTTGCGCCTGAACTACCGCCGGCTCGCTGCGGGTCCGTGCGCCGCGCGCACCTCGATGCGTCGGGGTTGGCGGCGTCCGCCTGCGCACCACGCTTGCGCGCCAGGCCTCCTGGGTTCAGGGGTCAGCAGGCACGCTTGTCATGCCTGGGCGCGCCGGAACGCCTCTCAGCCGTTGCGACGCACGAGGGCGGCCCTGCGGGCCTCGGCGAGCTTGCGGGCCTCGGCGGTCTTTCGGGTCTTGCCGCCGGCGCCGCGGGAGGTGTCCTTGCTGGTGCCGAGGCCGCGGAAGGGAATGTTGGTGTTCTTGAGCCGGGGGGCGGCGGGCCCCCCGTCGAGCGGGGTGCCGGAGGGAGTCCTGGCGCCGGTGATCCGGCTCAGCTCCGCCTCGCCCGAGCGCACCTTGGTGACCGTCGGCTCGATGCCGGCTTCGGTCATCATGCGGCTCGTCTCGCGGCGCCCGCCCGACAGCACGAGCGTGACCACGCGGCCCGACTCACCGGCACGGGCAGTGCGGCCGGCCCGGTGCACATAGTCCTTGGGGTCGGTGGGCGGGTCGACGTTGACCACGAGATCGAGGTCGTCGACGTGCAGGCCACGCGCCGCGACGTTCGTCGCCACCAGAGCGGTGATCCGGCCGTTCCTGAACTCTGCCAGGGTCCGGGTGCGCTGCGGCTGGGACTTGCCGCTGTGCAGCGCCCCGGCGTGCACCCCGCTGGCCCGCAGATGCCGGGTGAGCTGGTCGACGGCGTGCTTGGTGTCGAGGAACAGCAGGACGCGGCCGTCGCGGGCGGCGATCTCCGTGGTGACGGCGTAGCGGTCGGGGCCGTGGACGACCAGGACGTGATGCTCCATCGTCGCGACCGTGTCCTCGGACGGGTCGACCGAGTGGACGACGGGGTCGTGGAGGTAGCGGCTGACCAGCTGATCGACGTCACGGTCCAAAGTGGCCGAGAACAGCATCCGCTGACCGTCGGGATGCACCTGGTCGAGGACGTCGACGACCTGCGGCAGGAATCCCAGGTCGCACATCTGGTCGGCCTCGTCCAGCACGGTGATCCTCACCCGCCCCAGGCGGCAGGCGTTGCGCTCGACCAGGTCGTTCAGGCGTCCGGGGGTGGCGACGACTACTTCGGCTCCCTCGCGAAGCGCGGCGATCTGCCTGCCGATCGACATGCCTCCGACGACCGCGGCCATCCGCAGCCGCAGTGCCTCGGCGTACGGCGCCAGCGCCTGGGTGACCTGTTGGGACAGCTCCCGGGTGGGCACGAGGATCAGGGCGAGCGGCTGTTTCGGTTCGGCGCGCCGCCCGGCCGTACGCGTCAGCAGCGGCAGGCCGAAGGCGAGCGTCTTGCCCGATCCGGTGCGCCCGCGTCCCAGGACGTCGCGCCCCTGGAGGGCGTCGGGCAGCGTGGCGGCCTGGATCGGAAAGGGTTCGCGCAGCCCGAGTCCGCTCAGGGTGCGCAGTACCTCCACCGGCAGTTCCAGGTCGGAGAAGGAGCCGGCCGGGGGCAGCGCCGGGGTCGTGGCTCCGGACCGGGCCAAACCGCCGTGAGCGATGCCGGAGTCGTCGGGGTGCTTCATGAACAGCCTTCCGCAGGGGAACGTACCGAGGAAGGCCCGGCGGGAGGGAACAGCCCAAGCATGAGCGGAACCGAACGTGCAGAATCGCCCACCGCGACGACCACGCAAACGCATGACACTAACACGAGGCACGGCATCACCTCGTGAGACCGACGCCCGAGCTCTTTTGCGGAGATCGCACGCGACATCCCTGGTTCTCGCCGCATCGATAAGGTGAGGGGCCGCAACCGTCCCTCAGCCGAAGAGCCGGCCCATCCCCTGGGATCGCGCCGCGAGGGGGAAGCGGAGACTACAGCAGTGACGGGGACGGTGTTCCGCACCGAGGACGTTCCCGCCGGTGAGCCGTTCGACCACTGCCCCGTCCCGTGTGACCGGTCCGCCGCGTTTCAGTCGACGGTGACGGTGTAGGTGATGCGCTCGGGGTCCTGGGAGTGTGGGGCCCCACTCGTGGCCGGGGCGGCGGAGGGGCCGGTCACCTCGGGGGGCTCTTGGGAGGTTTCGCCCAGGCAGGTGGTGAACGTGCAGTGCAGCAGCGTGAACCGGGTGGTCCCCTTGCCCTTGGCCTCGAAGGTGAAGGTGAGTCGGCCGCCGGCACCGGGCTCCGGGTCGTCGCCGGATTCCGACGCGTAGTCCCGGCCGCGGCTGACGAGCACCGAACTGTCGGGCTGGGGGTCGACCAGGTACCAGTACTCGCGGGTGGAGGCGTTCTGGTCGACGGTGAGTGTGAAGCGCTCACCCGGTTCGGCGGTGATGCTGGTGTCCGTCACCGGGTGGCTCCTCGGGCGGCCTGCGGTGCTCGTGGAGTCGCCGGCCGGTTCGTCGGCGCCCGGGCCGCAGCCCGTGGCGAGAGCGAGGAACACGGCCGCCGCGATCGCGGCACCGCCCTTGCTACCGCGGGAGACAGACGCTGTACGCGTTGGTGAGTTCACTTGTGGAAGCCTTGCCCATCCGGCCGTTGATGAAGTCGTCCTCGCTGCCCCAGGTGGTCGAACCTCATGGGGTGTACCCCTGGGACGGTCCGAGCGACCCGTGTCGGATCGCACGATCGCACGACAGACTTCAGTACCGCACGATTCATCTCAGTACACGCCTCAGTACCGCGGCGAAGACGGCCGGGTACCCCCGTCGACCGCCCGGAGGTCGACGCCTCCCACGGTGCCCGTGATGCGGTGCGCCCACGGCCAGGAGTGCGGAGCAGCGCGCCTGCCGAGGTGACGGCAGCGGAAGGCGGTGTCCGCACTGTGGCAGGCGGCCCGCTCACGCGGGATCGGCGCCGCCCGCACGGCCACGCCGGTCCACGACGCGGTGGGCCAGGAGCTGGCCGGAGACGCGTCGTGGACGACACCCGCCACCCTGAGCCGCAGACCCGGGGCGAGGAGAACGCCAGCCCGTCGGCCTGGCAGAGGCGGAGCCGGCGCTGTGGTGGCCGCGCGCGGTCACGATGCCGGGGGGGCTTACCTCGCCGGTGGTGGTTCGGCGACCTCTGCCTGCGCGGGCCGCAGGAGCTGCTCGCCGACCCGGTAGCCGGGGCGCAGGATCGCGGTGCAGGTGGGCTGTTCCACCTGGTCGGAGCGGGTGCAGGAGACGGCCTCGTGCACGGCGGGGTCGAAGAGGTCACCCACCGCGCCGACGGACTCGAGCCCCAGGGCCACGAGTTCCCTCCGCAGTACCTCGGTGACGCGCTGGAAACCGCCGGTGACCTCCCCTTGCTCGCGGGCCTGATCGACGGCGTCGAGGACGGGCAGGATACGGGCGAGCACATTGGCCACGGCGATCTCGCCGACCGCGCGGCGGTCGCGACGCACCCGTTCCCGGTAGTGCTCGTACTCCGATTTCAGGCGCTGCAGGTCCGCGATGCAGTCACCTAGGCAGTTTCGTTTGGATCAGCCGGTCGTTGGTCCGTGTGTGCCGTTGACTGATGCGCAGTGGGCGCGGATCGAGCCGTTGCTCCCGGACCG
>NZ_JBIRZD010000026.1:0-54377 GCF_044390505.1 Streptomyces sp. NPDC018947
CCGGTCCGGGAGCAACGGCTCGATCCGCGCCCACTGCGCATCAGTCAACGGCACACACGGACCAACGACCGGCTGATCCAAACGAAACTGCCTAGCCGGCCTCCCTGCTCGGCCCGCCGCCTCTCACGCATCAGGTGGCGCTGAACTCGTGGGCAGGCCCTCCGCGCCATTCCACCCACTGCGGGTCGTCCACGATGGCCTCGGGTCGGCGACGCCGGCGCCCTCGAGGAACACGACCAGGACATGGTCGCTGTAGGCGGTCCCGAGGATCTCGTCCCGGCCGCTGCTGTGCACGGTGACCCTCCGGCCCCCGTCGGGGAGGGCCGGTGCACAACAATCGGCGCGCTGGTCACGCCTTCCAGCGTGCCTCCGGACCCGTGGGTGGTGCGAGACGAGCTGGTGGATGTCAACGGGAGACCTGTCTGGCGCCTATCAGGGGCGATCCCTGGTTGTCCCGGCCCTGTCCCGCCCGTCGGGGGCCCCCTCGGGGGGCGGCGCCGTTCTGCCTCCTTGTATCCAAGAGCCCACGTACTTCGGCTCGCTGTGAAGGTGAATACCTGCCCCGGAGGTACTGACGCGTGCGGTTTGCATCGCCACGGCACCGCCGGTGACGGAGGAATCCAATGCACAGACGCTGTGGAGGGGCCGGAGCAGCCGCCCGGGTCAGACCGCGGCGGCCTGCTTCCCCAGCGCAGGCGAGCGGAAAGGCGGGACCGTCCCCACCGCGCGCAGATGCTCCCAGTTGAGCTCCGGGTGGTCAGGAACGACCGACGGACGCCGTGGTGTAGAGCGCGACGCCGACGGTCCCGGCCGGGCTCGTGCTGAAACCGCGGGGAGCGGACGTTACTTCGTCCGCTTCTCCCCGGGGTGTCAGACCCGGGGGCTAACCTGTGCCGATCATGAATGCAGGTGACCGGGCCTGGCGCTCGGATGCACTGGAGGGGAAGCACATGAAGCTGAGACGCATGGCCGTCCTTGCGGCTGCCGCCGTGGTCGGCCCGACCGTCCTCACGGCCACGCCCGCACTCGCCCAGGAGAACCCGCCGGTCGAGGTACCGGACTCGGCGCCCAAGGAGGGGGCGGAGTCCGGCGGCGACGTCGTCTCCGCGGGCTTCACCGAGGGTCCGAAGATCTGGATGCGGGACTGGCAGGTCCCGACGAGCTTCGAGCCCGGCGGGAGCTTGCACGAGCTGACCGTGCTGGTCAACAACGGGGACCGTGCCTCGGTATCCGGTTACGTCCCGGCCCTCGGCATCTCCGAGGAGACCGGCGCGCTGAAGTCCTCGGACATCACGGCCGAGGTGCAGGGTTCGGACGGCAGGTGGCGTCCGGCGGCGCTTCGCCTCGACCGCGGGCCCAAGGTCTTCGAGGTCGAGTTCGGAAAATTCGACGTCGCCTCCGACGGCGAAATGTATCTGCACGTGCGGATCGGTTTCACCTCCGACGCACCGCAGGTCCCGATCGAGCTGTACACCACGGGCCAGGGCAGCAGTGCGGACGGCAATGTCGTGTCGGCCGCGAACTGGTACAACAGCGCGATCGGGGATGCCGCGCCGGACGGCGAGAACGGGGAAGGCCAGGTCGACAACGAAGGCGCGAAACTGACACTGGACGGCGTCCCGGCCTCCGGCTTCATAGCCGGGGCTGACTGGACCGAGCTGACGATGCACGTCGACAACACGGGCCTGCAAGCCGTCGACGAGTACGGGTACGCCGTCGGTCTGAACATGACACGCGGTTTGGGGCAGGGCGCCTGGCTCAAGGCCTCCCAGATCAAGATCGAGGCCTACGGCCTGGACGACAACGGCGTCGAGGGCTGGTACCCGCTCGAGGTCGAGGGATCGGAAGAGTTCTACAGCATGACCGTCGGCGGGCTTCCGCTCGACGCGGACGAGAAGACCGAGGTCAAGCTGCGGATACGCTTCACCGAGGACGCCGCGCCGGGTCCCCTGGAGCTCCACACGGTCGGCTTCACCTACCACGAGGGCACGGACTCGTGGTCCACGTCCGAGCCGATGACCTACCTCACGAAGATCGTCGCGGCGTCCCTCCCCGGAGGCAGTGAGCCTGACGACACCTCGGGCAGTGGCGACCACACAGGTGGTACGGGGAACGACACCTCCGGTCTTGGCGACCACACAGGTGGTACGGGGAACGACACCTCGGGCAGTGGCAACCACACAGGTGGTACGGGGGACGGCACCTCCGGCAGTGGCAACACCCCGACCGCCGCCGGAGGCCAGCTCGCCCAGACCGGCGCCGACGCCGCCACCACCTGGGCCATCGGCGGCGCTGCCCTGTCCCTCGCCATGGGGGCGGTCTTCGTCGCCGGCACCGGCAGGCACCGCCGCCCCACCCAGGAGGCATAGGGTTCGGGAGGTCAAGCGACCCCCGGTCGGCCGCCTGCGGACTGCTGAACGCCGCCTCGCCCCGCGACCGTCGACCTGCTAGGTGGGCGGCAGCGAGCGGGGCGCTCGCTCGGGTGAATGCGGACGCTCGCGCGAACTGCCGTCGCCGTGGGGTGCGTCGTGCCGGTCATGGAAGCGATCAACGATGCGCACGTGTCTGAGCCCGGTCTGGTCGTCGTCGACGTCGCCGCGGCCGACGACGAGACCGCCTTCGCCTTTCATGCGGCGCTGGCCGCACAGTGGGCGACGACGTCTGTGGAGCGCACGACGCGGGACGCGGGCCAGGCGGGTGTGCGTCTGCGCTGCTACCTCGACCTACGCCAACCGATCAACCCGCCCGGCTCCCGCGGCGGGCCCTGGTAGGAACCCGGGCCAGTGGGGTGTTCGTCTCCCTCGCGCTCACGCCGAGCCGTAGGCGTGACAGGTGATGCTCCGCTGTCGTCGCTGTCTCGCCAGCGGAGGAAAAACGCGTTGGCCGGTGAGCCGTGTGCTGCGACGATGCCCCTGTTTCTCCAACGGAGGGTATTTGTTCGTTTTTCTGTGTGCTGGCTGCGGGGCCAGGCTGACCGTCCCGCTGTCGCAGGTCGCACTGCCGGCCCACGCTCATCAGAAGTACGGGAACGGAATCCAGCTACCGGTGCTCATGGAGTCGGGCACGTTCGCCGTGGACCCGGAGCCCTGGGGGCCGCCGTGGCGGCGGTGGGAAAAGATCCATCCCGAGGAAGCGGCCGCCCGCGGTGTCCACGCACCGGTGTTCGCCCTCTCCGACGGCGCGCCTGGCGCGGTCGTCATCGCGCCGGGCGACGCCAGCGGCACGGTGCTGATTGCGGACAGACGCGCAGGCGGCTACTGCTGCGGCCTCGACGGCGCCGACGGCCCCAACGTGGCGTGCGTGGAGTGTTCCCTGCCGGTGGCGAGCCGGATCGACGACTGTTCGCTCTGGCAGGCGATGTGGCTCGCCCCGAACGCCGTACGCCGCGTCCCTGCCGACGGCGCCGACGCCGCGCCGCTTTCCTGGTCCGAGCTGATGGAGGCAGGGAAGGCCACGCCCCCGTTCGAGCCGAGCGCCACATGGGGGTCAAGGATGGGGGCCGGCCACTGGTCGAACTACTGGTGGTCGTGGAGCCCGCAGTGGGAAGCGGCGGCAGGGCAGGCGCTCGCCCACCTGCTGGCGGCGTCGCAGGGCCAACCGGTGACCGTCCCGGACGGCTTGGCCGGGCGAGTCTTCCAACGCGCGCTCGACGCCCTGCTGCCCCCAGGTGGGCCGGCGCGGCGCGCCGCCCTGGCCGGACCCCGACTGCCCGCTCCCAGCGAAGACGTTTCCATCCTCCTCGTGCCGTCCCATCCTCAGACGGGGAAGACCTGGGCCCCGTCCCTCCCAGCGCCGTACCTGGTGCCGCTGCCGTTCGGGGTGTGGCTGTGGCTGGCCTTCCCCAAACCAGCGCCGCCCGAAGGGGTCCGTAGCCTTCACGTCCGCTGGACGGTGAGTGGATCGGTGGCCGGCTGGCAGGCGGGGCGGTTGCGGCTGGCTCCGGTGGCGGGGGCGGTGTCCCGTTCGGGTGGCAGGCGTGTGTCGTTGCTGTTCAGGTCGTCCAGGCGGTCGCGGTCGGCGCTGGTCACCCAGTAGCGGTGCACCTTGGTCCCGGCGCGGAACTGGATGGGCACGAAGGTGCCGGCGGCGGTCTGGCGGACCATGTCGTCGAAGAGGACGTCGCGGGGTTTCGGGGTGGAGTGGGCCTTGCCGCAGCGGCGGATGCCGTGGGGGCAGGGGTAGAGGGCGTGGGTGTCGCAGTGCCAGAAGTCGAGGACGCGGAAGCCGGAGACGATGCGGAGGTCGCCGTTGCGGGCGACGATGTGGGCGGGGAGGTTGTCGCTGCGGGTCCAGTGGGTGTCGTTGCGCTGGGCGTAGGCGGCGCCGTCGGTGTGCCAGGCCGGGGTGATGCCGTTCTTGGCGGCCTTGGCGGCGCGGGCGCGGACGCCGCGCAGGCCGCTTTCGTCGATGGTGGACAGTTGGACTTCCAGCCGATGCGGCGGCCGTCGGCTCCTTCTACGAGGGTGTCGGTCTGGATCCAGGTGCGTCCGACGCGGGTGCGGACCTCGCTGTCGCCGCTGAAGCCGCCTTCCTCCGCGGCGCGCAGGATGCGTTCCTGGTAGGCCTTGTGCTCGTCGCTCATCGGGGCGGTGTGGCGTTCTTCGTCTTCGCGGCGTTCGTGGACGGCTTCGCGTCGGCCGCCGCGCATGCGCAGGTGCATGCTCTGCGGACCGTCGGCACCGTCGGCGTCCTTGGTCGTGGTGATCCACGAGCGCCCACGGCCTGGTCGGCCTCAGACGGGGCTTGCCGCGGGCCGCAACTCGAGGGAGTCGTTCCCGCCGGGGGCGTGGCGGCGCTTGATCAGCGCGCCGAGCCAGATCAGGGACAGCCCCAACAGGCCCCAGATGCCGAGGGTGACCAGAGGTCCGCCGACTGCGTTGCCGTCGAAGTAGGAGGCCGAGCGGAGTAGCTGGCCACCGGCGCCGGGCGGCAGCCACTGACCAAGAGTGGCTGCCGGTTCGGGCAGGAGCTCTGGGGCGGTGGAAACGCCGGAGAACGGGTTGCCGAGCAGCATCAGCACCAGCGCGCCCAGGCCGATTCCGCCGGTGCCGAGCAGCGCCGCCAGGCCTGTGACCGTCGCGCCGCCGGCCAGGGCAACGAGGGCGAAGGCACCGGCCTCGGTCCACCAGTCCCCGGCCAGCGCGCCGAGCCAGCTGTGCGCAATGCCGGCGGCGACGAGCCCGATCGCGCTGGCGGTTCCGAGGACGGCGGTCGCGGCGCGGGTGCCGCGCAGGCCGAGTACGGTGACGACACCGCCCATGGCGATTCCCGCCAACGTCATGGGCAGCACGCTGGCGTTGAGCGCGGTGCCGCGTGGGTCCTCCTCGGGCAGCGCGACGACATCCTTCGTCGGCATGGGCCGGCCGCCTTGTTCGCCGATGGCATCGGTGAGCAACTGCGCCACGGCCGGGCTGGCGGCGGAGGCGGTCAGCAGCTGCGGACCCTGCTGGCTGACCACGACGGCGCCGTAGATCTCGCGCTTTTCGATGGCGGTGCGGGCGGCGGCTTCGTCCGCGTAGGGGTGCACCTCGAAGGCGCCGTCGTGCTGCTCCAGCTCCGTCTTGACTGGTGCGGTGGCCTGGGCGGGCCCGGCGACGCCGAGTGGCAGGTCGCGTGGTTCGAGGCGGGCGTTGGGCCACAGGAACGCCCACAGGGCAAGTGCGATCACGGTGGGGACCAGAAGGACAACGGTGATCACGCTGCGTCCGTGCGACATGGGATGCCTCGCCCACTCAGAGAAGGATCGTTCGTTTTACAATTCTCACCTTGGGCCGGGCTGGAGTTGCTTGTCAAGAAGGAACGTTCGTTTTAGCGTGGCGGACATGGCACGTGTATCCCAAGCGCACCTTGACGCCCGACGGCAGCAGATCATCGCCGGCGCCCGCCGCTGCTTCACCCGCAACGGCTTCCATGCCACGTCCATGCAGGACGTCTTCAAGGAGACGGATCTGTCGACCGGCGCCGTCTACCGCTACTTCAACAGCAAAGACGAACTGATCCAGGCGGTAGCCGCCGAGGCGTTCACCTCGATGCGCGATGCCTTCGCCAGCGCCACCCGGGAGACCCCGATACGCCCGCTCGACGAGGTGCTCAGCGACGTGTTCAGCCGTGTGCTGGAAGAGCAGGCACATCAGGCAGGCGCCGAGAGTACCGGCGCCTTCGCCGAGCTGATCCTGCAGGTGTGGGGTGAATGTTTGCGCAGCGAACCGCTCGCCATCACCCTCCGGCGGGGGTACGAGGACATGCATGTGGTGTGGAGCGAGCTGGTCCGGGCCTACCAGGAAGCAGGCCAGCTGCCCACCAACGTCCCCACCGACCACGTCGTACGCACCCTGATGGCCTTGGTGCAGGGCTACATTGTCCAGCAGGCCCTGTTCGGCGACGCCAGCAGCGCGATGCTACGCAACGGACTGCACACTCTGATGACGGCGAACGCTGACACCTAGTCTTCTGAGTCAGGAATTCCCTTCAGATACGTAAGGTTGCCTGGTGGCGCGTACTGGGCGGCCGAAGGCCGAGTTGATCCTGTCGGATGCGGAGCGGGCCGCGCTGGAGGGATGGATGCGGCGCCGTTCCACTCCGCAGGCGTGGGCTTTGCGGTGCCGGATCATCCAAGGACGTGGCCGCCCAGCTCGGGTCGACAGCGCATGCGGTGGGCCGCTGGCGGAAGCGGTTAGGACTTGTCCGGGCGATCACGTGCGAAGCCAGATGACGAGGGCTGCCGCAGTGACGGTGCCGAGGTAGACGTACCCGCGCTTGTCGTAACGGGTCGCGACCGCACGGGAGTTCTTCAGCTTGTTGATCGCTCTCGACGGTGTTGCGTTTCTTGTACCGGTCCTCGTCGAAGCCTGGTGGCCGACCGCCGCGTGATCCCTTGCGCAGGCGGGCGGCCTGGCTGTCAGTCTTCTCCGGAATCGTGTGCCGGATGCCGCGTCTGCGCAGAAAGTCGCGGCATGGGCCGTTGCTGTATGCCCTATCGGCGGCCAAGCTGTCGGGTTTCTTGCGGTGCCTGCCTCGGCCGATCCGCGGGACTCGGATCTTCTCCAGTACGGCTATGAACTGGGTGCAGTCCGCCCTCCGCCCTGGTGCGACGATCAGGGACAACGGGCGGCAGCAGCCGTCCGCGCTCAGGTGGATCTCGCTGGTGAACCCGCCCCGCGAGCGGCCCAGGCCCTCACCTCCAGCACCACCTCCACCAGCCGGGCGACAAGGCTCTGCCACGGCGTCTCGTCCTGGTGTTCCCCTGGCCCATCCCCCTTTGAGGAAAGGGCTGGTGCGGATTGGTGCGAGCGCCGGCCGCGTGCTGGTGGGCGCGCACGATGGTGGAGTCGACCGAGATGTCCCAGTCGACCTCACCGGCCGCGTCCGCTTCAGCCTGGACCTGCCGAAGCAGGCGCTCCCAAGTCCCGTCGGCGGACCACAGCCGGTGGCGTTCGCGGGGAAATGCAGGTGCAAGGCCTGCCCGGCGCTCCATCCAGTCCCGTCCCCGGCATCTCGGGGGTGGGACTTCTTCACATCTGCTGCCGGTCGCGGTGCGAGGGGCTGTTACTCACGATCGGGTGAACGCCGCAGGACGGGTGGGGTGGTGTGGCCTGGCGTTTCGGGCCGTGAGGCCAGTGCTGGAGCGGGCTCTGGCTGTGAGCAGGCGTCAATCCGGCGCGTTCGCGACTTAGGTGGATTTTGCAGGCGAGTGTCACGGTGGGATGGGGGCTCGGTAACAGCGTTCACGTCGTCTCCGCGTGCCGGTCGCCGGGTGGGCAGGGTGTGGCTGCGCGGCCGACCGGCAGCGCATGCACCACGCACCACCCGGCCACCGTCTTGATGCCGTGCGGCTGGGGTGCCCGTACCGAGCAGGGGGACCCTGTGTCGAAGTCCTTCACCGCCCGCCGTCTGACCGCCGCCGCTCTTGCCGTCGGGGCGCTGACCGCGGCCCTCGCGGTGCCGGCCACCGCGGCCGACCACCACCGGGCGCCGCGCCCGAACGTGGAGATCAGCGACGTCCAGTACGACTCCCCGGGCCGTGACGACCGCTCCAACCGTTCCCTGAACGCGGAGTGGGTGGAGATCACCAACAACACCCGCCGCGCAGTCGACCTCGACGGCTGGACCCTCAGGGACGAGGCCGGCCACCGCTACACCTTCCACGACTACCGCCTCGAGGGCCGGTCCACGGTCCGCGTCCACACCGGCCGGGGACACGACACCCGTACCGACGTGTACCAAGACCGCCGGACCTACGTGTGGAACAACAACTCCGAAACGGCCACCCTCCGCAACGACCGCGGCCGGTTCATCGACTCCGAGTCCTGGGGCCACCGCCACGGCGGCCGCCGCTGACACACCCGGGCGGTGCCGGTGAACCCCACCGGCACCGCACCGTGCGGCACACCCTCCCCCACGGCCGGGGACGGCGTGCCGCACGGCCGCGAAGCGGTTCCTCACCGACTCCTACAGCGCGCCCCCGAGGAACGTCATGACCACGGGGCTCGTGGCGCGCCGCGGGGCCGTGCGGGTTTCAGGGGATCATCACGCAGTGGTTCTCGATGACCCGGCTGCCGCGGTCGAGGCCGCCGCAGACGGCCAGCCTCGGGTACGCCCTGACCTCCCGGTTGACGACGAACCGCCACCGCGAGACGTTCACCTTGCTCCCCCGGTAGTCACCGACGAACGCACGCAGCGTCCCCGGCAGGCCGTCCCTCGTGGTAACGGTGACGTCCTGAACGTAGTCGCGGCCCTGGTATGCGGTCGCGACGCAGATGTAGGTGCCGCAGGTCGACTTCACCTCGGCACTCGCAGGCGCCGCGGTCACCAGCAGCAAGCCGCCGGCGGCCGCGAGCGCGGCCGTGACCGTGGAGATCCGCAGTCGTGTCCTTCGTGCTGTGGTCATGAGCCTCTCCTTGTTCGCGTTCACTGGCCCCCCCGGTTACGGGACCGGCTCGTACGTCACGGTCTGCTCCGGGCAGCCGGCCGCCACCTCCACCAGCGCTGCGATCTCAGCCTCGTCCGCCGACAGAGTCCAGCGGAGCTTCGTGCCCACCCACTCGGCCACGTACCGGCAGTGCACCCCGGCCGCCGGCGGCAGCCACTGGGCCGGGTCCTGATCAGCCTTCGACCGATTCGAGCGGGCAGTCACCGCAACCAGACTGGCCAGTGCGCCCTGGTCGTTGGCGTACGCCTCACGGCGCTGCGCCGACCAGGCGGAAGCCCCGCTGTCCCAGGCCTCGGCGAGCGGCACCATGTGGTCGATGTCCAGGCCGGAGGCCGACGTCACCCGGACCTGGTCGTAGTACGACCACCAGCTGCCGCCAGCCAGGCGGCACCGCGGCCCGACGGTGGGCGGTTCGACGGCCTCGTCCAGGAGGACCTCGTTACGGGTGGAGCAGCCGTCCACCGGATCGTCCCCGGTGTTCCAGTGACGGAACGCGTCGCGGGTGTAGCCCTCCCGGGACTCGTCCGCCACCGGCAGGGCAGCGACCGCATCGGACAGGGATACGGTTTCCGCCGCGTGGGCGGGAGTGGTGGTGGTGAGGGGCAGGACAGTGAGGAAGGCGGCGGCCAAGCCGCGCCGCACAGAGTTGAGCATGCACCGTTGATAACGGCCCGCCAGGGGGCGCTGACCGGCCTTCGACGAGTGCGCCGCCCGTGTGAGTGCAATCGTCGTACCGGCACAGACCGCTGGTGGCCTTCTGCGCGGTGTTGGCGACGGGGGTGCCGTGGCCAGGCTGGGGGCAGAGCCAAGGCGTCCCACACAGGCACTCAGAGTGCAGGATCTGGATGGGGTGTCGCCGAGATACGGGCCAAAGGGGCAATTGGCAGGAACGAACTTGGTTCCCTACCTCTGCCCGGTGACAGACAGGGCAGGGCGGGCGTTTGAGGCGGAACCAGCGAGCGAACAGGTCCTCTACTGACAGGACCCAGCGCGGTCAGCTCAACGGCGCTGCTCGGCGCGGGGGCGGCACCGCCCGCAGCAGTTCCCACAGCGGACGGGAACCAGACGCCCATACGGCGAGCATCTGGCGGTCGACAACGTGCAGCCGCTGCTGCTTGGCGAAGGCCACGGCCGGGCCGGTCACCCGGCCGTTCGTGACGATGACCGCGACGTCCGCCCCGTGCACCTGCCGGGCCGTCCCGTTGAGTACCTGCAGATCAGGCGTGCCCACCGGCGAGCCCTGAGCCCCGTTACGGCGGTGCTTGCACTGGATCACCCAGCGCCGCCCGAAGGGGTCCGTGGCCTTCACGTCCGCACCCAGATCACCACGGCCGCCGACCCGCTGGGCATCCCGGCAGCCGTCCCGCTGCATCAGGTCCCGTATCGCGTCCTCGAACCGGGCGTGGTGCAGTGCGTCCAGCTGGGGCAGCCCGTAGCGCAGGCCCTGCGCCTGCACCGCCTCCCACTGGGCCCGCTGCTGTCGGTTGTAGAGCCGGACGGCGCCCGCCAGGACGGCGAGCACCAGGGTCACGACGAGGACCCACCAGTGCGTCAGCAGCCAGTTGACCACCATCACCGCCAGGCCGATGGCGGCCGCCGCCACCACGGCGAAGGCGATCAGCTGTGCGTCCCGCTGCTGCTGCCTGCGGGTGGTTCGCCGGCTGCGCCGCCGCGTGGGCGGCCGCCGCCGGGTCACCGCTCCCACCGGATCGGGTACGACACCGTGGGACGCGGCTGGGGTGCCCGCGCGGCGGGGGCGCCGTCGAACCGGATCGGGTACTGAACCGTGGTCCGCGGCCGCGGAGTCTCCCCGTCCCCCGCTGAGACGTTGCTGTTGCCCAGCCCGACCACGGCTAAGGCCACCACCCCGAAGATCATCGTTTCCCGTTTGGCGCCCGGAGCCCACCGCGAGTACCCGCGAACCGGTGTCCCGTCAGAGCGCACGTACGGCCGTACCCAAGGCATACAAGCCTCCCCCGCGTAACAACTCCCCGCACACCGGCCCATGCTGACAGGAGGCACTGACAACGCGTCAGCACATCAGCACTCAAGGTGATCAAGGAAGGGGAGAACAGGCCAGGTCAGGGAAGAGGTGGAGCTCTGCCCCACCCAGCCACCCTGCGGAGGGTTGTGTGCGGCGGGACGGCTCTTCGGGTGCGGGTCCGTGGGTGGTGGAGATGACCCGGCAACCGTCTACTGACCATCCGCACCGCGTGCAGGGTGTCACTCACTGGCTGGTCGCCCGTGCCAGACGGCGGTCGAGCTCACCGTCGGGCTCCCGCTCCTCAGTGGCCGTGCCACCCCGCGGGACTGCGGTGGGCTCCGGCTCGGCTGGGGGGTTGCGGGATACGAGGTCGCGTGCGGCGTCCAGGGCCGCAGCGGCGCCGGTACCGGCGGCATGGCCGCAGCAGGTAAGTGCGTGTTCGAGTGGGCCGTCCACAGCTCGCCCTTGTACAGCGCTTCCCGGTCCAACAGTGCGGCCAGCCCTTCCACCGGCGGCCTGACTGCCCACACAACTGTAGGCCCGCGCCATATGGCGCGGGCCTACAGTTGTGATCAGCGCGTGGGCCCGAATCTCCCGCGCACTTCTCTTGGTTGTCGAGCTAATGGCACCGTCACGGCCAAGCGACGGTCCTCAGCTCTGCGCGGGCCGCGCGCCAATCGCGACCCAGATGTGTCCCCGGATTGATTGTCAGCAGCAATTCAGGGCATCGCTCAGCGAGGCCGTCTTCACGGACCGCCTTTTGCGACGTACTCATGGTCTACCTCGCAGGACGGCGAAGTCGCGTCGAGAAGCTGGACAGCCCGTGAGCCAACCCCTTGCTCGTGACAGGAGCTGCAGTTCAGAGCGTCGGTGGGCGTCAACTGCAACTTGGACGGCTTCTGAGCCAACGCATCGGCCGTTGGTGAAACGCCCGGTGTTCCTGGAATCGTTAGCTGTGGTGTGGTCCCCAAGTCGTCCCAACGGACTGTACGCCAACGGCCCGTGACCGCAAGGACCACCCGGATCCACGATCGCAGGCGGGATGCCTCGCCAAGGCCTCCCGCGATCCCCCGATTCGACTTCATGTCAGCAGCACAGAGGGGGTGGCCCAAGGGGCCACCCCCTCGGACAGGAATGGCCATGACCATCAAGAAGAACCACGTGGGGCCTCCCCCCGTCCCCACATCACCCCCTGCAGCGGGCTTCGGCATGCCGCAGGCACTGGTGATCCTCGGCTTCCTCACCGCGGCCGTCGTTCTGCGCCTGGCCGCCCAGGCGAGTGTCCAGGACACGGTCGTACTCCTGACCGTCGCCGGCGGCGTCAGCATCCTCGTGATGCTCGCCGCCGGCTGCCACGGCCGCTCCCGGCGTCAGATCGTACGACGCCTACTCAGCGCCGTACTGGCGCCCGGCTCGGGAAACTGAAGGGGGACCTGTGGCACGCCCAGAAGCCCCCGTCGACCACCAGATCCCGGAACTCGGCGCCCTCGCCGAGAGCCTGCGCGCCTTGCGTCGACAGGCTGGCCTGACATACACCGAACTGGCCAAGGAGTCGTGCTACTCCGCCGCGACTCTGAAGCGCGCCGCCAGCGGGAAGCACCTTCCCGCCCTTGGCGTGACGGTCCAATACACGACCCTTTGCATGCTCCTTGGCCCGCTCCTGGACCCCAAGGCCGGTCCGGAGATCATGACCTTGTGGGACAGCGCGGACAAGGCGGTGAACAGGGCGCGCATGGATGCACGTCGCTCAACCGTGCTGCCCAAGCCGCAGTACGTCCGCGACGAGGCCGATCTTTCAGGAGCGCTCCGGGACGTATGGTCCTGGTCGGGTCGCCCTTCCACCCGGTATGTGGAGAAGGCCTCGAAGGGCCAGGTACCACGTACAACGGCCAACGTCATCTCCACCGCACACGCCGTCCCCAGGGACTTCCGGCAGTACGCCGCCTACCTTCGGGTATGTGGCGTCACGGGAAGAGCGCTGGAGCCGTGGTTCCGGGCCTGGTTCAAGATTAGGGGCGTCCCCTCTGTTCCACAGTCCGTCTTCACGGCTCTCCAGGATGATCTCGACGCTCAGGCGGCCTACGTCGACGTTCACACGCAGGTCTACGGATCCGCCGCTTCGGTTGTCGAGGTACTGGGACGGGTCGCCGCCGCCAACCACGACCGGGGCAAGGCCGCCCCCCAGTGGCAGCGTCAGTTGCAGCGGGAGACACGCTCCGCCAGGAACCGGCTGTCGCGCGACGAGATCCTGCCGCTCCTGTGGGCCGCGAGCGGGAAGCGGCATGCCGGGTACCCGGCGCATGTATGCAACGAGCTACCGCTGAAGAAGCACGCTTCCCCGGACGGACGGGACGCCAAGCACCGGTCGAACCGCGACGTGGCCAAGTACCTGCTGAGTCGCGACATGGGCCTGTTGGTGCAGTACGGCCTCTTGAAGACAGTCGGCGCCTAGGCGGGGTACGGGCCGGATCACGTCCTGCCCGTACGGCGAATGGCAAGGACGGTCGAGTAGCGGCCACCCGTAGGAAGCGACTACCACCCGAGCGTCCGGGGCGCCGGCAGCTTCATCGCTGACCGTCCCGGACAATGAGGAGGGGCTCCACTCCTCACTGCAGACGGATTGTCAGGGACACGCATGCGCCAGCGCTGACCTGCCGCCGTCCGGGCCGCCTCCGCAAGACTCGGGGCGAGGGCGGCCAGGAGTTCGACGGCCTCGGTGATGTACCGGTACGCGGTCGTGGTCCCGATGCCGAATCCGGCTGCGAGCTGGGCGTAACGGGTGGCCGTTGCGGAGGTGGGCGAGCGTGAGCAGGGCCTGCCGGCCGGGGCTCAGGCGCCGCCAGCGGGTGCCGAGCTCCCGGCGGCGCGGCGGAGCTTGGCGGACAGGAAGCGCAGGGCAGAGCTGGACACGTCGATGCCGGACGGGTAGACAAGCACACGAAGCCTCTGGTGGAGACGGTTCTTCTTGGTCGAAAACCCATCTACCAGGGGCTTCACAGTCTGTCAGCCCAACTGCCCATCCGAAACGGCAGGTTGGAAAGGGCTCAGTGCTTCCGCCCCTATGGCCAGCCGACGCTGACGCTCGTCCAGATGCGGCAACAACACCTGGAACTTCGCCGCCAGAACGGCCTCGATCCCCTCCGGTCTCCCCATACCAGACCAACGAGCCCCACAGCTGGAAGCCACGACTTGTTTCCCGGCAGGCCCTTAGGGAACCGGATAGCACTGGGGCATCATTCGTGGAAATTACCCATCGAGACATCCCAGCGAAATTCATACCAGTACGCACCCTCGCGATATGCACTCAAGTCAACCTCGCGGATAACATCTTCTACCCTTTGCGCTCCAGCTTCCCACTCGTCAACGTCAGATTCTTCACCATAGAACGGGAAAATCTCACCCAATCGGACAATACATTGAGTGAAACGAGGAAGTGATGTGTTCACCAATTCGACATCTTGCGGACTCATGCCGTACAGCACCTCTTGTGAAGCCTCATTGAAGTACATCGAAGAATTCAGTCCGAATACACCGAAGCGGATCAGATTCCTACCATGGGTCGATTCCACCGGCTCCGCCTCGTCAAGCGCCCTGTAAGAGAAGAACTCTTTTGGTACGGTCAGTTCCGTGCCACTGTGCGCGGCTACGAGGGTGACGAGCTGAGTCTCCATAGAATGCTCCAGACAGTAGAACCCGGCGATGGTGAGGGCCTGCACTGAGATACAAGCCCTCACCATTACATCACACTCAGGTCACTTCCCCTTGAACAGTTTCGAGATCTCGACTGCAAGATCCTTAGACGTCTTCGCCCTGCCAGTGTCACCAATCCCATTCCACGGGAATGACCAGCTCACATTCTTCACGCCAGCGTTCCTCAATTGGCTGGCACAATTATGACCGGTAGCACAGGGTTCACGCTCCGAGTAAACCGCCACAATCTTCCTTTTCCCCGCCCTTTGCAGCAAGTACTCCTCGGAATGGAGCGTCGAGTCAGAATGGGCAACCATAGTCGTTCCGTCCTCTAGCAGAGCAGCCGCATAGTTGCCATTTCTCTTATTGTCGATAAGGCGCTGAAGTTGCACCGCTTTACCAAGATGGCCTTCGCCGTAAGGTATCTGCCCTACGAGCTCGATTGCTTCGTCGATGAGCTCGGCAGCCCTCTTGGCGTCGCGCCCTTCCCCTAGAAGCTTCCCGAGCTTTTTCAGTTTTCCAGCTGGCAGGAATCCAGCCGCGATCATTCCACAAGCCAGCGCCTCATATTGAGAACAGGATTCAATGTCCTCCGTGTCGGGCGTGACGGCGTTTTTCCACGCCTGATAGTTCTCATTAAGGCCGCATTTGACGTCCCAGAAGCCGCAATCACTGTGGAAGAATTGCTTAAATCCGCACTTGACGTCCCAGAATCCGCACCCCGGGTCCGCTGGGGCCGCGTACTCCACGCTTCCACCGCTACCTACTCGCGCGGTGCCACCTACCGACGTCGGCGTATCTGAAGATTCACGGTTGTCGACAACTGGACCTCTGTCTTTAATTCCACCGTTCCCGCCGGGGCCGCATTCGTTCCATCCGCCAACGCAGTCGGCGAGTCTGGTCCCGGTGGGATCCGAGTAAGTAAGGGGATTGTTAGCGGCGTAGCTGTACCCGTTGAGGGTTTGCGGTTCGTCGGTTTCAAGCAGTGGATCGACCGAGATGAACTGACCAATGCTGGGGTCGTATTCGCGGGCGTCGATGTGAGTAAGGCCGGTGGTGGCGTCACGGGTTTTTCCGAGGAACCCCTTGTCGTCGGGCCAGGGTCCGTACAGCGGTTTGCCGCGGTCTTCGCCGAAGGGCGTGGTGTAGCGCTTGGTGAAGGTGAGGGCGTCGTCGCGGTTGATGGCCAGGTGGGAGGTGCCGTGGTGGTCGCTGATGAGGTAGGTGACCTTGGATGGGCCGCCGGTCTGGTTGGAGCGCATGGCGGCGGTGATGCCGTCGGCTGCGTAGTAGCGCTGGGCCCAGGTGGTGCCGTCGGCGCGGAGGTGGAGTTCGGTGGCGCCGGCGTAGAGGATGCGTTCGCCGTTTTTGGTGGCGCGGATGAGGAGGGTGCCGTCTGCGCCGTAGAGGTAGTCGGTTGCCTGGTCGTTCTCGGTGAGGCGGGTGAGCTTGCCTTCTTCTGACCAGGTCAGGTCCTGCGTCGTGCTGGCGGTGGCGCCGGGGCGCTTGGTGGTGTTGCCGGTGGTGTCATAGGTGTAGGTGCGTTCGGGGGTGGTGCAGTCGGTTTTGGTGGTGGTGCCGGTCAGGGTGTGGGGCTGTTTGGTGTTGGTGTAGCAGTAGGTGGTTTTGGTGGTGGCGGTGCTGGTGTGCTGTGTGTGGGTGGTGCGCTGGCCTGCGGTGTTGTAGGTGTAGCTGGTCCAGTAGGGGGCCGGGCCCGCCAGTGCGGTGGCGCTGGGGGTGTCGGTGCACTTCTGGGAGGTGGGGGTCCAGGCTTCGGTCAGGCGCTGGTGGGCGTCGTAGGTGAAGCATTGGGTGTCGGCGCTGGTGGTGCCGCCGAGGGTGGTGGCGTCGCTGATCTGGGTGACGTTGCCGGCCTGGTCGTAGGTGTAGTAGAGGTCTTGCGGCCAGTAGGAGTGGGTGTTGTCCTTGACGTAGCTGTGGGTCAGGCGGCCTGTGCCGGTTTCGAATTCGTTGGCGACGACGACGCTGGTGCTGCCGGTGGCCCGGGTCAGCTTTTGTGGTTGGGCCAGGGCGGAGTACTCGATCGCAGTGAGGTAGGTGCCGATCGAGGTCAGGTTGCCCAGGTCGTCGTACGTGTACGTGGTGTCCTCGTCTTCAAGGCCGCCGAGCGCAGGTTCCCTGGTCCGCTCCACCGCGCCGGGGGTGTTGTAGGCCGTCTCGAACTTGAGCGTGGCGGGCTGTCCGGCTGTGACGAACGGGTCGGTGGCCGGCAGCCGCAGTTCGGTGTGGGAGGCCCGGCCCATGGTGTCGTAGGCGGTGACGGCCTGGGTGTAGGCGGCGCCGTTCTTGCCGCCGACGTAGCGGGTGGAGGTGGTGGGCTTGCCCTTGAGGAGGGTGTCGTAGGTGTAGCCGGTGAGCTGGGTGGCGTCGGTCTTCGAGCCGGCCCACGTGCCGGTGAGGCGGCCGAGTCCGTCGTAGGCGCTCAGGATCGACTTGCCGCGGGAGTCGGTGGCCTTGATGACCTGGTCGAGGGCGTTGTACTCGGTGGTCGCCTTGCCCATGTCGGGGTCGTTCGTGCTTGTCTGGCGGCCGAACAGGTCGTAGCCGTAGGACCAGGTGGCGCCATCGGGTCCCTTGATGGTCGTCTGCCGGCCGTCGAGGGCGTAGGTGAACTTGGTGGAGGCGAAGCCGGGGCCGGGGCCGGTGCCGAACTCTGCGTCAGCGGGGATGGCCCCGGCGTAGGAACGGGTTTCGGTGGTGCGGCCGCGGATGTCGGTGATGGTGCGTTGTGCGGAGCCGCCGTCGAGGGCGGTGGTGGCGGTGGAGTCACCGGTGTAGCTGGTGGTGGTGGCCCACTTTTTGACGCCGTTGACGTACAGGGTGCTGGTGGTGGGCCGGCCGGCGCCGTCGAAGACGGTCACGGTCTGCTGGGGTCCGCGGCCGTACTCGGAGCGCGTGTAGGTGCTATTGGGGGTGCTGGTGTTGTCGAAGATGTCCGCGTGCGTCTCGTAGGCCAGGCCGCGGGTGTCGTACCGCGTCTCGGTGAGCAGTCGTCCGCCCTCGGGGGTCGGTGACTGGGTCTGCAGCGGGCGCAGGAGCGAGTCGTAGAGCGCGTAGCTCGTGTTGTAGGTGTCGGCCTTGTTGGTCAGCGTGGAGGACGACACCCAGGACGGATTGCTGTTGTCGAGGTGATAGGCGAACTTGACGCTCGGTCCCAGGCTGCTGGCGCGGTTGGGCAGCCACACGCCGGTGACCCGGCCGAGCGCGTCGTACTTCTGCTCGGTCCGCTTCAGGTTGAAATCGAGGCTGCGCAGTAGCAGGCCGCGGCGGGGGTCGAGGTAGCTGACTGTGCGGTACTCCATGGGGTCGGTCGAGGGTGTTCGGGTGGTCGTAAGCGTTCGGGTGAGGGGGCCTTCGCTAGCGGGGGTGTAGGCGGTGGAGGTGGTGCTGCCGGCGGTGTCGGTGACGGTCAGGGGGCGGCCGAGCGCGTCATAGGTGGTGGTGGCGGTGGTCTGCCAGCCGGAAGGCAGACGCTGGCCGTCGGTTGCGGCGGTGGTGGCGTAGCCGGTGGCGCGGCCGGTCCAGGTGACCTGGCCCTTGGTGGGCTTCTGGGTGGCGAGCCAGGTGGTGGCGCCTGATGTGTCGTAGACGGCCGCGGTGTCGGCGAGGACGTCGCCGGGTGTGCTGCTGGTGGCGGGCAGGCTGAGGCTGCTGTCGGTGATGGAGCACTGCTTGGCGACGGTGCGGGTGCGGGAGACGAGGCTGGTGATGCCGGCGTCGGGGTTGCGGGCGTACCAGGTGCGGGTGCAGGTTTCGTCGCCGCCCACGCCGGCCTGGCCGTAGTCGTCGGCGGTGGTGATCATGCCGAGGTCGTCGTACTGGCTGGCGGTGCTGTGGGTGCGCCACTTGGCGGCGGCGGTGAGGTAGGTGCTGGTGTAGGTCGAGGAGGTGCGGACCCACCGGGCGATGTGGGCGGCGGCGTCCGGGGCCGTTTGAGTGGCGGTGTTCTTGTAGGTGTAGTTGTGGAAGACGCTGCTGATGGGCTGGCTGCCGTTGTAGGTGATCTGCTGGCGCAGCAGGCCCTGCCACTGGTCGCTGTCGTTGGCGGCGGCGAAGTCGATGTCAGTGTCGAGCAGTTCGGGCACGGTGACGGACTTGGTGGTGCCGTCCTTGTTCTTGTCGCCGTGCATGCCCTGCAGGTAGAGGGAGACGGTCTTGGAGCGGGTGGTGCCTATGGCGCCGGTGTAGGCGGTGACCTGGCGGTAGCCTCGCCAGTCCGACCAGGTCCGTTCTTCCTTGGGCGTGAAGGGGTCGTCGTTGTGGTGCCAGGCGGCGCCGCTGTAGGAGTAGGCGTACTCCACGGCCGGGTTGTCGGTGGCCGGGTCGTGGGCGCCGACGGCGGTGACGCGGTATTTGTGGAACCAGTCGATCGCCGCGGTCTCGGCGCCGTTGATGTGCCAGTACTGCGGGTAGCAGGTGCGTGTGTTGGTGTCGGGGGCCGCGTTGAGGACCTCGCTGCGTACACATTCCGGCGAGGAGAGCGTCACTGCGGTGATCGCGCCCGTCTCGGAGGTGACGGTGGAGATGCGGGGACGGGTCAGAGGCAGGATGTCGTCGGTGGCGTCGACCCGGTTGGGCCGCATCTGGTAGCTGAAGGTGATCGGGTCGACGGTGATGCTGGTGTCGCCGGCCTTCCCGGTCCGCTTGAGGGACTTGAGGGTGAGGACCTGGTCGGAACTGTCGCCGATGTCACCGCCGTCCATGTACTCCTCGGTCAGAGCCCAGGAGTCCACCGGGTCGTACGCGCTGCTGGTGGCGTTGTAGGAGACGGTGTCGATGCCGGTAAGCCGCTTGCGGGTGAAGAACGAGGGGCCGGCCGCGTTGCATTCGTCGTCCTCCTTGGAGCAGATCGCGTCGAACGGCACGTCCGGCCAGTTCTTTGCGGTGTCCTTGGTGAGGCTGGAGCAGTCGGAGGCGGTGCAGCGTTCGGCGTAGGTGAAGGTGACCTTGGCGTCGGCCTTGTCGGTGAACAGGGCGTCCTTGCGCAGTCCGTACTCGATGCGATTGAGGTAGCCGCCGCGGGTGTAGGGGGTGCTTGCCGTGGTGGCCTTGTTCTTCTTGTAGTAGTTCGATTCCTGGGTGTACCAGTAGGTGGACGCGTTGCCGCGGGTGTCTTCGACGTAGTCGAGGTTCCAGCGCCAGGCCTGGGTCAGGGCCCGGTCGGCGAAGGCGCCACCGGCGCTGTAGCCGGGTTCGCCGGAGTCGTCGCCGAAGACGGTACGGTCCAGGTGGAGTTGGTGCGCTGGGTGTCGGCGCCGTCGAGTTTGTTCTTGCCGAAGACGTACTTGGTGCCGTCGCCGGTGATGATCGTCCAGTATTCGCCGTTGTCGTCGCCGTTGTCCGCGCCGGTGGAGCGGGTCACCGTGGAGGCGTCGTCGTTGGCCAGCCGCCAGGTGCCGGTGGTGTTGTCCTTGACCAGGCGGGTCGACTTGCCGTTGAGGACCAGGCTCGCGTTGTCGTATTTCCAGCACTGGTCGAAGACGTCGTCGTGACCGTCCTCGTCACAGGAGCCGTAGGTGCGGGTGATGTAGGACTCGGTGAGGGAGAAACCCTCACCGACGGTGGTGGTCTGGTTGTTGGTCGTGGCGGTGCGGCCGTCGACACTGCCCGAGTCGTAGGACAGGGACAAAGGTGGCACGGGTCCTGCCGCGGCGGGCGGCATGGTGAAGTCGTGGGACCAGGTGAAGGAACCGGAACTGCCGCCGGCCTGCCAGGACGAGGATTCCGACAGCTTCGTCGCCGAGTAGTCACCCGCCCCCTTGGGCGACTGACCCGAACCCGCCGAGGCCGCGGTCACCGCCAGCACCGTCGCACCCGAGGCGGCACTCTCCGCTTCGCCCAGCAGCTGGGTGGCCGGGCCGTCCTGTGCCGCCTGCGTGAGTGCGACCTGCGCCGAGACGGTCTGGTTCTTCAGGTCGTTGTCCGACGGCAGAGGCGTCTGCGTGCGGCACTCCGCCTTGTGCGGGGTTGTGAGTGCGCAGGTCGGCAATTGCACGATCCGCAGGCGCTGGGACCAGCCACCGCCGATGGCCGAGGCGAACGCGGAGTAGTCGACGCTCAGGCGGGCCGAGCCCGGACTCTGTGCCGCCGCCGTCAGCAGGACACCGGTAACACCTGCCGTGCGGGCCGCCTTCTGATCCAAAACGGTGACCTGCGCATCACCGGACGCTACGGCGGAGGCAGCCGAGGAACGCTGCTTGGTGGACGCTGCCGCTGTCAGCGTGACGGGGACATCGGCCGGTGTTGCGGTGCGCTGCGTACCGGGCTTGAGGGTGACGGACGCGGTGCCGTTCTTCGGCCAGTCGGCTTTCCGCTCCTGCGTCGCCTGCGTGACCTGGGCAGTGTTCGCCTTGCGGTCCTTGGCTACCTTGGCGCGGGCCTCCTTCGCGCCGGGCCCGTCGAATGCCTTGACCTTGGTCGCCGGTGTCCCGAGCACGTCGGGTCGTCCCAGGCCGTCTGGCTCAACGGCCTGCGCCACCTGGGCCAGGCCGGTGGGCACGACGAGTGCCAGAGCCAGCGACTGCGCCAGGAGTCGGCCGACTCTGCGCCGCGCCCCCTCCCCACGCCGCCTTGAGGTGCCTATGCCAAAGACCATGGTTCTCGCCCCACCCAGTTCCTGAGTCACGAAAAGTTCCGCACGCTTGTCGCAGCCCGCAGGGTCTGCTGCTTTTCCCTGCGGTGAGGACAGCCGCCGACGCGGCTGTCCTCACCGGATGCCTCGTCAGTCGCCCACGATGTCGCCGACCTGTTCCGCGGTGGCCATCGCACCGGTCCAGACACGTGCCTCGGCCACACTGGCGGGCAGGAAGTGCCGCCAGGCGTCCTTGGAGAAGCCCTTGCCCAGGGTGAACTCCCCCGAGCCGGCCTTCGCTGTGAACGCCTGCGGCTCCCCGTTGATGTCACGGCTCAGGTAGAGGCTGATCGTTCCCGTTCCCGCCTCGAAGACACCGGTGAGCCGGACCATGCCGTCCAGCATCGCTGCCTCCCTGGAAGCGACCGCGCTGAACGTGCCGTCGGCATTCAGACGGCCGAAGCGCCAGAACCCCTCCGGAACGGTCTTGTCCTCCAGAGTCTCCTCGTCGAACACGATGGTGCTGCCGGTCCGCTCGAACCAGATGCCCCAGGCCGAGCCGTCGGTAGCGCGCTGGCCCAGGACCTGGCCGGCGTAGCCGACCGGCTTGGCCAGGAGCTTGTCCGAGTCGAGGGCGGCCAGGGTCGTGACGGTGAACGATCCGGTGTCGTCGACCACCGGTCCCACGGTCGCGGCCGCGTCGTCCGTGCCGTCGAACACGATCGCCTCGCCGTCCAGGACCGCTCCGCCGGACAGTGTCAAGGAGCGGCCGTAGCCGGAGGTGGTGTCGGGGACGGTGGCGCCGCTGCCGCGGTCGGCCGACCAGTCCGCAACCAGTTCCACCGCCGCGCGGTTCGGTGAGTTCATCAACCGGGCGTCGTCGGCGATGAGGTCGCCGGTCAGGGCTTCCTGCCAGACGGTGACCTCATCGATGGAGCCGGCGAAGTAGTCGGTGTAGGTGTCGCGCCACAGCACGCGGCCGATCTGCAGCCCGCCTTCTGCTGCCCAGGCTTCGGACACCGTGTCGCTGCCCTGCAGTCGGCCGTTCACGTACAGTCTGATCTGCTTCTTCGAGGCGTCGTAGACGGCCGCGAGGTGCGTCCACACCCCGCGTGCGGCCGGCTGAGTCGCCGTCACCTTCTGGTCACCGATGTTGCCGTCCGCGGCGTCCCGGGGCGAGGTGCTCAGCGTCCACGTCTTGTCCTCCTCGCGGTAGGTGAGGTAGAAGCCGCTGTAGAAGGCGCCGTCCTGGCCCAGGACCGTCTGGTTGCGTGCTACGCCCGGCTTGAGCATGGCCCAGGCGGAGACCGTGTAGGAGGCGCGGGTGTCCACCACCGGTGTACTGGTGGCGGCGTAGCCGGTGGTTCCGTTCAGGGCCAGGCCCTTGTCCGTGACGGGGGCCGGGAGTGGGTTGTCCTGGGTGTCGTGGGTGATCACGCCGCGGCGGCCGTGGTCGTCCCGTGCCGCTTGCCCGTACAGGGCCGCGTCGTCGCGGCCGTCGACGGTGGCGGAGTCGACCGCGTTCCCGGAGGCTTCGTCGAAGTGGTAGCGGCCGACCGGGGCCTCTCCGGAGTCCACGAGGAAGTCGGTCACGGACTGCTCGCCCCAGCCGAGGCTGTCCTTGGCCCGCACGTACAGGCGGTACAGGCCTCCGCGGGTGGGTGTGACCTGGGCCGTGGCGGTGGCGCCTGTCAGCTCGGCGGACCACGTCGCGGTCGAGGACAGCTTGTACTGGTAGGCAGCGTTCGTATCCCCCGTGGCAGGCTTGAACGTGAATGTGGCTGTCACCCCGGGTCCGCCGCCGGCGACGCAGGCGTCGCTGGTGCACTTGGTGTACGGGCTGGCGATGGTGACCTGCGGGGCCTTGGGCGCGGTGGAGTCGATCTTGAAGTAGCACCAGCCTGTCGAGGGGCCGTACATGCCCGTGCCATTGTGGTAGGAGAGCGTGTACGCCTGGTGGCGATACAGTTTGCCGTCGGTCAGGGGCGACCAGTCCAGGGTGGCGGACTGCCCGTCGCCGATGTACCCGGTGGAGGGCCGGATCGAGCCGTTGCCGGCGTAGGTGTCCGACCAGCTGCCGTCGGCGTTCTTGTGATCGATGTCGAAGTCGACCCGCAGCTGGGCGTCCTTCTCTCCGCCCGCCTTGGTCTGCGCATAGGCCCGTAGCGTCGGGGTCGGGTCCGAGATGATGGCCGGTGCGGACTCGTTCCTCTCGCAGACGGTGCCCGAGCCCGTCACCACGCCGAATCCGGTGGGCTTGTCCGGAAGACCCACGAAGTCCACCGCGAGGACCGCGTCGTCCTTGAACCGCTTCCAGGCGGCCGTGTCGGACTCGTTGTTCGCGCGGAGCTGCAGGGTCAGCCGGGAGAACTTGCCGGCCGCGAAGTCCCGCACGGTCGGGGTGAGGTTCTCGTTGGGTTCCTCGGGGTTGTCGTTGAACTCGATCGGCGCGTCCGGCGAGTCGGGGTCACACAGCGACCCGCGGCCGGCCGACACCGACCGGTCGACCATCCAGTCCAGTTCCGTCGGGCGCGTGGACCACGTGGTCGAGGAGGAGATGTTGTTGGTGCGCACCAGGTCCACCAGGCGCGGTTCGCACTGGAACGCCCAGGGCTCGGTCACCCGGAAGGTGGCGTCCAGGACCTTCTTGCCCGCGAGGCTGGAGGGCGAGAACTCGAAGTACAGGCGCTGCACATAGCCCGGCCCGCAGTAGTAGCCGTTCCAGGTGCCGCACTTGCCCACGCCCTTGCCCAGGCCGTCGTCGCCGTTGCCCCAGCCGTAGGACTCGTAGCCGTCGCTGCGCAGCAGTGTGCGCTCCGACTCGCCCCAGGTCACGGTCGGGTCGATGAAGACCGGGAACGCGGATGGTGCGGTGGAGGTGAGCATGTCCGCGTCCGGGATGACGGACAGCGAGTCGTGGCCGACCTCGACGTCCATCCGGGTCACCGTGTCGCCCTGGCCCGGTTCCAGACCCGACCCCGACGGTGCCGACTCCGCGGGGTCCGACGGCTCGCCCGTGGCGCCGGGTGCGGGGTCGTCGGTGGTCGCGGTCATCAGCTGGGTCTGGGTGCCGCCGGTGGGGTTCTGGCCGGCGGAGTCCCACATCCGGGCCGGCGGGGCCTTGAAGACCGTCGTCCCGTTGCCGTCGACCGCTGCCAGGTTCCCCGCGGCGCCTTCCCGCACGGCAAGGTTGTGGGTCTCCAGCCCGAAGGTCAGCTTCTTCAGTTCCTCACTGGCTGCCGCTTCGGGGGTCTTCACCACGAGGACGGGCTGGAAGCTCTCCGGTGTCGCGGTGACCTGCAGGTCCACGCCCTGCAGGACCTCCGGATACACCGCGCTCGGCCCCTCCAGGCGCGGAGCGGGCAGGGTGCCCGGCCAGTCCAGCGCCAGCGAGCGGCCATCGTCCTCGATCCGCGCGAGCGGCGCATCAACACCGCCGCCGGAGAACGCCATCTGCACCGCGGCGCCCTTCGGGGCCACCGTGCCGTCCGCCCGCTGCACCAGCGTCGCGTCCGGCTTCTGCCAGCCACCACCCGGCGCCGCGACCCGCACCGGAACCGACGACTCCTCGAGTGTGAACGTGTAGCCGTCCGGGTTCGCGAACACCGTCGTGTTCTCGGTGCGCTGGCCCGTCACCTCGACCCGCTGACCGGACTCCTGCGCCTGCTCGAGCGCCTTCTGCCCCTCCGTCAGCGGCACCGCGGGCGGCGGCTCCTCATCGGCTGCGTAAGCCACCGGGCCCGGCAGCAGAGCAGCCATGACCGCCGCACACACCACCGCGGTCACACCCGCCGCCCGGCTCCCGGACAGCCCGCTATCCGGACGCCCGGCATGACTGCCCCGTCCGGACACCACGGCTCGCCCGCCCCGCAATCGGGTCCACATCCCCGCCACACCCCACCCACAACGTTCACAAAGATTGCCGGGAGTAACTAACCCCTCAACAGAGCGCTACGTCAACGGGCGGTAAAAGGGACAACACCGCTCTCAAGATCACGAAGGCCATGTGAGGAACCCGACGTTTACCAAGGGTTGTATGAAGGATCACGTTTCAGATACGGATCGGATACGACAAGATCACCACCGAAGCCCGATTGTCATCACGACCACCAATGCGCCGGACCCGCCGCATCCCCACCCGGGCCAGGATTCACGTCTGGAGAAAGGCCAGAGGCCGCCGCGGGCTCGGGCGACAAAGGCACGCAACTCCCTGTCCGCCACAACCACCACCCAGCCTCGCGCAACAAGTCCGGCCCCAGGCGTCGGCCTTCTCGGCGATGGTGTGGCCGATCCCGCGTTTTCACAGGTAGGCGCCGAATTCACGAGAGCCGTACCCCTTGCCTGCGAAGACGTGCCCGGGTCAGCAGCGCGAGCGGCCCGGGACCGAGGCGCGGCACGCGGATGCATTTCAGCAGCGAGATGCCGTCATGGCGTTGGCCGGGAGTGATCAGGAGGGACAGGGCCAGCTTCGGCCGCTCAGGCGAGGTGGCTCTTGGTGGTCAGGCCTCCGCGTGATCGGCCGAGGGCCTGATCGTCCGGTTCGCCCGGCCGACGCATCCCCCATTTCGGCCGGTGGCGGCGGCATGCTGGTGAGCTCGCACGGTGGTGGAGTCGATTCCGACGAGCCAGTCGATGTCGCCGGCTGCATCAGCCTGGGCATGGATCTGTTGGAGTACCTGGGTGAAGACACCGCGCAACGCTGTAGCGACGGAAGCGGGTGTAGACCGTTTGCCATGGACCGTAGCGGTCGGGCAGGTCACGCCACGGCAGTCGGTTGCTGATCTTGTAGACCATCCCGTTGATGACCCGCCGGTCATACATCCTCGCCCGACCAAGGATTGTCCTGCCATGCACATGAGGTGGCAGGGGCAAGCGTGGGAGCAACAGCCATACTCGATGTGTGACGATCACGGATGTGGACGAGGTGCTGCCAGACCCATGGGATCTGCTGGCGGGGAACAATTGGGCTTCGCTCGAACATGCCCATGGGCCGGCCGCGGAAACCCCTGCCCTGCTGGCCGGACTGTTGGCGGACGACCCAGGCACACAGGCCAGGGCGTTGCGGCACCTCAACGACCCGCTGCATCACCAGAACACGATCTACTCCGCGACCGTGCCTGCGGCAGTCTATGTAGCGGCGATCCTCGGCGACCCGCGCACGGACACCGTTGTGGTCGACTGTGACGGCCGAGCCCTTGCGCTGCGCGCTGCCTTGCTGGACTGGGTGACGTCGGTGGCCATCGAGGTCGACAGCGAGGCAGAGGCCCACATGGCAGGCGTGGGGTTTTGCCTGGAGGAGTATCCAGAGTCCGTCCAGATCCGGGCACTGCGTCCCGGGCTCTTCCAGGATGTCTCAGCTTTCCTCCACGCTCCCGACCTGGCTGTTCGGGAAGCGGCCATTGCTGCGGCTGTTTCGCTCCTGGACGCCCCGGACCTTGTTCAGCAGCGTGCCCTTGTTACCCCACTGGTCCGTGATGTGTTGGTCTCCAGCGACAACCGTTCGTATCGCTTCATTGCCCGCCGCGGTCTCAAGTCGTGGGGAGAAGACACCGTGTTGCTGCCTGACGAGCAAGACTCGGATCCGTGGGCGGGCGGCTGCAACAGCGAACCGCCCTTTTGACCGCGATCTCCACGGCAAAGAGGGCGACCCCCCATCCTCAGCCGGCGTGATGCCGTGATCACGCAGTGGCTGGTGTGAACACGGCGTCCGAGCCTTCCTGGAAAGCCCCGTTCAGTGGGCTGCGCCCGCGCGGCTTCCACAAGCTGATCACCGCGTTACGCCGGGAAGGAGCGGACCCGACACTGCGGAACAACTCTCAGTCATGGCCGGCGGTACGAGCGGAGCGGGTAATCCCACTCCTGATCGCTGAGTTCCTGTCGGCCATCAGACCGTGATCTACCGGACGTGATCTTCGATGGTCGGGCAGCAGACCTGCACAATCACGGGATGACCAATACAGTCGAAGCAGCCTGGCACAAGATCCTGACCACTGCGGGCGAATCTCGCCAACCCGAAGAGTCGCCACTCTTCGCTCCGTTTGCCGAGCTGGTGCTGGTGGCGCATGCCGTGCCGCTGCTTCGTCAGCTCTACCCCTGGACCGGTATGTGGGAGCTGCACTTCAGCAGGTGCACGGAGAGCCGCTACACCTGGGACATTCCCTACATCGGCACACTGCGAGACGGCCGGTACTACGTCGAAGGGCCGAGCCGGACCAGCCCTCGAATCGCCGAGACGGACAGCGCACAAGCTGCAATAGCGATGGTCATCGATCACCTGCCACCACACTGCGGCCCGGCCTTCATCGGCAATGCAGAAGAACTGGTCGCCTACGAGAGGGCACAGGAGTTCCGCTGAGGCGGGAAAGGATGCTGGGGGCGGCACTCCGGGCCGGTGCGATGGTCCCGGCATGGCCGGTGTGATCACGGCGTCGGACCCATTCTGGACAGCCCCGTTCACCGGGCTGAGTCCGCGCACCTTCGGAAGTCGGTGACCGTGCTGCGGCGCAAGGATGCGGACGCAGTCCGCAAGGGCCGACCGTGAGCCTGTCCCTGGCGGACCGGGTCTTCTGGTCGCGGCGTACCGGCGCATCAACTTGACGACGCGCCAGCTTGCTCTGTCGGGGTGTCGAAGTCTACGGCGGACCGTGTGACCGACCAGCCCAGCAGCGGCTTGGTCACCGGCGCGGGCGCCTCACCGACCAGACGGACTTCCTCCGCGCTCCACACTCCGCTGTCCCCCAGCGCGTCACCCGCCGCCGTGATGATCACGCTCCCCGACGTGCCCAGCACCACGGTCGCCCCGCCGACGATGAAGCGCTGCATGTCGGATGGGCCTCCCGTGAGTGCCTCGATCTCTGTTTCTTCCACGAGCGTCCACAGTGCGGTCGCCGCAACCCCATCAGCCATGGGCTGCATTCTCGCCGCTGCGGCATCAATCCACAGTGAGCAGATGCAAGACAGGTCTTCGCATCGCCCCGGGGTGAGGCCGGGGCTGCGCGTCCCGGGTGGGTCAGCGGGCTGTCGGCCGCGGCGCTGCACTGCGGAGCGGGGCAGGTGGTTCGGTGGCCGACTTCGGAGCGTCCGCGTCCGCGTCCGCCCGCTGCGCAGGGCTAAAGGGCTGTCCCGTAAATGATCTACGGATGATGGGCGGTCTGACAGGAGCTCTGGTGGTCTGGCCCCTGCGGGTAGCGCCTACCATGCCGTCGTGACGCGCCCCTGGACGGTAAGAAGGATGGCCGATCAGTTCGTCGAGCTGCTCGGAACGGCTCCTGTCAGTGTCGATGGTGGCAAGCTGACGTTCGTCCGAGGAAGCCTGTGCACCACGCTTTCGATGTGGAAGGACCGCTACGGTCGGTCGGCCTTCGGCTGGGTGGTCTACACGGAGTACATCGATCTTTGTGAGCAGATGGACGGCTTCGGTGGCGTGGGCATCCGGATCGACCACCCCGCGCCGTCCGGCGACGCAAGTCCGTCCAGCATCCCTCCGGCCGCCTGCTATCCCTGGCCGGCGGGCAGCGCCCTGCTCCCCTCTGAGATCGCCGCCGGCGTCACTCGCCACGGGCTGCCCTCCCTGCGCTTCGTCCGCGACCCCCACGACCTGGGACTGCTGCTCCTGGCGGACACCCACATCCACCGGGACGGTGTCTGGTCGTTCACACCAGCCAACAACGAGCCGGGACGGCTGGCGAAGGCCATCCTTCTGGCTCGTCAGTGCGGTGATCAGGAACTGGAGCGGGCAGCTGCCGCCAAGCTGCGAAACCGCGGCGAGGAACCAGTTGCCCCTCACCCCGGCTACCTCTTCCGGCAGGCCGTCGCCGACTGGTCCAGGCAGTACGCCAAGGCCACCGGCATCGATCTCAGTGACATGGCCAAGCTCAAGCGGAAGCGCCCCCAATACCCCGAGATCTCGTAGCTCCACACGGCGCCGCCATACTCGGAGATGATCTCGCCGTGACCGGCGTGATCACGGCATCAGAGCCCCGCTGGATAAGCCCTTTCACCGGGCTGAGCCCGCAGCAGTTCAGCGTTCTCATCACCGCTCTGCGGAAGGAAGAGGTAGCCCCAGCACGCAAGGGACGACCATGGGGGTACCGCTGGAGGACCGCGTGCTGCTCGTCATCGCGTACTGGCGAACCAACCTCACCCTGCGCCAGCTCGCTCCGCTGTTCGGGACCTCGAAGTCGGCTGCCGACCGCATCATCGCCCACCACGGGCCCACCCTCGCTCTGCGCCAGCGCCAGTGGTTCCGCAAGGATGCCGTGCTGATCGTGGACGGCACCTTGGTTCCCACCCCCGACCACAGCATCGCCGAGCGCTCGAAGAACTACCGCTACTCCACCAACCACCAGGTCGTCATCGATACCGACACCCGGCTCGTCGTGCCGTGATCGGCCGTCGCCTGGGTTATGAGACACCGGCGAGACGGCGACCGTCACACGGAGGTTCCGGAACCTGCGGGCCCCCGTGTCAGTCAGCCTGGTCCAGAACCGAGATGGAGCGCGGCCAGCCGCGGCAGACGCCTGCGCATCTGCTGGGCATCTCCAAAGTCGAACGACTCGCCCATGCCTTTGCCGTCCTCCTCTTCGGTCGTGGCGCGAGCGTCGGTGTAGGCCTCCCATGCCTCCCTGGCCTCCCAAAAGGCGTCCGAGTCACCGATCAGTCGCTCATATGCCCTGGATTTCATCGAAGATGACGTCCTGGTCCCCGGCGGCGGCCGCGATACGCACGGCAGGATGCTCGGCGAGTGCGTCCGGGCAGGCAGCTGCCCGTTCGTACCACTCACGTCCGAGCGCCACCAGACCCGCCGTGAAGTCGCTGAACCGGTCATCGGAGCAGCCCCGGCCAATGAGGTAGGCGGCCGCCCATACGTCCCAGCGGTAGACCGCATCGCGCAGACGGGAGAAGCGGTGCTCGAAGGCGAGGATCTCTTCCGCGGGCACGGCCGACAGATGGTCGACGACGGCCACGTCGAGCGGCTTGGCGCTGTCCTTAGGCGGCCTCGAGCACACGCCAGAACGCTTCGGAATCCATGGCGGGCGGTCTGCCAGGGAGCTACGACAGCCTCCTCCGCACGGGCGCGGAGGTTAAAACTCAAGCTCAACTTGTCGTTCAACCTCGCCGCTCGATGAGACGGGCGAGTGATTCTGTGGGCCAGCAGAGCCACTGCAGGAGTGGGTCGGTGACCACGAAGTAGTGGACGCTGACCCACCCTCGCCTCTTGTCTAGGACCTGCGGGGCCTCATCGCGGTAGACGTAGCGGAGATAGCGGCGGCGAATCGGTGCTCCTGCTATCAGCAGTACTGGGGAGGCGACAAGGACGGCCAGCGGGATCAGGGTTCTCACGGCCGTGAGCTTGGTTCTCTCCTCATAAAGCATGCGCTCAGTGTGCTGGTCCTCCGGGTCGCTCGTCAGCCCCGGTACTTTTATGCAGGCAGCGGCTGATGACCTGGATACCGGTCGAGCTGAGCGCGTGGTGGTCGTCGACTTGGGGAGGAACGGGACTGTGGGCTGGTACGTGCTGGTGGAGCGGGTCAAGTACGGGGAGTGGAGCCTGCTGGACAAGATCTCCGTCGAAGGCGGAGAGGAGGAGGCCCTTGCCCGCGCTGAGGAGACCGCTCGTACCCGTCCCCCGTGGGGCCGTACCGCTTCCAGCCCATGCGGCCGGCTGGTCTTCCGCACGTCACCGACGAGCTGGCTGGTGGAACTGACCGAGTCGTCCTGGAGCAAGGGCGACAAGTCACCGACCACGTACACCGAGCACCTGAACGTCCGCGTGGCCGAACTCGTCCACGTGCAGGAGCTGGTCCCTGCCGAACCTCCCAGGAAGGGCCGCTTCGGCCGGTGAACGCATCGCGCTTCCTTGCCCCCGACACCGGCGGAAACTCCAGGCAGTGCGTGTGATGAATGATCGCGCGCCTTCGCCCCTCGGCCCGGACTCCCCGTACAGCGACGCCTCGATCTACGTGGACGCCGTGTCCGCCCCGCGGATCATGGGCCGGCTTCGAGACACCCTCGGCCTCCAGAACAACGGTCCAGAAGTGACCGTCGGGCCGGTGCACGTGACCGGCGAGCACAACGACTACGCCACCGGCCGGCACGCCCACCCCTCCGACTTCCTTCAGTGGCCGACCGTGCTGGAGTGCGAGACCCGGGCAGGAGCGCCCAACGAGGTGGTGCAGGCCGTCACCTCTGTGCTCGAAGCGCTGTGGCGTGCCGGCTTCAAAGCCGTAGCCGCCTGCGACTTCGAGGACGAACTGCCCGCACACGGCGGGATCGACCGGTATCCCTACCCCCGCCCCGCCTCTGCCTCTGCCTCTGCCTCTGGCGCGTCCGCAACCTCTTCGGGGTCGTGGTGGAGGCACCTGATGTCACCCGGGAAAACAAAAGGATGAGTTCTGTGATCAGCCTCCGGGAACATCAGGTGACCCAGAAAACGGCCATTCGGGAATGGGCCCGATTTTTTGCAAGATCGTCTGTGCCCCCACAGGGAGCCCGGGGCACGATCGTGTCCGCGACCGGATCCGGAAAGACGATCACGGCTGCAGCAAGCGCCTTGGAATGCTTCCCGGGCGGGCGGATCCTCGTGACCGTGCCCACCCTGGACCTGCTCGCACAGACCGCCCAGGCGTGGCGCCTGGTGGGCCACCGCGGCCCGATGGTGGCGGTGTGCTCGCTGGAGAACGACCCGGTCCTCAACGAGCTCGGGGTGCGCACCACCACGAATCCGATCCAGCTCGCCCTGTGGGCGGGAACCGGGCCCGTGGTTGTGTTCGCCACGTACGCGTCCCTCGTGGACCGAGAGGACCCAGAGGACCCGACGGGCCGGCAGACGGTTCGCGGGCCGCTGGAAGCCGCCCTGACGGGCGGGGAGCGGCTCTACGGCCAGCAGATGGCCCCATTCGATCTCGCCATCGTGGACGAAGCCCACTCAACCGCGGGTGATCTTGGTCGGCCGTGGGCGGCGATCCACGACAACCAGCGGATCCCCGCCGACTACCGGCTCTACCTCACCGCCACCCCACGCATCCTCGCCGCGCCCCAGCCGCGAAGGGGCGTGGAGGGCCAGGAGGTGGAGCTCGCGAGCATGGCCGACGACCCGGACGGCACCTTCGGGGCGTGGCTTCCCGGCGCCGAACTGGGGCTGTCGGAGGCCATCGAGTGGGGCATCCTCGCCGGGTTCGAGATCGACGTCCTGGAGATCCGCGACCCCTCCCCCATCGTCGGGGAGTCGGAGGAGGCGCGGCGTGGCCGGCGCCTGGCGCTGCTGCAGACCGCGCTGCTGGAGCACGCCGCGGCGTACAACCTGCGTACGGTCATGACGTTCCACCAGAGGGTCGAGGAGGCCGCCACGTTCGCGGAGAAGCTCCCGCAGACTGCAGCCGCGCTGTACGCGACCGAGATGTCGGCCGAGGATCTGGCGGCCGCGGGCGAGCTACCCGCGTCGTCGATCGGCGCGGCCTTCTACGAGCTGGAAGCCGGCCGGCACGTGCCGCCGGAGCGGGTGTGGTCCGCGTGGCTGTGCGGCGACCACCTCGTCACCGAACGACGCGAGGTCCTGCGCCAGTTCGCCAACGGCATCGACGCGGCCGGCCGCCGGGTCCACCGGGCGTTCCTCGCGAGCTGCCGCGTGCTCGGGGAAGGCGTCGACATCACCGGCGAGCGAGGAGTCGAAGCCGTGTGCTTCGCCGACACCCGCGGATCGCAGGTCGAGATCGTGCAGAACATCGGCCGCGCGCTCCGGCTGAACAAGGACGGCTCCACCAAGGTCGCTCGCATCATCGTGCCCGTCATCCTCGAGCCCGGCGAAGACCCCACCGACATGGTCGCCTCCGCGAGCTTCAAGCCGCTCGTCGCCGTCCTCCAAGGCCTGCGCTCGCATGACGAGCGCCTGGTCGAACAGCTCGCCTCCCGCGCCCTCACCAGCGGCAAACGCAAGACCCACATCCAACGCGACGAGGACGGGCGGATCATCGCAACCAGCGGGGAGATCGGGAGTGAGGACGAGGAGCAGGGCGACACCGACGCTGCTGCCGAGTCAGCCCTGCTCCACTTCTCCTCCCCCCGGGACGCGGCAACCATCGCGGCGTTCCTGCGCACCCGGGTCTACCAGCCGGAGTCGCTGGTCTGGCTCGAGGGCTATCGGGCCCTGCTGCGCTGGCGGAAGGAGAACGAGATCACCGGCCTCTACGCCGTCCCGTATGACGTAGAGACGGAAGTAGGGGCGACCAAGGCCTTTCCGCTGGGGCGATGGGTGCACCAACAGCGGAAAGCGCTACGGGCCGGGGAACTCGAACCGCGCCGCAAGAAGCTCCTCGACGCCCCCGAGGCAGGCATGGTCTGGGAGCCCAGCGAAGAAGCCTGGGAGACCAAGCTCGCCGTGCTCCGGTCCTACCGGCGCGCCACCGGGCACCTCGCACCCCGCCAGGACGCCGTCTGGGGCGAGAGCGAGACCGAGGGCCTCGTACCGGTGGGGCAGCTTCTGGCGAACCTGCGTCGCAAGGACGGTCTCGGCAAGAACCCCGAACGCGCGGAGACACGGGCCGCGCAGCTGACCTCGATTGACCCGGACTGGGACTGCCCCTGGCCACTGGACTGGCAACGCCACTACCGCCACCTCGCCCACCTCGCCGCCGACGAACCCGGCGGAGTACTGCCCGACATCGCCCCCGGCGTCCTCATGGACGGCGACGACATCGGACGATGGCTCCAACGGCAGACCCAGCCAGCCACCTGGAAACAGCTGTCGCCCGAACAGCAGGAACGGCTGACCAAGCTGGGCGTGCAACCCGCCCAGGCGCCGCCCCCCGCCCCCACGGCCAAGGGCCCGGCAAAGGGGCCGCCCAAGGCGCAGCGGGCGTTCCAGCGCGGGCTGGCCGCCCTCACACAGTGGGTCGAGCGAGAAGGCGTCCAGCGGCCCATCCCGCGGAAAGCGATCGAGGTTCTGCCCGACGGGACCGAGACGAAGCTCGGCGTATGGGTCTCCAACACACGTGCCAGACGCGACAAACTCACCGGCGAGCAACTTGACGCCCTGCGAGAGCTGGGAGTGCAGTGGGCCTGAGTTGAAGCCGCGAGGTTGACCGTCACCGGGTGAGAACACCGTAGGCCCGCGCCGGTGATCGGTGCAGGCCTGCGGCGGTGACGTTGGAGTTACTCAGCTGCGCCTTGCTCTATCCGCTTGCTGGCCTGGTCGAAGAACCGGTTCGGCAACGGGATGTCGTTGGCAGTGATCCTGATGTAGTCGGCGTTCAGCTCCCGGGCCCTCACAGACAGGTCCGCAGGATCGGCGTCGGGCGCCAAGAGGCCGAGTTCGGAATCCACCCGGTGCTTGAGCGCGGTGTAGGCCCGCGCGGAGGCCAGATAATCCGCGGCGTTCTTCTGGGAGCCGAGGAAGGAGGCAGTGGCGGCAACGGAGCCAGCGACGGCTGCGACCGCGCTGAATGGCCCCTTGATGCCTATGGCGTCGAGCAGTCCGGCCATGGCGGTGATGCAGGCCGGGATGAAGACCATCAGCCGCCCCCACAGTTCGGCGTTCTTCGCGGCCTCGAAGTAGCCCTGTGCGGTGTAGAGGCAGTTGCCCTTGATGCGCTCCAGTTCGGCGCGCACGGTGTCGATCTGCTGGAACGGCTGGGGCATGATCATCCGATCTTAGGGAGGGCTATGTTGGGTTCGGTGGCCAGGAATGTGCAAGTCCACAGAAGATGCGCGTAGGCGTCCTTGACCTCGCTGAGGTAGTCGCTCGTCAGATGCCCGGACTCGTACAGGCCCACGAGTAGCGCCCTCCGCACAGCGGGTATCTGCTCGCGCTCAAAACGGTTGCGAAGGATACGGGACTCGGCGAGGGAGGCATGCCTCCCGGCGCAGCGGGCGGCGACCTCGCGTGAGTAGTCCTGGCGGTTGCGGTCTTCCAGGACCATCCACGCGGCCTCTTTCGTCTTCGCTGGGCTGTCCTGCGTGCTCAGGAAATAGCGCAGGATGCGCTGTTCGGTGAAGGGGAATGACGCACTGGCCCCCCGGTCGATGAACCGTGCCAGACGGCCGGTGATCTCGCGCTCCCGCGAACGGCCGGTGACGGCGAGGTAGCGAAAGACCTCGGTGACGGCGTGGGGGGTGCGCTCCAGGCTTTCCAGACACCAACTGACTGCGTAGTCATCGCCGAGCTCGCTCATGCGATTCAGGACGAATCGGGTCTTCGTGCCGCTGAACGTGCCTTCCTTGTCCAAGGACTCGAACTCTTCCCTGATCTTGTCCCGTGATCCGGGGATCCCGTTCTTGACGGCATATTTCAGGGAGCTGTAGCGGGTGTCGAGCTCTTCGGCCAGGCCCTCTTCCGGGTCCAGAATCCGGGTCTTGGCTGCGGCGATGGTCAGACCCATCCCGCGCAGAAGCCGGGTGATCTCTATGAGCACATCACGCAGGGCCGTTCGATCCCGGTGGAAGATGCGGATGTCGTCCGAGTAGCGCGCGAACGGGAGCGACGCCCGCGCCAGAAACGCGTCTATCGGCATCAGGACCAGGTTCGCGAGGATGCCAGAGGCGTTTGGGCCCTGGGGCAGTCCGCGGGCGTCGGTGATGGACTGGAAGCGATTTAAGAAGGCCGCCAGATCCTCGCCCGGGCTCTCGTCGCCGTCCAGGTCGTACAGGCTCTCGACGAGGGATCCGATGTCGATGTGCTCGTAGAAGGCGGAGACGTCGGTGTGCGCGATGCGCAGCGCGGGATTGAGGCGCAGGGTCTTGCGGGTGCTCTCCTTCATCCGTCCCCAGCAGGCCGACCACGGTACGGGCCGGGCCATGCGGTGCCACCACTTGTAGCCGTAGACGTAGGGGTGAAGCTGCCGGTCGATCCGGGGAGCGATGCGGTAGACCATGGCCTCGTAGATGATCCGGTCACGCGGGTCGAAGTGAGCGAGCGGCCTAACCGCGGTCTCGTTCTTGGGGAAATCGTGGATCTGGGCCCCCCTGGGGCCAGTGTCGCCGGAGCGGATCAGGCGTTCCAGCGTCGCACGGTAGCCTCGATCCCACTGATGGACGATGTCCTGGTAGCCGATGACGTCGGGAAGTTCCGCGAAAGGCTCGTCACCGATAAGCAGGTCTTTGGCCTTGCTCAGCCGGTCTGCCAGACTCATACGGCCCCCTCCGCACATGACACGCCCCGCAGGAGAGTATCCGTACGGGTCCTGCGACTCGCCCGTACGGCGGGCCACGGCATCGTCCGCGGCTCCGCCGGCGCCGTGGGCGCGAGCGGCACCGCGTGGATCGTCTGGTGGATCCAGCAGCGCTGACCCGGCGCACCCGCTGATCCCACATCCTCAGACCTGGTGGTCCCGGTCCAAGCCGGAGCCACCAGCGGCTCACCCCCGTACGACGGTCACCACACGCGGACCGCCGTACGTACTGGACACACCCACAGGCCAACCAGGCAGGTGGATGGGAGCCTTAGCGATCTTCGACGATGAAGCACGCCCGCTGGTAGAGCTCGTCGAACGTGATGATCTCGACGTCCTGGATCGATGTCCGGTATAGCTCGAAGGAGTTGATCTTCTCCGGGTTCACGGCGCCGTTATCGGTGAACTCGCGCAGGCTCCCGATCACCACCACCTGCCGGGGCCGGGTGGTGGAGAGTTCGACGCCGGTCGGGGTGCCGTCGTCGTCGTAGATGCGGGTGAGGAACTCGCGGGAGATGAGTTGCTGGGCCTTGCTGACCGTCTTCTGCACCTGCGCCACTCCGCCGCCCAGTTCTTTCGATGCCTGGTAAACGCCCGCACGGTATGGGGTCTTGGCGAGCAGCTCCGTGTCGTGGGTCTTGATTTCGCAGAAGAGCATGCTGCTGATCAGGCCCTTGGAACGCATGATGGCGTCGATGCGTTTCCCTGCTCCGCCGAATATGTTGGCACCGGTGGTGATGCGTTCCAGTTTGCCGTCGTCGATGGATTCGCAGGCGATGAGGTTGAGCCCGTAGCCGAAGATCCACTGGTTCGCCTCGAAGAAGGCCTGCCAGACCGCCTCCGCCCCGCGCGTCGTCGCACGGCTCTCCTCCAGCTGGAAGTAGTCCGGATCGTCCAGCAGCCGCTTGAACTTCTGGAGCTGCTCTCTGCGGTTGCTGATCAGCCGGATGTCCTCCTCGGTGAGCCCGCCGCCGATCGCGGTCCTGACCGCACCGAGAACCATCGTTCGGTCCTGGCCGGTCAGCAGCTGGGCCAGCTGGACTCCGTCTCCGGCCATGAGCTGGAGGGAGCCGCCGGGCGTGCTCAGCCCGGCGCAGCCCTGGAGAAAGTTGATGACCTTCCAGAAGTTCTCGTGGACATCCCCGGTGTCGACGAGCGCTTTGACGGACCGGGTGGCCACGGTGTCGGGCACCGTCTGCGTGGCGGAGACCTCCCCCGCCTTCTTCTTGTCCTTCTTCCACAGCTTGATCCTCGGCGTGAAGATGCCGTCCTTCTTGATGATGGTGACATTGCACAGGGTGGCTACCCTGGGCCGGTCGTCGAGGACGAAGTCGGTGATCATCCGGCATGCGCGGGTGTCGTAGAGGTAGTGAAACCCGTTGCTGTCCTGCGAGGCACGGATCTCCAGATCGGCAAAGTCCCTGCGGGTGACGTCGAACTCGGTAGTGGAGAAGGAGAGGCGGAGACCGCGAACGATGGGGGTAGCGGGTGCCGCAGCCTCGGTCCGCCAGTCCGGGGAGATGTTGGGCAATGGCCGGGTATCGCCTTCGACCACAAGGTTCTGAACGTCGGTGCGTCCGAGCTGGCCGAGCAGGGGCTGCAGTGTCCGCCAGATCGCCTCCTCCGTCTCCGGGGTGCAGGTGGGCTGGAGTTCGCGCTCCACGGTCAGGACCGCCGCGTAGGTGTCCGCCGTCCAACCGTCACCAGGCATGGGGTGGAAGAAGCCGCCGTCGCGGCGCAGGGTCAGGACAGCCGTGCGTAACAGGTCACGCGCGGGCGCCTCGCCGGCGCAGTCCAGAAGGCTGTAAGTCTGCCCGAGGACCAGATCGAGCTTGCCCGTGTCGTCGTCGTTCAGCGGCAGCGGGACCAGCGGTCCCGTGGGCGGAAGCCGGACCGGCGTGTAGACAGGGCGGCCCGAGAGGAACTCGTACGAACGCAGGCCCCACCCGTCCGGTGCCAGCAGCCGGTTCAGCTCCTCAACCTGCTTCATCGCCTCCTCGACACCAGCCGCGACCTCGGGATGGACGGTTCGCGCAAGGAAGGCGAGCAGCACCTCGTCCGGCCCGTCGGAGAGCTCCAACCGGGGATCCTCAAAGATCCAGTCGTCGTCCAAGTCGTCGTTGTTGATCCGGTGCTGCTGGATGTCAGCGCGGACAGTCGGGAGCCGGCCGTTCTCGGACGCAGGTCGGTCCAGGTCGTAGAGGCCCTCCAGGAACGTGACCTCGTCCAGTTTCCCCCACCAGGGGCTCGATATCTTGCGCAGATAGCTGAAGATGTCGTGCCGCGTCACCGTCGTGATCGATGGCTGCGAGTGTGCCGAGGCGGGGTCACTGGACGTCATGTGTCTCAGGATGAAGGGCAGGGCGGCCACGTACCTACCGATCGGCATTTTTCGCCGCCGAACCGTTCTACCAGCGCGAGCGGCACCGGGGAGGCAGGTCGAACGGATTGTCGCCGGCACGGGACGCACACGGCCATCCTGGAGCGGCTCACCGAGAAGAAGGGTTTTGTCGCTATCTTCAGGATCATCCGGTTAGCGAGGAACACGCGAACTGAGACACCCTGCTTCGGGGGTTACTCCCGACCGACCGGCATGAAGTAGGTGTGCTCCGAGAGAGCTACTTGTCGCCAGTACTTCCAGCGCTCGGCGATGTACGCCCTCCTCTCCTCACTCATGAGATCCGTGCGAGACAGCACCGGTGATGGGTCTTTGATAACCACAGCCAGGTCCGTCATGCTGAGGCCGGTCGTGAAGGTGGGCGGTAGCGAGTCGAGACGCCACCCATCGACCTCGCGGGTGAGGGTTGCGTAGTCGCCAGCCTCCTGCTCGGCAGTCAGCTGGTCGTACGTGAAGTAGTGCTCGTGGCTCCGCAGCATGTGGTCACGCTTCCGCCTCATGTAGCTGAAGTCGGTGTGCGGAGACGATGCCGCACGGAACTCGGCGTCGCGTCCATACACGAGGACGAACTGCGGCTCGATGGGACGGTTCACGTACTGGGGAGCAACGTACGTCTTGGCGAAAGTGAGCTGGTTCTCTGGAGAGTCGAACCAGACCTTCCACTCAGTCAGCTGATCGATCGCCTGGGTCAAGGAGGCGGTCGGTGTCCTCGTACTTGGGTTGAACCACGCTTTCTCAGGACTCTCGATCTCGATGCAGATAGGCCGAACAGCACCTGTGTCGAGTCTCACCCACATGAAGTCGGGTACACGAGTCGGGCCGAGCCCCTGCAGCGGAGGCTGTCTGATCATCGCGCTGAATGAGGGCCCGTGATGCCCTCCAGGCCCGACATTGCCTGCCGCGCCAGGAAGCAGACAGGGGTGGAGCTCCAAGAACTTCTGCACCTGTCGCTCACTGGGCGAGCTCGCCAGCAAATGCTTCCACCGAGAGACAAGGGAGGTTGCGTACGTCTCCCAGGTCGTTGCCTGGGGACGTTCCGGGCGCGTATCCAACTCGGCATGGCGAATGGTGTCCACCACAGCAGTATGGGTGGCGATGCGCGGTCGAGTACCAGAAACAGTGACAGACAGCCATCTTAAGCAACCGACTCTCGTCGCACGGACGAGAAGGACAGCCAGCGGCTCCAATGCCCCATTCCAAGGACCTCGCGTGAAAAGGAGTAGCCCCGGCAGTGGGGAGAACAGAAGTACACCAGAGCGTCGGCAGCCACGGTGAACTGCTGGGCCGGCCAGCACGAGCGCTATCCCGAGCACCGCCGGTTCCCGCCGGTGGCGTGCATCGTGAACTGCACCCACTACTACGCGCAGGAAGCCGTCGAAGCGTTCTGGACCGCATGGAAGACGGAAGTCGGCACCGGCCGCCTCGGAGCAGCGGGGCGGCGCCCGGGAGACGGCCGGGACAACCAGGGCGGCGGGCACGGCCGGGCCTGGCGCGACCAAGCTGTCGCCATAGTCCTCGCCGAGCTCCGGCAGGCCGGCGGATACCGGCGCGGCCTGACCGCACGCCTCGCACGCGAGCACGGCGGCGCCGAACGCAGCTGGCAACGCGCCATAGCCGAAGCCCGCGCTCAGTTCGAACGCCGCCAGGGGCACGACGGTGTGGTCGAGGACGCGGCTGGACAGGCGGTGTCGGATGTTGCAGGCGAGTGTCACGGTGGGATGGGGGGGCGGTAACAGGGTTCACGTCGTCTCCGCGTGCCGGTCGCCGGGTGGGCAGGGTGTGGCTGCGCGGCCGACCGGCAGCGCACGCACCACGCACCACCGGCCACGGACGATGCCGTGCGGCTGGGGTGCCCGTACCGAGCAGGGGGACCCTGTGTCGAAGTCCTTCACCGCCCGCCGTCTGACCGCCGCCGCTCTCGCCGTCGGGGCGCTGACCGCGGCCCTCGCGGTGCCGGCCACCGCGGCCGACCACCACCGGGCGCCGCGCCCGAACGTGGAGATCAGCGACGTCCAGTACGACTCTCCGGGCCGTGACGACCGCTCCAACCGGTCCTTGAACGCGGAGTGGGTGGAGATCACCAACAACACCCGCCGCGCGGTCGACCTCGACGGCTGGACACTCAGGGACGAGGCCGGCCACCGCTACACCTTCCACGACTACCGCCTGGAAGGCCGCTCCACCGTCCGCGTCCACACCGGCCGGGGACACGACACCCGTACCGACGTCTACCAGGACCGCCGCCACTACGTGTGGAACAACGACTCGGACACGGCGACCCTCCGCAACGACCGCGGCCGGTTCATCGACTCCGAGTCCTGGGGCCACCAGCGTCACGACGGCCGCCGCTGACAGCCTCGGGCGGTGCCGGTGAACCACACCGGCACCGCACCATGCGGCACGCCCTCCCCCACGGCGGGGACGGCGTGCCGCACGGCAGCGAAGCAGCTTCCTTCCTCACCGGCTCCCTGCAGCGCGCCCCGGGACCCCGAGGAGTCATGGCCGTTCCCCAAGGGGCTTGTGGGGCAAGGCGGGCCAGTGCGGTCCTCGGTATCGCTCGACTCCATAACCTGGCCTTCACCGGCCAACCCGCACCGCATACGGGACAACCTCTAGCTCGCGCCAAAAATATCATCCAGCCTTGACGGCCAATCAGCGTGCGCAAGCTCCGCCGCTATGAGCAAGTCACGCCAATCAGTCTCCATCAGCTCAATCGCATCGAAAAGTTTGTCCACACTCCCGTCCGCCAGAATTACAACTGCGGCCGTTATCTTTTCCTCCGCAGCTTCATGAAAAACCCTGTCCTCAGCTTCTCCCAGCAGGGAGGAAACCGAACTCGCTTCAGCCCCGTACTGCCCTTCGAGCTTAGCGGCAATGCGACTTGTAATCACCGTGGACCCTCTCCACAACTAGACGATGAGCGACTTTCTTTCCTTCGATGACACCTAATCCTCTGAGTCACTTGCGCGGAGGAAGCAAGTAGTTTCCGCTCAACCTGTAACCCGCCTCGCTAAGACTTGTCCCGTGATCCCACGAGGCTGAGGGTCATGCTGCGTCAGGGTCGGTGCCGATGGCACCGGCCGAGCGAAGCGAACGCCCGAGGTCTCCGGTGAGGATGCGCGGGTGTCGCCGCCACCACCACAGGTCGGGGCCGGGCAGTCGGTGGAACTGGTCGAGCGCTTGGCCATCGTCATTGACGGTCGCGGCCCTGTACCGGTCGTCCAGAGATCTGATCCGCGAGGTCCAGAGCTGGACGATGTGTTCGTCCAGCAGGAGCCATGCCTCGTGCAGCCAGTTCCGGCAGTAGAGGTCGTTGGTGTACTGGTAGATGCCGTCGCCGTAGCCGCGCTCGATGACGCTCACCAGGGCGGCCCACGCGTTCACCCTTTCAGCGATCGTGAATGCCGTCCGCCAGCCGCGCTGGTGCAACAGCTCCCCCACCTCGGTCTCCGTAGCCACGGGCGGAGGATCTCACGCGGAAGCCGTCCGGGCGATCGAGATACCTCCCGCCAGAGACTGCGGGCCCTGAAGCATGATCAAGGTGAGACGATCTCGCCGTGGCTGGTGTGATTACAGCGTCGGAACTCTCCTGGATAGCCCCGTTCACCGGGCTGAGCCCACGACAGTTCACGAAGCTCGTGACCGCGTTGCAGGGGGAAGGGCGCCGACCCGGTCAGCAGAGGCCGGCCCTGGGGCCTGCCGCTGGAAGACAGATTCCTGCTGGTGGCCGCGTACTGGCGGACGAAACTCACCCTGCGGCAGTTGGCCCCGTTGTTCGGGATCTCCAAGTCCGCCGCGGACCGGATCATCGCCCACCTCGGGCCATTGCTCGCCCTGCGGCCTCGCACGAGGTTCCAGAAGGACACGGTGCTGATCGTCGACGGCACCCTGGTCCCCACCCGGGACCATACGATCGCCGAGCAGTCGAAGAACTACAGTTCTCCACCAACCACCAGGGCGTCATCGACGCCGACACTCGCCTGGTCGTCGCCGTCGGCCGGCCGGTCCCAGGGAACCGCAACGACTGCAAGGCATGGAAGCTATCCGGAGCGAAGGACGCCATCGGCCGGACCATCGTGACCCTTGGCGCTGGCTATCGGGGCGTTCGAACTACTCCGCAAGATGATCCTGCTCCAGTGACCCGCTCAGTACAGGGGCCCCTGCTGCTGCGGGTGCAGCAGTCCGTCGGTGCCCACGACGAGCGAGATGGGTGCCTGCCGAACAGCGAGTCGGGTTCTGGCAGGCTAGTCGAGTGAGCGGGAATGTAGAGGCGTTCGGCGACCGGTTTCGCGATCGGCGCGAACGCAAGTACGGATATGACTTCCTCGATGAGGTTCTGGTGCACTGTCCTCGGTGTGATGGGTGCGCCAGTGTCACGCCTCACCCCGAGATCCCAGCAGATGAGAAGGCTGCCGGCTCCGGGAGCCTGGATCTCCATCGGCGGCTCCGGTGCACGGGGTGCAGCTTCTTCAAGGATTGGAAGGTCGACTCTGCTGTCGTGGGCAGCCCTGTCGATCCTTACTTCCAGCGACCAGTGTGGTTGCAGACGAGCTGCTGTGGACACGTCCTGTGGGCCTATAACGTGGGTCATCTCGATCTGCTGGAGGCCTACGTGGGGGCCAAGCTTCGTGAGCGCGGAGAGCTTGTGCCTTGGGCCCCGATGAGTCTGGTTGAGCGGCTTCCCACCTGGTTGAAAGTCGCGAAGAACCGGACCGAGGTTTTGCGGACGATCAGGCGTTTGCGTTCCACACTGCCTGCTGGTGGGTGATGGAACGCGCGGTGGCCACAGCTCAGGCACGGCCGACGGGCGTCCATCCGGCCAGTATGCAGGTGCCAGTCGCGCTGTGCTGCTACAAACCCGGCGAGAAGAGCCGCCTCATCCACCGGGCCCGCGCTCAGACCTGCTCAAGGGCGTACGCAAGGGCTTCTCCTGGCAGGACTACCGCGACCTCCTGGTCCGCGCGCACATCCAGCTCGGCGGGCCGATCGTGGTGGTTTGGGCCAATCTCAACACCCATCTGACCGCCGGGCTGAAACGCTACGAGATCGAGCACGACTGGCTCACCACCGTCCGCCTTCCGCCGTATGCACCCGGCCTCAATCCCGTCGAGGCCGTCTGGTCACTCGTGCGCAGGGCGATGGGCAACACCGCTTTCGACACACCCGACGACCTCGACCGCACACTCCGCCGCGAGTTGCGAAGGATCCACCTCCGTCCCCACCTGATCGACGGCTGTCTCACCCCCACGGGCCTCAACCCACCGACCCCACCCTGAAAAGCTCAGTAGCTGATACGGCACTCGTTCGTGGCAGAAAGTCTGAGAACGGGGGCTTGTGTCGGCGGGAGCGGCTTGGCTGACGCGGGTGACCAACACAGGAGCGGCCGCCGACCAGGGTGGCGGGTTCGAGGCAGTGTTCCTTGACCCGGTGGGGCAGGCGGTGCAGCAGCGGTGGACGGATGCCGCTATGAACTGTGCCGGTCGGGAGCCTCGCCGGGTGGTGAAATCAAGGGCCGACTGGAGGGCCCCGGCCCGCTCCCTGCTCCTGAGGGAGGTGAACACCCGGTGAGATCTCCGGCGCTGTGATGGCGCTCAGCACGCACAGTCACGGCTGCGTCAACGGGATGGGCTCGGTCGACTCCTGAACCGCGTGGATAAAAGCACCCAGCGCGCCGGGGGGGCTTTGAGGTGTCGTGAACTCAGGAGCTCCCCACTGCTGAAGAGGCGTGGGGAGCTCCGAGGGTGCGTGTACCTCTGCAGAGCAGGCTGCCGCGTTAGTCGATCTTCATGTAGAAGCGGTCGTTGGTCTCGGAGGGGCGGTCCAAGCCCTTGTCCCAGGCGAGCATCCGGTCATCGACGTAGTACTCGCGCAGCATTCCGCCCGCGACGCGGTTGTCCTTTGCCGGCACTGACTTCACGGAGAAGTCCCAACTGGCGTTGCCCGCCCCTTCAAGGGTGGAGGCGAAGGGGTACTCGTCGCACTGTTCACCGGGGTTGGTTCCGTTGGGCAGGCCCGTGTCCCGGTACAGGTCGCGCTCCGGCCCGGTCTTGAAGCAAGCGCCGTCCTTGTGGTCCTTGTTGGCCTTGGTCTCGTCCGGGTGCAGCTTCTTGGTGATGCGGTGCAGTCCGGGAGCGTCCGTGTTGGCCGGGTCGTACTTGCCGGGGATCTTCTTGTCCCTCGGCCACGGCTGCCCGGGAGGGGCCAGCAGCGGGTAGGTGGAGCGCGGCTGGTTGAAAGCGATGTACAGGTGCTCGGCCACGGCGTGGTGGGTGGTGCCCCGGGTGTAGGTCAGGTGCGGGGTGACCTCGCTGAAGATGCACGCCTTGGGGTACTTGGCCTTACCCTTGTTGAAGTAGGTTGCCGAGTCGCAGCGCACCAGCCGCGGCGGAGTTTCCGCCCTGTTCAGCGTCGTGTATTCCTCGTTGTCGGTGAAGGCCTCGACGTACCACTGGTTGTAGGAGATCTTGTCGCGGCCTTCGCTGTTCTGCTCGCGGTTGTAGATGTCCCAGTTGGCCCAGATCGGGTTGTTGTCCCACGTCGCCCAGGGCATCGTGTACGAGCCGGGGCCTGCCCCGCAGACGTCGAAGTCCTGCGAGCACTGGCCCATCAGGCTCAGCGGCACGCCGGGAGCGACGAAGATGTTGTCGATGGGGCCCCAGTCGTAGTCCACCGAGTCCTTCTCGATCTGCGAGAAGATCCTCACCCGGCGGTCCTTGGCGTCGCCCTGGCCGAAGACCCTCCACACCGCGCTAGTGGTGCCTTCCTTCTCGACCGGGACGCCCTTGCTGTCGATCTCCCAGTACTCGACCTGGAGGTTCCACCTGGCACAGTAGGTGAAGCGGTTGTAGACCCGGCCGATGCCCTTGTCGGCGGCGTCGCCGTCGAAGCACGCGGTCAAGCGGTCCTCGTGGGGCATCTCCCCGATCGGCACCCACCCGCGGTCGTGCTCGGGAGTCGGGATCGGGTCGGCGGCTGTCTGAGGGCTTTGGGATGCCTGCCGGGCGTTGTCGGCGGCCGTCTGCTTGGATGCGCGGTCGGCTTCTAGGACCGTCAGCGGCGCGGCTGCCTTCTTGGCGGGCTTGGCCGGTGCTGCTCTGTCGGGCTGGGTTGTGGGCGCGGGAACTGGGAGGCTCTTGTGGCCCTGTTCACGGGCTTTGCGGCCCTGCGCGCGCAGCTCGGCCAGTTCCTGCTGGGAGATGCCGACCTTCATTCTGATGGTCTGGTCAGGGCCGGTGGCCGCGTCCTTGGTTCCGACGGGCGTTGGGACTGCGGCGGGCTGCGCTGTGGCCAGCTGGGCCGGAAGCACGAATGCCCCTGCCATCACAGCCGCGATCAGTGTGTTCCATCGCCACGTTTTGCTCAGCGACATGCGTTGAGAATCCCCCTTGATTCAGCCGGGTTCTGGCCGACCAGCGGTCACTCGGTCAGCTCGCTTTCCGGCGTGGCAAACGCGGGCACCAGGTTCCAAGGGGGCTCATAGGTAACACAAGGACATTTCAGGCCGAACTCGCCAGCAACAGCGGGTGATGAGACCGCCTGCGGCCGGCGTCACCTGCCTGCCGCGCTCAGACCGCCCAGCCAGGGACCATCAAAGTCCTCTTCCTGCAGCTCCACGCCCGTCACCGCGCGCAGCGCCAGCATGACGCGGCCAGCAGCGTCCGTCGCAGCCACCTGACCGGTCGGCTCGTCACCGCGGGAGAAGCCCAAGGACAGCAAGTCCCCGACCGTTTGTTCTGTGTCGGCGGCCGCGTAGGGCAGTCGCCCGGTGATGGCATCCAGCTCGCAGACCACCTGGCCGTCAGCCGCCACGTGGACCATCAGCTGGTTGGGGTCCTCGAAAGCCGCAGCAGCCACCCGCCCACCCGCGGACACCGCCTCGAGCACCGCACGGTCCATGCCCACCCAGCCCTGGGTGCCCTCCAGCTCCACGATCAGCGACCAGCCGTCCCGAAGCTCGCGTCCGAGCAGCAGCACGTCCGGCTGCGTGCCGTCGGCTTCCAGCCGCTCGGTCGCCAGCTGCAGCCCATCATCGACATCTGTCACATCGCTCACGCCCATGCGCTCAAGCGCCTGAGCAGGCGCAAAATGAGCGAGCGTCACACACCAGCCTTCACCGAACAGGTCGGACAGATCCACCACTCGACGTCTCCTTCCTCCGACTGATGTCCCCACCCTCTCGGTCTCTGCCCACACCATCAAGCAAGCCCCGCCCGCCGGGACTGTAAATCGTTCGGTGCAACTCCCGATCGCCTCCCCTCCACCGGTGTCGGCGAACAGGTTCCCGCATGTCTGCCGCAAGCCCTCGCCAAACGCCACCTCAGCTTCCTCGCGGACATCACCACCGCCGCCGGACGACGAGCTCACACCGAACGCCCCCGCGTCCTCGCTCTCTACCGCATCACCTGATCAAGCGGACGACGTCCACCATCGCCTCCACCACGACATCAGGCCGCACGACCGTGGCGTCCAGGACGTCACGCAAGCCACACCCGACGGTGAACTCCCGCCCCGCCCACGGGTGCCCGCAGGGAGCCCGCGTGGTCATCGCGGCCCAGGGGCAGCGTGCTGGGGCTCGGTAAGGGGGCCGGTGACCGAGCCGCCATGGGGGCGGTCTTCGCCCCCGGTCGGCCCTGCGGACTGCTGAACGCCACCTCGCCCCTCGGCCGTCGCCCTGCGAGGTGGAACGGCAGTGAGCGGGGCGCTCGCTCGGGTGAATGCGGACGCTCGCGCGAACTGCCGTCGCTGTGGGGTGCGTCGTGCCGGTCATGGAAGCGATCAACGCTGTGCACGTGTCCGAGCCCGGCCTGGTCGTCGTCGACGTCGCCGCGGCCGACGACGAGACCGCCTTCGCCTTTCATGCGGCGCTGGCCGCACAGTGGGCGACGACGTCAGTGGAGCGCACGACGCGGGACGCCGGCCAGGCGGGAGTGCGGCTACGCTGCTACCTCAACCTGCGCCAGCCCGTCAACCCGCCCGCCTCCCAGCGAGGAGAAGCTCTTACCTGACGTCGCACGGGACCACAGCGCCGTCTGCTCGGCGTAGTTCTCCGGCCGCCAGAACCGCATAAGCAGCGCCGAGGGAGAGCACCGCTGGGATGGCGAGCATGGTGCGCAGATCGTTCTCCAGGACATCTTGGTAGCGGCTCTGGGAGATCATGACTGTGCCGCGTGCATAGGGCGCCGTATCGAGGGCGACATAACGGCCATCCCTTACCTCGGCTGACTGCAGGTTCCCTTCCGTTGCCGTGCTGAAGATCACCAGCACCACCCCCCACAGGGCCAACGCTCCGAGGGACAACTGCACCTTGCCGGGTAGGCACCGGAAGGCCAGCCATATCGTACGTTTGTCCGCGCCCGTAAGGATCAGTCGCACCAGGGCAGACACAGAAGTCAAGAAGAGCAACGCGAAAATCGCGGCCGCCAACCGTCTCGCGCCTGTGAGCGGCAAGGACCCAGGCAGCCACGTGAGCGTGGCCAGCGCCAAAAGCGTGGCGCCCAGCCCGGCCGTAACACCACCATGCAGCTTGAAAGTCCACCCCATGCTTCACAGCGTGTCACAGACTCCGGTCAAGGTCGTTGCTGTACCCCCGGTGCGCGCACCTCAGCGGAAGGCATGCCGCAGGGAATCACGATTCGTCAGCCGCCAACGACATACGCCAACAGGGCCAGTAGGAGCCCGGGGCCGGCGGCGGGGACGCCCGTGGCCGGCATCCCGTGACCCGACCTTCTTCAGTCATCAGCGGCGGGTGGTACGGGCCAGGAACGGACCTTGGAAGTCCGCGGCAGTGGCATACCGAGGCCGCACCCGTCGTTCGTCGGGTGCGGAGTGCCGAGGTTAGCGTCATGCGGTTGGACACCTCACGCGCACCTGGCCGACGAGCGCTCCGTGGTCCCACTCCGAATCCGTCTGAGGCGGCCGGCAGGACACCTCGAGCAGTTCCTAGTCGAGGTTGTAGGAGCCAAGCGCGAGGCCGGCGGGACTGGCCCCATAGATTCCCGAGGTGAAGAATCCGAGCGGAGCCATTGTGCGGGGCGGTGGCCGATCCCTTCTTACCAGATACCTTCGATGACCTCGTCGAGGATGAGATTCCACTGGGACTGTTCGTCCTCAAAGGGGGTCGCGTCAAAAGCGCGGATGCGTGCGCGCAGGTGCTCTACTTGCTCGTCGATGTCGGCCTGGTCGCCGCGCTCGTGTTCGTGGAACCTTTTGAATAGGTTCAGGGAGTAGACGAGGGATTCAACGTCTCGATGGAGCTGTGTGTAGGAGTCCAGAGGTTCGCCTTCGCCGAAGGCATACACCTTTCCGGTGTGAGGTTCGAGGGCGATGACAGAGGCTGCAAAGTAGCCGAGGACGAGCCATGAGTGGCATTCTTCGGGCAGGGTTCCGTCGTCGGGGGTGAACCACTCGGGCAGGAGGATCGACTCTTCCTGGCCAACGCTCGCCTTGGACTTGAAGGTCTCGTCGTGTGGGAGGCCAACCTGGCTGAGGAAGTCTGCGGTTCGTGTGTCGAGTTGGTTGTCGGGGGATTCGTAGCGGGGGTAGTACACGATGCCGGACAGGCCGAAGGTACTGAGGAGTTCGGCCGGAGTGATAGCGAAGCTCATGCGGGGACCTGTTCGCCGGCCGGGCTCGGCTTCTCGTCGCTGCCTTCCGTATCGCCCCGCGGGAGTTTACTGCGGGGCGTCGTCGTCCGCTTGGAGGGCGGTGCTCCGCGCGTCGTTCCCGGAGTCGGGCGTTGGTGTTGTGGTGCCGAACGTGGCCAGGCGGCGACGGGCCTCCAGCCAGGCGGACACCGTGCCGTCGTCACCGCCGCAGGCCCGCACGTAGGCGGCCAGGAGTTCCTCGCGGGGAAGGTCGTTGCGGGCGAGGGCGGCGGAGATGGTCGCGCGCGGGAGGACGTCGCCGGCGTCGGTGGCGTTGCGCTCCAACTGCCGGTAGCTAGGTCCGCCCAGCGGCGTAACTGCCGCATGGATTCCATGAATTGCGCAGGGCTGTGCGCCGCCGCCGGATCCGGCCCCCGTCCCATCACCGGTCCCTTGTCCCGTGTGTATCAGGGGAGCTTAGACCGTGTCCTATGTGGTGGTGGTTCGTTGGTCCGTTCATGGGGCGGGGCACGTGGAGTTGGATCGTTCCGGACGGGCTGTGGGAGATCGCGAAGCCACTGATCCCACGACCAAGGGTGCGGCCACAGGGCGGTGGAACACAGGACACGCCTGATGAGACGCTGTTCGCCGCCATCATCTACGTGCTGGTCAGCGGCTGCGCCTGGCGGGCCCTGCCGCCCTGCTTCGGCATCTCGAAGTCGACCGCCCACCGCCGGTTCCTGATCTGGTCCAGAGCCGGTGTCTGGGGCCGACTGCACGAAGCCGTGCTGCACCGGCTCGACGACGTCGGCCTCGTCGACGTCACCCGCGTCGTCCTCGACACCGCCCACGTCCGCGCTAAAAAGTGCCCCTATGGTTTTGGTCAAGCCGTGACTGTGGTGGGTGGCTGGTAGAAAGTGCCGTCACGGAGCATGGCGAAGAGGACGTCGATGCGGCGGCGGGCAAGGCAGACGAGGGCTGCGACGTGGTGTTTTCCCTCGCGTCGTTCCTGTCGTAGTAGGCGCGTGAGTCCGGCTGCGAGAGGGAGGCGAACGCGGCGAGGTAGAAGGCGCGCTTGAGCTGCCGGTTGCCTCGCCTGGAAGGGTGTTCACTACGGATGGGCGAACCGGATCTGCGGGTAGCGGGTGCGAGGCCTGCGTAGGCGGCCAGGTGCCCGGCCGTGGCGAAACCGCTGCCGTCACCGACGTCGACGAGGATGCGGGCCGCGGTCCTGACCCCGATGCCGGGCATCGAGATCAGGACCTGGGAAAGAGGGTGGGCCTCCAGCAGTTCCTCGATCCTGCTGGCCAGGAGCTTGCGCTGATCCAGTACTGCGGCCAGCGATCCGGCCAGGCTGGGAATGATCAGTGCTGCGGCGTCGGTGCCGGGAACGGTGACGGTCTGCTCGTCCAGGGCGATGAAGAGGTCCTCAACGAGACGTTCGGCCATGCGCGGTGCTTTGGGCCGCAGCATCGTTGTCAGGCGCCGTCTGCCGGCCTTCCGCAACTGAGGGGGCGATCCGTAACGTTCCAGCAGGAACAGGACCGCCGGATGATCCAGACGAGGGCCCAGTACCCTCTCGAGCGAGGGGTGAATCTGGGTGAGGAGGCCACGCATGCGGTTCTTGACCCGGGTCACCTCGCCGGCCAGGTCGTCGTCGAAACCGATGATCATGTTCAGCTCGGCGACCGTTTCGTCATCCGGAGCCAGGTCGCGCAGGGTATGCGGCATCGTCCGGGCGGCATCCGCGATGATCGCCGCGTCACGAGCGTCGGTCTTCGACTCGCCTGGATACAGATCGGCGATCCGCCGCATAGTCAGCCCGGGAAGATAGGCCACGCGGCAGCCCGCGTCGCGGGCAACGGCCAGCGGCAGAGCCCCGATCGAGGCCGGCTGGTCACTACCACCAGCACGGTTCCGTGCCTGGCCTGCAGCTTCGTAAACAGTTCCCGCAGCCTCGGTTCACTGTTCGGCAGCGGTTTGTCGAACACTCTCTTGCCCGCCGGCGTGATAGCCGTGCCGTGATGTTCACCCTTGCCGACATCCAGGCCGAGGTAGACATCGATCTCGCCCTAGTGGTGCACAAGCCCTCCCCAGCAGACCCTTCCCAGCCTCCGCTGCGGCATCAGCGTGCCGGCATCCACGTTCTGCCGAAGACGTCAGCATGCACGCGCGGCGGACCTTCGCGCATTGCCGGTGTCCGGCAATTTTCAGGGGGCCGCGACCGACAGGCGGCTGCACCAGCATCGATGCGTAACGACACGCAGCCCAGGAGGCGTTCTCGGTGGTGGCTGCCATCATCTCGGTCATGCCCATCAGCCAGGAGTACACACGCTCCCTGTGCGCGGACATAACGCAGATCGCCGCCGTGCCGCTGGACCCTTGACGCGATGTCCCGGAGCATGTCCCTGGCCAGTGGCAGAGTTCCGACTGGCGGCGCCAGCCGGAGTCGTGGATGTCCGACCGGGCCCGCGGACAGCGGCGCAGGGGCGGCACTGCGACGAGTGAGGCCTGGCCGCCGTTCGGCGGGAATGGGCTGCCCGGCGAGCTGACGTGGGAGGCGTTCGTCGCATCCAGCAGTGCCCCGCGGGCTGTCGTAGCCCTGCATGCGAGAGGATCAGGACACCCTGGCCCGTCACACGTTCGAGAGGCAACCGTGGTCAACGACGCGCAGACGCTGGAGCTGTTCCAGTTCGCAGACGAAGGTCAGAGCGTCACCGTCAAGGTGAGATGCGACGCGCCCTGGACGAACGGCGAGGAGCGGTACTACCAGGCAGAGATCGTTCTGCAGAGCAGCTTCGTCAAGGGACGGGTCCGCCTGGTCGTGTCCCCCGCGGATCTGGACGAGTGGGAGCGCTGCCTCGACGCCCTGGAGGCCGAGGAGGGAGCCAACTGGCCGATCGGTGACCGCAGCGCCTGGATGGACATCGTTCCCAACGACCCGTTCGAGGTGACCGTCCACGACTCACCGTCCACAGGGATTGCAGTCCTCGTGCCGGTCGATGTCGCCGAAGACTGGCTGGAGCAGAACCGGATACTGCTGGAACGTGTCCGAGCGGCCCTCTCAGTCGCCCCTGAGACGCGCACGGCTTGATGATCAGCGCGTGGCGGTCTTACGAGCTGGTGCGTGATTGCGGTTGGAGCGTGGTTGCCTGATTAGGGTCATGGTCACGCGTTGGCGGTGCGGTCGGAGACGAGGCCGGCGATGGCCCGGTAGGTGTCGGGCAGGGCCTCTCGCCGGTGCGTCCAGCGGGTCAGCTGCTTCCAACGTTTGTGATCGGCGAGCGGATGCTCGACGGTGATGCGCTTCGATGAGTGTCGGTGCCGGGCCTCTTCGCTGACGGCGTGTACGTACGGCAAAGCGATCTTGTTCGGTTTTCTGGGCGGTGTGATCGCCTGGCCGGGGTGGTCACGCCGGAGACCGAGGTAGCCGTCGTCCAGAAGCACTTCCACGTCTGCCTCGCTTCCAGAACCGCACGCATCGACGGCATCCGCCACCCCCGCGACTTCTCGCCCGGCAACAAGCCGAGACTCCCGCGTCAGCAGTCGCTTCTTACCTGACCAGCGGATGCTGCGGAAAGAGACGCCGCATCAATGCCGGGTTGAGTCGTGCCACACTTGCCGCATGCCCGCCTCGCATCCCCCGTCGAGGCGGGCCTTTTCCTGTCAGCCCCAGTCGCAGCCGGTTCCGTCGTTGTCGCGGTCGAGGTGGCTGCCGTAGCCGGGGTCGCCACGGTGGACGGGTGCCGCACCAGCGGCTCGGGCTGCGGCGCAGTTCTCGTAGTAGACGCTGCCGCCTCCGCTGCTGTCGTCGCTGCCACCGCCGCCGAAGCCGGTGTCGTAGGCAGGTTCGGCGGTGACGGTCTCCGTAACCTCGACCTCTACCGTCTCCGTCACGGTGGGCGCCGGCTTGGGTTTCGCCGTGGCGGTGGCGGTCGCTGTAGCCGTGACGGTTACGGTGGGCTGGGGCTTGGCCGCGACGGCCTTGGCATCGTCTTGCGGCTGGCTGTCGCTGGCGCCGGCCCCGATACCGAGGAAGAAGGCGAGGCCGAGCGCGGGGAGCACGTAGCGCTTCCGGGCCCACTTCGGCGCGGGCCGTCCTGCCGCTGGCGGTGTGTACGGATTGGTCATGTCGCCCCCCTGACTGATTGTCGAAGCGAAGACGATAGCCGCTATGTGAAGGAAAAGTGAAACTCCGTCAATGGGGGCACCCGGCGTTGCTGGGGCGTCGAACCGTCGTGCGCTGTACCGTCATCGGCAGGCGCGGGGCCTATCGCGGTCGGGGTTCGACCGCATCGAGTCTGGGAGGACTCGTGACCATAGGCCGCGTCAACGCCGCCAAGTTCATCGCCCGTCTGCTGCCGGAACCGCATGAGACGGATCTCGGCGGCGAGCCCGCCCACCACCTGCTGGCCACCGCCCACGCGGACATCGTCTGTCCGCCGTCGGGTCACCAAATCGGCTGGTCGGATTGCTATGCCAGCGCGGACATCCTGCCGCTCACGCACAAGACTGATCTGCTACTGGAGCCGGACGGTACGCCCCGGCCGCTGCCGGACCACCTGACCGGCGAGGCCCGCGAGCGTGCGTTGGAGGCTGGCAGGAAGGCGGCGTGGATCCGCCGCGAGGCTCATCGCCGCGGCCTCCGCTAAGGTTGTGGTTCTGGCAGAACCACAACCTCGCCTCGTTGTAGTTCTGGCATTCTGGTGGTGGTCACGCTCGTCTGCTTACGGGAAACCGGGGCGCCCGAGATCGCGTCGGTTGATAGCCGGGCGGGCCGTAAGCGCTGACACGCCATACGTGGTGCTCAGTGGCCGTGGTTCCGGTGCTGCCACCGTGGCGCGACGGCCAGACTCCGACCACCCGACCGTCTACCTTTCGGTCGGGCGGTCGTGCTTCACGCCCGCGGCGCCGGCAGTTCCCCCGGACCTGACCTCGACTGACTGATGGTTTCAGAATGAGATCCGGAGGCAGTGAAGGCACATCGGTGCAGCCGGTTGAGGCGAGGGCCTGTCCGGCTTGTCCCATGCGGCTCTG
>NZ_JBIRZD010000027.1:0-49499 GCF_044390505.1 Streptomyces sp. NPDC018947
GTACTGCAGGGGGGACCCTGTGGGAGAGTAGGACGCCGCCGAACAAATATTGAGGGAAAACCCCCGCATCGGAAGATGCGGGGGTTTTCTGCGTTTAGGGTCGCTGTATGCGCTATGAACTGGTCGTCTTCGACAATGACGGTGTCCTCGTCGACAGCGAGCCGATCTCCAACCGGCTCCTGGCCGCCTATCTGACCGAGCTCGGGCACCCGACGTCGTACGACGAATCGCTGCGCGACTACATGGGGGCCGCGATGCACCGGGTGCACGACCTGGTGCGGGAGCGGACCGGCCGGCGGCTGCCGGAGGACTTCGACGACGTCTTCCACGAGAGGGTCTTCGCGGCCTTCCGGCGCGACCTCGAGCCCGTCCCCGGCGCCGTCGACGTACTGGAGAAGCTCACCGCGGACGGAGTGCGGTACTGCGTGGCGTCGTCCGGAAGCCATGAGCGGATACGGGTGGGACACCGGACGACCGGGCTCGACCCGTGGTTCGACGACGCGCGGATCTTCAGCTCCGAGGACGTCGGCCGGGGCAAGCCCGCGCCGGATCTCTTCCTGCACGCGGCCGAACGCATGGGCGTCCGACCGGAGAAATGCGTGGTCATCGAGGACAGCGCGCTCGGCGTGCAGGCTGCCGTCGCGGCCGGGATGGACGTCTACGGGTTCACCAGGATGACTCCCCCCGCGAAGCTCGCCGGCGCCACACGGCTCTTCGACGACATGGGGGAGCTGGCCGATCTGCTCCGTACGGGCTCCGGAAGCTGAGAAGAATTCATCTTCCCCTGTGTCTACCCACCGGTAGGCCGGAGCCCTACGCTCGCCGCCATGACTGAAGTGCTGCGGCGCGGCAGGGGCTCCTTGGCGTTCAGCTTCTTCGCGCAGGGCGTCGCCTTCGCTCTGCTCGTGACGCGCATCCCCGCCATCCAGGACCGGTACGGCGTCACCGACGCGCTCCTGCCGGTCTTCCTCGCCGCGGTGCCGGTCCTCGCCGGCGTCGGCAGCGTGGTGACGGAGCGGCTGGTGCGGAGTGTGCGGCCCAGCCGAGTACTGCGCTGGTCCCAGCCCGTGGTGCTGCTGTCGCTGCTCGGCGTCGGCGCGGGGGACCGGATGGCGGTGCTGGCCGTGGCACTTGCGGCGTTCGGGCTGTCGGTGGGGGCGCTGGACGCCTCGATGAACATGCTCGGGGTGAGCCTTCAACGGGCCTACGGGCGCAGCATCATGCTCGGCTTCCACGCGGCCTACAGCCTGGGCGGGATCCTGGGTGCCTCGCTGGCGTGGCTGGGAGCCCACGGGGACCTGGCGCTGTGGGTGTCGTATCTCCCGGTGGTGGCGGTGCTGTTGCCGGCCGCGCTCGTGGGGAGCCGGTGGTACGTCGACGGCAGGGGGGCAGGGGCCGAACAGACCGTCGGGGCGGCGCCGGAGAGGCGGGACGCGGGTGTCGGCTTCACGATGCTGCTGCCGCTGTGCCTGGTGATGACGTTCGCGTACATCGGGGACTCGACCGTCTCCAACTGGAGTGCCAAGTACCTCCAGGACGTGCTGGGCAGTTCCGAGCAGCTCGCGACCGTTCCGTACAACGTCTACATGGTGACGACGCTGGTGGGGCGGACCGTCGGGGACTTCGGGGTGCGGCGGCTCGGGGCCGTGGCGGTGGTGCGGGGCGGTGCCGTCGTCGCGGCGGGCGGGTTCGCGGTGGTGGCCGCGGCGCCGGGCGCGTGGGCGGGCATGCTCGGGTTCACCTTGCTGGGACTGGGGTTGTGCGTGCTGGTGCCCCAGACGTTCGCGGCGGCGGGGCGGCTGTTCCCCGGGGCGTCCGACGCGGCGATCGCGCGGCTCAACGTCTTCAACTACGTCGGGTTCCTGATCGGTTCGCCGCTGGTGGGGGCGCTCGGGGAGGCCTGGAGCTACCGCGGGGCGATGCTTGTGCCGATGGTGTTGGTGCTGGTGACGCTGGTGTACGCCAGGTCGTTCGAGGCTCGAGCGGACCGATACGGTGGCGGGCATGAGCGGCCGCGCACGACTGATGTGGGACGAGGCAGTAACGGGCTATGACTTCGGCCCGGACCATCCGATGGATCCGGTCCGACTCGCCCTGACGCGGGGCCTGGTCGGCGCCCTGGGGCTCGACCGCGAGGTGGACGTCGTCGCGGCGAAGGCGGCCGGGGAGTCGACGCTGCGGCTCGTCCACCGTGAGGACTACATCGACGCCGTGAAGGCCGCATCCGAGGACCCCGCCGCGGCGGACGTGTCGTACGGGCTGGGGACGGTCGACGATCCGGCCTTCGCGGGGATGCACGAGGTGTCGGCGCTGATCGCCGGGCAGTCGGTGGGGGCGGCGGAGGCCGTGTGGCGGGGGGACGCGCTGCACGCGGTGAACTTCGCCGGCGGGCTGCACCACGCCATGCCGGGGGCGGCCTCGGGGTTCTGCGTCTACAACGACGCGGCGCTGGCGATCGCCCGGCTGCTGGAGCTGGGGGCCGAGCGCGTCGCGTACGTGGACGTGGACGTGCATCACGGCGACGGGGTGCAGGCGGCGTTCTGGGAGGATCCGCGGGTCCTGACGATCTCGCTGCACGAGCACCCGCGGACCCTGTTCCCGCAGACGGGGTGGCCGCAGGAGACCGGTGCCGACAACGCGGAGGGGTCGGCCGTGAACGTGGCGCTGCCGGCGGGGACCGGGGACGCGGGGTGGGTACGGGCGTTCCACGCGGTGGTGCCGGAGCTGATCGCGGACTTCCGGCCCGAGGTGCTGGTGACGCAGCACGGGGCCGATACGCACTTCGAGGATCCGCTCGCGCATCTGGCGGTGTCGCTGGACGCGCAGCGGGCGGTGCAGCAGGCGTGCCACGACCTGGCGCACGAGTACGCCGAGGGGCGTTGGGTGGCGCTGGGCGGGGGCGGATACGCGGTGGTCGAGGTGGTGCCGCGGTCGTGGACGCATCTCGTGGGGATCGCGGCGGGGCGGCCCGTGGAGCCGGAGACGGTGATTCCCGAGGGGTGGCGGCAGGAGGTGTACGCGCGGACGCGGCAGCTCGGGCCCGTGCGGATGACCGATGGGCGGTGGCCGGTGTCGTGGGCGGCCTGGGAGGCGGGGTACGACCCCGCGGATCGGTTGGATCAGGCGGTGGTGGCTGCTCGGCGGGCGGTGTTTCCGTTGCGGGGATTGTTGCCCTGAGGGGTGCCTCCGGCGGGGGCGCGGGGTGCGGTGGTCCGGGGGATTGCCTGGTGGGCGAACGTGTGAGCCGGCGCGTGGGGTGGGTCGCGTTGCCCGGCGTCGCGGGGTGCCGCTGCGCCCACCCGGGCCGGCCCGGGGCGTGATGGTCCGCAGCTCTGTTTCGGGGGTTTCGCTGTGCTTGGGGTGGGTTTCTGGGAGTATTCGGGATGTGTCGGGGCGTGGGGGTCTTCGGGCTCATCTTCTGGATGCCGGTCTCGCCGGGGTCGTGGCGACCTCGCGGGAGGCGAGTCTGCGGAGTTACCGGTTGTTCGCCGCCCGCGATCCGCGGGTGCTGATCGGGATCGATCCACAAGGGGCTTGGGGACAGCGGGACTTGCTGCGGCTGATGGCGGCCAGGTGCGGTGTTTCGGCCGATCCTCGGCACACTTCGGGCCATGATGTGATCGACCCCGAGCGGACGCTGGCCGCCCTGGACGCCTTCGCCGAGCGCCTCGCCGCGGTCGCGGAACGTCGCGGGCCCGTCCTCCTGGGTACCGGGCACCCGCACCGGCTGCTCGGTTTCTACGTCGCCCTGGCCGACGCCCTGTCGGCGGCGGGATGTGCTGTCCTCACCCCGGCGCAGGGTCGCCGTGTCGACATGACGACCCGGTTCGGTCTACGTACGTACCGCCTCGACTACGTCCGGAAAGTCGCGTTGGTGCGGGATGCCGACTCCGGACGCCCCGGTGGTGAGCCCGGCGCGCACACGCACTCGCCGCTCCCGGTTCGGACCGCGCTGGCCGCGGCGGCCGAGGCGGGCGGGCCGCTCCCCGAGCTGGTGATCGGGGACCACGGGTGGGTCTGCGGAGCAGGTCAGCTCGGGTTCGAGGCCATCGGGCCGGGCGATACGAACGATCCGGCGCTCTTCGTGGGAGAGGCGGAGGGGTCCGTGTCCGTCGCCGTTCCACTTGATGACGGTGTGCGGCCCGAGCACTACCGGCCGCTCACCCGCTACGTACTCAATCGGGCACGTCTGTCCCAGTAGGACGCCGATGGATGCACCTCTTCCCCATTCGCATCATCCGCACCTACATTGGGGAGTGAGCACGCAGCGACGAAGAGTCACCGGAAGGGGAAGCCGGTGGCCGTCGAGTGCGGAAGGTTCAGGTGTGTCATGGCTGCAACTGGCGAAAGGCCTCTGAACGAGGTTCGGTTCCTTACCGTGGCGGAAGTCGCCTCGGTGATGCGCGTGTCCAAGATGACCGTGTACCGGCTGGTGCACAGCGGTCATCTGCCCGCGATCCGGGTTGGACGGTCGTTCCGCGTCCCGGAGCAAGCGGTTCACGAGTACCTCCGCGAGAGCTACGTGGGGGTGGAAACGGCCTGAGAGCACCCCGGCCACCTCGATTACGACCTCAGCGCTCGGGCGGGTAGGCTAGCCCCTCGTAGGTCGTGTGGGCCCATGGCGCCCAACAACCGAGTGATGAGAAGTGAGCGAGGGTAGTCGTGGGCTCTGTTATCAAGAAGCGGCGCAAGCGGATGGCCAAGAAGAAGCACCGCAAGCTGCTCAAGCGCACGCGCGTTCAGCGTCGCAACAAGAAGTAGGCGACGCTGCGCCGTCAGCGTGTCCTGTGGCCCCCCACCGTTTCCGGTGGGGGGCCACAGTCGTCTTCCGGCGAGGACCCGGCGTGCTGCATCCGGCGGTCGTCCCGGCGCAACACCGAGCGGCTAAGTTGGCCCGCGGACGGGGAACGCGGCAGGGTACGGGCAGGTGGACGAGGGCCGTGCCGGGCCGGCACAGGGCGGAAGGAAGGCGCTGATCTTGGGAAAGGTCGTGCTCGTGACCGGGGTGGCCCGCCAGCTCGGGGGCCGGTTCGTGCGGCGGATCCAGCGGGACCCCGACGTGGAACGGGTCGTCGGCGTGGACGCCGTCACTCCCGAGCATCATCTGGGCGGTGCCGAGTTCGTCCAGGCCGACATCCGGCAGTCCGCGATCGGGCGGGTGCTGGCCGAGACGGGTGCCGACACGGTCGTCCACATGGACGTCACGGGCATGCCGCTGGGCGGCGGCAGCCGCACGTCGGTCAAGGAGACCAACGTCATCGGCACCATGCAGCTCCTCGGGGCCTGCCAGAAGTCGCCGGCCGTGAAGCGGCTCGTGGTCAAGTCCAGTACCAACGTCTACGGTTCCGCGCCCCGCGACCCGGCCGTCTGCACCGAGACCACGACGCCCAAGTCGCTGCCCAGCGGCGGTTTCGCCAAGGACGCCGTGGAGGTCGAGGGCTATGTGCGGGGCTTCGCGCGCCGGCGGCCGGACGTGGCGGTGTGCGTGCTGCGGTTCGCCAACATCCTGGGCCGGAGCGCGGACACGCCGCTCGCGTCGTACTTCGGGCTGCCGGTGCTGCCGACCGTGTTCGGCTACGACCCGCGGCTCCAGTTCGTGCACGAGGACGACGTGGTCGAGGTGCTGCGGATCGCCTCGCGCGAGCCGCGCCGCGGCACCCTGAACAGCGGGACCTTCAACATCGCCGGCGACGGCGTCCTGCTGCTCTCCCAGTGCTCGCGCCGGCTGGGGCGCCCGACGGTGCCGCTGCTGCTGCCGGCGGTCACCTGGGCGGGGTCGCTCGTGCGTACGCTGGGGATGACGGACTTCTCCCCCGAGCAGATCCGGCTGCTCACCCACGGACGGGTCGTGGACACCACGCAGATGCGCGAGACCCTGGGATTCCGGCCGACGTACACGACGGCCGGGACGTTCGCGGACTTCGCGCAGGGCCGCGGCCCCGGGCTGCTGCCGCCGGAGGCCCTCGCGGGAGCCGTCGACCGGCTCGCGGAGCTGTCGCGGCGGGGCAGCGGCCACCTCCCGAAGCAGAGCGCCAACTGAGGAGCGCAACAACGATGGCGGACGCCAAGGTCATTCCGTTCGACGACGACCGGTCCCGGGGCAGCGGCGGGAGCACGGGGCAGCGCCCGGCCGGGCGCCGCGGGGGAGGCGGCCGGCGCAAGGGCGGCGCGGCGGAACCCGTGCCGGTGCGGGAGGTGCGGCCGCTGCCCGTCCACGGGGCCCCGCAGGACGAGGAGCCGCCCGCGGCCGGCGGGGCGGCAGGGCAGGCCGGGGAGGCGTACGGGGGCCTGGAGCGGCGTATCGCGGGCGGTCTGGCCTTTCTGCGGCGCCGCCTGACCGGTGACTACGAGGTCGACGACTTCGGCTACGACGCCGAACTCACCGACCAGGTGCTGATGTCGCTCCTGCGCCCGCTGTACGAGAAGTACTTCCGGGTCGAGGTGAAGGGCGTGGAGAACATCCCGGCGGAAGGGGGCGCGCTGATCGTCGCCAACCATTCCGGGACGCTGCCGCTGGACGGCCTGATGATGCAGGTCGCCGTGCACGACCACCATCCCGCGGACCGGCATCTGCGGCTGCTGGCGGCGGACCTGGTGTTCGTGCTGCCCGTGGTCAACGAGCTGGCCCGCAAGCTCGGCCACACGCTGGCCTGCTCGGAGGACGCGGAGCGGCTGCTCTCCCAGGGTGAGCTGGTCGGGGTGATGCCGGAGGGGTTCAAGGGCATCGGCAAGCCGTTCAGCGAGCGCTACAAGCTGCAGCGCTTCGGGCGGGGCGGGTTCGTGTCGACGGCCCTGCGGCAGGGCGTGCCGATCATTCCCTGCTCGATCGTCGGGGCGGAGGAGATCTATCCGATGATCGGGAACGCCAAGACGCTCGCGCGGCTGCTGGGCTTCCCGTACTTCCCGCTGACGCCGACGTTTCCGTGGCTCGGTCCGCTGGGTGCGGTGCCGTTGCCGACGAAGTGGACGATCCAGTTCGGTGAGCCGATCCCGACGGACGGACATCCGCCGGAGGCGGCGGAGGACCCGATGCTGATGTTCAATCTGACCGACCAGGTCAGGGAGCAGATCCAGCACACGCTCTACAAGCTGCTGGTGCAGCGGCGGTCGGTGTTCTTCTGATCGTGCGGTGGGGGGACGACGGTGGGGTGACCCCGGCCCCGGGGTCACCCCACCGTCGTGTCACTCCGCGTCCTCGCCGTGGATGCCCAGGCCGGGCAGGAGCCCCGGGAGGAGGGGCGGGAGGGTGACGTCCGGCTCCGGGCTCGGTGCGGTGGTGCCCGGGGACGGGGAGGTGGAGCCGCTGTCCTTCGGCGGTTCGAACAGGCCGCCGGTGCCGCCGCCGAGCAGGCCGTCGCTGTCGCTTCCGGAGTCGGCGGACTCGCTCGGGCCGGTGCTGTCGGTGCGCCCGTGGTCGGACGGGTCGCCGCTGCCGGTGCCGGGGGCCGTGGAGTGTCCGGTGCCGGGCGTGTCGGTGGTCGCCGTGCCGGAACGGCCGTGGCGTCCCGCGTCGCCCGTGTCGTCGTCCCGGTCCTGAGGCTGGGGCAGCAGGGACTCCAGCGGGGCCACGTCGTCGTCTATGGCGTCGAAGACCGACGTCACCTCTTCGCTGACGTCGCCGAGCTGGACGGGCAGCCGGTCGCGCAGGGCGCCCCAGGTGTCCCGGTGCGAGCGGGAGAAGGCGGAGAGCGCCTGCATGGGGCCGAGGGAGTCGGGATCGCGGGCGTAGACGGCGCTGAGGAGGCGGTGGCCCTCGGAGGCGTCGTGCCGCATGCCGGACAGGGCGCGGCGGATCTCGCCGAGGGACTCGTGGTCGAGGGGGCCGCTGCGGCCGCGTTCCATCAGCCGGCGGGCCTCGTTCAGCCGGGTCGAGGCCAGGTCGAGGTAGGCCCGGCCGCGCTCGTCGTCTCCGTCGGTGAGTCCGAGCCGGAAGTCCTCTATGCCGCGCTTGAGGCCGTAGAGCGAGTCACCGGGCAGCGCGTCGGAACTGGCAGCGGCCACCCCGCCGAATGCTCCGGCGGCGACACTCACGCTCAGTCCGCCGGCGGTGAGGCCCTTGGCCAGCCGGGTACGCGGTCGGAACCTCCCCAGCGGGGTCGCCCGGTGGGCGCCGCGGGCCCGGCGCTGCCCGGGCACCGAAGGGTCCGTCGCCCCGCCGCCCGCGGTGCCCTCCTGCATCATGGCCTCGAACGCGGCCACCAGCCGGGCCCGCTGGACGACCTTGACCTCGGGATCCAGTTCCGGCCGGGGCAGTGACTCGAGACCGGCGGCGAGGGACAGCAGTCGTCCCTGCTCGGTCTCTTCCGCGACGGCCCCGGCGGATGCCGGTCCCTCGGACTGCTCGGCCGCCGCCCCGGGATCGGACTGCTCCTCCAGAGCCCGGGCGAAGGCGTTCGCCCGCCGGTGCGCCGATACGTTCGCGATCACTGGCGGCACCTCCTCTCGTCATGACGGTCGACTCCCCAGGTGGTCCTGAGGGTTGCACACCCCGACCGGAACCACACGATCGTGTGGCCGAAGTCGGGCGGGGGGTGACTACAGGGAGCCTGCATCCCGCACAACGAGTGGCGCGGCACTTGGGTTACGGACGGTGGATGATCGGACCGCTGTCTCAACAGACTTTCACCGGTGGCGACTTGGGGAATGCGGAGGGTGGTGGCGCCTCGGGAGCGCCCGGAACTCAGCGCGCGTCGTCCGGCAGCAGCCGGGCGAGGGTGCGGACGGCCCGGTACTGGAGGGTCTTGATGGCGCCTTCGTTCTTGCCCATGACGCGGGCGGTCTCGGCGACGGAGAGGCCCTGGAGGAAGCGGAGGGTGACGCACTCCTGCTGCTGCGGGTTGAGCCTGCGCACGGCGTCGAGCAGGGCGGCGTTGGAGAGCGACTCGAGGACGGAGTCCTCGGGGGAGCGTTCGACCTCGTTGGCGTCGAGCATCTCACCGGTGGTGACCTCCAGCCGGAAGCGACTGGACTTGAAGTGGTCGGCGACGAGATTGCGGGCGATGGTCACGAGCCAGGCGCCGAAGTCGCGCCCCTGCCAGGTGAAGGTGCCGATGCGGCGCAGGGCCCGCAGAAAGGTCTCGCTGGTGAGGTCCTCGGCGGTCGCCTTGCCGCCCACGCGGTAGTAGATGTAACGGTAGACGGTGTCGCTGTACTGGTCGTAGAGCCGGCCGAACGCCTCGGCCTCGCCGGCCTGGGCCCGTTCGACCAGGTCCATCATGCGGGCGCTGTCGCTGTCCGCGGCGGGGCGGCGGTGGGTGGCGGCGGCCCCGGACGAGGACGACCGCGCGCGTCTGCCGACGGCGGCGCTTCCCTCGGCCAGCGCGTAGCACGGGCCGGCGGGGGTGGTGGCCGCGGCGAGGGCGGGGACGGCGTACGCGGTGGGGACGAAGGCGCGCAACAGGTCCTGGGCTGATTTGACCGTTGCGCGCAGCGTAGCCAGGCCCGAGGCGTCAACCCCGACGTGTGGGTACACGGGACTCCCAGAGGCAGAGCTTCCATCACGTGCAGTACGGAACCATTCACCCGTCGTAGCGAAGGTGGGGCACCGGATTGCGTCTGAGGAGAATAACGCTTCGTACAGGTGCCGCTACGCCCAGTTGCTCAAATCATCGATTACGTCGCTTCTGTAACCGATTGACGCCTGTTCAGGTGCACTGGATTGATCGCTTGGCGACCGGAACCGTTCGGATTCCTGGTGACTGCAGTGCGTGTTGTGCCCGATGTGAGAAAGGGGGACTGAGCGGGGGTCCCCCGGGGTACGTCAGACGGATTGGCGGCGGCGGTGCAGGGCGATGGCCGCCGCGGTGCCGCCCGCGACCGCGCCGACCCCCGCCGCTGCCGGGATGCCGACCTTCGCCGCCTTGCGGCCGGTGCGGTAGTCGCGCAGCCGCCAGTCCAGCTCGCGCGCGTGCTTGCGCAGCTTGGCGTCCGGGTTGATCGCGTACGGGTGCCCCACCAGCGAGAGCATCGGGATGTCGTTGTGGGAGTCGCTGTAGGCGGCGCAGCGGGACAGGTCCAGGCCCTCGGCGGCCGCGAGCGCGCGCACCGCCTCGGCCTTCGCGGGGCCGTGCAGCGGTTCGCCGACGAGCTTGCCCGTGTAGACGCCGCCGATGGACTCGGCGACCGTGCCGAGGGCGCCGGTCAGGCCGAGGCGGCGGGCGATCACCTGGGCGATCTCCACCGGGGCCGCCGTGACCAGCCAGACCTTCTGGCCCGCGTCCAGGTGGGCCTGGGCGAGCGCGCGGGTGCCCGGCCAGATGCGCTCGGCCATGTACTCGTCGTAGATCTCCTCGCCGATCGACTTCAGCTCGGAGACGCGGTGGCCCTTGACGATCGACAGCGCCGAGTCGCGGGCGTCCTGCATGTGCTCCGGGTCCTCGGTGCCGGCGAGCCGGAACCACGCCTGCTGCCAGGCGAACCGGGCGAGGTCGCGGGTCTCGAAGAACTTCCGCTTGTACAGGCCCCGGCCGAAGTGGAAGAGCGCGGCGCCCTGCATGACGGTGTTGTCGAGGTCGAAGAAGGCGGCGGCCCGGTCGTCGCCGTGGACGGGGAACTCCGGTTCCTCGCCCCGGGCGGACTTGCGTGCGGCCTCCGCCGAGGCCTCGCCTGCCAGCACGCTCCGCGCCGTGGCGGAGCGCCTGCGGGGGGTGAGCCATCCGAGAGCGGCCATGTCCGTGAGCATAGCCAGTTTGTTCGGAGGCTTCGGACCCGAGAGGTTCGCGGCCCGTGAACTCCGCGCGACGGGGGCGTTGCGAGAATGGCGGGCATGAGTCCCCTCTTCCGCCGCAGGGCCCCGCAGACGCCGGGGACCCCCGAGACCGCCGAGAACCCGCAGGCTTCTGCGCACTCCGAGAACCATGTCGTCACCCTCATCCGCAAACCCGGCTGCCATCTGTGTGATGACGCACAGCTCGTCGTCGACAAGGTGTGTGCGGAACTCGGCGTCCCCTGGGAGGAGAAGGACATCACCGAGGACCGCGCCCTGCACGACCAGTACTGGGAGCAGATCCCGGTCGTCCTGGTCGACGGCAGGCAGCACACCTTCTGGCGTGTGAACGAGGAGCGCCTGCGCAAGGCACTGACCGAGCAGTCCAAGTAGTCCGGATGGTCGCTTAGGATCGATGGCGACATGGTCTCGGGGGCGTTGATCGTGAGGAGCGTGAGCTGCTTTGCCCCCGATGGCACAGGAACGCGTGCGCGAACGCGCCGGTTCCCCGTTCGTGCGCCGGGGGCGCGTGACCCCGGTCACGTTGGCCGGGCAAATCGGACACCATCTTTGTGCACACGTTCACAAAGACATAGCCTGCATTCGACGGGGCGGTCATGTAGGGACGTATGACCGCCTACAGCCCCGCTCTACCCGCAGGAGCACCGTGGCAACTGGCCGAACACACCGACCGGCGACCCGCAGCCGAGGGATTCCCGAGGCCACCGTCGCCCGGCTTCCGCTGTACCTCCGAGCTCTCACCGCACTGTCGGAGCGCTCGGTGCCCACGGTCTCCTCCGAGGAGCTGGCGGCCGCGGCGGGAGTCAACTCCGCGAAGCTGCGCAAGGACTTCTCCTACCTCGGCTCCTACGGGACCCGGGGCGTCGGCTACGACGTCGAGTATCTCGTCTACCAGATCTCGCGCGAACTCGGCCTGACCCAGGACTGGCCGGTAGTGATCGTGGGGATCGGTAACCTCGGTGCCGCCCTCGCCAACTACGGCGGGTTCGCGTCCCGCGGTTTCCGCGTCGCCGCGCTGATCGACGCCGACCCGCAGATGGCCGGAAAGCCCGTCGCCGGCATCCCCGTGCAGCACACCGACGAGCTGGAGAAGATCATCCAGGACGACGGTGTCTCGATCGGTGTGATCGCGACCCCCGCCGGTGCCGCCCAGCAGGTCTGCGACCGGCTCGTGGCCGCCGGCGTCACCTCCATCCTGAACTTCGCGCCGACCGTGCTGAACGTCCCCGACGGCGTCGACGTGCGCAAGGTCGACCTCTCCATCGAGCTGCAGATCCTCGCCTTCCACGAGCAGCGCAAGGCGGGGGAGGAAGCCGTGGCCGACGGTGCCACGCCGCCCGCCGCCGTGCGCAAGCCGTCCACCGGCCAGGGACCCGACGGGGACATGCCCGCCGTGATGCCGGCATGAGCCTCCTCGTCGTCGGACTGAGCCACCGCAGCGCCCCCGTCAGCGTCCTGGAACGGGCCTCGCTGAGCGCGGAGGCGCAGGCCAAGCTGCTCCAGGACACCGTCGCCGCCGAACCGGCCGCCGAGGCCGCGGTGCTGGCCACCTGCAACCGCATCGAGCTGTACGCCGACGTGGACAAGTTCCACGCCGGTGTCGCCGAGCTGTCCACGCTGCTCGCCCAGCACAGCGGGGTCGGCCTCGACGAGCTCACTCCCCATCTCTACGTGCACTACGAGGACCGCGCCGTCCACCACCTGTTCTCGGTGGCGTGCGGACTGGACTCGATGGTGGTCGGCGAGGGCCAGATCCTCGGTCAGATAAAGGACTCCCTGGCCCGCACCCAGGACCAGCACACCGCCGGACGGCTGCTGAACGACCTGTTCCAGCAGGCGCTGCGCGTCGGCAAGCGCGCCCACTCCGAGACCGGCATCGACCGCGCGGGGCAGTCCCTGGTCACCTTCGGCCTGGAGCAGCTCGCCGCGGGAGCCGACGTCCAGACCTGGGCGCGGGGCAAGAAGGCCTTGGTCATCGGCGCCGGTTCGATGTCCTCGCTGGCCGCGGCCACGCTGGCCCGGTCGGGTGTCGCCGAGATCGTCATCGCCAACCGCACCTTCGAGCGCGCCGAGCGGCTCGCGCAGATCCTGACCGAGGGCGACGACACCGGCGTGGTGGCCCGCGCGGTGCCGATGGCCTCCGTGCCGGCCGAGCTGACACGTGCCGACGTGGCCGTCTCCTGCACCGGGGCGACCGGGCTCGTCCTGACCGCCGACTCCGTCGCGGCGGCCGTCGAGGGCCGCACCGGCGTGCCCGCCGCCGGCCCCGCCGACGAGGACCGCCCGGCGGACACCGGCGCCACCGCCGTACCGGAGAGCGCCCGGACGGCCGCGCCGGGTGCCGACGAGAACTGCCCGCTCGACCTGTCCGCCGTGCCGTCCGGCTTCTCCGTCATGGGAGAGGCCGCCGTGGCCGGCATGGACGCGGCGACGCTGGAGCAGCACGGGGCCTGGGCGGCGGGCGGCACGGTCGCGGACCGGCCGCGCGAGACCGGGCGCCCGGCCGCCGAGGCGGACGCCGAGCTGATCAGCGCGCTCGCCGTGACGGCGACGCGAGTCGGCCGGATCCCCGAGCGCAGGCGCCCCGAGCCGGCCGCCGGCGTGCACCGCCCGCAGCCCGCCCTGTTCCTGCTCGACCTCGCCATGCCGCGCGACATAGACGCGGCCGTGCACCGGCTCGCCGGGGTGCGCCTGGTGGACATCGAGTCGCTCGCCGAAGCCTCGGCCGACGCGCCGATGGCCGCAGACGTGGACCAGGTCCGACGGATCGTCGGCGACGAGGTCGCGGCCTTCGGGGCGGCCCAGCGGGCCGCGCGCATCACGCCCACCGTCGTCGCGCTGCGCAGCATGGCCGCCGACGTCGTCGCCGGTGAGATCGCGCGGCTGGAGGGACGGTTGCCGGGACTCGACGACAAGCACCGCGCCGAGATCACCCAGACCGTCAAGCGCGTGGTCGACAAGCTGCTGCACGCCCCGACGGTACGGGTCAAGCAGCTCGCCGCCGAGCCGGGCGGCGCCGGGTACGCGGACGCGCTGCGCACCCTGTTCGACCTCGACCAGGAGACGGTGGCCTCCGTCTCGCGGACCGAGAACAGCACTGAGAAGAACCGAGGGCCGGCATGACTGAGAAGGCACTGAGGCTGGGAACGCGGCGCAGCAAGCTCGCCATGGCCCAGTCCGGGCAGGTGGCGGATGCCGTGAGCCAGGTGACCGGACGGCCCGTGGAGCTCGTCGAGATCACCACGTACGGCGACACGTCCCGGGAGCACCTGGCGCAGATCGGCGGCACGGGCGTGTTCGTCGCCGCGCTGCGCGAGGCGCTGCTGCGGGGCGAGGTGGACTTCGCGGTTCATTCGCTCAAGGACCTCCCCACCGCGGAGCACGAGGGCCTGGTCCTGGCGGCCACCCCCGTGCGCGAGGACCCGCGGGACGTGATCGTCGCCCGGGACGCGTTCAAGCTCACCGACCTGCCCCGCGGTGCGCGCGTCGGTACGGGCGCGCCGCGCCGCATGGCGCAGCTCAACGCGTACGCCCGCGCCCACGGGCTGGAGATCGAGACGGTCCCGATCCGGGGCAACGTCGACACCCGCATCGGATACGTCCGCAGCGGTGAACTCGACGCCGTCGTGCTCGCCGCCGCCGGACTCAACCGGGTCGGACGCATCGACGAGGTGACCGACTTCCTGTCGGTCGACGCGGTTCTGCCGGCCCCCGGCCAGGGGGCACTGGCGATCGAGTGCGCAGCGGACAACGCCGCGCTGATCGCCGCGCTCGCCGAGCTCGACGACCCGTTCACGCGGGCCGCCGTGACGGCCGAGCGGTCCCTGCTCGCCGCCCTGGAGGCCGGCTGCAGCGCCCCGGTGGGCGCGCTGGCCGACCTTCCCCCACTCTCGGCTCCGCTCGAGCGTGAGGACCCCCGGTCCGGCGTGCAGACTGTCAAGGAAATGCGCCTGCGCGGCGTCGTCGGCACGACCGACGGCTCGACGCTGGTGCAGCTGTCCACCACCGGTCCCGTGCCCCAGACGCACGAGGCGGCCATGGCACTCGGTCGCGAACTCGCCACCGAGATGCTCGCCCAGGGCGCGGCCGGTCTGATGGGGGAGCGAGCACAGTGAGCCCCACCACCTTTCCCGCCTGTCCTGAACACGGGCACGTCACCTTCCTCGGCGCCGGACCCGGAGATCCGGGGCTGCTGACTCTGCGCGCCGTGGAGGCGCTGGCGAGCGCGGACGTCCTCGTCGCCGAGCACGAGGTGCTCGACGTCGTACGGACGCACGCGCGGCAGGGTGTGGCCGAGGTGCACACGGACGCCGATCCGTCGGATCCGGGCGCAGGCACACCTCAGCTAACGGTAGTTGACGGCGCGTCAAAGGCCGTCGGTGTCCCCGCTGTGCGGGATGCCGCACATCTTGTCATGGAGGCCGCGCGGGGCGGCAGGCGGGTCGTGCGTGCGGTGACTGGGGACCCCGGGCTCGACACGTACGCCGCCGAGGAGATGCTCGCGTGCGCCGCGGCCGGGGTGCCCTTCGAGGTCGTCCCCGGTATCGCCACGGCGGTCGGCGTGCCCGCGTACGCCGGTGTCCCGCTGCGGGACGCCGAGGGCACCGACGTGCGGTTCGTGGACGCCCGTACGGCCTCGGACCGCTGCTGGACCGAGGTGGGCGCCTCCGACGGCACGGTCGTGGTGTCGACGACGCTCGACTCGGTGGCCGCTGCCGCCGGTGAGCTGGTGTCGGCGGGCCGCAAGCCGGACACCCCGCTGACGGTGACGATCGCCGGTACGACGACGCGGCAGCGCACCTGGACCGCCACGCTCGGCACGGTGGCGCAGACGCTGAAGCAGGCCAAGGTGCTGCCGTCCCCGGACGGCGGCCGGCCCGTGATAGCCGTGGTCGGTGAGCGTTCCGCCGCTGCCCGGCGCGACCAGTTGTCGTGGTTCGAGTCGAAGCCGCTGTTCGGCTGGAAGGTGCTCGTCCCGCGCACGAAGGAGCAGGCGGCGTCGCTCTCCGACCAGTTGCGGTCGTACGGGGCCGTGCCGCACGAGGTGCCGACCATCGCCGTCGAGCCGCCGCGCACGCCCCAGCAGATGGAGCGGGCGGTCAAGGGCCTGGTGACGGGCCGCTACGAGTGGATCGCGTTCACGTCGGTCAACGCGGTGAAGGCCGTCCGGGAGAAGTTCGAGGAGTACGGGCTCGACGCCCGTGCCTTCGCGGGGATCAAGGTCGCCGCGGTGGGCGAGCAGACCGCCAAGGCGCTCATCGCCTTCGGGGTGAAGCCGGACCTGGTGCCGAGCGGTGAGCAGTCGGCCGCGGGCCTGCTGGAGGACTGGCCGCCCTACGACCCGGTCTTCGACCCGATCGACCGCGTGTTCCTGCCGCGCGCCGACATCGCCACGGAGACGCTGGTCGCCGGGCTGATCGAGCTGGGCTGGGAGGTCGACGACGTCACGGCCTACCGCACGGTGCGCGCCTCGCCGCCGCCGGCCGAGACCCGGGAGGCGATCAAGGGCGGTGGTTTCGACGCGGTGCTGTTCACGTCGTCGTCCACGGTGCGCAACCTGGTCGGTATCGCGGGCAAGCCGCACAACGTGACGGTGATCGCGTGCATCGGCCCGGCGACGGCCAAGACCGCCGAGGAGCACGGGCTGCGCGTCGACGTGATGGCTCCCGAGCCGTCCGTCAACAAGCTGGCGGAGGCGCTCGCCGACTTCGGCCTGCGGCGCCGCGCGGCGGCCCTGGAGGCCGGCGACCCGGTGACGCGGCCGAGCGAGCGGCGGCCGGGGGCGCGCAGACGGCGGTCCTCGACGTGAGCCGAGGCGGGGGCGCTCCTTCGGGGGCGCCCCCGCCGGCGTTCGGGGTGGGCCGTTCGTCCGGCGCCGGGCTCCCGAGGGCGCCCGGTGGCGGGCGCCGGGGCCGGGACGAACGATCCGATCGTGCCCGGCGGGGGCCGGGGTCAGTGGTGCCAGGCGCGGCCGCCGGTGTTGTGGACGAAGCGCTGGAGGACCTTCATCGTGGTCAGGTACTCCTCGTCGGATATACCGGCGTGGCGTTCCTTCCACAGGTCGTCCTGGAGGGCGGCGGCCTTCTCGTAGAAGGCGCTGCCCTCGGGGGTGAGGGTCAGGCGGCCGTCGGGGTGCTCGGTGATCCAGCCGGCGGCGACGGTGGCGTCGATCTCCGCCTCCATCGTCTCGTCGCCCGTGGCGAGGTAGCCGCTCAGGAGGCGGGTGATCTCGTCGCGGGTCCTCGGGGTGTCCGCGCGGGCGACCTGGGCGAGGACCCACCACTGCGGCTGGGTGGTGCCGATACCGGCGAGGGCGGCACGGGTGCGGGTGACGACGGCGTCGTAGGCGGCCCAGCTCCAGTAGCCGATGGGCTGGCGGATCAGTTCTGCGTCGCTGTGCGAGTAGTCCATGACGGCGACCGTAGAAGCTCAAGTTTGGTCGAGGTCAAGGGTTCCCCGGGCCGACTCGGCGTCGGCAAAGGCACGGCGGGGGCGGGCGTAGCGTAGGTGCCATGACGACGTACGGATCCTTTCCCGGCACCCGGCCCCGGCGGCTTCGGACCACTCCCGTCATGCGCCGGATGGTCGCCGAGACCCGGCTGCACCCCGCCGACCTGATCCTGCCCGCCTTCGTGCGCGAGGGCGTGAGCGAGCCGGTGCCGATCGCGGCGATGCCCGGCGTCGTGCAGCACACGCGGGACAGCCTGAAGAAGGCCGCCGCGGAGGCCGTGGAGGCCGGGGTCTCCGGGATCATGCTGTTCGGCGTGCCCGAGGACGCCAAGAAGGACGCCGCCGGGACGGCGGGCACCGACCCGGACGGGATCCTCCAGGTCGCCCTGCGGGACGTGCGGGCCGAGGTCGGGGACGAACTGCTCGTCATGTCCGACCTGTGCCTCGACGAGTTCACCGACCACGGGCACTGCGGTGTGCTCGACGCCGAGGGCCGGGTCGACAACGACGCGACGCTGGAGCGGTACGCCGAGATGGCGCAGGTCCAGGCCGACGCCGGTGCCCACGTGGTCGGCCCCAGCGGGATGATGGACGGCCAGATCGGCGTCGTCCGCGACGCCCTCGACCAGATCGGCCGGGAGGACGTCGCGATCCTCGCCTACACGGCGAAGTACGCGTCGGCCTTCTACGGGCCCTTCCGTGAGGCCGTCGGCTCCTCACTGAAGGGGGACCGCAAGACCTACCAGCAGGACGGCGCCAACGCACGCGAGTCCCTGCGGGAGCTGGCGCTCGACCTGGAGGAGGGCGCCGACATGGTGATGGTGAAGCCGGCGGGCCCCTACCTCGACATCCTGGCCAAGGTCGCCGAGGTCTCGGACGTCCCCGTCGCCGCCTACCAGATCTCCGGCGAGTACTCGATGATCGAGGCCGCCGCCGAGAAGGGCTGGATCGACCGCGACCGGGCCATCCTGGAGACGCTGACCGGCATCAAGCGGGCCGGTGCGCGCAACATCCTGACCTACTGGGCCACCGAGGTCGCGCGCACCCTGCGCTGACCGGATCCCGGGGGCCCTTCGCGCAGGGGGTGCGGGCACCCCTTCAGAAGCCGAGGGCCGCGTCCACGCTGGTCTGCCAGTAGGTGACCGTCAGGGCGGTGTCGACGTACACGCCTCCGGCGGGCAGGGCGACCCTGGCGATGGAGCCGTCCTCGAAGGGGATCGTGAGGGTGGTCGTCTCGTAGCCGTTCTCGCCGCTGCCGTCACCGGACGACAGCATCACTCCGGCGTACCCGGACTCGCCGGGGGCGACCCCGGTCAGCGCCTGCGGCTTCGTGGACTCCGCGACCGGCGGCACGGACTGGGCCTCGCCGAAGCGGGCCGCCGGGTACGGGGGCAGCACGCAGGTCTCCGAGCCGGTGTTGGTGGCGGTCAGCAGCAGGTGGTTGAGCGGGCGGGACAGCTTCTGCGCGGTGATCCTCACGTCGGAGGCGGAGCACTCGCCGGGCATGGGGGAGTCGTCCTCGCCGCCGGCCCCGCCCTGCGCGCCGGTGCCGCCCTCGCCGCCGTCGGCCGGGGCGGAGGAAGCGCCCTTGCCGCCGGAGCCGGGGGAACCGGCGGAGTCGTGGGAGTCCGTGCCCGAGCCCGTCGCGCCGGACGGGGCCTTGTCACCGCCCGTGGAGGCGGAGGAGTCCCCGGGCGGGGTGGACCGGTCCGTGACCGTCGCGGAGGCGGCCGGGCCGCTCTCGGCGTCCGTGTCCGAACCGCCCTCACAGGCCGTCAGGGCGAGCGAGGCCAGGACGGCCGTGGCGGCGGCGAACAGACGGACGCGGGTGGTGCGTGCGGACATGAAGGATCCCCGTTTCGGTGAGAGTCGAGTGAGCCGCTCGACCGTTCGCCGGGAGCGACTGCTTGGATGACCACAGCTTGGGGTCCGAGCCGTCCCGGCCGCCACAGGTGCCGTGACATGCGGGACAATGGGACGCCGGGAGCGGCTCTGACCTGGGGAAACGGTGTCCCGCTGGGATGCGGTACGGGGATGCGGGAAGAGGGAGTGACGGTGGCGGGGGACGATTTCGCGGGACTGCTGCGGGAGCTGAAGGAGCGGTCGGGGCTCAGCTACGGGGCGCTGGGCAAGCGGCTGCACATGAGCGCGTCGACACTGCACCGGTACGTCAGCGGGGAGGTCGTACCGGTCGAGTTCGCACCCGTCGAGCGCCTCGCCCGGGTGTGCCGGGCGACCCCGGAGGAACTGCTCGAACTCCACCGACGCTGGATCCGCGCGGACGCGCTGCGGGGCGTGAAGAAGGCCGAGAGCGCGGTGGCGGGGGAAGCCGCGGGGGCGGAGGCCGCCGAAGCCGCCGGGACGCCCGCCGGGGGGCGGGGCGGGACCGGTACGTCCGACTCGCCGGCTTCGGAGGGCGTGGCGGCCACGAAGGGTTCGTCCGCGACGGGTGCCTCGTCGGCCGCGCGGGAACCATCGGCGGCGGAGGCAGTGCCGGCTGCGGAGAACGCAGGGGCGACGGACAGCGCGTCGGCGGCGGGTAACTCGGCGGCGACAGAGGACTCGCCTGCAACGGCGGCCGCGTCGGCGGCGGATGCCTCCCGGGCTGCGCGAGCCCCCGAGGGCCCCTCGCCCGCCCCCGCTCCCTCCTTCACGCCGGACGCCCCGTCCGCACCGGACCGGCCCGCCGCGCCCCGGCGTCGGCGGCACCGCACCGCGCTGTACGCCGCGACCGGTGTCGTCGTCATCGCCGGTGCCGTGGCGCTCGTGGCGAACCTCGTCCCGGGCACCGGCGACGACGGGCGGCGGGGCCCCGCCGGGGCTGCCGGGGCCACGGTGTCGCCCGGCGCCCCGGTGTCCGGGACCGCGACCCGGCCGGCGTCGCCGAGCGCGAGCGCCTCCGCCTCGCCGTCGGCCTCCGCGTCCGTGACCGCGTCCGCCTCCGCCTCCGCGTCGGCGTCCGCGACGGGCGGCGACGAGGCCGCACCGGACCGCCGCCGCGCCCCCGCCGACGGGCCCGCGCTCACCGTGTCGACCACCCCGTACTTCTGGGACTCCCCCTGCGATCACGCCTTCCTGGTCGACCGCAGCCCGAAGAACGTGCTGCCCCCGCCCCCGCAGCAGGACGCGGTCGGCTGGGCCACCGCCTACGGCGCGGTCTCCGCGAACCGGCAGACGGTCGTCCTCACCGTGCAGGGCACCGGCGAGGAGACCGTCGTCCTCAAGGACCTGCACGTCCGCGTGGTGAGCAGCAAGCCGCGGCTGGACTGGGACCAGTACGTGATGGGCAACGGCTGCGGCGGCGAGGTGAACACCGCGTCCTTCGACGTCTCGCTCGACCTGGGCAACCCGCTGGCGATGCCGGTCTCGGGGCAGCGGGACTTCCCGTACAGCGTCACCGAGTCCGACCCCGAGGTGTTCCACGTCAAGGCGCACACCAGCGGCCACGACGTGAGCTGGTACCTGGAACTGGAGTGGTCGAGCGGCGACCGGCACGGCACGACGCGCGTCGACGACCACGGCAAGCCGTTCCGCACGAGCGCCTCCAAGGACGCCTCCTACTACGCGTACCCGCTCGGCAGCGACGCCTGGGAGTGGGTCGAGGGCACCTGATCCCGGACGCGCGTCCGCATCACGGAAACCTGCTTGTAGGCAGCAAGTATTTTCCTAGGCTGCGCGCATGATCGTGAACCAGACCGTGTGCGCCGACACCGCCGCCCTGCCGCCGCTCGCCGCGCGAGCCACGTCGGTCGGCGGTTCGCCCGTGCGGGACATCCTCGCCGTCACCGCCCGCCCCGAGGTGATCAACTTCGCGGGCGGGCTGCCGGCCCCCGAACTGTTCGACGCGGAGGGCATAGCCGCCGCGTACCGGGACGTCCTCGCCGAGGCGCCCGCGCGGGCCCTCCAGTACTCCACCACCGAGGGCGAGCCCACCCTGCGGGCCGCGCTCGCCGCCCGCACCTCGGCACGCGGGCCGGCCACCGACGCCGACGACATCCTCATCACCACCGGCTCGCAGCAGGCCCTGTCCCTGCTCGCCACCGCCCTGCTCGAACCCGGCGACGCCGTCCTCGTCGAGAGCCCCTGCTACCTGGCCGCGCTCCAGGCCTTCGGCTTCGCGGGCGCCCGGGTGATCGCCGTGCCGGGGGACGAGGACGGGCCGGACCCCGAGGCGCTGGAGGAGCTGGTGGTGCGCGAACGGCCCAAGCTGTTCTACACCGTGCCCACCTTCCAGAACCCGACCGGCCGCACCGTGCCCGCCGCCCGCCGCGCCGCCCTCGCCGAGATCGCGGGCCGGTGCGGGCTGTGGATCGTCGAGGACGACCCGTACGGCGAGCTGCGCTTCGAGGGCGAGCGGGTGCCGTGGATCGCCACCTTCGAGGGGGCCCGGGACCGCACCGTGCTGCTGGGCTCCTTCTCCAAGGTCATGGCGCCCGGGCTGCGGCTCGGCTGGCTGCGGGCGCCCGCGGCGCTGCGCCGGGCCTGCGCGGTCGCCAAGCAGGCCGCCGACCTGCACACCCCGACGGTCAACCAGCTCGCCGCCGCCCGGTACCTGGCCGACCGGGACCTGGACGCCCACGTCGCACGGGTCGCCGCGGCCTACGGGGAGCGCCGGGACGCCATGCTCGCGGGCCTGGAGGACGCGCTCCCGGAGGGGTCGGCGTGGACCCGTCCCGAGGGCGGCATGTTCGTGTGGGTCCGGCTGCCGCAGGGCCACGACACCACGGCCCTGCTGCCCGAGGTGGTCCAGTACGACGTGGCGTACGTGCCGGGCGCGCCCTTCTACGTCGGTGAGCCCGACCGCGCCACCCTGCGGCTGTGCTTCGTCACGCAGACGCCGGACGAGATCGCGGAGGGGCTGCGCAGGCTGGGGAAGGCGCTGCGGGCCTAGGGCCTGCCCGGCCGGGGCGGAAGGCGGCCATTGCCGGCCGCGACCGGGAAACGCCGAGGCCCGTCCTCTCCCCGGGGAGAGGACGGGCCTCGGCGTCCGGTCCGGGGGCTCAGAGCCGCTCGGGCGTCCTGATGCCCAGCAGGGCCATGCCCCGGTGCAGCGTGCGGGCCGTGACGTCGCACAGGAACAGACGGTTCTCCACCTGCTCCGGCGTCTCGGCCTTCAGCACCGGGCACTTGTCGTAGAACGACGTGTACAGCGAGGCGAGCTGGTAGAGGTACGCCGTCAGCTTGTGCGGCGCGTACTCGCGGGCCGCCTCCGCCACCGTCTCCCCGAACGCGTCCACGTGCAGGCCGAGGGCGCGCTCGGCGGGCGCCAGCGCCAGCTCCGGGCGCGCGGCCGGGCGGGTGCCGCCCGCCTTGCGCAGGATCGACTGGATCCGGGCGTAGGCGTACTGGAGGTAGACGGACGTGTCGCCGTTGAGCGAGACCATCTGGTCCAGGTCGAACTTGTAGTCCCGGTTCGCCGACGTCGACAGGTCCGCGTACTTCACCGCGCCGATGCCCACCTGGGCGCCCCGCTCGGCGATCTCCTCCTCGGAGAGGTCCTGGGCCTTCTCCCGGACGACGGCGGACGCGCGGTCGATCGCCTCGTCGAGGAGGTCGACCAGGCGGACCGTCTCGCCCTCACGGGTCTTGAACGGCTTGCCGTCCTTGCCGAGCACCGTGCCGAAGGCCAACTGCTGCGCCGTGACGTCCTCGTTCAGCCAGCCGGCCCGGCGGGCGGTCTCGAAGACCATCTTGAAGTGCAGGGACTGCCGGGCGTCCACGACGTACAGCAGCGTGTTCGCCTTCAGGCCGAAGACGCGGTCGCGGATCGCGGACAGGTCGGTGGCCGCGTACCCGTAGCCGCCGTCCGACTTCTGCACGATCAGCGGGACCTGGTTGCCGTCCGGGCCCTTGACGTCCTCGAAGAACACGCACAGCGCGCCCTCGGAGCGGACCGCGACGCCGGACTCCTCCAGCAGGCGGCAGGTCTCCGCGAGCATGTCGTTGTACCCGGACTCGCCGACGATGTCGGGGTCGCGGACGTCCATGTCCAGCTTCTCGAAGACCGAGAAAAAGTAGATCTTCGACTCGTCGACGAACTTCTGCCACATGGCGAGCGTGTGCGGGTCCCCGGCCTGGAGGTCGACCACCCGGCGCCGGGCGCGCGTCTTGAACTCCTCGTCCGAGTCGAACTTCTTCCGCGCGGCCTTGTAGAGGCGGTCGAGGTTCGACATCGCCTCCTCGCCGGAGACCTCGGCGTCCTTGTGGTCCAGCTCGTGCGGGTGCTCGTCCAGGTACTGGATGAGCATGCCGAACTGGGTGCCCCAGTCGCCGATGTGGTGGCGCCGCACGACCGTCTCGCCGGCGAACTCGAGGATCTGGCGGACCGAGTCGCCGATCACCGCGGAACGCAGGTGGCCGACGTGCATCTCCTTCGCCACGTTCGGCTGGGCGTAGTCGATCACCGTGGTGCCGGGCTGCTCGGACCGCGGCACGCCGAGGCGGCCCGTGTCGTCCGCGTACCGCGCCGCCAGGTTCCCGGTGATCGCCCGGTCGCCGATCGTGATGTTGAGGAAGCCGGGCCCGGAGACCTCGACGTCCGCGATCAGATCGCCGGTGGTGATGTGCGAGACGACCTCGGCGGCCAGCTCCCGGGGGTTCGCCTTGGCCTTCTTGGCCAGGGCGAGGATGCCGTTGGCCTGGTAGTCCGCCCGGTCGCTTCGTCGCAGCAGCGGGTCCGCGCCGGCCGCTTCCGGCCGGGTGGCCGTCAGGGCGGACGCGAGGTGCTGCTGGACGGAGTCGCTGAGGGACGTGACCGAGGCCATGGAGGGATTCGCCGTTCTGCTCGGGTTCCTGGAAGTACTACGGGAACCGAGTATCCCACGCGGTGAAAAGCGGTTTTCGCGGATGCGGGGAGGGCTGGGAGAATGGAGCGGTCAGCCGTGCGACCGTACCGGCTGCCCGAGCAGAAAGAAGGACGTGCCGATCGTGGCTCAGAGCACAGAGACCACCGACTGGGTCTCCCGTTTCGCGGACGAGGTCATCGCCGAGTCGGAGCGTCGTGCCCCGGGCAAACCGGTCGTCGTCGCGTCCGGACTCTCCCCCTCCGGCCCGATCCACCTGGGCAACCTGCGCGAGGTCATGACCCCGCACCTCGTCGCCGACGAGATCCGCCGCCGCGGCCACGAGGTCCGGCACCTGATCTCCTGGGACGACTACGACCGCTACCGCAAGGTGCCGGGCGGCGTCGCCGGGATCGACGAGACCTGGGCCGAGCACATCGGCAAGCCCCTGACCTCCGTCCCGGCGCCCAAGGGCTCCGCCCACCCCAACTGGGCCGAGCACTTCAAGGCCGCCATGGTCGAGGCGCTGGCCGCTCTCGGCGTGGAGTTCGACGGGATCAGCCAGACCGCGCAGTACACCTCCGGCGTGTACCGCGAGCAGATCCTGCACGCCATGAGGCACCGCCAGGACATCGACGCGATCCTCGCCCAGTACCGCACCAAGAAGGCGCCGGCGAAGAAGCAGCAGCAGAAGCCGGTCGACGAGGCCGAGCTGGAGGCCGCCGAGGGCTCCGGCGCCGCCGCCGAGGACGACGGCAGCTCCGGCTCCGCCGGGTACTTCCCGTACAAGCCGTACTGCGGCAACTGCGAGAAGGACCTGACGACGGTCACCGCGTACGACGACGACTCGACCGAGCTGACCTACGCCTGCACCGCGTGCGGCTTCTCCGAGACGGTCCGGCTGAGCGAGTTCAACCGCGGCAAGCTCGTCTGGAAGGTCGACTGGCCCATGCGCTGGGCCTACGAGGGCGTGATCTTCGAGCCCAGCGGTGTCGACCACTCCTCGCCGGGCTCGTCCTTCCAGGTCGGCGGGCAGATCGTCGGCATCTTCGGCGGCAAGCAGCCCATCGGCCCGATGTACGCCTTCGTCGGCATCAGCGGCATGGCGAAGATGTCCTCCTCCAAGGGAGGCGTGCCCACCCCGGCCGACGCGCTGAAGATCATGGAGCCGCAGCTCCTGCGCTGGCTGTACGCCCGCCGCAAGCCCAACCAGTCCTTCAAGATCGCCTTCGACCAGGAGATCCAGCGGCTGTACGACGAGTGGGACCGCCTCGACGCCAAGGTCGCCGACGGCACCGCCCTGCCCGCCGACGTCTGCGCGCACGCCCGCGCCGTGCGCACGGCCGCCGGCGACCTGCCGCGGACGCCGAGGCCGCTCCCGTACCGGACGCTCGCCTCCGTCGCCGACATCACCGCCGGCCACGAGGACCAGGCCCTGCGCATCCTCAGCGAGCTGGACCCGGCCAACCCGCTGGGCTCGCTGGACGAGGCCCGGCCGCGCTACGACAAGGCCGAGGCGTGGATCAACACCCACGTCCCCGCCGACCAGCGCACCATCGTCCGCGGCGAGCCCGACGCGGAGCTGCTCAAGTCCCTCGACGAGCCGTCCCGGCAGTCGCTGCGGCTGCTCCTCGACGGCCTCGCCGACCACTGGTCGCTGGACGGGCTGACCCACCTCGTCTACGGCGTGCCCAAGGTCCAGGCCGGGTTCTCCGCCGACGCCACGCCCAAGGAGCTGCCGCCGGAGATCAAGACCGCCCAGCGGACCTTCTTCGCGCTGCTCTACCACCTGCTCGTCGGCCGCGACACCGGCCCGCGCCTGCCCACCCTGCTGCTCGCGGTGGGACAGGACCGGGTCCGGACACTCCTCGGGGAGTAACCGGTCCCGGCATCACGGCGAAGGGGGCGCCCGGTGAACACCGGGCGCCCCCTTCGCCGTACCGACCGCCCGTCAGGCGATGTGGTTCTCCTCCAGCTCCGCGTTGAAGCGGTTGGAGAAGTGGACGACCAGGCGCTTGGCCTCCGCGTCCGGCAAGGACGTGCCGAACGTCGCCTCGATGTTCTCGCCGAACTCCCGCGGCGTCGGGAAGCTGTCGTCGATCGACTGCTTGAAGACCTGGTAGTACGCGTCCTCGTCCGGCTCCGCGGGCGGGACGCCGCCGCCGTCGCCCAGCTCACGGGTACGGCCCGGGACGACCGGGATCGGGAAGCTGCCGGTCTCCTCCGGAGCGGGCTCCTGGAGGGGCGGCTCCTCCTCGTACTGGTCGCGGTACTGGTCCGCCCGCTGCTGCTCCTCGTACCACTGGGCGTACTGCTCGGCCGGGTCGTACGTGGGGTCGTAGCCGCCCTGGTAGGCGACCTGGCGCGGGGTGTTGAACCAGGGGCTCTGCTCGGGCTCGGGCGCCGCCTCCGGCTCGCGCGGCGGCCGGGCGGCCTCGCGCGGGCCCTCACGCCGGGGCTCGGCGGCCGTCTCGTGGGCGCCGACCAGCTCCGGGCGCTTCTCCGCCGCCGGCGCCACCGCCGGGGCCGGGGCCGGGCTCTCCGCGGCCGGCCGCGGCGCCGGCGGGAGCAGCGCCGGCTCGATACCCGCCGCCGCCAGACCCGCCGGGGCCGTCTGCGCCAGCGGCACGCCGTAGCGGGCCAGCCGCAGCGGCATCAGCGACTCCACCGGGGCCTTGCGGCGCCAGGCACGGCCGAAGCGGGAACGCAGCCGGGCCTGGTACACCAGACGCTCCTGCTCCAGCTTGATCACCTGGTCGTAGGAGCGGAGCTCCCACAGCTTCATCCGGCGCCACAGCAGGAACGTCGGCACCGGGGACAGCAGCCAGCGGGTGAGGCGCACGCCCTCCATGTGCTTGTCGGCCGTGATGTCGGCGATCCGCCCGATCGCGTGCCGCGCCGCCTCGACGGCCACCACGAACAGCACCGGGATCACCGCGTGCATGCCCACACCCAGCGGATCGGGCCAGGCCGCCGCACCGTTGAACGCGATCGTCGCCGCCGTCAGCAGCCACGCCGTCTGACGCAGCAGCGGGAACGGGATGCGGATCCAGGTGAGCAGCAGATCCAGGGCGAGCAGTACACAGATGCCCGCGTCGATGCCGATCGGGAAGACGTAACTGAAGTTCCCGAAGCCCTTCTTGAGGGCCAGCTCGCGGACCGCCGCGTACGAACCCGCGAAACCGATCCCCGCGATGATGACGGCACCGAAGACGACCATGCCGATGAGAACGCGATGCGTCCGGGTCAGCTGTGGTGACGCGGCCACCCGTACTCCCCTCCCAGTGCCTGTTGTTGCGCGCAACAGGGTGGCACATGTGTGCGGTGGACGGGTGGCCGGTGGGGTCCCTGCCCGTTCGTCAGCTCTTCTTCACGGCCGACGAGGAAGGGGACTTCGACCGCGACCCGGAAGGCGACTCGGCCTGCGACGAGGAGGAAGAGTCCGAGGCGGACGCCCCGGACGACGCTTCCGCCGACGGCGAACCGCTCGCCGAACCGCCCTTGCCGGCGCCGCTGTTCGCGGCCGTCACCGCGGACACCGCCTCCTTGGCCGCCTTCTGCGCGGACTTGGCCAGGTCACCGGCGTCCGGCGTCTTGTCGCCCGCCAGCCCCGCCCCGTTGTAGTCGACGGTGACGACGACGTTCTCCACGCGCGCCACGACCGTCTGCTGCTTGAAGGTGCCTTCCTTCTTCTTCAGGTCGTAACTCACCACCGCGGCCTCGTCGCCCGTGCCGCTCGTCGGCGTCGTCTTCACGCCCTGCGCGCCCTCGGCGGTCTGCGCGTCCTGAAGCTGCTTCATGTAGTAGTCACGTGCCAGCTTGTCGGCCGCGCCGCGCGTCTGGTCCGACTCGAAGCGCAGCATCGACACGCTCAGCCAGCGGAACTGAGACCCCTTCACACCGTTGTCGTCGAGGCTGTCCCAGGAGCAGCTTCCGCGCGTCGCCGTGTCGCTGGACGCGCCCTCCTTGCCGGAATCCGCCTTCGGCACCAGGTCCTCCAGCGTCTTCTTCGACAGCGTCCTGCACGGCTCCGGAAGCTTCGCGTAAGCGGCGGGCGCCACCGTCGGTGTCGGGCTCGCGGACTTGGAGGCGGCCGCCTTCTGCGCGGCCTTGTCCTTCCCGTCGTCCGAGCCGGAGTCCGAGGAGCAGCCGGCTGCCACCAGCATCACGGGGAGGGCGGCCGCGCCGACAAGAACGCGGGTAAGTCGCTTCGCACGCTGATCACGCTGGGCTCGTCGCTGCATGGTTCCTTCACTCATGGCACTCGTGGTTCCTGCGTTCGGAACGGGTCCGAGGGGCCACCGTACGCGGTGGGCGCCGCGCGCGGTCCGGCCTCCCGCCCCTGACGGGAGCCCGGCACGAGAAGGCGAGCCGGCTCAGCCGCCCAGGGAATCAGCGAGCTGGGAGGCCAGTTTCCGCGCCCTGTCCTGCATTTCCTTGCTGTCCGGCAGCACGCCTGCGGTCGCCGGCTGCTCCGCGTACTCGACGGTCACCATCACGTTCGACGTGCGGAACGACACAGTCACCGTGCGCCGCTTCGCCGTCGAACCGGAGCTGCTCAGCTCGTCGTCGACGAACGCCTCGTCGCCCAGGTCGTCCAGCAGCCGCGGCTGGAGGTCGGTGGGGGTGCCGTCGGAGGCGGACGGGGTCGCGGAGGGCCCGGTGGCCGACGCCGACCCGGAGGCCGGTGCGGAGGGTCCGGTGCTCGGGCCGGCCGGCGACGAGGCGCCGGACGACGGGGCGCCGGAAGCGGGCGCGGATCCGGAGGCCGACTCGGAGCCGGACTCCGACTCGGCCGGGACGGGCAGGCCGGCGGCCTCCACCTGCTCGGCGAAGAGCTGTTCGGCCTGGCTGTCGTCGCTCACGGAGTTGTCGTACGACACCACCCGCTCGAAGTCGACGAAGAGGTGGTCGGTGGCCTGCGCCGACTCCACCTTCCAACGGCAGCCCACCTTGCGGTCGGTGTCGTACGCGAGCGTCGGCTCGCCCGCGTACGCCTTCTCGCGCTGCTGCTCGTCCGCGATCTCCGTGATGCCCGGCAGCAGGGCGTCGAGCATCTTGTGCCCGACCGCGTCGCACGGCTCGGGGAGGGTGCGGTACTTGCCGGGCTGGGCCGCCTTCGTCGTGACGCCGGGCTGCCCCGGGTTGGAGTTGTCCGTCGTGGCGCGGTCGCCCGAGCCGCCGGTGCAGCCGGCCAGCAGCACCGCCAGGACGGCGGCGGCGACGCCGGGTACGTAGGCCTTCCGCTGCACGGTGCGGCTCCTCTCGCCGGTGTGGCTGTGGTCGGTGCTCCAGTGTCCCCGCTGGTTATTCGCTTGCCGCGTGGGGGAGCCCGCTGGAGACAATGTGTATCGCACGCGCTGCCGTGAACGCCGGTCGGTTGTCCCTTTGTCCTGCCTTGGCGCCGGTTTTTGCGCTTCGAGACTTCTGTTGCCGTTCGGGGGAATGAGGACGATATGTCGTACGTCGAGATGCCGGGCGCGAAGGTGCCGATCCGGATGTGGACGGACCCGGCGACGGTCGAGGACGTCGCGCTGCAGCAGCTCCGCAACGTCGCGACCCTGCCGTGGATCAAGGGCCTCGCGGTGATGCCGGACGTGCACTACGGAAAGGGCGCGACGGTCGGCTCGGTCATCGCGATGCGGGGCGCGGTGTGCCCGGCGGCGGTGGGCGTCGACATCGGCTGCGGGATGTCGGCGGTGCGGACGTCCCTGACGGCGAACGACCTTCCCGGTGACCTGTCGCGGCTGCGCTCGAAGATCGAGCAGGCGATTCCGGTGGGGCGCGGGATGCACGACAGCCCCGTGGACCCGGGGCGGCTGCACGGCTTCGCCACGTCGGGGTGGGAGAGCTTCTGGGGGCGGTTCGACGGGGTCGCCGAGGCGGTCAAATTCCGTCAGGAGCGAGCCGGAAAGCAGATGGGAACGCTCGGATCCGGAAATCATTTTGTTGAAGTGTGCACGGATACGACCGGTTCCGTCTGGCTGATGCTGCACTCCGGTTCCCGCAACATCGGCAAGGAGCTCGCCGAGCACCACATCGGCGTCGCCCAGAAGCTGCCGCACAACCAGGGGCTGGTCGACCGCGACCTCGCGGTGTTCGTCGCGGACACCCCGCAGATGGCGGCGTACCGCAACGACCTGTTCTGGGCCCAGGAGTACGCGAAGTACAACCGCACGATCATGATGGCGCTCCTGAAGGACGTGGTCCGCAAGGAGTTCAAGAAGGCGAAGCCGGTCTTCGAGCAGGAGATCTCCTGCCACCACAACTACGTGGCCGAGGAGCGGTACGACGGCATGGACCTGCTGGTGACGCGCAAGGGCGCGATCCGCGCGGGCTCCGGCGACTACGGGATCATCCCCGGTTCCATGGGTACGGGTTCGTACATCGTCAAGGGCCTCGGCAACGAGAAGTCCTTCAACTCCGCCTCCCACGGCGCGGGCCGGCGCATGAGCCGGAACGCCGCCAAGCGCCGCTTCTCCACGAAGGACCTGGAGGAGCAGACGCGGGGCGTGGAGTGCCGCAAGGACTCCGGCGTGGTGGACGAGATCCCGGGCGCCTACAAGCCGATCGAGCAGGTCATCGACCAGCAGCGCGACCTGGTGGAGGTCGTGGCGAAGCTGAAGCAGGTCGTGTGCGTGAAGGGCTGACGCCCGCTCACTCCAGGAGGCGGGCGCGGAGGGTCGCCGAAACGGCCTCCGCGTCCAGCTCCAGGGCCCGGGTGACGTACCCGTCGACGGAGCCGTGGCGCGCCGTCAGCCCGGTGAGGAACAGGCTCATCACCTCGGCGGGGGCCCGGCAGTAGTCCGGCCAGACCGGTGCGCGGCCGCCGTTGCGTGCCGACCAGGCCGCGCGGAGGGCGGGGGCGACCAGGTCCGTGAGGGCGTAGTCCTCGGCGATCACGGGGGCCGGGACGTCCAGGAGGGACAGGACGAGGGCGGCCAGCAGGCCGGTGCGGTCCTTGCCCGAGGTGCAGTGGAAGACCAGGGGCTCGTCCGCCCGGGCCGCCTCCGTCACCAGCTCGAGGGCCCGGCGGATCTCCTCGCGGCCGTCGTCGGCCACCTCGAGGTAGCGCTCCGAGAGGTAGGGGCCGGGCGCGGTGCCGGGGAGCAGGGCGGCCTGGTCGTAGGGGCGGTGCTCGATGCTCAGATTGTGGTACGTGAAGTCCGGGTGCTCCGGGATCCGGCCATGGGCCTCGATCTCCCAGGGGTAGCGCAGGTCCACGACCGTGCGGACGCCGAGGCCGAGGAAGAGGGCCCAGTCGTCCGTCCCCTCGCCGAGCCCGCCCAGGGAGTCCGCGCGGTACAGGCGGCCCGGACGGACGCGACGGCCGTCCGCGGCCGTCCAGCCGCCCAGGTCACGGAAGTTGGCGAGCGCGGCGAAGCGTATGTGTCGGTCCACGGGGCGACCCTACGCAGCCGCCCCGCGCCGGGCCACGGGGTTTCGCCCGGCGCGCCCCGGCCGGGACGGGCGCCGGCGCCGGCCGTCACCGCTCCCGGTGGACCTTCGTGTTCGACGCCTGGGCGCGGGGGCGGACGACGAGGAGGTCGATGTTGACGTGGGCGGGGCGGGTGACCGCCCAGGTGATGGTGTCGGCCACGTCGTCGGAGGTCAGGGGCTCGGCGACGCCCTCGTAGACCTTGGCCGCCTTCTCCGTGTCACCCCCGAAGCGGGTCAGGGCGAAGCCCTCGGTCCTGACCATGCCGGGCGCGATCTCGACGACGCGGACCGGGCGGCCGACGATCTCCAGGCGCAGGGTCTCGGCGAGGACGTGTTCGGCGTGCTTGGCGGCGACGTAGCCCGCGCCGCCCTCGTAGGTGGCGTGGCCCGCGGTGGAGGAGACGACGACGACCGTGCCGTCGCCGCTCGCCTCCAGCTTGGGGAGCAGGGCCTGGGTGACGTTGAGGGTGCCGAGGACGTTCGTCTCGTACATCCGGCGCCAGTCCTCGGGGTCGCCGGTGGCCACCGGGTCGGCGCCGAGCGCGCCGCCGGCGTTGTTGACGAGGACGGCGACGGTCGTGAAGGCGGTGGCGAACTCGTCGACGGCGGCGCGGTCGGTGACGTCCAGGGCGTAGGCGGTCGCCTTGTGGCCGGCGGCCTGGATCTCCTCGGCGAGCGCCTCGATGCGGTCCTTGCGGCGGGCGGTGAGGACGACGCGGTATCCGGCGGCGGCGAGCTGCTTCGCCGTGGCGGCGCCGATGCCGGAGCTGGCGCCGGTGACGATCGCGATGCGGGACGGGGTGGGCATGAGGGCGCTCTCCTCGGCGGCGTGGGACGGGGTGCGGTCAGGATAGGCGGGTGCGGCGGAGCGCTTCACGGAGTGCCGCGCGCGTGCGGGGGCGTCGTGGCTGGTCGCGCGGTCCCTCGTGGCCCCGGTGGGTGTCAGTGGCCGCGCGGGGCCCACATGATGACGGCCATCCCGGCGAGGCAGATCAGCGCGCCCGCCACGTCCCAGCGGTCGGGGCGGTAGCCGTCGGCGACCGCGCCCCACAGGAGTGATCCGGCGACGAAGATCCCGCCGTACGCGGCGAGGATGCGGCCGAAGTGGGCGTCGGGCTGGAAGGTGGCGACGAAGCCGTAGGCGCCGAGCGCGAGGACGCCGCCGGCGGCCCACAGCCAGCCGCGCTGTTCGCGTACGCCCTGCCAGACCAGCCAGGCGCCGCCGATCTCGAACAGGGCGGCGACGACGAACAGGGCGGCGGAGCGCAGGACGGACATGCGGGCAGCTTCGCACGGGGCGTGGGCGGCGCCGTCCGGTGCCTGGGTGCGGGGGCTGGAATAACGGTCCGGGGCGGGTCGTTCCGGGGGTATAGTTGAAGCGTCAACAAAATGGAGGTTGAGCGACCATGCAGTTCGGCATCTTCACCGTCGGCGACGTCACCCCGGACCCGACCACGGGGCGCACGCCGACCGAGCGTGAGCGCATCAAGGCCATGGTCGCCATCGCGCTGAAGGCCGAGGAGGTGGGCCTCGACGTCTTCGCGACCGGCGAGCACCACAACCCGCCCTTCGTGCCCTCGTCGCCGACCACGATGCTCGGCTACATAGCGGCGCGCACGGAGAAGCTGATCCTCTCCACGTCCACCACGCTGATCACCACCAACGACCCGGTGAAGATCGCGGAGGACTTCGCGATGCTCCAGCACCTGGCCGACGGCCGCATGGACCTGATGATGGGGCGCGGCAACACCGGCCCGGTCTACCCCTGGTTCGGCAAGGACATCCGCCAGGGCATCAACCTGGCCATCGAGAACTACGCCCTGCTGCACCGGCTGTGGCGCGAGGACGTCGTGAACTGGGAGGGCACGTTCCGCACGCCGCTCCAGGGCTTCACGTCCACGCCCCGCCCGCTGGACGGCGTCGCGCCGTTCGTCTGGCACGGCTCGATCCGCTCCCCGGAGATCGCCGAGCAGGCCGCTTACTACGGCGACGGCTTCTTCCACAACAACATCTTCTGGCCCGCCGACCACACCAAGCGCATGATCGAGCTGTACCGGGCCCGCTACGCCCACTACGGGCACGGCACCCCGGAGCAGGCCATCGTGGGCCTGGGCGGCCAGGTGTTCATGCGGAAGAACTCGCAGGACGCGGTGCGCGAGTTCCGCCCGTACTTCGACGTCGCCCCGGTCTACGGCCACGGCCCGACGCTGGAGGAGTTCACCGAGCAGACCCCGCTGACCGTCGGCTCGCCGCAGCAGGTGATCGAGAAGACCCTGTCCTTCCGCGAGTACGCCGGCGACTACCAGCGCCAGCTCTTCCTGATGGACCACGCCGGACTGCCCCTGAAGACCGTGCTGGAGCAGCTCGACCTGCTCGGCGAGGAGGTCGTGCCGGTGCTGCGCAAGGAGTTCGCGAAGAACCGTCCGGCGGACGTGCCGGACGCCCCCACCCACGCCTCGCTGCTGGCGGACGCCAAGGCCGCCGAGAAGGAAGGAGCACGCGCGTGAAGCTCGTCGTCGTCTCCGCGGGACTGAGCGTCCCGTCCTCCACCCGGCTGCTGGCCGACCGGCTGGCCGCCGCCACCGCCGAACGGACCTCGGCCGAGGTGCGGGTCGTGGAGCTGCGCGACCTCGCGGTGGAGATCGCCCACGTGTTCACCAACGGCTTCCCCGGCAAGGAGCTGTCCGCCGCCTTCGACGCCGTGCGTGCGGCCGACGGCCTGATCGTCGTCACGCCGGTGTTCTCGGCCTCGTACAGTGGGCTGTTCAAGTCGTTCTTCGACGCGCTGGGCGCCACCGACCAGGACGCGCTGGTCCGCAAGCCGGTGCTGATCGCGGCGACCGGCGGCACGGCCCGGCACTCGCTCGTCCTGGAGCACGCGCTGCGTCCGCTCTTCGCCTACCTCAAGGCCGTCGTCGTCCCCACCGGCGTCTACGCGGCCTCGGAGGACTGGGGCGCCGAGGGGCTGGACGGGCGCGTCGAGCGGGCCGCGGAGGAGCTGGCGGCGCTGATGGCCGGGCTGTCGACGGCAGCGCAAAGGGGTGGGGACGCCATCGAGGTCGTGCCCTTCGAGCAGCAGCTCGCCGCGCTGCGGCCCGCCGGGTGAGATCTCGGTAAGAAGCCCGGCCGCCGGTTCGCGGGGCTGTGGGCCTTGGCAGACTGGACGGGTGCCCCGGACTGTTCTGCTCGCCGAAGACGACCGCGCGATCCGGCACGCCCTGGAGCGTGCCCTCACCCTGGAGGGCTACCGGGTCACCGCGGTCGCCGACGGTGCCGAGGCGCTGGCGCAGGCCCACCGCGGCCGCCCGGACGTGCTGGTCCTGGACGTGATGATGCCGGGCCTCGACGGTCTCCAGGTCTGCCGGGAGCTGCGCGCCGAGGGTGACAGCACGCCGATCCTCATGCTGACCGCGCTGGTGGAGACCGCCGACCGCATCGCGGGCCTGGACGCGGGCGCCGACGACTACGTCGTGAAGCCGTTCGACATCGAGGAGGTCTTCGCCCGGCTGCGCGCCCTGCTGCGCCGCACCGACCGGACGGAGACGGACGCCGCGGGGGCACCGGGTTCCCGGACGGCGGGCCCGGCCGCGGGCACCACCGGGGCGGCGGCCGGACCCGGCGCCGTGACGGACGGGGACGCCCCGGCGACGGCGGGGGACGCGGCCGGGCGCGGGGAGCGGGAGGACGGCCGGTACCTGGAGGCGGCCGGCCTGCGCATGGACCCGCGGGCGCGCCGCGCCTGGCGGGGCGAGCGGGAGCTGGAGCTGACCCGGACCGAGTTCGAGCTGCTGGAGCTGCTGGTGCGCAACGCCGGCATCGTGCTGGACCACTCCACGATCTACGACCGCATCTGGGGCTACGACTTCGGCCCCGGCTCCAAGAACCTCGCCGTCTACGTCGGCTATCTGCGCCGCAAGCTCGACCAGCCGGGCGCCCCGCAGCTCATCCAGACCGTGCGCGGCGTGGGTTACGTGCTGCGGGAGGGCTGAGTGGGCGCATCGCCCGGACCGGGCGGCCTGGGCGGACGGGGGAGGCGGCCGCGGCTGCTGTCGTTGCGGACGACGTTCGCGGTGTCCTTCGCGGCCGTCACCGCCGTGGTCACCGTCCTCGTCGGCGTCCTGTCGTACAGCGCCGCCGCGCGGCTGGTGCGGGTGGACCAGGAGTCCGTCTTCGCGCAGGTCGTGCAGGATCTGCGGGCCGAGGTGAGCGAGCGGCGGATGTCGCCGGGCGACTTCTCCTCCGAGGCGCCGGGCCACGACATCGTGCGCCCGGCCCGCACCGACGTGCAGGTGCTGGGACCGGACGGCGAGGTCTCCGACCCGGCGGGCCGCCTGCTGCCGGTGACCGACGAGGACCGGCGGACGGCGGGCGCCGCGGTGGCCGGGCGGATGGTGCAGCACGAGGACGTGGACGTCGGCCACGACGTCTACCGGATCGCGACCGTCGCGCTCGGCGGCGGCCGGGGCGCGGTGCAGGTGGCGCAGGAGTTCAGCGACACCGAGGACCTGCTGCGGGCCCTCCAGCAGCGGACGCTGGTGCTGATGGCCGCAGTGGTGACCGCGGCCGGGCTGTGCGGCTGGTGGCTGGCCCGGCGCATCACCCGCCGCCTGATCGCCCTCACCTCCGCCGCCGAGGACGTCGCCCGCACCCGTCGGCTCGGCATCCAGGTGCCGGTCACCGGGCACGACGAGGTGGGACGGCTGGGCCGCGCCTTCGACCGGATGCTGGGCCGGCTCGCCCAGTCGGAGGAGGACCAGCGGCGCCTGGTGCAGGACGCGGGCCATGAGCTGCGCACCCCGCTGACCTCGCTGCGCACCAACATCTCGCTGCTGCGCCGGATCGACGAGCTGCCGCCCGCCGCGCGCGAGGAACTGGTCGCCGACCTCGGGCAGGAGGCCCGGGAGCTGACGGACCTGGTCAACGAACTGGTCGAGCTGGCGGCCGGCCAGTCGGAGACGGAGCCGGTGCGCAGCGTCGACCTCGGTGAGATCGCGTACGAGGTGGCGACCCACGCCCGGCGCCGCACCGGGCGGGAGATCAGCGTCCGGGCCTGCGGGGCCACGACGACGGACGGCCGGCCCGCCATGCTGACCCGCGCGCTGTCCAACCTGGTGGAGAACGCGGCGAAGTTCGACCGGGCGGGGACCGGGCCCATCGAGGTCACCGTCGCCGGGCCGGCCCGTCCGGGCACGATCCGCGTCGAGGTCCGCGACCGGGGGCCCGGCATCACCGACGCCGACCTGGCCCGGGTCTTCGACCGCTTCTACCGGGCCGCCGACGCGCGCTCCCAGCCCGGCTCGGGCCTCGGCCTGTCCATCGTGCGGGAGGTGGCGCTCGCGCACGGCGGAGCACCGTTCGCCGCCCGGCGGGACGGGGGCGGCTCGGTGATCGGCTTCACGGTGCGCGGTGCCGTGGCGGGGGAGGAGCCGGGCGCCGGCGAGTGACGGCGGCGGTTCAGGCCGTGCCGGCCAGCTCGTAGCCGGCCTCGTCGACGGCGGCGCGGACGGCCGCCTCGTCCAGCGGGGCGGCGGAGGTGACGGTCACCTCGCCGGTGGCGGCGACGGCCTTCACCGAGGTGACGCCGTCCAGCGCGGAGATCTCCTCGGAGACCGCACCCTCGCAGTGGCCGCACGTCATGCCGGTCACCTTGTAGACGGTGGTGACGCCGGAGCCCTGGTCCGCCGCGGTGGTGCCGGAGCCGCAGGAACCGTCGGTGGTGCAGCAGGAGCCGGAGGTCTTCTGGTCGGTGGTCATGCGTACTCCCTCGGGGGATATCGGCGGGTGGACGGCGCGGAGGGCGCGCTCCGCGTCCCGCGGTGCGCCCTCCGCGCTGTCCACACTATACCCCCTAGGGGTATGAAGGAAGGGGGGTGGCCCGGTCGGGCCAAGACCGGTCAGACCGGGCGTGCCGCGCGACCGCGGTCGGTGCACAGCGACCAGATGATGAAGACGCCCACGCCGATCGAGATGATCGCCCAGAGCGGGTGGTACGGCAGCCACATGAACTGGAGGATCACGGCGAGGGCGACGAGTCCGACGCCGAGGCCCCGCGCCCAGGCGGCGCCCCGGAGGATGCCCAGACCGGTGAGGAAGACGAGGACACCGAGGACCAGGTGGATCCAGCCCCATGAGGTGAGGCTGAACTTGAAGACGTAGTCGCCCACGCTCGCGTAGACGTCGTCCGCCGCGATGGCGGCGATTCCGTTGAAGACGCCGAAGACGCCTTCGACGAGCATCAGCACCCCGGCGAAGACGACGCCGCCGGAGGCCCAGGCGCTGCCGGTGTCGCTTCCGGCGCTTCGCGTGGCGTTGGCCATGATGGTTCTCCGTCCCTCGGAGGCGGTGATGGGCGGGCACTCCGAGTGTTGGACCGGGGTGGCGGTGCGGCGACCGGGTGTGGGCCGTTCGGGTGAGCCGCGCCGTGGCGGCAGCGGGGGTCAGTGGTAGGCGTGGACCACCGCGTGACCCCTGCCGCGGCCGATCATCCACTTGTTGACCGGCGTGGTGAGCAGGAAGGCCACCACGAGCCCGCCGAGCAGGGCGTACCAGAACAGCCCGTCCGACAGGTGCGCGTCCATCGCGCCCGGCACGACGGCGATGATCCCGTTGTCGATCAGTTCCATCACCGCGATCGAGACGGTGTCGGCGGCCAGCGCGATCCTGATCGCCGTCCTGAGGGAGACGCCGGCGCGCACCACGGCGAACAGGGTGAAGGAGTAGCCGAAGACGAACGCCAGGGCGATCGCGACGATCATCGTCGGTGCGTTCCCCCAGGCCAGCGCGGTGCCGATGACCATGCCGAGGATCTCTCCGACGGCACAGCCGGTGAGGCAGTGCAGCGTCGCCCTCGCGGCCGTCGCCCAGCTCGCGCCCCGGGTGTGGTCGTGGCCGTGGTGCTGTCGCCGACCGGCGGTGGCGGCGGAGTGGTGCGTGCTGTGGTCCATGGCCGTCGTCCCCTTCCTCGTTCCGGAGCGCCCGAGGGGCTGCCGGTTCCTGCGCCGACGGGAAACCGTGTACCCCACAGGGGTATTCCGAATCGCGGGAGGCGGCGGGTCGTCGACGCACGGGGGGCGGACACCCGAAGGTGTCCGCCCCGTGCTCGTGCGGTGGGGTCAGCTCTTGCCCAGCAGCTTGTTCATCTGCTCGATCTCCGCGCTCTGCGAGGTGATGATCTCCGCGGCCATCTTCTTTGCGGGGCCGTGGGCGCCGTCGGCCTGCTCGGTCCTGGCCATGTCCACGGCGCCTTCGTGGTGCTTGATCATCATCTCCATGAAGGCGGTGTCGAACGCCTCGCCGCCGGCGCCGGCGAGCTCCTTCATCTCGGCGTCCGTCATCATGCCGTCCATGCCCCCGTGCAGGGAGTGGTCCATGGCGCCCTCGGCGGGAACGTCCTCGCCCCACGAGGTCAGCCAGCCGGAGAGCGTCCTGATCTCCGGGTCCTGGGCCTTCTTGATGTCGGCGGCGAGCTTCTTCACCTCGGCCGACCGCGCCCGCTCGGGAGCGAGGTCGGCCATCTCGACGGCCTGGCGGTGGTGGGGGATCATCCCCTGCGCGAAGGCCACGTCGGCGGCGTTGTGCCGTCCCTGCTGCGCGGGCGCGGAGGCCGACGGCGACGCCGGGGCGGACGCGGTGTGACCGGCGTGGCCCGCGGCCGAGCCGTCCTTGCCGCCGTCGCCGTCGCCGCCGCAGGCGGCCAGGACGAGCGCGGCCGCGCCCGCGGCGGCGACGGCGACGGTGCGACGGACGAGGGAACGCTTGCGGATCATGGTGTGCGACTCCTTCCCGCGTGCCGTTCCTGCGGCGCGCGGTGGAAGCGGATGGGAGGACGTGCGGCAGCGCGGCACGCCCCGTGGATCACCGGTGATTCGGGGTACGGGGGTGCCGGGCGGGTCGTCCTATATCCGCAGGAGTTGCAGCTCGGAGAGGTCGGGCGGCGCCCGTCCGTCCCGGGGCGCACCCGGGGCCGCCGAGACGGGGGAGGGGGCGGCGGGCGGGTCCGCCACGGCGCCGGCCAGCGGGGGCGGGGAGTACGCCGAACCCGTACCGGCCGCCGCGCACGTGGCGTCCGCGTGGTCGAGGTGTCCCGGCCCGCCGCCCGAGTGCGCGCAGACCCCCTCGGCGCGGGGCGCGTGGTCCGCTCCGCCGGCGGACGGCTCGGGGGCCGTGCCGGCGGTGTCAGGCGTACGGGCCGTGCCGACCGCGTGAGGAGCCTCGCCCGTCCCGGTGGCGTACGGCGTGCGGTCCGCCGCGGTGGTGTGCGGCGTACCGCCGGTCCCGGTGGCCGCCGTCGGTGTCGTGCGGCCGGTGCCGGCCGGCGGCGCCGCGTGGCCGGTCCCGGTGGCCGCCGTCGTGTGGCCGGCGTCCGTGCGGGAGGCCGGCGTTCCGCCGGGAGCGAGCCCGTGCATGCCGAGCACGCCGGCCAGGAGCGCCATCACCAGCAGCACGAAAAGCCGCCCGGCAGGGCGGCCGCTCGATCCGATGCTCCTGGTCACGCGGCCATCGTACGGACCGGCCGCCGCGGCGGCACACGACGGTCACCCGTCCGGCGCGGTCCGGCGCAAGCCCGGGGACCGATGCCCTGCCCACGGGTCCGGCATGGAGACACGGCCGAACTCTGCCGGAAGTCGGCAATGCGGTCGGCGGGTCCGGTCGGCAGGATGGTGCCCGAGGGGAGCACGTGAGCCGGCTCCGATGCCGGGCACCGGCAGGTGGATCCACCGCTGCCCGGAGGGGCCGTCGCTGCCACGGCCGGATGCAGGGGGGTGGGGGATGCGGGGCTTCGCCGAAACCGCGACGGGGACCACGGGGGTTCCCGCCACCCCCCTCGCCGCCGGCCTCCGCGCGATCCTCGTCGCCGCGCCGGCGGGCGTGACGCGCGTGACCCGCCCGGCCCCGCGGCCGTGGCGCCGGTCCCTCCACGAGGAACCCGGGCCGTCCCGGACGGCCGTCTGAACTCCCGCGGCGCCGTGCCCGCGCACCGGCCGCCGCCCCGACGCTTCCGAGCCCCGGGCGGGCTCACCTCTCCTAGCCGCCAAGGACGTGCTGATGAATGCCATGACCGTGGGCGTGGGCGCGCTCGTCGTCCTCTGCCTGCTCGCCGTACTCGTCGTCTCCCGCCTGTTCCGCAAGGTGGAGCAGGGCAAGGCGCTCATCGTCTCCAAGATGCGCAAGGTCGACGTGACCTTCACCGGCCAGGTCGTCCTGCCGGTGCTGCACCGCGCCGAGGTGATGGACATCTCGGTGAAGACCATCGAGATCACCCGGGCCGGCAAGGAGGGCCTGATCTGCCGGGACAACATCCGCGCGGACATCCGCATCTCGTTCTTCGTGAAGGTCAACAAGACCGTCGAGGACGTGGTCAAGGTCGCCCAGGCGGTCGGCACGGCTCGGGCGAGCGACCGCGACACCCTTCAGGAGCTGTTCCACGCGAAGTTCTCCGAGGCGCTGAAGACCGTCGGCAAGCAGCTCGACTTCACCGACCTCTACACCAAGCGCGAGGAACTGCGGTACCGGATCATCGAGGTCATCGGCGTCGACCTGAACGGCTACCACCTGGAGGACGCGGCGATCGACTACCTGGAGCAGACGCCGCTGTCCCAGCTCGACCCGGCCAACGTCCTCGACGCCCAGGGCATCCGCAAGATCACGGAACTGACGGCCGTGGAGCACGTGCGCACCAACGAGGCCCAGCGCACCGAGGAGAAGGAGATCACCCGGCAGAACGTCGACGCCCGGGAGGCGATCCTGGAGCTGGAGCGGCGCCGGGTCGACGCGGAGATCAAGCAGAAGCGCGAGATCGAGACCGTACGCGCCCGTGAGGAGGCCGAGACCGCGCGGGTGGTGGAGGAGGAACGGCTGCGGGCGCAGGCCGCGTTCCTGCGCACCGAGGAGCAGCTCGGCGTCCAGCGCGAGAACCAGGCCCGCGAGGTCGCCGTCGCCGCGAAGAACCGGGAACGGGTCATCGCCATCGAGAACGAGCGCATCGAGAAGGACCGCATGCTGGAGGTCATCGCGCGGGAGCGGGAGACCGAGCTGACCCGGATCGCGGCCGAGAAGGAGGTCGAGGCGGAGCGGCGCGAGATCGCCGAGGTCATCCGCGAACGGGTCGCCGTGGACCGCACGGTCGCGGAGCAGGAGGAGTCCATCAAGAAGCTCCGCGCGGTCGAGGAGGCCGAGCGGCAGCGGCAGGCCGTGATCATCGCCGCCGAGGCGGAGGCCCAGGAGAAGCTGGTCAAGGACATCAAGGCGGCCGAGGCCGCCGAGCAGGCCGCCACCCACCGCGCCGCCGAGGAACTGACCCTGGCCGAGGCCCGGTTGAAGAGCGCCGACCTCGACGCGCAGGCCAAGCTGCGGCTCGCCGAGGCGCTGCGGGCCGAGAGCGCGGCGGAGGGACTGGCCGCCGTCGAGGTCCGCGACAAGGAGGCCGAGGTCATCGAGAAGGCCGGCCGTGCGGAGGCCGAGGCGGCCGAGGCCCGGATGCGTGCGGAGGCCGAGGGCGTACGGGCCAAGGCGCGCGCCGAGGCCGAGGGCATCGGCGAGAAGCTCAAGGCCGAGGCGGCCGGGCTGACCGAGAAGGCCGCCGCGATGGCCGCGCTCGACGAGGCGTCCCGCGGGCACGAGGAGTACCGGCTGCGGCTGGAGGCCGAGAAGGACATCCGGCTCGCCGGGCTGGAGGTGCAGCGGCAGGTCGCCGAGGCGCAGGCCACGGTGCTGGCCACCGGGCTGGAGAACGCCGACATCGACATCGTCGGCGGCGACTCGGTGTTCTTCGACCGCCTGATGTCCTCCATCGCGCTCGGCAAGGGCGTCGACGGCTTCGTCCAGCACTCCGAGACCGCGCAGGCCCTCGCCCGGCCGTGGCTGGACGGGACGTCGAACATCGCCGACGACCTGGCCCGGATACTCGGCTCGGTCTCCACGGCGGACGTGCAGAACCTGACCGTCTCCGCCCTGCTGATGAAACTGATGCAGGCGGGCGACGGGAACGCGGTCCAGCTTCAGAAGCTGCTCGACCGGGCGGGGGAGCTGGGGCTCGCGGACGCGCCGCTGACCTCCCTCAACGGCAGCGCCAAGGTCTGACGGCCGCGCCCGACCAGTTCGTCCTCCCCAGCCGCCGCACACATGCGGCGGCTCCGGGGCCCACTCGCGGAAAGGAGCCCCATGGCAACCGGGGCGGACACCATCGCGCAGGAGACGGCGGGCACCGGCACGCCCGGGGCCGTCGGCCCGACGGGGGCCCGTGGCACACCCTCCGCCCCCGCGGCCCCGCTGGACACCGGCACCTACGAGGTACTGCGCGACCGCCTGGCCGCGCAGGCCGCCGAGCTGGCCCGGCGGGCCGAGGAGCTGAACCGCCGCCGGGTCGAGGAGTTCGGCTCCGCCGGGCTCGAACTCGCCGGCACCGAACGGCTGCGGACCGAGCGGGCCTGCGTCCCCCAGGACGTCGTCGCCGTCGGCGAGGTGCTGCTCCTCGGGCACAACACGCCCGTGGCGACCCGGTCCGAGGCCGCGGTGGGCGACGTCTTCGCGCTGTACGGCCGCGACCTCGAACGGCTGCCCGAGGATGCCGTGCCGGGCCTGCTCGACGACCCCGCCTTCGTCCGGGAGTTCGCGGCCCTCTACCGCTACTACCGCGAGGCCACCCTGCTGCGGCTGCGCCGCGTCGAGGGACGGCTCCTCGCCGTCTTCCGCACCGGCGAGAAGACCGACGACATCCGCGTACTGCGCTGGGCGCTCACCGACGACGGACGGGTGTCCTTCCTCGACGCCCGCGGCGACCGCGACCACGTCCTGCCGCCCTCCCACGACGTCACCTGGACCGCCACGACGCGCGAGGACCACGTCCTCGGCCGCCACCCGCACGTCTCCGTCGGCGGCGAGGTCTTCGTCGCCGCGGTCGGCGGCGCCCTCACCGTCAAGGTGGAGAACGACACCGAGACCGCGGAGGGCATCCACAGCGAACCCGTCGCCGAGCCGCTCCAGGCCCTCGCCGACGCCCGCATCGCCCACGCGCGCGTCGGCGCCCTGATCCTGCTGCGGGTACGCCCCTACAAGGAGGACACCGACCGGTACCTGGTGTTCAACACCCTCACCAGGACGGTCGTCCGGCTCGACGGCATCGGGCAGGCCTGCCGCAGGCTCCCCGACGACCAGGGCATCATCTTCCCCGGCGGCCACTGCCTGGCCACCGGCACCCACCGCACGTACGAACTCGACACGGCGGGCCTCCAGTTCGAGCGCGAGGTGCGCGCCCCGAACGGCGAGGACGTGCTGTACGCGTTCCACGCGCCCGCGCACGGCCGCACCCTGCTGCTGCCGTACAACCTGATCCGCAAGGAGGTCGCCACCCCCCTGCCCTGCCGGGGCTGGGCGCTGTTCGAGGACGGCACGCTCACCCTGCTGCGCACCGGGGACGGCGAGCCGGCGCGGGTGCACACCGTCCAGCGGTGGACGTCCCCGTACGTGTCCGACACGTACGCGGCGACCCGGCCGGCGGGCAGCGGCCCGCTCGCCCGCATCGGCAACCCCGACCTGGTCCGGGGCATCTCCGACTGCCTGTCCGTCACGCGCGCCGCCACGGAGACCACGCCGACCGGCGGGGTGTACGCGGAACTGGCCGCCGCCTGCGTCCGCGCGGCCGACGCCCACCACTGGCTGGGCGACCCGGAAGCCGGCGACCTCGCCGACCCGTTGGGGCAGGTGCGGGCCACCGCCGAGCAGGTGCTCGCCGAGTTCGAGAACGTACAGGCGCTGTCGCGGCAGGCGGCCGACGCCCTGGAGGAGGCCGCCGACCGGCTCGCGGCGGTCGTGCGCCGGCTGCGCGGCGAGGCACCGCGCGCGGCGGCGGCCTGGGTGACCGGGCTGTCCGAGCTGCGGCGGGCGCAGGGGCATCTGCTGACCCTGAAGGAGATGCGGTACGCGGACACCGCCCGGATCGACGAGCTGGCCGCCGGCGCCGAGTCCGACCTGGCCGCGTTCGGGCAGCGGGCCGTCGCCCACCTGGCCCGTGAGGACGCCTTCGCCGCGTACCACGCGGACATCGAGCGGCTCGTCACCGAGGCCGGGGAGATCGGCACGGCCGCGGGGGCCGCGCCGCTCGCCGCCCGCCTCGACGAACTGGCCGCGCAGCTCGGCACGGTGACCGAGGTCGTCGCCGGGCTCGACATCGGCGACGCCACCGTCCGCACGGCCGTCCTGGAGCGCGTCGCCGAGGCCGTCGCCGGGGTCAACCGGGCCCGCGCCGTGCTCGGCTCCCGCCGCCGCGACCTGCTCGACCAGGAGGGGCGGGCCGGGTTCGCCGCCGAGTTCGCGCTGCTCGGCCAGACGGTCACCGGCGCCCTCGCGGTGGCCGACACCCCGGAGGCCTGCGACGAGCAGCTCGCCCGACTGCTGGTCCAGGTGGAGAACCTGGAGTCCCGGTTCGCCGAGTTCGACGACTTCCTCGGCGAACTGGCGGACAAACGCGACGAGATCCACGAGGCGCTCTCCGCCCGCAAGCAGTCCCTCGCCGACGCCCGCGCCCGCCGCGCCGAACGCCTCGCGGACTCGGCGGTCCGCGTCCTCGCCACCGTCGTGCGCCGCGCCGCGACGCTCGCCGACGCGGACGCCGTCACCACCTACTTCGCCTCCGACCCGATGCCCGCCAAGGTGCGCCGCACCGCCGCGGAGCTGCGCGAACTCGGCGACCCGGTACGGGCGGAGGAACTCGACGGCCGGCTCGAAGCGGCCCGCCAGGAGGCGACGCGCGGGCTGCGCGACCGCACCGACCTGTACGCCGACGACGGCCGCACCCTGCGCCTGGGCGGCCACCGCTTCGCCGTCGGCACCCAGCCCCTCGACCTCACCCTGGTCCCGCACGGCGACGGCCTGGCCTTCGCCGTGACCGGCACCGACTACCGCCGCCCGGTCACCGACCCGGACTTCGCGGCCACCCGCCCCTACTGGGACCGGCTGCTGCCGTCCGAGTCGCCCGAGGTCTACCGCGCCGAACACCTCGCCGCCCGCCTGCTGGACGCACACGGCGCGGCCGTCCTCGCCGAGACCGACGACCTGGCCGCCCTCGTGCGGGGCGCGGCGGAGGCGGCGTACGACGAGGGGTACGAGCGGGGCGTCCACGACCACGACGCCACCCTGATCCTCGCCGCCCTGGTGCGCCTGCACGACGGCGCGGGCCTCCTGGCCCACGAGCCCGCCGCCCGCGCCGCCGCCCAGCTCTTCTGGGCGCACGGCACGACGGAGGGGGCCCGGCAGGACTGGCGGCGCCGCGCGGTCTCCCTGGCCCGCGCCCGGGACACGTTCGGGCTCGCGCCCGCCATCGCCGACCTGCGGCGGGAACTGGCCGAGGCCATCGGCGGGGAGACGGGGGAGGCCGCCGCCGCGTACCTCTTCGAGGAGCTGACCCGCGGCCCGGACGGGTTCGTCCTCGGCGCGGGCACCCGCACCCTGCTGGAGAAGTTCCGCCGCACGGTGGGCGGTCCGGCCTACGACGAGGACCTCGCCGCCCTCGGCGACCTCGCCGCGCGCCGCCAGTTGGCCGAGGCGTGGCTCACCGCGTACACCACGGCCACCGGCACGGACGTCACGCCCGGCGACCTGGCCGAGGCGGTGGCCGCCGAACTCTGCCCGGACCTGCCGCGCTACCCGTACGACGCTCCGCTGACGGAGACCGTGCACGGCCTGCTCGGCACGCATCCGCGCGTCACCGGCGGCGCGCTGACGGTCCGGGTCGACGAACTCCTCGCCCGCACCCGCGCCTTCCGCGCCCACGACGTGCCGGGCCACCGCGACTACCAGCGGCGGCGCGGCACCCTGGTGGCGGCCGAGCGGGCCCGGCTGCGGCTGGACGAGTACCGGCCGCGCGTGCTGCCGGCCTTCGTCCGCAACCGGCTCATCGACGAGGTGTACCTCCCGCTGATCGGCGACAGCCTCGCCAAGCAGCTCGGCACCGCGGACGCGGCGCACCGCACCGGCAGCGGCGGGCTGCTCCTGCTGGTCTCCCCGCCCGGCTACGGCAAGACGACGCTCATGGAGTACGTCGCCGACCGGCTCGGACTGATCCTGGTGAAGATCAGCGGCCCGGCCCTGGGACACGGCACGACCTCGCTCGACCCGGCCGAGGCGCCGAACGCCACCGCCCGCCAGGAGATCGAGAAGGTCAACTTCGCGCTGGAGGCGGGCAACAACACCCTGCTGTACCTGGACGACATCCAGCACACCTCGCCCGAGCTGCTCCAGAAGTTCATCCCGCTGTGCGACGCCACCCGCCGGGTCGACGGGGTGCGGGACGGCGAGCCGTACACGTACGACCTGCGCGGCAAGCGCTTCGCGGTGTGTATGGCCGGCAACCCCTACACCGAGTCCGGCGGCCGCTTCCAGGTCCCCGACATGCTCGCCAACCGCGCCGACGTGTGGAACCTCGGTGACGTCCTCACGGGCAAGGAGCGGGTCTTCGCGCTGAGCTTCGTCGAGAACGCCCTGACGGCCAACCCGGTCCTCGCCCCGCTCGCCGGCCGCGACCGCGCCGACCTCGACCTGCTGATCCGCCTCGCCGAGGGGGACCCGGCGGCCGGCGCGGACCGCCTGGCCCACCCCTACGCGCCGGCCGAGCTGGAGCGCGTCCTCGCTGTCCTGCGCCATCTGCTCACCGCCCGTGCCACGGTCCTCGCGGTGAACGCCGCGTACATCGGCTCCGCGGCCCGGACGGACGAGGCCCGCACGGAACCGCCCTTCCGGCTCCAGGGCTCGTACCGGAACATGCGCAAGATCGCCCAGCGGATCGAGCCGGTCATGAACGACGCGGAACTCTCGGCGCTGATCGAGGACCACTACCGGGCCGAGGCCCAGACCCTCACCACCGGAGCCGAGGCCAACCTGCTGAAACTGGCCGAACTGCGCGGCACGCTCACCACCGGGCAGGCGGCGCGCTGGGCCGAGGTGAAGGCCGCGCACGTGCGCGGCCAGGCCCTCGGCGGCCCCGAGGACGACCCGCTGACCCGGGCGGTGGCGGCGCTCGCGCTGCTCGCCGAACGGATCACCGCCGTGGAGACGGCGATCGACCGCGCGGCGTCACCGGAGCACTGGCCCCCGGGCGCCCACGCGCGGCGGCCCGGCCCCGCCGGGGAGGAACCGGCCGGCGCGAGCGGTCGGGACGCCTAGGGTGGTGCCCCGCAGGAGAGTTGTCGCCGACCTTGCCGCAGGAGCTGAAGTGCGCCCTTCCGACGCCCAGGTCGTCACGGAGATCCCCGTCGCCGACGAGAAGGCCGGACCCTACGGCATCACGGCCGGACCCGACGGCGCCCTGTGGCTCACCCTGGTGCACGGCGGGGGCGTCGCTCGGCTCACCGTCGACGGCGACCTCGAGCGGTATCCGCTGGACACGCCCTCGTGCGGGCCGGCGGTCATCGTGCCCGGACCCGACGGCGCCCTGTGGTTCACCCGGTCCCGGGACCACCGCATCGGCCGCGTCACCGTCGACGGCGAGACGGAGTCCTTCGCGCTGCCGACGCCGGACAGCGGCCCGTTCGGCATCACCGCGGGCCCGGACGGCGCGCTGTGGTTCACGCAGATGCACACCGACCGCATCGGCCGCATCACCCCCGCCGGCGAGATCACCGAGTTCGCCCTCCCGATCACCGGCGGTTTCCCCTCGGCGATCACCGCGGGCCCCGACGGCGCCCTGTGGTTCACCCTCAACCAGGCGAACGCCATCGGCCGGATCACCACCGGCGGCGAGACCGTGATCCACCCCCTGCCCACCCCGGACGCCGGTCCCGTGGGCATCGCGAGCGACGGCACCGCCCTGTGGTTCGTGGAGATCGGGGCCGGCCGGATCGGCAGGATCTCGACGGACGGCGAGATCCGGGAGTTCCCGCTCCCCGACCGCGCGGCCAGGCCGCACGCCGTCGTCGCGGTGTCCGAAGGGGACTGCTGGTTCACCGAGTGGGGCACGGGCCGCGTCGGCCGCGTCACCGCCGACGGCCGGATCACCGAGTACGACCTGCCGTCCGCGTCGTCCGAACCGCACGGCATCGCCCTCGGCCCCGACGGCGCCCTCTGGGTGGCCCTGGAGACGGGCGGCGTCGCACGGGTGCCGACCGCAAAGTAGCGGCGCGGGGGTACCGCCGGGGTGGTGCGTCAGGAGCGGACGAGGCGGGCGATGGCGTCGCTCGCCTCCTTCAGCTTGACGTCGCCGCTGCCTGAGCCGTCGGCCACGGCGGTGCGCACGCAGGTGTCCATGTGCTCGTCGAGCATCTGGAGGGCGAAGGACTGCAGGGCGCGCGTGGTGGCGGAGACCTGGGTGAGGACGTCGATGCAGTAGGTGTCCTCCTCCACCATCCGCTGCAGGCCGCGGACCTGCCCCTCGATCCGGCGCAGCCGCTTGCGCACGTCCTCCTTGTGGTCGCTGTAACCGGCCATCGCTCGCTCCCTCTTCTCGCTACTCGCCGGGCTTCTCGTCGTTCGCCGCCGGTTCCTGCGGCTCGACGTCATCGACTATATACCCCCTGGGGGTATAGGCAAGTGATCTGCCGGGCCTTGCCTGTATACCCCGAGGGGGTATATGTTCCGGAGAAAGGAAGCAGTACCCCCCAGGGGTACACACGACGACTCTCCGGGAGGAACTATGTCCTGCTGCACCCCTGACGGAAGCTGCTCCACCGGCACCACCACCGCCACGATCAGCACGGGCGTCACCACCGTCTACAACGTCTCCGGCATGACCTGCGGGCACTGCAAGGCCACGCTCACCAGGGACATCGGCGCCCAGGACGGGGTGCTGGCGGTCGACGTCGACCTCCAGGCCGGCCAGGTCACCGTCACCTCGGCCGCCGAGCCCGACGACGCGCTGCTCGCCAAGGTCGTCGACGAGGCCGGCTACGAACTGACCGGCCGCGCCGCCTGACGGACGGCGACCCCGCCGGGCCCGTCCGCGGGCCCGGCACCCTTCTTCCCCTCCCCTTCCCCGACCAGCCCGAGGAGCAGTGATGGCTACGACGGTCCCCGACACAGCCGAGGTGGAGCTCGCCATCGGTGGTATGACCTGCGCTTCGTGCGCGGCCCGGATCGAGAAGAAGCTGAACCGGATGGAGGGGGTGTCGGCGACC
>NZ_JBIRZD010000028.1:0-48677 GCF_044390505.1 Streptomyces sp. NPDC018947
CGCTACGAGAAGACCGCCACCATCTACCTGGCCGGACTCCACATCGCGGGCATCTTCCTCTGGTCCGCCCGGTGATCCAAACGAAACTGCCTAGGGCCTCGGCAGCGCGTGCCACAGGGCACTGAGCCAGTCGGGCCGGTTGGTGAGGAACTTGTCCACCAGCCGGGCCGTGGTTCGGTGAGACTGCTTCTCTTACTCTAGACGGAGGGGTGAAAAGTACCAGGAGGTTGTCGTAATGACTGCTGATGACACCGGATCAAACGGGGTGAACCCTCCAGACGGGAACATTCCTCCGATCCCGCTGCACCCACCCGCCACTCCGCCCCCGCCTGACTCTGGGGATGCTCCGGGCACTTCTGGCCGTGGTTGGTTACCTGATCACAAGGTGCAGGTTGCGGTCGCGGCCATTGGATTTCTTGGTGTTGTAGTTGCGGCGTTCTTGCAGTATCTCGGCGGTGCCAAGGGTGATGATAATTCCGCCAGATCTTCCGGCCCTCCAGAAATTTCCCAAACCAATGATGCGTCTGGGTCCACGCCGGCACGCGCCGGTACCTCTCCGTCTGCTGGGGTTGCGGATCAGTCGACGCCGTCAAGTGGCCCGCCACCCTATGCAGTAGTTTATGAAGCCAAGTCCCTGGCGATCTCCTGGGCGGATTGGCGCAGGGGTGCTATTGACCTCGATGTTCCTTCGGTGAGAAGTTTCAGTACTGAAGAGTGGTCAAGTATTTCGGATACGAGTACGTGGGACCTGAGATACTGGGGTACTTCCGTGACGGACAGTGCCTACCTTGAGGTTTCGAATAGCGTGTCTGCGGCGGAGGTTGACGATTCTCCGGAATCTGCTGAGCAATGCGCTTCTGAGGCCCAAGTCGGTGGTTACACTGATGCGAGCCTTGAAGAGTGGCCGCTCAAGGTCGGTAATGGTCTTTGTCTCATTACCGACCAGGGCAACGTTGTCCGCCTAAAGATCACGAAATTTGTGGGCGGTGACAGCCGCAGGGGTGATGCACCTCCTGACCGAGTTGAGTTCGAGGCAACCATGTGGCAGGGCGAGCAACCGTGATCGCGATGCTGACTTACCGTAGACGCCGTCTTCGTCGGGGCAGACAACGGTGAGGACAGGGAGGTGACAGCCATGATTTCTGGAGAGACAGAAGGTTTACGCGACGGGGAACAGTGTCCGCCCTCAGGAGAAGTAACAAGTGCCGCGGTGCCGCCGCAGTCACGTTCACGCGACCAGGCTGTCGACGGTGAAGACCAGCGTTCTACGCCGTCGTCGGACGAGGGTGATCCGGCGGCATCCCCGGATGAGGGGCAGCAGCGTGAGGGAGGCTTCTGGTCGAGGCAACACAGGAGGCTTGAAATCATCGGCACCGCCCTTACGGTGGTCGCCGGGATCGCAGGGCTGGTCTTCCTGTTCTGGCCCGATGTACAGCCCAAGCCCGACCCCGAGCCGCCGCCGCGGGTCGAGCTGGTCGACTCTGACGTCGACCGGGAGCAGAACATCGCCGCGGACGTGGTCTTCGACGGACAAGTCACCGAACAAGTCGAGGTGCCCACGTCCGTCGTCAGCGTGACGCTGAGGAACAGCGCAGACGATCCTGTACTCGTCACCCACGCCGAAGTGCGCCTCACTTCCGCTACTGAGGTTCTCTGCACCTACGGTGCCGGGCTGACCGAAATCAAGGCCCAGTACAACATCAAGATCCCGCGCAAGGCGGGTGCTGGTTCCGTCATCCCTCGGAAGATGAAGTACACCCTCCCGCCCCACAGCCAGGAACGTGTGGCGTTCACTGTGGGGCCCGAACGCTACGGGGAGGGGTCGATGCCCTGGATCTACACCTTCACCATCTCGCTGCACATGGACGACGGCTCCACTGTCACGGTGCCGGAAGTCACCTACCTCGCTCCCACCGACATGGCCACGGCGTTCCTTGCGATGGCAGAACAGGCCATGCGTTCTGAGCAGTCGGAAGGGGCAGGTCTGATGGAACCCGCTTGTGTGTCAGAGCAGGCTCGTTCCGTGGCGCAGCTCGTCAAGTCCGCTTCGCGGCCGTCTCCCGAACTGCGCGACTTCAGTGCGGAACTCACCCGCCTGTCAGCGCTTCGTTAGGCGCTGTCATGTTGTCGGGGAGCCGGTGTCTGTTGGCGTACCGGGGGTGTGGTGGGCTTGCGGTCCGGTCCTGTGTTCAGGAGCTCCGACGGCGGGGTTTCTCGCGTCGGGGTCGGCGGAAAGCCTGGGCCTCCGACCGCGCTTGCCGTCAGAGGAGGATCACCCGCGGTCAGCGGTTCTCATCACGCACATCGGGCCGAGCCCCGCAAACTGTCGTGAAGGGACAGGAGTTGTACGAGTCCGATCTGGCGGACTCAGGATCCGGCCCTCATCCTCGAAGAACTGAGCAACACCGTCAAGCCCAAGCGGGTTCGCCCCGGACTTGTTCCGCGCCCTCTTCCTGTCGTCTTCGGGGAGCGTCCAGACCTCGATCAGTCTTCCGGCTCCCCGTCTGTCCGTCAGGTGCCGATGCGGTCTGGCCGAAAAGGAGTTGAGGCGTGATCGTGCGCGTGGTCTGTTGTCCGGCCGGGCGCGAACCGACGGCGGACGACCGCGATCATGGAAGGTCCTCCGCGGAAGCACCACAGGGCGATGACCGGATCGCAGATGGCGCATGCCAGGGACGAGTCGTCGTGGAACGGCAGGATCGGATTGCCCTTGAGGTGGTGGGCCATGTCCCAGGCGGTATGGAGCAGCCAGCCGAGGCCGATGAAGGTCCAGGACTCCAGGCCACGGTAGGCAACGTAGGCCATGAGCGCAACGAACGGGAGTTCCCACGGGCCGAATCCACCCCCGCTCAGATAGGCGGCGCCGGCTCCGCCCACCATGATCGCGTTGAAGCGGCGTCGGTGCGGTTCTTTGATCAGGGACATCAGCAGGCAGTAGATGATGCCGACGATCACCGGTGACACAAGATTCATGAGGGGACGACTTCTTCCGCTTGGGCGCGGGCCGAATCGCCGCGGTCGAGCTGTCGCAGCGCGAGCAGCCCACCCGCACCCGGAACGAGGGCCAGGACCTTGACGGCGGCCGGGACCTGCTTGAGGCGGCATGTCGCGATCACGACCCACAGGTAGGCGCAGCCGTGAGTGGGCCCCAGCAGGGACGACATGGGTTTCAGATGGACGGTGAACACGTTGGCCAGCATCACGATCAGGGAGATCAGCTCGGCGTGTGCCGCGATGGGCAGATGGCGCGGAGACCGGAGGCGCATGGTCACACTCCCGTGGTGGAGCCCGGGCGGATGATCATCAGAACGGTGACGGTGGCCCACAGCAAGTTGAAGACACCGGTGAGCATGGCCAGTCGGCCGGGTCGCAGGGGGGCCGGCGCCGACGGCGCGGGGGGACCCGCCGCCTCGGCCAGGGCACGGTCCTGGGCGGGCAAGATGAGCAGGGCCAGAACGCCGGCGGCGGCCGCGGTCAGCAGGATCGAGGTGATCAGCCAGGCGTCGCCGAGGACGCCGAGGCTGCTGGCCGTGGCGAAGCCGAAGAGGGGGACGGCGATGCCGATGCCGGCGTAAATGCGGCAGATGCGGTGCAGTGTCCGCAGGGTCGTCCGGGCGTCGCCGTTCTCGGCATCGCCGAGGGCGCCGCGCAGCGTTGCGGGGAACATGCTCGCAGCGACGGTGACGGGGCCGACGGCGATGATGGCGGCCAGGACGTGCAAGGACAGGAGGATCTTGGTCATGCCCGGCGCTCCGGGGCGGTTCGGCGCTCGCCGGTGACCTTCGAGGCTGGAAGGCGGCCGACCCTGGAGGTGCCCACGAGGGTGTCGCCGTCGAGGGCGATGTCGCTGAGCGGTACTTCCTCGTCGGCCCCTCGGGCGACGCCGGTCAGAACGGCGTCCTGCCCCCGGAGTTCGACCACGGCCTTCATCCTGCCGATGGGGGTGGAGATGAACAGGTTCCAGATGCCTTCGACGGGCATACTCATGGTCTTCCTGACTGCTACGCGGATTGGTGGTGTGCATTGGGGGCAGAGAGTGGCGGGGGCCATGCCCTGGGCGCGCCAGACGGTGCCGCGCCGCTCGTGGGCGAACAGTTCCTCGACGGCGTGGGCCGATGCGCGGGCCCAGTTCGCGCTCCAGCAGGTACAGGCCCAGATCCAGCCCGGAGATAACACCGGCGCCGGTGATCAGGTCGCCGTCGTCAACGACACGGGTGCGGACCGCGTGGGCGCCGGTGGCGTCCAGCACGTCCAGACCCAGGTGGTGTGTGGTGGCGTGACGCCCCTCCAACAGGCCCGCCATGGCCAGGACCAGTAAGCCGCCGCAGACGGTGGCGACCGTGATGTCCGGGTCGTCCCTCGCCTGCTTGAGGAGCGCCGGGAGTTCGGTGGTCAGCGTGCGGCCAGCAGCACCGGGACGAACTCGTCCTGTTCCCACTCGCCCGCGCCCGCCTCTTCTTCTGGGACCTCGCCGGGTCCGCCCACGCGGCCGGAGACACCGGGCACCCGCGTCCAGATCGAGGGCGCCGGCGGCGCGCAGCGTCAGTCCTCCGGTGCCGCTGATCACCTCACGCGGGCCTTCCGCGGTGACCAGCTCGACGGTCACCGCGCCGTCCGACGCCGAGCCGCCTGCGTGCAGCACCTCATAAGGGGCGTTGACATCGAGCGGGTCGAAACCATCGAACAAGACAACCTGGATGTGCATGGAGCCTTCCTTCGGGATCGAATCCTCTCCGACGCACCGAAAGTCAACCCTCTGCCAGTCCAGCCACCAACTGGCATAAGTGACAGTTTTCAACGGGTAATTGCCAGGAGCGTTCGGAGCCTTCAGAAGTGCGATGACATGGGGATGTCCGGATATCGGTCCGGGTCCGTCAGGCGGTGAGGAGGTAGGTTCTGGTCATGCACACCGTCGCCGTTCTCGCTCTGGACCAGGTGATCCCGTTCGACCTGTCCACCCCGATCGAGGTCTTCTCGCGGACCCGCCTGCCCGACGGGCGGCCCGGCTACCAGGTCCGGGTGTGCGCCGAGCGCGACGAGGTTGACGCCGGAGCCTTCACCCTGCGTGCCCCCTGGAGCCTGGAGGGCCTCGAGGGCGCGGACACGATCATCGTGCCGGGCGTCACCGATCCCACGGCCCCGCTTTCCCCCGCCGTACGTGGCGCGCTGCGGTCGGCCGCCGCCGACGGCACCCGGATCGCCTCCGTCTGCGCGGGCACCTTCCCCCTGGCGGCCACCGGGCTCCTCGACGGGCTGCGCGTCACGACCCACTGGCGCGCGACAGGGCTTCTGGCCGCCCTCCACCCAGACACCGACGTCGACCCTGACGTCCTCTACGTCGACAACGGCCAGTTCCTCACCTCGGCCGGCGCCGCCGCCGGCATGGACCTGTGCCTGCACATGATCCGAAGGGACTACGGATCGGCGGTCGCCGCCGACGCCGCCCGACTGTCGGTGATGCCGCTCGAACGCGAGGGTGGTCAGGCGCAGTTCATCGTCCACGACCACGCCCCCGCACCGCAGGGCTCCGAACTGGAGCCGCTGCTCGCCTGGCTGCGGGAGAACCTGGCCCGCGACCTGACTCTGGCCGACATCGCCGCGCAGTCCGGGACCAGCACCCGGACCCTGATCCGGCGTTTCCGCGACCAGACGGGCACCACACCGCTCCAGTGGCTCCACCGGGCCCGCATCCGCCAGGCACAGCACCTGCTGGAAACCACCGACCACTCCGTCGAGCGCATCGGCGGCCAGGTCGGCTTCGGCTCGGCCACCGCGTTCCGCGACCGCTTCAAACGCACCACCGGCGTCAGCCCGCAGACCTATCGACGCACCTTCAGCTGAACGCCGTCGAACCGGCGATTACAGGGTTTTGCGCTCCCGCTGCCAAGGTCGTTGAAGCCCCTTGGCCGCCCCCTCTCGCACTGCGGCCGTTGAGGCTGCACCGCCGCCTGAACCGGGGGAGAGGCGGGAGTTGCGCCGCTTGCCGGCCGGGCGGCGACTATCAGCTCAGCCAAAGCGCCCGGCACTCGCACCGCGGCCGCTGACCGGCCGGCCTACAGGGTCTCCTCTTCCCGACGTCGAGAGGCGAGTACCACCCGACGAAGACTATGAGCAACACCTTCTTCCCTAACCGGGTTGACCTGCCCCCGACCGACATGCTGATCCACCAGTCGTCCTTCCGCGAGGGCCGCCGCAAGGCCCCCGACCCCCAGCACCCGCCCGTCCCGGCCGACCCGGCGCGTCGCCGACGACCTCACCTTCAACGACTACAACTTCGACGAACTCACCGACCTTGGCTGGGAGTTCTGGGTCGCCCGCATCACGCCGGAGTCCTGGATGTGGGCCGAGTTCAACGACATCATGAACTTCGGCAGCTCGGCGCCGACGCCGACTACGCCCAGTCCGTCGACGACCTCCGCAACGCCTTCCGTTACGGCCGCGGCGGCCAGAGCGCGGGCACGGTCACCGTCGACGACAACTTCGACCCCGGCCGCTACCTCTACCGCGGCTCCGGCACGGCCCTCTCCCGCGGTGGTGTCAAGCGCCAGCGCACCTATGACGGCCTCGGTCGCCTCGTCCACGAGACAGGCAGCGGGGCAGAAGCCGCCACCACCGACCGCACCCTCGCCTACGACCTCGCCGGCCGGCTGGCCTCTGTCGGCGTCACCGCGCCTCTCAACCCGAATACCTACACCTACAACAACCGCGGACAGCTCCTCACGCCTACGCCTACGACCCGGACGACCAGCTCACCTGGAAGGGAACCAGCGGCACCGCAGGAGCGGGAGAACACGCATACGGCTACGACCAGGCAGGACGCGTGTCCTACTGGACTCACGGCGGCAAGACCACCACCTACCCGTGGGACGCCGCTGGAAACCGCACCACAGCAGGAACAGCCACCGCCACCAACGACGCACGCAACCGTCTACTCGACGACGGCGCATCCACCTACACCTACGACTCACTCGACCGGGTTGCTAAGCAGGGGACCACCACCTTCCGTTTCGACGGCGGCTCGAACAACCTCCTCGGTGATGGCACCACCGACTACAGCATTCACTGGATGCCGACTCGGCCCAACGGCACGTCTGGCCGGGGATAGGGTCGGCGGATGCGCCACACGGATAGTGAAGCCTTGCCAGCAATCGTGCATGAGGCACTCGGGGCTGAGACCCGCGTTGTCGGAGCGGACCGGTTGCGCGGCGGGAGCAAGAAGGGGGTCTACCGGGTTCACACGAGCGGATCACGTGCAGCCAGTGTGATTGTCTACAGTTGGGCCGAGGCCGAGAACTTCTGGCCGGCTGCGGAAGCCATCGACCCGGCCCACCCGTTCACTCCCGCCTCCGGGCTGGCCCCATTCCTAGCGGCCCAGCGGAAACTCGACAGACTGGGAGTCCGGGCTCCAGAGGTGCTTCTCGCAGACGACAGCCGACGCCGCTACCCGGCGGACGTGGCAGTTGTCGAGGACGTTGCCGGCGGCACTCTGGAAGCGCTCCTGAAGACGGATCCCGAACGCGCATCCAATGCCTTGGACGAGCTGGCCGCCATGCTCGACGTGATGCACCAGCAGCACAGTCAGCACTACGGCAGGGCGGACGTGCTCGAACGGGGGGACAAAGCGAATGGCGACTCTTGCGAGCAACTGGTGTTCGAACGTGCCATCGACGATCTCGCTGAGGCGGCTGAACGCGACGCCAGCATCGGATCAGCCGCGGCTTCTCTGCACGATCGCTTGCAGGAGCTGGCCACACGAGTGGCCCCGCGCACGCAGCACGGACTGATCCACGGCGAACTCGGGCCCGACCACGTTCTGGTCGATGCCTCCGGCCACCCCGTACTCATCGACATCGAGAGCCTGATGTTCTTCGATGTCGAGTGGGAGCACGTGTTCCTGCAGCTTCGCTTCGGTGACCGGTACCCGGTCTTGTTCCGCCCCGGACTCGATCCGGCACGGCTCGACCTCTACATGCTCGCGATGCGTCTCTCACTGGTGGCCGGCCCCCTTCGCCTGCTCGACGGCGATTTCCCGCACCGCACGGCGATGCAGGAAATCGCCGAGCACAACGCGAAGGAAGCGCTGTCGCTGTTGGACTCGTAGCACCGCGTCCGCCGCATACGCATCGCTCCTGCCACTACCTGCCTCGGCGGCCAGTCGTCCTGCGTTCCCTCATTCACTCGGCAGTGCCGTCATTCCTCTTCGACAGTCGCGAGCCGGCTGATCGACAACTGACTCCAGAACCAATCGACAATCGCTGCTCCCGGAGATGAACGAAGCCAGAGAGCGGGACGACGCAGCCTGACAAGGTGGTCGACAATGACCGCATGAACGTCACTGAGCTGTTCGAATCGGCTTCCCTCCTCGTCCCGGAAGAGGTGGCTACCGAGAACGACATCTCGGTGCAAGACGTCTGGGACTACCTCGCCAACGACGAATGGCAGATGGCTCTGAGCCTGCTGGAGGAGCTCGGAGACGGGCAACCGCTGCCCTTGACGTTCTGGGAGCAGCTTGCCGAGGTGGCTGAGCAACTCGGCCTTGAGCGGAGCGCGGCTTGGTGTCACTGGCGGTGTTCCGAAATCCGAAACGGAATGATCCGGGCAGATCTGACGCTTCGTCCACTCACGGAGGCCCGACGCAAGGCACCAATCTCCGGTCACGGTGTTCTGCGACCCATGTGGGACATCGGGAAACTCTCACCCACCGGGGCCGCTTCGGTGAGTATCGCCGGGCTCTGGGTTGAGGACATGCCTGTTCTGGAGCCCGGCGGCCGGGCCACCGTCCGCCTCGTTCCCCTCACTCCCACTCACTGGACACACATCAGAACCGGCCAGCGGATCAACATGCACGAGGACCGGAGCGTGGCCGGCACCGCAGTCGTGCTAGAGGTTCACCTCTCCACCCCTGCCATGCCCACGGGATGACTCCGGCCGTTGCGCCCTCACGCTGCTGGTGCGGTCGTTGTCCGGGGCGCCGCGACTCGCGCGCCGTCATCCGTGGGCCTCCCCAGCCACCACTGCGGCGGAGGGCGAGAAAATGAGTGCTGGCACCCGGCAAGACCCGGGTGGGGCCCTCGGCTGTGCACCGGCGGAGGCCCGTCCCCGCAGCCCTGCACAAGGGGTCTGTGCGACCCGGACCTGACCGGCATGCCCGGACCCGCGCTGGACGAGCTCATCAACCAACTGGCTGTGGCTTTGGGCGAGTTACGTGAGCAAGGACGGCTCCAGCAGCGAGGAGGCGAACGCATCCGTGCTCGCGGTGCAGGGGCCAAGGGCAAGCTGATCACCGCGGACAGAGTCCTGGCCACCGTGCTCTACCTGCGCGAACTCGGCACCAGAGATCTGCCCGGAAGCACCCTGACCAGGGCGGTCCACCAAGTTCAGCCCCTCCTGGCCGCGCGCGGCTGCACGATCCCGCCCTCGACAGCCAGGTTCCGCCCGCCCGCTGACGTCACGGCGTTCCTCGCGAACCTCAGCCCTGCGGAGATCACATCAGCATGTTGATTCTCTGCGAGTCCTCAGAAAGCGCCAAGATCTCCGACAGAGCCGAGCTCGGGCCCGCGCAGAGCCGTCTCCAAGAAGCGGCCCCCGCGCAGGGCGGCGTCGACGCAGTCCTGTGTCCTTGGTTCCAGACGCCGTCGCGGTCCGACGACCTGTACGGCGGCGACGACCTCGCCGGTGAAGTCGCGGACCGGCACGGCGACCGAGTACAGGCCGGGCTCGGCCTCCTCGTCCACGACGGAGTGTCCGCGCTGCCGGGTCAGCTCCAGCCGCCGCAGGAAGTCGTCGAGGTCGGTGGGGGTGTTGGGGCCGTGGCGGACGAACTCGGTGCGGGCGAAGACCGCGGCCACCTCGTCGTCGTCGGCGTCGCTCAGCAGCGCCTGGCCGCAGTCGCTGCAATAGGCCGGGTAGGGGCGGCCGATCCAGGAGCCGAGCTGGCGGCTGCCCGGCGGAACCCGTTCGGCGATGGTCACGGTGGTGTCGCCGACCAGGATGCCGAGGTAGCAGCTCTCGCCGGTCTCGGCGGCCATCCCCTCCAGCGCGGTGAGCCCGTCGGTGCGCAGCCGGTGCGCGGTGAGGTCGCGCGCCGCGGCGTAGAGACGCCAGTGCGGGGTGACACCGCCCGAGACGTCGTCGCGGCCGACGAACTCCTCCGCGGTCATGGCGGTGAGCGTGCGGGACAGCTGGCTGCGGTCGCGGTCCAGTTGCCGGGCCAGCTCCGAGACGGACACTGCCGAGCCGAGCCGCCGGCCGGCGGCCGTACTGCGGGCGAGCGCCGACAGGGCGTCCAGGCCCCTCGTCACGCTTGAGTCCACGCGCCCCTCCGGCATGCCGACACCTGCGTCCACCGGGGCCCGCCGCCCCCGTGACCTGTCGCTGCTCACTCTAGCGCCGCCCTTCAAGAGATCTTGAAATGTGCAGCATCTGCATCTTGCCGTGCATTTAATGCACGCCTAGCATCCTCGTACCAGCCGCCACCGAACTCCCAGGATGGAAACGCATGGCCACTACGACGATCACGCCGGACGCCACCGCACAGGACCGAAGGCCCGTACGGCGCCGCACGGTCCGGGCGATCAAGGTGCACTGGCCGGTCCCGGCGGAGACCCTGGCCGCGTGCGCGGCGGGCGACCTGGACGCTTTGCGCGCCGAAGAGTCCTTCGCCCCGTTGCTGCGGGTCCTGGAGACTTCACCCGAACTCGGTGACTTCGGGGTCTACGGCGATGTCTTCGAGGTGGCCCTCGGCGTGGAGAGCTTCACCGTGCGGACCGGCGCCAGGCCCACCCTCGGCTCGGTCGGCGGACGCTTCCTCTCCTCGACGCTCGCGGTGACCACGTACGTCGACGCCGCGACCGGCGACGGCGAACTGGCCCTTCTCCTCGGCCGCCTCACCGACGTCCACCCTTGGGAGGTCCCGGTGATCGAGCTCTCCGCCCCCATGGACCTCGTCACCCGGGCCTGAGCCCGCCCACCCCCAGCCTCCTCCTCCCGAGCCCGCCGCCCGCATCGGGCGACCGCTCCCCTCCGTGCGCGACCACCCCCGCGCGCACGCTCCCCGCCGAAAGTGGCCCGACCCCGCAGCCATGTCCTGCCGATCACCCTCACGCCCCGTCCTCCCCACCCGTCCCGCTCCGCAGAGGAGACCGCCGTGTCTGTCTCAGCCGTACCGGAAAACCCGCCGGCCGCCACCGACTCCGCTCCCCGTCCACCCTCCGACGGCCTGCGCAGAACCATGCGCTCCCGCCATCTCGTCATGATCGCGATGGGCGGTGTCATCGGCTCGGGGCTCTTCCTCAGCTCGGGGTTCACCGTCTCCCAGGCCGGTCCCCTCGGCGCCGTACTCGCCTACCTGGTCGGCGCGTTCGTCGTCTGGCTGGTGATGGCCTGCCTCGGTGAACTCGCCGTCACCTACCCCGTCTCCGGCGCCTTCCACGTCTACGCCTCCCGCTCGATGGGCCCCGCCACCGGCTTCGCCACCGCCTGGCTGTACTGGCTGACCTGGGCCGTCGCGCTCGGCTCCGAGTTCACCGCGTGCGGACTGCTGATGCAGCGCTGGTTTCCCGGGATCAGCGTCTGGGTGTGGTGCGTGGTCTTCGCGGCCGTCGTCTTCGGCGTGAATGCCTTCTCGGCCCGCGTCTTCGGCGAGACCGAGTACTGGTTCTCGCTGGTCAAGGTGATCGCCGTGGTCACGCTCATCGTCCTCGGCGGCGCCGCCCTGTTCGGCTTCCACCCGCTGGCCTCCGGCGGCTCGCACCCCTTCCTCCTACAGAACTTCGACACCCCCGACGGCCTCTTCCCGAACGGCTTCTCCGGCGTCCTGGTCACCGTGCTCGCCGCGTTCTACGCCTTCTCCGGCTCCGAACTGATCGGCGTCGCCGCCGGCGAGACCGAGAACCCGGCCGAGGCCGTCCCGAAGGCGCTGCGCGTCACCGTCGTACGCCTGCTGGTCTTCTTCGTCGGCGCCATCACGGTGATCGCCGCGACCATCCCGTACCAGAAGGTCGGCCTGGACGAGAGCCCGTTCGTCACCGTCTTCTCGTCCCTCGGCATCCCCTACGCCGCCGACGCCATGAACTTCGTGATCATCACCGCGCTGCTGTCGGCCGGCAACAGCGGTCTGTACTCCTGCGCCCGGATGCTGTTCTCCCTCGCGGCGGAGAAGCAGGCCCCGCAGGCGCTGCGCCGGCTCACCCGCCGCGGCATCCCGCTCACGGCGCTCGCGTTCAGCATGCTCGGCGGCCTCGCCTCCCTGGTGAGCAGCGTCGTGGCCCCCGAGACCGTCTACCTGGTGCTGGTGTCGATCGCCGGGTTCGCCGCCGTCGGCGTCTGGATGTCCATCGTCGCCGCGCAGTTCTTCCACCGCCGGGCCTTCCTCCGCGCGGGCGGCGACCTCGGCAGCCTTCCCTACCGCACGCCCTTCTACCCGGTCGTCCCCGTCCTCGCCTTCATCCTGTGCCTCGCCTCCCTCGTCGGTATCGCCCTGGACCCGGCGCAGGCGACGGCCCTGTACTTCGGCGTCCCGTTCGTCGCGGCCTGTTACCTCTTCCACTGGCTGCGGTACGACCGCCGCCGCACTGCCGGGGCGGTCGCGTGAAGCCGCCCACCTGCGTCCTGCTCGACCTCGACGGCACCCTCGTGGACTCCGCCGCAGGCGTGACCGCCAGCGCCGCCGAGGCCCTGCGGGCGGTCGGGGCCCCGGTTCCCGACGCGCCCACGCTGCGCACCTTCGTCGGCCCGCCGATGTACGACACCTTCCGCGACGTCGTGGGCCTGCCGGAGCCCGCCGCGCGGGCCGCTCTCGCCGCCTACCGCGCGGAGTACGCCCGCACCGGCGCCTTTGCCGCCGCCGTGTACGAGGGGATACCCGAACTCCTCGACACCCTGGCCGCGCGCGGGCTCCCGCTCGGCATCGCCACCTCCAAGGTGCAGGACCAGGCCGAGCTGATGGTCCGCCGCTTCGGCCTCGGCTCCCGGCTGAGCACCGTCTGCGGGGTGTCCGACGAGGCCGGCCGTACGACGAAACGGCTGGTGATCCGGGAGTGCGTCGCCCGGCTGCGAGCGGCCGGCGCGGACGTCAGTCGCCCGCTCATGGTGGGTGACCGGGCCTACGACATCGAGAGCGCAGCCGCCGAAGGTATCCCCGCCGTCCATGTGCGGTGGGGGTACGGCGGCCCCGAGGAGTCGGCGGGCGCCCTCGGATCCGTCACTGAACCGGCCGAACTCGCCGAACTGTTGAAGAACACCGTCGAAACTGAGGACCAGCACGCATGACATCGCACGCACACCCGGTCACCACCCCGTCCACCGCTCCCGAACCGCCCTTGTGGGCCCTGCACCGGGAACTGATCGGCAAGACGGTCCGCACCGATCTCACGCACGCCTTCCACCCGGGCCAGCCGCACTTCCCGGCCTTCCCCGACGAGAAGCGCGAGATGCCCTTCGACATGTCCCGCGGCGACGGCTTCAACGTGCACCTGTACACGATCGTCGGGCAGTGGGGCACCCATGTCGACCCGCCCGTGCACTTCGTCGACGGTGCCCGGCCCCTGGACGAGATACCCGTCGACGAGATGATCCTGCCGCTCGTCGTCCTCGACATCACCGAGCGCGTCGACGCCGACCCGGACGCCGTACCGACGCTGGCCGACGTGGCGGCCTGGGAGGCGCGCAACGGCCGTATCCCGCAAGGGGCGTTCGTCGCGCTGCGCACCGGCTGGGGCCGCCGCTGGCCCGACCCGGCCGCCATGGCCAACAAGGACGCGGCGGGGGTGAGCCACTACCCGGGCTGGTCCGCCGAGGTACTGACCCACCTCTTCGAGGAGGCCGGCGTCACCGCGATCGGGCACGAGCAGACCGACACCGACCCCGGACTGGCCACCTCCGCCGGGGACTTCAGCCTGGAGAGCTACGTCCTGGAACGGGACCGCTGGCAGATCGAGCTGATGGCCGACCTCGACCGGGTGCCGGAGGCGGGCGCGCTGATCGTCGCCACCTGGCCCAAGCCGCAGGGCGGTTCGGGATTCCCGGCCCGCGTCTTCGCCCTGCACCACGCCGACTGACCTACACCGCACCACCAGCTCCGGCGGCCGTCCCGACCCGGCCGCCGGAGCTTTCGCCGGTCCGGAGACACCTGAGGAGACGGGCACAGCGCCATGGACGCCATCGACGAGCAGATCATCACCGAACTCACCCGCAACGCCCGGATCTCCCACGCCGAGCTGGGCCAGCGGGTGCGGCTGTCCCGCAACGCCGTGCGCCAGCGCGTCGAACGCCTGGAGCGGCAGGGTCACATCGGCGGCTACACGATCGTCCGCCCGACCCACGGGCCGGACCGTGCCGCGGTCGCCGCGCACGTCCTGGTCTACCGCGAGGACCGGATGCGCGGCGGCGACGTCCTGGCCGCTCTCAAACGCATCCCCGAGGTGGTCTCCTGCGATGTGCTCAGCGGCCAGTTCGACCTGCTGGTCAGCGTGGAGGCGGCCACCCTGGAACGCGTACAGGGCATCTGGGAGCAGATAGCCCAGATGCCCGGTGTACGGGACACGGTGACGGCGCTGGCGCTGTCCCGGGTGGTCAGCCGGCCGCGGTGAGGCCCCTGGCCGTCAGCCGCAGCGCGGTCTCGCGATCCAGCAGCCCGCGCCGTACGACCACGTCCACCACGTCCGCCCCGGTCCGTGTGGCCTCACGGGAGACGTCGGCGGCGGTCTCGTGGCCGATGCGCGGGGCGAGCGCCGTCACCGCGCCGACTGTCCCGGCGCCGGTTCGCGCGAGATGCTCCCGGTTGGCGGTGATGCCCGCCACACACCGGGTGCGCAGTGCCTCGCAGCCGTGCGTGAGCCAGCCGATGTGCTGCAACAGCAGGTGCCCGATGAGCGGTTCGAACGCATTGAGCTGCAACTGCCCGTTATCGGCCGCCATGGTGATCGCGACATCCGCGCCGGCCGTCGCGAACGCGATCTGGTTGACCATCTCGGGAATCACCGGGTTCACCTTCCCCGGCATCACCGACGAACCTGCCTGCACAGCGGGCAGGTTGATCTCCGCAAGGCCCGCGCGCGGCCCGCTGGCGAGCAGCCGCAGATCGCTGCACAGCTTCGACAACTTCACCGCCGTACGCTTCAACACCCCGGACACCAGCAAGAACACACCGGTGTCCGAGGTCGCCTCCACCAGGTCGGCGGCGGGCGTGAGATCGAGTCCGGTCAGTGCCCGCAGATGCCGTACGGCCGCCGCCGCGTAGCCCGGCTCGGCGGTGATGCCGGTGCCGATCGCGGTCGCGCCGAGGCTGGTCTCGGCCAGCAGCGGCAGGGTCTCGCCGATCCGCTGGACGTCCTCGGCGACTGTGACGCCGAAGGCGGCGAACTCCTGGCCCAGCGTCATCGGCACGGCGTCCTGCAACTGGGTACGGCCCACTTTCACGACCGTCGCGAACTCCTCGCCCTTGTCGGCGAACCCCGCTGAGAGAAGGGTGAGAACTCCGGCCAGCTCGGTCAGGGCGGCGCTGATGGCGATCCTGAGCGCGGTGGGATAGGTGTCGTTCGTGGACTGGCAGCGGTTGACATCGTCCAGCGGGTCGAGGTGCTCGTACCGCCCGCGCTCGTGGCCCAGGTGCTCCAGCGCGAGGTTCGCGATCACCTCGTTGGCGTTCATGTTGGTGCTGGTGCCCGCGCCGCCCTGGATGACGTCCACCCGGAACTGGTCGTGGTGACGGCCCTCCGCGACGGCCCGGCAGGCCGCCGCGACGGCCTGCACCTTGTGCGGTTCCAAGGCCCCGATCTCGCCGTTGGCCAGCGCTGCCGCATGCTTCACCTGCGCCAGCGCGCGGACGAGATGGGGATGGGTGCCGACGGGGACCCCACTGGCCCGGAAGTTCTCCAGGGCCCGTGCGGTGTGCACGCCCCAGTAGGCCTCGGCGGGCACCGGTACGTCCCCCAGCGCGTCGGACTCGATCCGGAACCCGCCGCCGCGTCCTCCGGACGTCCCGCTCCCCAACTGGCTCACTCCGCCTCCCTGTTGATGCAGACCACCTTCGGCTGGGTCATCTCCTCGTAGGCGAAGCGAACGCCCTCGCGGCCCATGCTGCCGTACTTGAAGCCGCCGAAGGGCATCGCGTCGAAGCGGTAGTCGGAGGAGTCGTTGACCATCACGCCTCCGGCTTCCAGCAGCCGTGTGGCGGCCATCGCCCGGTCCAGCGACCCCGTGAAGACGGCCGCGTGCAGGCTGAAGTCGATCTCGTTGGCCCGCTCCACGGCCTCCTCGAAGGAGTCCACGGGCTGGAGCACGACGACCGGTGCGAACGCCTCCTCGCGCCAGAGTGCCGCCGTGCCCGGCACATCCTCCAGCACGGTCGGCGCGTAGAGGCCGCCGTCCCGCTCGTGCCCGCACAGCAGCCGGGCGCCCTCGGCGAGCGCGGCTGTGACCGTGGCCTCGGCGGCGGCCGCCGCCTCCTCGCTGATCATCGGGCCGACGTCGGTGCGCACGTCCGCCGGGTCACCGGCCCGCAACCGCCGGGTCCGCTCGACGAAGGCGTCCCGGAACGCCTCGTACACCTCACGCTCGACGAGGATGCGCTGGGTGCCGATGCAGTTCTGCCCGGCCGCCCAGAACGCCCCGGAGACGCACGCGTCCACGGCCGCCTCGAGGTCGGCGTCCGCGAGCACCAGGACGGGAGCGTTGCCGCCCAGGTCCATCGCGAGCTTCTTCAGGCCCGCCGTACGGGCGATGGCCTCTCCGGTACGGAACCCTCCGGTGAAGGACACCATCCGCACGTGCGGCGACGCCACCACGGCCGCGCCCAGCTCGGCACCGCCGTTGACCACGGTCACCACCTCCTCCGGCAGTCCGGCCTCCACCAGCGTGTCGACCAGCCGCAGCGCGGACAGGGGGGTGAGCAGCGACGGTTTCAGGACGACCGCGTTGCCGCCCGCGATCGCCGGGCCGAGCTTGTGCGCGACCAGGTTGAGCGGGTCGTTGTACGGCGTGACGGCCGCGATGACGCCCAGCGGCTCACGGGTGAACCAGCCCAACCGACCCTCGGATCCCGCGTATGCGTCGAACGGCACCACCTCGCCCGCGTTGCGGCGGACCTCGGCGGCGGACAGCCGCAGGGTGTTGACCGCACGGCCGGTCTCCTTGCGGGCTTGGACCAGTGTCTTGCCCGCCTCGGCGACGATCAGCCGGGCGAACGACTCGGCGCGCTCCTCGATCAGCCGGGCCGCGCCGTCCAGCACGGCTGCGCGGGCGGCGCGGGAGAGCCGGCGGGCCGTCTCCGACCCGACGCGGGCCCGCCCCAGCACGTCGTCGACGGCGGTGGCCGGGGTGAGACAGACGGAGCCGATGATCTCGCCTGTGTAGGGGTTGCGCACAGAGGCCATGCCCTTAGCCTGTGCGGGGCGGGGCAGGGCGATGTTCAGGGCGGTATCAGCCACGGTGGGCCTCCTCCAGGGTCTTGGCACCGGCGGCCGAGCTGCTCTGCTCGTGGATGCCGATGACGTCGGAGAGCAGGGCGTACGCCGTCTCGGTGCGTCCGGCGCCGGGTCCGCCGACCGTGACGGTGCCCAGCAGGTCGGTGTGGAAAGCGACGGTGTTGACGGGGCCGGTGACCCCGGCGAGGGGGTGCCCGTCGGGCAGCGCGGCCGGAGCGACCCGGGCCTCCACGGTGCCGTCCGGGCGGCGGGCGGCCGAGCCGACCAGCTTCCAGCGCAGCCCCTCGGCCGCTGCCCGCCGGATGTCCTCGGCCGTGAGCGCCGAGATGCCGGTGCACGGCACGTCCGCGCGGGTCAGGTCGGCGCCCAGCACCTCGTTCGCGAGGATCATGACCTTGAGCTGGACGTCGTACCCGTCGATGTCGGCGGTCGGATCGGCCTCCGCATATCCCAGGTCCTGGGCCTCGGCGACGGCGTCCGCGAAGGACAGGCCGGCCTCCAGGCGGCCGAGGACGTAGTTGGAGGTGCCGTTCAGGACGCCCTCGAAGCCGGTCACGGCCAGTCCGCCGAACATCCGGCGGGCGGTGCGCAGGACGGGGGTGCCGGACATCACCGTGCCCTCGAACTCGAAGCACACGCCGTGCCGCCGGGCCAGTGCGCGCAGGGCCTGGCAGTGCAGGGCGACCGGACCCTTGTTGGTGGTGCACACGTGCTTGCCGGCCTCGATCGCCCACCGCACGTGCGACAGCGCGGGCTCGCCGTCGGCGGGGTTGGTGAAGGTTGCCTCGGCCACGATGTCGGCGGGCACCTCACGGATCACCCACTCGTTACGGGGCTCCGCGCTGCCGCCGTCCATTGCGGAGAAGTCCAGTTCCCCGGGGGCGGCGGCGAGCAGCGGGACCAGATCGATCCCGTCCCCGTCCGTGCAGACCAGCGATCCGGCCCGCAGATCGGTGATGGCCACCACCCGCAGCGTGAAACCGAGTTCCGCCTCCAAGGCGTCTCCGCGGCTGGCGATCAGCTCGGCGAGCGCACGGTTCACGCCGCCGAATCCGATGAGAGCGAGGTCGTATCGGGTCATCCGGTCCTCCTTCTTCCAGCGGCGCCGCCCACCTGGCGGCCCGACCACCCACAGCGTCGGGCGCGGACAGGTCAGTACGACCATGCCGAAGCGATCGGACCGACTGCCGTTGTGCACCGTCCACCTGCCGCACGTCCTGCCGACGCCGCACCGGCCCGCTGATCAGCGACTCGCTATAGTGCGGACGTGACGACGAACGGCCCCGCACCCCGCCCGCCGGGCAGGGGAACAGCCTCCTCACTGCGTATGGCCCTGCACATGGTCAACACGATCCTGGACCGCGAGGTCTCCGGCCGTAACGCCTTCAACGTGAGCCGACTCGCCGACGAGGTCGGCGTCGAGCGCAGCAAGGCGTCACGCACCACCCAGGACCTGTGCGACAAGGGCTTCCTGGAACGCCGCGACGACTCGACGCTCCGTGCCGGCACCGCCTTCTTCACGACGGCCGCCTCCCTGCACCCCGGCCTACTTGGCCGCAGCCGTGCGCTGCTGCGCCGCCTGGCCGTCAAGCACGGTGTCGGCGCACGGCTCTCCGTCCGCGACGGCGTCCAGGTTCGGCTGCTGCGCGCCGAGTCCGCCGCGGGCCTCGGCCAGGAGTGGCAGGGCTGGGCGAGCCTCGTCACCCCATGCTGGTGCACCGGCGCCGGCCGCGCGCTCCTCCTCGACCACACCGCCAAGGAGATCACCGCCCTGCTGGACGACTACGAGCTGATCGGTGTCGGCGGCCCCCATGCGGCTCGTTCCGCGAGGGAGGTGGCCGCCGCCAACGACCGCGATCGCCTGCGCGGCTTCGTCGCGGCACACGGTGAGTTCGAGCACGGCGTCACCGAGTACGCCATACCTGTGCGTGATACCGCCGGACACATCAGGTTCGCAGTCTCGGTCGTCGGCAGGCAGGAGGACCTGGCGACCCGAGAGGAGACCATCCGCACGGACCTCACGGCCGCCGCGACAGCACTGGCGAAGTATGTCGACGGTGACGACCCACCTCACTGACAGCGCACACAGACCTCGAGTACACCCGGGCGAACGACGCCCTGCGGACGGCCCCGGCATTTTTCGCCGAGGTCTGCTGCGTTTGATCGGTGGCGAACGCGGCCAGGGCACGTACATGCTTGGCGGTGGGCAGGGCGGTGACGGTCGCGGTCATGGCCGTGGGTGGCCGATCTTCTTGTGATCGGTGGTGGTCAGCCAGGTGACCACCACATGGCCCAGGCCACGGCGCTGGGCCATGTGAGCGGGAGCCACCGGCTCGGCATGGGTCGCCATCAGATTCCTCACTCGGCAGCAGCGCATAAACGGCCGTGGACAGCGTGAGTCCTGCCCCCTCGGCACCGGGAGGGGGCGTGCGCATGCAGCCCCGCGAAAAGTAGCCCTTCCTGTTGCGGAACCGCCTTCTTGCGAAGCCGTTGACCAGCCAAATGGCTCACGGTTCCAGCCGTCCGAGCGACAGAGGAGCACCGGAGCCGCTTTGGGTAACTGTGCAGGGCTCCCGGCACACGCACGCGTGCACCCACTGGACACCGTCCAATGCAGCCGCCTGCGCCGCTTCCGTCCAAGCGGCGATCGTCTACCCGGACTTCCTGAGGCCCGGGCAAGCATCCACACGGACAGCGAGCTGGTCGCTCCAGCGGCCTCCTCCGGGGAAACATGCCGGTGCCCCCCAACCACCGGACGCCGCGGGATCGCCACCGCCTGCCCGGGGGTTCATCTGGGTCAGCCGCGCTGGCGGTTCACGGCCCGGTCTGGCAAAAGTGGAACGGGCGACACCTCGTTGTCGGCCCCCGCCGCCCGCCTGCCTGAGGAGCACGATTATGTCCGGACGCCACACCCTCATCCGCAGCCTGCACGACGTGGGTCTGGCCGCTTGGTTCGGCGGCTCCCTCATGGGCGCCGTCGGGCTCAACGGGGCGGCCAACCACGAGGGCTCCACCGTCGCCGCCAAAACTCGCATCGCTTCCGTCGGCTGGACGAGATGGGTCCCGGTCAACGCCGCCGCCATCGGTGCACACCTGTTCGGCGGCGGCGGCCTGCTCGCCGCGAACGCGCACCGGGTCAAAACCCAGCAGGGCGTAGGTGCCTCCACCACGGCCAAGACGGCCGTCACGGCAGCGGCCCTCGCCGCCACCGCCTACGCCCGGGTCCTCGGCAAGAAGGTCGACCTCGCGTCCTCCTCCACCCCCGAAGAGAACGAGAAGGCCGGCCGACACCCCATCGACCTGGACAAAGCGCACCGCCAGCTCGCTTTCGCGCAGTGGGCGGTGCCGGCGCTCACCGGATGCCTGGTCGTCCTCAACGCCCTCCACGGTGAACAGCAGCGCCCCATGGCGCAGCTCCACGGCATGTGGGAGCACGCCCGCTCCATGACCCCTCTCGTTCCCTGAGCAATCTCATCGGCTCGAACGCGCCGCCCAAGCCGGAGATGCGTGAACTCAACGCCATGCCCGGCGCCTGTCCCTGCAGGAGGTCGCAGCCCCCGGCGCGCCACCAAGCAGGAGGCCATTCAGGTGGCTGACGTGGCGGAGTGGGCGCCATGGGGCAAGGAGGCGGCGGTGGGGGCTGGCCCTGCCGGACAACGGGGCATGGGGTGGTGTCCTGCGCGGCGTCCCTAGCACTCTGACGGTTGTCGTGTAGACGGCCGACGAGCTGCGTCTGCGCCTGTCTACCGGTCAGGTACGCCGCATCCGTCAGCTCGCCGGCTTCTAAAGAACACGTCGTCCCTGCCCTTCCTCGGTGAAGGACCGGCCCCCATTTCAATTCGACTTGTCATGGTGGCCGGTGGCCGAGCCGGCCGCCCAGGCCGGTGACTGCAGTCGGCCTGGAGGCAACGCTGGTAGTTCTGTGGCGTGGGGCGGGACTCAGCCGTGCGGGGTGTACGGTGCCGTCCTGCCTGTTCGGGCCTTTCCGGTCTCCGCTGCGCGGGTGGCGGCGCTGGCGGCCATGGCCAGCAGGGCGGCTATTGCTCCGGTGATGACGTTGTTGACGATCGTCTTCGTGGTGCTGACGTCGCCCGCCACCACCCACGGCGCGATGATGGTCCACAAGCCCAGGGCGCAGGCGCCCCACGCCATGCTGTGGGTGCGTTCGTATGCCCGTCCGAACCCGCCGCTCATGAGCAGTGCGTAGGCGATGCCGACGAGGAGGTTGGTGACGGCGAGCGTGGACAGTCCGTTGAATCCGGTGATCCACGGAGAAGCGGCCAGGTAGATACCGGTCAGGAAGGCCAGGGTTCCGACGGCCTGTCCCTGGGGGGTGCTGGTGGCGCGTTCGGCCATCTCATGGCGCTTGCGCATGTCGACGATGTCCGGATGCGTCTCCATGGACGGCCGGGAAGCGGAAGTGGACATGGCTCTTACCTCTTTGTCTCCTGCTTGCGCGCGGGTAGCTAGTCGTGTTTTCACCGCTGGCCCATGGACTTCTGGTGTCCTCCCTGGCACGGGTGGCTGCTTATGGGGCTTTCACACCTGTTTCGCGGCGGGCATCTGAAGGTCGCAGGACTGAATTCGGACGTGCTGTGAGGAGCCCCTTCCTCAGAGGCATACGTTGGATGCCCATCAAGTGATGAGTGACCTGGAACGATGGTCCCCACATGTCTGTCTCGCAGCCCATGACTGTCGATCCACCCGGTGCCCAGGGCGGTCGGCTGGTATGAATTCACGGCGTTCCCGTGGGTCGGGCCTATGGTCTGTGGGATCTGATCGTTTTCTTCCAGCGGGCCGGGTTGAGTGTGGGGCTGGCGGATGAGGGCGAGATCGCAGCCTCTCACTTGATCGAGTGGCTCGGCGGAGGCCCGGACACGTGGGGACCGTGAACAACTGCCGACTTCAGGGGCCCGCCCAGGCGCAGGTTGGTCAATGACCCGGGGTGCGGCGTCGGCCGAGCGAGCTGCAGCACGGACAGCTGCACACCGGCCTGGAGGAGCCAGCCCTCAGCCTGAGCGCAGGTGAACGGCGAGGAAAACGTTGATGCTGCTGGAGCCACCCCCGCTCCGCGGATGCACACCGCATCGGGCAGCACGGTGATCGTCCGACATCCCTCCTTGCCCAGCCCGTGCTGACACGGCGAGCTCCAATACGGCCCCCGCAGCCCGCGTCGGCTCGCGCGGCTGTCTGGGGGACAGCCACGGTGCGTGGGCCGCGCGCCGCAATCTCGGCTGCTGTCCGGTCCGCGAGGGTGACGACATGGAGTCGTCGATGGACCGGAGTGGGTCGCGACGAAACTCCGCCGGAGCCTGTCGGCAGATGAAGCCGAGGCGGCAGCCCTGCGTGAGACGGCGGCCGACTGTCCCGGCCACAGCGTGTCCTACGAGCGAGCACCATAAGGACAGCCGGTGACGTGTTCAGCAAGGGTGTACTTGCAGCCCGCCAGGCTGTGCAGGAGATGGACCCGGCGGGCAGCGGCGCCGGTCACACGGTCGCCCGGCCCAGGGAGGGGCCTTCCATGCGCTCGAGGGGACCAGGAATGTGACCGAGAGTAGCGCGGTGTCGCTGGTGCAGCTGATGCAGGTCAGTCATACGGCCACGTTCGAGGAGCTTCCGCAGCTGATCGCTGACCATGCCGCTTCAGCGGGCATGCACGACGTGGGGCTTTGTTTCTGGTGGATGTGCGGGAGACGGTGCTGCGCCAGCTCACCGGTCGGGGGCCGGCCGCGGGGGAGGGCGGACAGGAATTCACCGTTTCAGGGAGTCTGCCAGGCCAGGCCTACCAGCGAGTGGAGGTGATGCCCGAACCCGCGCGGGGCCGGGCGGGTCACGGCCGCGGCTTTGGCGATCGTCTCCAGGCTGGCGTCGGGTTCGACGTTGAGGACCTGGGTGGCGGCGTCCAGGATGGCGGCCCTGCTACGGCGGGCGTCAGCGCGGCGGCTTCTGGCGGGTGGCGGCGTCATCTCTTACATGTTGCCAAACTTGTCGGGGCTATATATTTTACAAGGTGTAAAAGATCGTGTGGGAATTCCAGACCGGCGGGAGTGACATGCGCCCACTCGGCAACACCGACCCCCAGCAGTTCATCGCCGACTTCTACACCTCCTTCGCCGAGGACTTGCTGCAGACGGACGAGGACGCGGCGCTGATCGTGGACCGCTATCACACCCCGGACATCGTCGAGGTCGCCGACGGACACCGGATGGACCGCGACAAGCTCATCGCGCATACCCGCCCAGTCCGCAAGAACCGGCCCACCATGCGCATGGAGGTGCACGAGGCCGTCGCAGACGGCGACCGGCTCGCCGCCCGCTACACCCTGCACTCCTCCCAGCGCGGCAAGAACCTCGCCACCGAGGTCTACTTCTTCGGCCGGTTCGCCCCCGACGGGCGTATGCGCCAGACTCACATGACCACCCGCACCGTTCCCGTGGACGGCAGCGGCGAGCAGAACAAGACGGCGTCGTGACCGTGCGCATGTACACCGTCACGGGCATGGCCTGCGGGCACTGCGCGGAGTCGGTCACCGAGGAACTCGAACGCATCGCAGGCGTAACCGCCGTGACAGTGGACGTCGACGGCGGCACGGTGGTGCTGACCAGCGACAGGGAGCTAAAAACCGCGGACGTACGCGCCGCGGTTGAGCAAGCCGGCTACGAGCTCACGGCCGAGGAGACCGGCTTCGACGAGGGCGACGGCCCGCAGTCCTGACACGAACGGGCCCCAGGCTGATGGGCTCGGCAGATCGTGGAGTCGACGTTGACCTCCCACGTGATCAGCCCTGCCGCATCCGCCCGGGCCTGCGGCCTGGTCAGCAGTTCGGTCCAGGTGCCGTCGCATTGCCAGCGGCGGAAGAGTCCGTAGACCGTCTGCCACGGCCCGTACTCCGACGGCAGATCCCGCCACGGAGTACCGGTCCGCACCCGCCACCGAATCCCGTCGAGCAGCCTCCGTCGGCCTAACGGCGGCCGCCCCAGCACCGCAACCGGCAACAACGGCTCCAGCACAGCCCACTGCTCATCAGAAAGATCCCCTCGCCCCACACCGAGATCATCACGATGCGGGACGAGGAGCAGAGCCGACTTTCAAAACACGGCCTTAGCTTGTCGTTTAACCTTCGACCTCGGCTATGTCGCGTAGTCGGTTGCTTGGGCACAGGTAGAAGAGTTCGGGATCACCTTCGTCCAGGCCGTGGAGCAGGCCGACCGGGCTCCAGTTGACACGTTGCAGCAGGAGCTGCATGGGGTGGTTGGAGACATTGGTCGAAGTGAACAGCTTCGGGGTGGTGCACGAAGCCTCTGTGGCCTTGAGGAGATGTGTGGCCACGCCTTGTCGGCGGGCGGTGGGCGCGACCGTCAGCATGGTGACGAAGCCCTGCTCGAAGAAGCTGTACTCCAGCACGCTGTAGCCCAAGGGACTGGATGCGTCCTGGGCAAGGAGGACCAGCCCTTGTTCGCACCAGCGTCGGATGCTCACGCTTCGCGCGTGGTCGCCCGCTGCGGCGATGGAGTCGATCCTGGCCAATCCGGTCCAGTCCGAGGCATTCGCGCGACGTGTCACCAGCCCACCAGGGTTCTCAAGATCCATGGGCGCATCGTGGCAGCTGCGGGGGCGAGGTGCTCACCTATTGCGGGGCGCGTGTAAGCCTCACCCGTGGCCAGGACGCGTCCCACGTCGTGGCGAGGCGGCTGCTGGCCGACCTGCCCAGAGCTCGAACAGTGCGTCAGCCCGTCCCTTCAGGCAGTCGTAGGAGTCGCCACGGAAGCGTGACAGCGTCGCGAACGCCTCATGCCGGTCGCCTTGTTGAGCACACTCTTTTTCACGGCCTCGGTCTGGTCAGGTGCGTCCTTGGTCGGAGCACATGATCAGGCCGAGGCCATCGGCGCGTCCCGCGAGTGCTCAGGTGAGCGACCCAGTTCGAGGCACGTTTCGACCTCGTCAGATAAACGACAAGCAGGGCAAAGCCCGAGCCATACCGTCCCTTGGGGCTTGCTCCCTCACCTAGTGACCCATGGTCGAAGCAGCCTGGGAGCTGCTGGAACACCAGCTTCCCCGCGAGCCCGATGACCCACTCCGAACTGCGTAGACCGAAGACAGCCCAGGTGTTACAGCAGTGGCTCACCCTGAGAGGTGCCTGCCCTCGGGGACGGCGAAGGCCGATCGTCCGGCGGATCTGCTGGATGTCCTGCTGCGATGCCCCCGCAGACGAGCGCGGGACACGCTGACGACGCCGACACAGCTTTGCATTATCCGCACGATCTGCCGGCGGAAAGGCCGTCCTGAAGGCGATGCTGCGGTCGAAGGATGCAATCGCCGAGACCGTTGAAGCGCTGAGCGGTTATGACTTCTACCGGCCCGCCCACCTGTCCCCCGGTTGAGCAGGGGGTTTTCCCCCTGGTGAAGTCGGAGGCCCTCCCCAGCGTGTGGCACCGCCACGGCAATTCATGATCGTTTCATCGTTTGAGTCAGCAAGTTCGAAGGAGACGGACATGATGGTGAACAGGAAGCGGATCGGCCGGCGAGGACTGCTGGCGACGGTGCCCGCGATCACGGCTCTGGCGGTCCTGGCAAGTGCTGGGTGCCAGCCGGCCGCTGCGCCGGCGTCGGACAGCAAGCAGTCCACCGTGGTGAGCGCCCTGGAGAAGGACGCCAAGGTGCTGCGGTCGACGGAACCCGGGGGGACCACCACCGACCTGCGGGCGCTGGGAACGATAATCGGAAACGCCAAGGTGGTCGGCCTTGGCGAGGCCACGCATGGCTCGCACGAGTTCTTCGCCATGAAGGAGAGGGTCTTCCGCTACCTCGTCGAGGAGAAGGGTTTCAGTACCTTCGCTCTGGAGATGAGCTGGTCGGCGGGGCTCACGATAGATGAGTTCCTCCAGGGCGGTGAGGGCGACGCCCGGCAGATTGCGGCCAAGACCCTCGCAGCGTCCCCCTGGGAGCGTGAGGAGTTCGCGCACCTGATCGGCTGGATGCGCGACTACAACACCAGCCACCCGCAGCAAAAGGTCCACTTCATGGGCGACGACATCAGCGCCCCCAAAGCCGGCGACCTGCTCTTCGCGCGCGTGACCGACTACATGCGCAAGGCTCGCCCGGAGGCGCTGCAGCAACTCAACGCGCTGTACGCGGGCGTGCGTCCGCTCGACGACCTCTACGCGTACATGAACAAGCCACTCGCGGAACGGCGGAAGAACGCCGACAAGGCACAGGAGGCGTTGGACCTGGTCACCGCGACGAAGGGCACCGGCGATGACTACGAGTGGGCTGTGCAGCATGCCCGGAACATCGCCCAGACCCTCGCCTACGCCGCCGTCGACGTCAAAGACCCGGCCTCGATCAACACCGTGGAGCACATGCGCGACAAGGCCATGGCCGATACGGTCGCCTGGTGGCAGCGGCGGACCGGCGACAAGGTCCTGCTGTCGGCACACAACGGCCACGTGGGCTACCGGTCCACCGACCCCAAAATGACCCCCACCCCGCAGGGCACCCACCTGCGCCGTGACCTCGGCCGCGATTACGTCTCCATCGGCTTCACCTTCGCCCGCGGCTCCTTCCTGACCAAGGACGCCTCGTTCGACGGCGACTGGAAGAAGGTCACCGTGCCCCCGGCGACGAAGGACATGAACGAGTACACCCTCGACCAGGTCCACCACCGGGACTACTTCCTCGACCTGCGCGCGCTCCCATCCGAGGCCCGTGCCTGGCTGAACACCGCACGCCCCACCTACGACGCTGGCACGGTGTACAAGAAGGGCACCACCCTCGCCATCGGCAAGGCGTACGACGTCCTCATCCACCTCCACCAGGTCCGAGAGGCCGACAAGCTCTGACCTCGCCGACGGCCGCGATTGCACGCAAAGGGCCGCCATGGATGGCGGGAGGGCCTGTGGCCAAGAGACGGACGCATCTGACGTGCTGACCGAGTGGAGACGACGATGGCCGCCGCGCCGACCCCCGAATCGCTGACGAACCCCAGCGCCGGATCGCGGAGCACGCCTGGGGGCCGCGGGACCGTCTCCCCTCCCGTGCCCAGATCGGCTAGGAGCGCGGCGTGGCGAGTGGTCCTGCGATCAACGACTTGATCCACGCCTGCGGCATCCTCCTCGTACTGCCCCACATCCTCGGGGATGAAGAACGCATCGACGTCCGCCCCTCCCTATGCGCCGGCAACGATTCGAGCTGCCCGTACGACCTGGACACAGACCAGCGCATCGCGGAGTTCAAGCTTGCTCGCTGGCGCGACGCGGACGCCATGCGCAAGCGTCAGACGGGCAAGGAGATGGACGCCCGGACCGCGTGGGGACTGGCCGCAGGTCGGACCCGTGCTGGAGAACGTCCGCATGCCTCACATCGGCCTGGCGTGCAGCGACCAGTGCGGGCCCAAGCCGCACCAACTGGACGGCCCCGGCTCCGTATGCCGGCTCAGACGAGGCGCTTCTAATGGCTCATGGCTGGAAGCCCAGCGTCGGCCAGCGGCCTGGGACGCGTGCCGCTGGCGCTGTTCCCGCTGGCTGGTGTGGTCCGGCCTGCCGCTTCCGCCCAGCACGAGGGCTGCTGGACGGAAGCGGAGCGGTCCCCTTCGGTCGTTCTTCAGCACAAGGGGGCCGCGCGGCCTTCCGAACCGGAAGGTGCGACGCCCAGGGGGCGTCCGTCTTCCATGGTGCGCCATCTTCCAGGCTCCGCAACGGAAAGTGCGGCTTCGACACCAAAAGCGTTCATTCCTTCGGGATTTGTGCGTGCCGGGAGCCGTCATGGAGTAAGAAGTCCCGCTGACTGAGCGGTCATTGTTCCGGAAGCCCGTGATCACGTTGAGGGGTGTGCGCCCGGCGCACCATGCTGTCGTCCAGTTCCTCCGCGGCGCATCAGCACCGCCGCGGAGGAGCCCTTCCGAACCACTTCTTCCTCTCAGGGAAGGTGCAATGAACAGCAGGCAGGTGATGACCGTGGCCGTCCTGGCGGCGGTCCTCGCGTGGAGCACGGTGATGACCGTGCTGGGCCAGCTCGCGGCCGTGGCCGCGCTGCTGCCCTCGCTCGGTCTCCTCATCCAGCAGATCGTCTCCGCCTTCACTGGCGGCGGCCCTGGTGCACGGGCAGGCAGGACGCCGACGGGGAGCGAGGAGCTGTGATGAAGAAGCCTCCTCCCCTCCCCGACCAGCCTGAGGGCGGTCCTCCCAGTCGCCGTGGCCGTCCTCCGGAGCCGATCTGTGACGAGGCCGGCACGGTCCACCGGACGTGGCTGGAGCCGGTCCGTAACCGGCTCATCGCCAGCGGCCTGACCCTGGACGATCTCGTCAGCCGCTCGGGCTACTCAAAAACCAGGCTGTCCGAACTGCTGCGCGGCAAGGGGTACTACCCCGGCTGGGAAATCACGTACAGCGTGATTCGTGCCCTGGACATCCCCGTCGATCCGGTACGCCGGTTATGGACAGCAGCCGCACTCGAGGCCGAGAAGAATGCCGCCTGGATCCGCAGCCGGATCTCCGACGTCCAGCCACTCAGCCCGGACGAGCAGCCTGTCGCCCACCTCGGGCTCACCCAGGCCATGTGGCAGCCCTACACCGCCTACGCCCAGGCGTTCCTGCAGACCGAACGCCGCGCCCAGCAGCTGGTCGCCCAGACCTTCGACATCCTCTGGCTCACCTGGAACGAAGCGACCCTCAGTCCCCACACCCCGCGCTACGCCTGGCAGCTGCTGCGCTCCCGGGTCCACGCGGCCGCCGCGAAGCGTCCGGACGGCCGGCCCGACCTGCGTCCGGCAGCCTTCTCCACCGCCGTCCAGGCCCAGATCCTGGACCTCACCGAGCGTCTGGCCCGGATCGACGTTCTCGCGCAGTTCTTCGACACGATCACCCAGCTGCCCGCGGACCAGATGGACATCACCGTCCTGCGCAGCCTGTGCGGCGTCGCCCCGGACGCCATCCCCGGCATCATCGGCCTGTCCCCGGCCATCGCCCACAGCCTGGACCGCCACGCCCGAGGGGCCCTGCGTCAACTCCGCCCCGACACTGACTCCCAGGAGTGATCTCCCCGCCATGAGCACCATCGACGACCTCCTCGCCCAGTCACTTCTGCTGCACCGGCCTCACGTCCCCTGTGACGTCGTCCCGTACGACGACCTCGCCTACGCCCTGTTCCGCGAACAGGGCCTGCCGCAAGGGGATGCCAACGGGCCCGACCCGGCCGACGAAGGCGCCGCACAAAGCCTCGCCGCCCTGTGCGAGGCGGTCGTCGCCCACTGCACCGCCAACCAGCTCGCCGACTTCCTCACCGACCAGCTGCCCCAGCCGCGGGCCGCCTGGATCCTGGGCTGCGTCCTGCAGCTCGCCGGCGCCTACGACGGCGCCCGCTTCTGGTGGCAGTACGCGGCCGGCGCCGACGACGCCCCCGCCTCCTACTGCCTCTACTTGCACCACCTCGCCCGCGGCGACACCCACGCCGCCGCCCTCTGGCACGCCCAAACCGACGACCCCACTGCACAGGACAATCCGGTAGATGCTGGCCAGGACGCCCCTGCCAACCGCATGGTGACCGCCGACACCAGCTTCTCCACGGTCCTGCGCATCCTCAGCCGCCTCAGCGACACCGTCCCACGCCAGCACACTCCTGCAGCTCAGGCCGTCATCGAGTTCGTCGCCACAGCCGTCACCATCGGCTACGACCGCAACCCCGACCTGGAAATCCCTCTCCCCGGCACCAACTTCGCCGAACAACTGGAGATCATCATCGCCGCGGCATCCGGCACAGGAGGCCACCCCGCGCCGAGCGCGGAGAGCACCAGGACGCTACCCAACCGGGACCCGCTCGAAAGCACGTCCGAACCTGTCCCCGCCGACGGCAGGCCGCAAGGCCCTGAACGGCTACTGGTCGAGGTCACCTCCGACGACCACGAACCCGACGCCATGCGTGGACTGTTCGAAGAAGCCGTCCCAGTCTGCTGGGAAACGGCCACCGCTGCGGACGGCACCGACGGACGCGAATCCCGCGTGGCCTACTACCTCAACCGCTTCCGCACCCGCGCCGCCCAGGCAATCTCCTCCGCCGCCAGGCCCGGAACCAGGACACCGTCCGGCGTAGCTGCCTCGGGCTTCACCGGTCTTTAGAATCCGTAACGACCGCGGCCAGGTCGGGTGCTGTTCGTCCGGTCGTGGACATCTCGGCCAGGCGGCCGCCCTGCTCGTCGACGGCCTGGGGGCCGTTGCCTGTGAGTGCTGAAGCTGGCGAGCTCCCTCCCCTGAGAAGGCCGGCGCCGGTTGGCCCAGGGCCAGCCGGGGCACCTGGCGCGTCTAGGCCAGGCGCAGGGAGCGGAGACGGTCGGCAACGTCGTACACCGCCAGGGCAGTGCGCGGATGTCGGTGATCAGGTCGCGCCACGGCTCGTAGGAGGCGTCTACGGTTTCGGCGAAGGCCCGGATATAGGCCACGGTGACGCCGTAGGCGACGTGCTCGTTGCGGGCCGGCAACGGGCGGAGCAGGACCCAGATGCTCCAGGATCGCGGCTGCCCGCCAGAGCGCGTCGGGCCGGCCGACCTCGATGTCCGGGGGTGTTCTCCCGGTGCCGGGCCACGGCGGCGACGAGCGCTGAATCGTCACGGACGGCCAGTTCCTTGCCGATGCAGTTCCTCTTGCCGGTCCAGGACAGGACACGTCGATGTGCAGGTCCAAGGGTCAGGCCGCCCGGTGCATGCTGTCGGTGCCCGGGGGCAGGCCGCCGAAGTCGCGGTCGTAGGCCTCAGCGATGCCGGTTGAAGCAAATCGGCTACCCCGCCGCTGGGTTGATGGTGCTCCAAGTTGCACTAACGGCCTGTTAGGTAGTTAATAGCCTTCACTGTGTTGGCGGGTGTCACGCTTCACTGCGTCTGTGCAGCGATGCTGCACCGCTCGGCGCCCAGTGGGGTTGGTCTGGAGAGTTGGAGCGAGCCGGGCAGGTGGCGCAGGACCACAGCAGCACAGGATCCAGAAGCAACTGTGTCGGCGCTACCGGAGACGGTGTGCCCGCTACGCGGTCGGCTCTTTCCTTGAGGCCAGGTTTGCTGCAACGACCGTTCGATGATCTTGGGAGGGCTCCAGATGGTGAGTACCTCCGTACCAGAAGGGCACGAATGAAATTCGTGAAGAAGGCCGTCGTCACCGTGGTGACGGCTGGGATGCTGGCAGCCTGCGGTGGCGCGGGCGAGAGGGACAGCCCCGCGAAGAGCGGCTCCTTGCCGACCGCCGAGAAGTCCCCGCCCCTGTCGGTGAAAGCACCGAAAGGGTTCGACACCTCGAAGGGCTGGCAGCAGACTGTCAGATGGCCGGACGACGGTGACACGAAGCCCCCGGTAGGAACGGCGCCCGAGGCGGGCATCGTCGCCTTTCTCCAGAAGAAGGGCGAGCACTACGTCGTCGAGGCCCGTGAGGCTGATACCGGCGCCCTGCGATGGAGCAGCCGGCCGTGGCAGCCTCCGGCCCTCGGTAAGGATGTGGCCTCAGACCCGAGGTATCTTCCCCAGCTCCTCGTGGTGAACGACAACGGCCGCGAGTACGTCGTAGTCTGGGCCTACGCCGCGAGCTTCACGGAGGACGACACGGTCTCCCTCGTCCTTTACCCGGCCGACTCCTCGGGGAAGGAGATTTCCCCCGCCCATACCTTCTCCGTGCCGATGAATGCCCAGGGCGATCCGCTGGTCGCCGACGGCGGGAACGGGGTCATGGTCCGCTGGGAGGACAGCAGGCCAGGCGACGTACGCACCGCAGCGATCGACCTGACGAAGGACCGTGTCACGGTCTACGACGACGAGATGGAACTGCCCTGCGATGACGACATCCCCTGCCTCGGCTCGGTGGAGGCGCTCTCCCCGAACGGTCCGGTTGTGCAACTCGGGGCCCACGGTGGCTTCGGTGCCCCCGGAGCCTGGCACGCGGGCGACGCCGTTCCGCCGGGCGCCAAGACAAACCCCGGCAAGTACAACAGCGGCCGAATAATGGAGGTCCTCGGCGGACACGTCCTGTCCACCTGGTTCCCTGAGAGCGGGCCGGGAAATCTGTCGGTGACGGCCGCGCATGACCTGAAGTCCGGGAGGCTCGTGGCGTCCGTGCCCTGCAAGGGCGGAGAGGAAACCGCCCCTGCACGCGCCCTGTCGCCGGACGGCCGTTACGCCGTTTGGGACACCGTTGCTCTGGACTTCCAACAAGGCAAGGCCTATTGCTTCGACGGCGACTCCGAGGATGAGTTTGTCCATCTGGTGTCAGTAGCTGACGGCACCGCATACGGCTACACCCGTCCAGGCGGGAAAACCGTGTCCGTAGCCGTCACGCTGGATACCGGACAGGTCGAGACGCTGCCCGCGGGCACCGAGATCCCGTCCCTGTTGTTGCCGAAGGCCGGGGGATTCACGCTGGAACTCCCCGACGGTGGTGGGCAACAGTTCATCTTCCACCCACGCCGCTGATCAGCACACTCCGCGGGACACGCCACTCGAAGGCAAGGTGGGTGCGACAGGACCTCCGGTCGCACCCACCACCGGCTGCTCGGCCGCGAAGTACCCGCCGATCGTGCGCTGACGGGAGCGGATTCGTAGGCTGATGCTGCCGGTGTGGGATCTCACGGTTGGTGGCCCGATTCAGACTCCCTTCCAGGATGTCTTCGGCCATCTCACGTCATGGCATGGCGGCGTCGTCTCAGGAGCGTGGCATTTCCCCAAGAACGTGGAGGCCACCACCGGCGCCGAGGAGTGGACGGAGAGGCCGTACGTGAGTGGTTTGCGGTCTTCTGCCGCCGCGGCGCTGTGACCGCCAGGTATGGCTCGGAAGCCTGAAGACTCGCGCATCCCAGAGCGAGTGGTGGGAGAGGAGAACTCCCCCGTGCTGCAGGGCGAATGCTCAGGGGCGGGTGGCGTCTGGGGCGTTGCTGGGTTCGCCTTCCGGTTGGTGGTTTTCGTCGAGTGTGGCGGCCCAGCTGGCCAGCAATTTGAGGCCGTCAGCCGATGGGGTGCCGGGTTCGGCGCTCATGGCGGTGAGAGTCAGACCTGGGTCGGTCGGTACGGGCAGCGCTTCGAAGGCGAGGGTGAGGTCGCCGACGGCGGGGTGGTGGAAGCGTTTGAGGCCGGTGTGGTGCAGGCGCACGTTGTGTGCGGCCCACAGGGAACGGAAGTCCTCGCTGCGGGTGGAGAGTTCGCCGATCAGGTCGCTGAGGTCGCGGTTGTACGGGTCTTGGCCGGCCTCGGTGCGTAGGAGGGCTGCCGCTGCGGCCCGTTGGTGGTCCAGTTCCGTCATGTACTGCTCGGCGCCGGGGTTGAGGAACTGGTAGCGGGCCATGTTGACGGGCCGGGCGGGGTCCCGGAACAGCGGCCAGTACAGGGCCTTGCCGAGGCGGTTGGTGGCGAGGATGTCGAGGCGGCCGTTGCGGATGAAGGCGGGCGCGTCGGTCATCGCGTCGAGGAGCTGTTGCAGGACGGGCCGGATGGGCTGTGCCATGCGACGGCGTGCGGGCCGGCGGGTGGTGCTGGCGGTCCGGGCCAGGTCCATGAGGTGGGCACGCTCGGATTCGTCGAGCTGCAGGACACGGGCCAGGGAGTTCAACACAGCTTCGGAGGTGCCGGAGAGGCTTCCGCGTTCCATGCGGGCGTAGTACTCCGCGCTGACCCCCGCGAGCATCGCGACCTCCTCGCGGCGCAGCCCCTTGACCCGCCTGTGTCCGCCGGCGGGCAGGCCCGCCTGCTGCGGGGTGATCTTCGCGCGGCGGCTGGTGAGGAACTCGCGGACCTCGCTGCGGTTGTCCATGTCTTCGAGGCTACGACGATCGCGGCGTGCGAGGGGTGCCCTGCCAGTACGTGTAACAGCGGGTCCTTCCGCAGGCGCGTGACCTGGCGTTTCATCGATATCAGGCCGAGACGCGGCTGGCCTTCGCCGGGTGGCACACATTGCACTGGGAGGGCGGAATGGAACGCGACGGCCTACCCGCCCCCACCCCTGATCTCCTCCGACGCCCGGAACCATTCCCCGCCCACCCCCTTCCCGACTACGGAAAGACTCATGCGCGCAACTGTCCTTCACGCCCCCCGCGACGTGCGGGTCGTAGACCGGCCCAAGGCCGTCCTGCAGCAGCCCACCGATGCGGTGATCCGTACCGTCGCCACCTGTGTGTGCGGCTCTGACCTGTGGGACTACCGAGGCATCAACGAGGTCGCCGGCCCCACGCCCGGCGGCCACGAATACGTCGGCATCGTCGAAGAGGTCGGCAGCCAGGTGACGCGTATCAAGCCAGGCCAGCTCGTGGTCGGCTCCTTCTTCGCCTCGGACAACACCTGCCCCCACTGCGAGAACGGCTACCAGACCAACTGCCTGCACCTCGAGTTCGTCGGCGGCTGCCAGGCCGAGTACGTCCGCGTCCCGCTCGCCGACGGCACCCTCGTCCACGTCCCCGGCGATGTGGCCGAGGAGTACATCCCGAGCCTGCCGGCCTGCTCCGACGTGATGGGCACCGGCTGGTACGCGGCCGTGGCCGCCCAGGTCGAGCCGGGTGACACCGTCGCGGTGGTCGGGGACGGCGCGGTCGGCCTGTGCGCGGTCATCGCCGCCAAGGAACTCGGGGCGACCCGCATCATCGCGATGTCGCGGCACACGTCCCGCCAGCAGTTGGCCCGCGAGTTCGGCGCCACCGACGTCGTCGCCGAGCGCGGCGACGAGGGCGCCGCCCGGATCAAGGAGCTGACCGGCGGCATCGGCGCGGACGCCGTCCTGGAGTGCGTGGGCAACCCCGAGTCCATCCGGCAGGCCCTGCACGCCACCCGCCCCGGCGGCAACGTCGGCTTCGTCGGCGTCCCGCACGGCGTACAGATCGACGGCCAGGAGCTGTTCTTCTCCCACGTGGCGCTGCGCGGCGGCCCCGCCCCGGTCCGCGCCTTCCTGCCCGACCTCATCGAGCGCGTCCTTGACGGCCGGATCAATCCGGGCAAGGTCTCCGACCTCGAGCTTCCCCTGGAGGAGGCGGCCGAGGGCTATCAGGCCATGGACGAGCGCCGCGCCATCAAGACCCTCCTGCGCCCCTGAAACAACCATCGGCACATCCGTCGCAGCCGAGAACACGGCTGACACGAACCCCGGCACGAGGCGGTGCCCCGACGCCTGGCCCGCCTGCCACAGAGATTGGACCCGTGAGCATGAACCCGCAGTACGACTTCGAAGGCCAGGTCGCCCTGGTCACCGGCGCGGCCTCCGGCATGGGCCTGGCCGCAGCCCGCGCCTTCGCCCAGGCCGGTGCGGCCGTCGTCCTGGCCGACGTGAACGAGACCGCCGTGCAGGCCGCGGCGCAGGAACTCACCGACGCCGGGCACCAGGCCATCGGCGTGGTGTGCGACGTCACCGACGAGGACCAGGCCGCCGCAATGGTCCAGAGCGCCGTGGACACCTACGGCCGCCTGGACATGGCCTTCAACAACGCCGGCATCCAGGTCCCGCCGTCGGACGCCGCCGACGAGACGGCCGAGAACTTCGACCGCGTCAACGCCGTGAACCTGCGCGGCGTGTGGGCCGCCCAGAAGCACGAGCTGCGTCAGATGCGCGCCCAGGGCTCCGGCGCGATCGTCAACTGCTCGTCCCTCGGTGGGCTGGTCGGCCTGCCCGAGCGCGCCGCGTACCACGCCTCCAAGCACGGTGTGATCGGCCTGACCAAGAGCGCCGCGGTCGAGTACGCGCCCCGGGGCATCCGTATCAACGCCGTCTGTCCCGGCGTGATCGAGACCCCGATGGTCGCCGACATGCTCGAGGGGCAGGCCGAGGCCATGGCAGCGATCATGAGCGAGCAGCCCATCGGGCGCCTCGGCCAGGCCGAGGAGGTCGCCGCCGCCGCTCTGTGGCTGTGCAGCCCCGGCGCCAGCTTCGTGATCGGCGTCGCCCTGCCCGTCGACGGCGGCTACACCACCCACTGAACGCCCCCTTCCCCGGCAGGCTGGTGGCGGTATCGGCCTGCCGGGGAACGCTGTTGGTCAGGCGAGGTTCTTGGTGAAGAACTCGTCGAGCTGGTCGAAGGGGATGAGGTCCTTGCGGTCGTACAGGTCGACGTGGTCCGCGCCTGGGACGATGACGAGGTCGATGCTGTCGGGGGCCATCTTGTGGACGTCCTGGGAGTAGTAGAGGGAGTGTGCTTCGGAGCCGGCCACCAGGAGGGCCTTGCGGGGCGCCAGCATGTCGATGTTCGTCATCTGTCGGAAGGCGAAGAACGACATGGGCGTGGTCGCGGTCCACGCGGTGGTCGAGTTGATGGAGCGCGGGTGGTAGCCGCGTTCGGTGCGGTAGTAGTCGAAGAAGCTCTTTGTGATCGGGTCGGCGTCGGCCGGGAGGGTCTTGGGCAGGACACGGTCGGCGGGGGCGACGTCGCCGTTCTCGTCGAAGGGGACCTCGTGGGATCCCCGCGCGTAGGTGCCCTTCTCGGCGTCGATCCAGCGCTGCCGGCTGATGTAGTCGACGACCTTCTGACGCTGCTCATGGGTGTAGTAGTCCTCGTGGCCGCGGGACATGCTGCGCGACATGTCATACATCGAGGCCGTGGCGACCGCCTTGATGCGGCTGTCCGCGGCCGCTGCGGTGAGCGCCATGCCGCTCAGGCCGCATACTGCCTGTACGCCGATCCGTTCGCGGTCGACGGTCTTTTGCAGGCCGAGGAAGTCGACGGCGGCGCTGAAGTCCTCGGTGTAGATGTCGGGTGAGGCCACGTCGCGCACCGTGCCCCCGCTCTGACCGGTGAAGGAAGGGTCGAAGGCGAGGGTGACGTAGCCGCGGCGGGCGAACTCGTTGGCGTAGAGCCCCGACGACTGTTCCTTGACCGCGCCGAACGGGCCGCTGAGCGCCAGGGCAGGCAGCTTGCCCCGGGCATTCTTCGGGACGTAGAGGTCGGCGGCGATCTCGTTGCCGTAGCGGTTCTTGAATCGCACCGAGGTCCGCTTGACGTTCCTGTCCAGCGTGAACGTGTAACCGCCCTTGCCCGAGGGCTTGCCCTGGCCGGTGACGCCCGCGGCGTGGCCGCTCTCCTCGCCGAAGGCGGGCAGGGTTGTGAAGGACGCTGCGGCGGCAGCGCCGCCACCGGCGATCAGTCCGAGCGCTGTGCGACGTTCCATGAATGGACCTCATATTCGATCGGTAGAGGGAAGAGGCGCGCCGGCCGGTGTGTCGTGGCCAGGCACGGTTCCAGGAGACCGTTTCTGCGCGGGGCGTGACAGGTCGGGTTTGTGGGGGGTACAAGCTCAACCCCCCAACTCCGCACGGTGATCCGCCGCAGTCCGGACGGTGGGAAGGGCTCCGTTCCATGGCCGAAGCGGCGGGAGACCGGGCAGGTCGACGGCCCCTGTTGCGGCGACGGCGCGCCCGCGACCGTGATCACCGGCCGGGCAAGCGTCCTCCCGCGCGTACTGGCAAATCCACGGCCGCCGGCCTCCCCCGCGAGGAGGTACGTCTATGCCCCGCACCCCACCCGACGCGTCATGAAGGACGAGTGGGGTGCGCGAGGTGTCATCGAGCTTGCCGAACGGAGCCCGGCACCGCCGGCCGGCCCCTGCCGGCCGGCGGTGCCGGGTCAGGGCTTGACGAGGACCTTGAGGCTCTTGCGGTCGGCCATGTCCTGGTAGCCGGCAGGGACGCCATCGAGGTCGGTGGTGGCGTCGAAGACCTTTCCGGGCTCGATGGTGCCGTCGAGGATGGCGGGAATCAGGGGCTCGATGTAGGCGCGGACCGGTGCGGGTCCACCGGCGAGGCGGATGTTGTGGCGGAAGAGGCTGCCGAAGCCGATCGGCGCCTCCTCGTACTGCGGGACGCCGACTCGGCTGATGACACCGCCGGGGCGGACGACGCCGAGGGCCTGATGGTAGGCGGGCATGGCGCCGACGGCCTCCAGAACCACGTGCGAACCGTGGCCGCCGGTCAGCTCACGGACCTGCTCGATGCCTTCCTCGCCGCGGGCGGCCACGACGTCGGTGGCGCCGAACTCGCGGCCGAGGCCGGTGCGCGCCCGGTGGCGCCCCATGAGGATGATCTGCTCGGCGCCCAGGAGCTTGGCTGAGAGCACTCCGAGCAGGCCGACGGCGCCGTCGCCGATCACGGTGACGCGGGTGCGCTCGTTGACGCCACCCATCACGGCGGCGTGGTAGCCGGTGCCGAAGACGTCCGAGAGGGTCAGCAGGGACGGGATGAGCGCGGAGTCCGGGGCGACGGGCAGCTTGACGAGGGTTCCGTCGGCGAGCGGAACGCGGACGGCTTCGGCCTGGCCGCCCTCCTCGGCTTCGCCGTCCCAGAAGTTGGCCTGTGTGTGGGAGCAGGAGGTGTGCAGGCCCTCGCGGCAGAACTCGCAGGTGTTGTCGGAGATCGCGAAGGGGGCGACGACCAGGTCGCCGCGCTTGACGGTGGTGACCTGGGAGCCGGTGTCCTCGACGATGCCGATGAACTCGTGCCCCATCCGGGCCGGGCCGTCCTCGGACTTCATCGAGGCGTAGGGCCACAGGTCGCTGCCGCATACGCAGGAGGCGGTGATGCGGACGAGGGCGTCCGTGGGGTGCTTGATGACGGGGTCGGGGACGTTCTCGACTCGGACGTCGCCGGCGCCGTACATGAGGGTCGCGCGCATGAGTGGTACTCCGTTTCTTCGGGTGGTGCGTGAGGGGGGATCAGAGGCTCGTGGAGAGCAGGACCTTGTGTCGATGGTGTGGCGGTCTTCCAGCAGGCGATGCGCTACGGCGGCATCCGACAGCGGGGCGGCGGAGCCGCTGGCCGCTCCGAAGATCACGATGTGTCCGTGCAGTGCGGCGGCCTTGAGGTTTCCGGCGAAGGTGGTCGCGGCCGATCGCGGTCGCGCCGAGGCTGGTCTCGGCCAGCAGCGGCAGGGTCTCGCCGATCCGCGACGCCGTACGAAGTTGACGCCTGCCACGGCGAGACGGACCAGGGCCTCGCCGTGCCCGGGCGCCTTCAGGCGGACGTCCCGCGCGGTGAGAGTGTCCGGGCCGCCGTAGCTGTCGACGACCATCGCGCGGACCTCTGTCGTGCGGGGAGAGCCAGCCATGACAGCTTGTTCTCCTTTCAGGGGGTGGTTCGGTGTGTGCCGGCCGGTGCGGGTCGCCCGCCTGCACGTCGGCTGCCGGCCATTCCTTCGCCGCGGTTGGACACCGGCGAAGGGGTTACGGAAGGGGTCTCGTCACCAGGTGGTGCATGCGCCCACTCTTGCCGGTTTGATCCTGTCTAGACGCATTTGCGGGGCTGTTTTCGCGCCGTCTAGCCACTTTGGGGCCCTTAACTCAGGCGGCTGCTGCCGTGCGGCGGCGTTGGAGGAACGCGATGGTGAGGGTGGGGATCAGGGTGAGGGCGGCGATCACGGTGCCGACGATGGCGGGACCGGTGGTCCCCAGTGGCGAGTCGAGGGTGAGGCCGGCGATCCAGGAACCGATGGCGGTGCCGAGGTTGAACGCCGAGACCGTCAGGGCGGAGGCCAGCACGGGCGCCTGCTTCGCGAAGCGGACGGCCAGGGCCATGAGCACCGGGTTGGCGCCCAGACCGAAGAAGCCCAGCAGAGCGACCAGGATGATGGTGGGCACGGCGTAGCCGGCCAGCAGGGAGATCGCCAGCAGCAGGAGCGTGGCTCCAGCGGCCGCCACGATCGTGACGGTGTGCGGGCGGCGGTCACCGAGGCGGCCTCCGACCAGCGAGCCGGCCAGGGCGCCCAGACCGAAGCCGACCAGGACCAGCGGCACGATCCCCGAGGCGATGCCGGACCGGCCGGTCAGCAGCGGGGCGATGTAGGAGTACGCGGCCAGGACACCACCGGTCGTGGTGGCGCAGGCCGCCAGCACCAGCCACACACGGCCCGAGCGCAGCGCGGTCAGCTCGGAGCGCACCGACACCGTCTGCTGGGCCGGACCGTCGTGCGCGACCGTGCGGGCGATCAGCACGATGGCCCCGGTGGAGAGTGCGGCGAGGGCCCAGAAGGGACCGCGCCAGCCCATGAGCTGCCCGGCGAACGCGCCCACCGGCACGCCGACGACGTTGGCGAGCATCGCGCCGGCCCCGACGAGACCGAGGGCGCGGGAGCTGGCCGCGGGGCCCGCTGCGGTCGCGGCCGCCACGTTGGCCACCGCCCAGAACGCCCCGGTGGCGATCGCGGTCAGGAACCGAGCCCCGAGAATCACGGTGAAGTCCGAGCCGACAGCGACGATGACATGCCCGACGGCGAAGACGCCCAGGGCAAGCATCAGGGTGAGCCGCTTGGGCAGCCGCAGGGTCAGCATCGCCATCAGCGGCGCCCCGATGATCATCCCGACCGCGAAGACGGTGATCATCAGTCCCGTCCGGGCCACGCTCACGCCCAGGTCGCCCGCGATCTCGGGCAGCAGACCGGCCACGACGAACTCGGTCGTGCCCATCAGGAACGTGCCGAGCGCCAGGATGTAGACGACGAGCGGCAGCCGGGACGGTCCTGCAGCCTGCCCGGCCGGTTCGGCCCGTACCTCGGCGGAAGCCTGGAGGGTTCCTCCTCGCATACTCACGGTGCATCTCCAAGAGGGGGTGGTGATCGGGGTGCGTCATCCAGAAAACCGGCCGCCCCACCCTTGAGGAAGGTCGCGTTTATGGGGGGTACAAGCTCAACCTCCTTCCCCGCCCGCCGCTGGCTACCGTGGAAAACATGGACGACCACCACGACCACCGCACCGAGATCCGGGACTTCCTCGCCACCCGCCGCGCCAAGATCACCCCGGAACAGGCCGGGCTGCCCACCAGCGGCCGGCGCCGGGTCCCGGGCCTGCGTCGCGAGGAGGTCGCCGTCCTCGCCGGCGTCAGCACCGAGTGGTACACCCGCCTGGAGAAGGGCCACATCGGCGGCGTCTCCGAAGACGTCCTCGCCGCAGTCGCCCAAGCCCTGCAACTGGACGACGACGAACGCACCTACCTCTTCGACCTGGCCAGAGCAGCCCGCCCCGCCCGCCGCACCCCCTCACGCCGCCGCGACGTCACCGTCCCGCCCCGCATCGAGTGGCTGCTCGACTCGATCACGATGTCGGCCGCCTTCGTCCGCAACGGCCGCCTGGACGTCATCGCCCACAATCCCCTCGGCCGGGTCCTGCACGCCCCGATGTTCGACAGCCCCACCACCGACAAACACGGCCGGCCGAACTTCGCCCGCTACCACTTCCTCGACGACACCTCCCACGACTTCTTCACCGACTGGGACTCCGGCGCCGCCGCCACCGTCGCCCTGCTGCGCGCCGAGGCCGGGCGCGAACCGCACGACCGGACCCTGCGTGAACTGATCGGCGAGCTGTCCACCCTCAGCCAAGACTTCCGCACCCTGTGGGCGGCGCACGACGTCCGGATCCGCCACGACGGCGTCAAGCGGCTCCAGCACCCCGACGTCGGCGAGCTGGAGCTGACCTACCAGTCCGTGGACCTGCCGGTGTCCCAGCGGGCCGTGCACGACCTGAGTCTCTACACCGCCGAACCGGGCAGCACCTCTGAAGACCGCCTCAAGCTCCTCGCCAGCCTGGCGGCCACCCGCACCCCGACGGCAAAGCCCACCGACCAGCGACGCTGAGGGTCCACTCCGCACACCTCAGTGATCTGGAGGCCGCGGAACAGGCGTTCGGCCAGGCAGGACGCCCGGTGCGATCTCGCTCGGTCTGGTCACGGTGCCGATCCATGTGGTCGGTGCGACGGAGGACCACTCGATCCGCTTCCGGCAGGTACACCTGGAGGATCTGGGCCGGGTCCGCAATCGGAAGATCTGCGAGCTCGAGGGCCGGGAGGTCGCTCAGTCGGAGATCGGCAAGGGCTACGAACTGACCAGGACGCAGATCATCCCCGTCACCGACGAGGAGCTGCGGGACCTGCCGCTGCCGACGGCGAACGAGATCGAGATCGCCGCTGGGATCGGTCGACCCGATCCGGATCGGCGACGGCTACTACCTCGAACCGGACGGCCAGGTCGCCGCGAAGCCCTACAAGCTGCTCCGCCAGGCTCTGCAGCGCAGCAGCCGGGTGGCCGTGGGCAGGTACGCGTGGTCCGGCCGTGGGAACGTCTTGGGCTGCTGCGCGTCAGGGAGAACGCGATAGTCCTGCACGCGATGCGCTGGCCCGACGAGATCCGCGACCCGCCCTGCCTCACCCCCGCCGCCGGTGGAGGTCTCCGAGGAGGAGATCGACCGAGCCGTGGCCCTCATGGACACCATGACCCGCGACGACCTCGAAGGCGAGGAGTTCCACGACACCTATACCAAGGCGGTCGCGGAGCTGATCGAGGCGAAGCGGGAACGCCGGGAGCCGCCGGCGGCACCGGAGCCGGCGGGGGAGTCGGGGCAGCTGGTCGATCTGATGGCCGCACTGAACGAGTCCGTGGCCAAGGCGAAAGCGGGCCGTGGCGACGGCGGGCACGCCGACGTCCACGAGATGCCCGAGAAGCGGGCCGCGAAGAAGCCGCCGGCCAAAAAGACCGCGGCCAAGAAGACGGCCCGCAAACCCCGGCGCACCGCCTGACCTAGACGAAGCCGGCCGGGCGAGGCCCGCTGGCTACCCCGCTGGTTCCACCCGCTCAGCCGTCGACGAAGCCGAGCGCGCTCTCCGGCTGGCAGGCACCACAGGCCTTCACCCCCTCAGAGAGGGCCTGCCGAGCTTCAACCTGGGTCACACCCTTGCTGCGCTTGCCCGCGTTCCAGCAGCCTCCGATGTGGACCTGTACGGGCGGCGCGTCACGGTTGAGGCCCAGTTCCAGGATCCATTGCGGCGGCACCGGCCGGGCACGGACACCCCGTCGGCGCTCAGCCTCCCGCCGTTCCCGGGCGGCGATCGCCTCGCGCACCTCGGCGAGGAGCAGGTCGAGGAAGGTCTCCAATGTTCGGAGGCGGGGCAGGTCGGACGGCAGGTCGGTCACCCCTCCAGTTTGCGCCAAAAACCGAACACGGTTTCTACTCTGGATATGGGCAGGCACAAGGTCGATCACCTCACCGACATGCAGGAACGCATCCTGCGCTGCATCCGGCAGGCCATCATCGACCGCGGTGAAGCGCCCACGGTGGCCGAAATCTGTGAGCAGGTCGGGCTGCGCTGGGGCTCGAGCGCTCACTACCAGTTGCGCGAGCTGGAGGCGAAGGGCGCCGTCGTCCGTGAGCCCGGCCGGCCGCGCGGGATCCGGCTCGCATGAGTGGCCGCTACCATCTCGTCCTGACCGTCGACGGCCGGCCCACGATGCACGGCTGGTGGGGGAGCGAGACGACAGCCCGCCGCAAGTTGGTGTCATGGACCGGCGCCTACGGCCGCGACGGCGTATGCATCCGCCTGGTCGATGAGGGGACGGGCGGCGCTGGCGGCATGGCCGCACCAGGTGTGAGCGAACGGCAGACACCGGCCCCGGCGGGTGCCCTCCGCACGGGAAATGCCGCCCGCAGCCGTGTGCAGGATCCGGCGGAAAGCCGGGAAGTCCGACGATGGCCCGCAGCCGTTGGCGAGGACGACGGCGCGGCCCCAGTCAGTACGAGGCGACGTCCCCAGTGACGGTGTCCGAGGTATGCCCTGGCCACTGGGTAGAGGTCGGGAACCTCAGCCGCGGCCCCTGGCCGCGCCGCTCCCCGGTTTTCATCAGCTCCACGGCGGCGGCATTCAGCGTCGCCCGGGTTCGCGCCTGGTCGTCGCGGCTCGCCTCCGCGCCACGGTGGCGCAGTCCCGCGACGGCTCCGGCGAGGATCGTGCTCGCCGGCGAGGCGGCGTAGCCCTTCCCGTCCTCAGCCCCGGTCCAGTAACCACACGACGAACGCCACCGAGCCACCGCGCGTGGCCTGCAATTCGGGGAGCCGCTGCGCTCAGCAGAACCGTGTCCAGACCGTTTTCGCGTACCGTGTTGGCCAGCCACAGTCGCCCGATGCACCTCGTCACCGAAGTCCTCCGGGTCCGCGACGCGCTGGGCGACCTCCACGCCGTGGCGCTGCGCTTACACACGCGCGCTTCCCGGCGGCACGCGTGCCTTGTGGGTGACTTGCTCCAAAACCGTTGCGGATCCCCTTGAGGCAGGGGTCGACTGCTTCTCATGTCGCACCGACGCACCCAACAACTCCATCGGGCCGGCGAACGCGCCTTACAGGGCCGCCCTGTTCCCGCGGCCCGAAGCGTGCCGGCCGTACCGCGGCCGCGAAGGTCACCGGCGGCGGTCAGCCCGGCCACACCCAGGCACGCTCCGGCCGAGCCGGGCAACGACCCTGAGTCGCAAGCCGCACAACCTCAGCGGCTGGACTGGGCACGTCGCATCGAGCTGATCGCAGTACTGGTTGCCGCCGTCGTCAGCGTGGTCGGCCTGCTGTACTCCAACAGCCAGGTCCGTGACCAGCTGAAAGTCAGTCGTCAGGAGTTAGGGGTCACCCAGGAAGGGCAGATCACCGACCGGTACACCGCGGCCGTGGAGAACCTCGGCGACGACGCCATGGATGTGCGCCTCGGCGGCATCTACGCACTGCAACGCATCATGGAGGACTCCCCCCGCGACCACCCGACCATCGCCAACGTCCTGACCACTTACATCCGCACCCGCACGGATAAACCCCGCAAGAAGGACGCAGCTGTCCCGGCCGACGTGCACGCAGCTCTGATGGTCCTCGTGTTTCGTGACTCCCGCCTTGATGACTTCTTCACACTCGATCTGCGAGGTGCGCATTTGTCCAACGTTGAACTTCGGCCGCGTCGCCCCGGCAAGAAACTGGACCCTGCCGACCGGTCCGGGGCGTTCCTGCACCGCCAGGACCGCCCCCGCGCGGACTTGTCCGGCGCGTACCTGGCTGAAGCAGACCTGTCTGACGCCGATCTGTCCGGCGCCAAGCTGTCCAATACAGATCTGCGCGGCGCGGACCTGTCTGTCGCGAATCTGCTCGGCGTCAACCTGTCCCGCGCGGACCTGTCCGGCGCGAAACTGCGCGGCGCGTTCCTGTCCCATGCTGATTTACGTGACGGGGACCTTTCGGGCGCGAACCTTTCCGGCGCGTACCTGGTCGGCGCGGACCTGTCCGGCGCGGACTTGTCCGGAGCGAATCTGTCCGGCGCGTTCCTTTCCGACGCGGACTTGCGCGGCGCCGATCTGCGCGGAGCGGATCTCCGCGGCGCGCACCGTGGGTAACGCTTGGAGGAGCTTGTTGCTCGTCAGGGCAAGGGATTGCACGTCGAGTGCATTGGCCTGACCAGTACCAAGCAGCGCAACGGTGAGACGTTCCGGGTCGCCTGTCGAGCACGAAGAGACGGCCGCCAGTTCAAGCTGCCCCACCGCTACCCCAAGCCCCCAGGCGAATGGGCGACTCCGCTCGACTCCTGCCCTCCACTTCCTTCTGTAGAACCGAGGGCCGCGAACGCAACGGCCGTACCGACCGCGAAATCGCCGTCCAACGCTCCGGCGCCGACGCCTGCCCCGCGTCGGCCGTGAGGACCTGGGCGCACAGACCTACCGCATCCAGTTTCTCGGGCAGGTTCTGCTTGACGAGAGTCTCCGGACCGTTGCGAACGGTCTGGGCGGACGGCGCCCGGCCGGAGTGGTCCTCGGCTAGCTGGTCGCTGACCTCACGGGCGACCAGCGGCTGTCCCGGCGTCTTGCGGAGCACGCCGAGGAGGAGTTCCCACAATGGCGGCCCCGACTTCCCGTCGGCTGCGGCCTTGTCCGCTGACGTCGCGGTGGCTTGGGCGCCGGAGCCTGCTCGGCTATCGGCTGCTGCGCCTCTCGGCGCTGGTCTTGCTGGAGCGGGGCGCAGATGACCAGGCCTTCGTCGGACTTCGCCACCAGGCGGGCAGCGAGAGCCGGGGGTAGTAGGGCCGCCCACTGCCCCCGCCGCATAGCCGGCCCACGGCATCCCCGTCCCCTCACCAGCCCAGCGCAGAACCAGGCGGGCAGCTGCTACCGGTACGACCTTTCCACCCACACGGGCGGCGCACCCTCAGAACGCCTGCCAGCGCCCCCGGGCAGGCCGCTATCAACGGCTCATGCTCACTCCCGTGCTGCGCGGTCTGGCCGCTACCTCTTTCACTGTCCTGCCCCTCACCGTCCCCGCGCCCGCCCACGCAGCGGAGACACTTCCACTGGCCGATGCGGTCACCCGCCTCTCGGTGGCCACCGAGTCCCGCGACGGCTACACCCGTGACGCGTTCCGTCACTGGAACACCGGCGATGATCCGGCGGACGGTTGCTCCACCTGCGAGGTTCTCCTCGACGAGGCGGTCGAGCCGCCCACCGTCGGGTCGCGGTGCCGTCTGTCGGGAGGCAGTTGGTGGTCATCAGGTGTGGGTGACGTCGGCCCCCGGTCTGGACATTGACCACATGGTGCCGCTCGCGGAGGCCTGGGACAGCGGGGCTTTCGCCTGGTCGGCGCAGCGTCGTGAGGCGTACGCCAACGACCAGGGTGCCGCCGTCAGTCTGGTTGCGGTGACCGCGCGTTCGAACCGGTAGAAGGCTGATCAGGACCCTGCCCAGTGGCTGCCGTCGGCGGTCGGGGTGCACTGCCGGTATGCCGCGGAGTGGGCGGGCAAGCTTCGCTGGGCGCAGTCGGCGGACGACGCCGAAGCGGCGGCTCTGGCGGAGGTGGCGGCCGACTGCCCGGAGCAGACCGTGACCTACGAGCCGGTCCCGTAACCGGCGGGGTGAGAACAGTGCACGCGAAGGAGGAGACACTCATGACCACAGCACGAAGGACACGACTGCGGATCTCCACGGTCACGGCCGCGCTGGCGGCCGCCGGCGGCTTGCTGCTGGGCACCGCGGAGCCTGCGAGTGCCGAGGTGAAGTCGACCTGCGGCACCTACATCTGCGTCGCCACCGCCTACCAGGGTCGCGACTACGTGCAGGACGTCACCGTCACCACAAGGGACGGCCTGCCGGGGACGCTGCGTGCGTTCGTCGGCGACTACCGGGGGAGCAAGGCGAACGTCTCACGGTGGCGGTTCGTCGTCGACCGGGAGATCAGGGCCTACCCGAGGCTGGCCGTCTGCGGCGGCCTCGACCGCGGTGGCCGGGTCATCGAGAACCACTGCGTGATGATCCCCTGAAACCCGCACCGGTCCCGCGCCACCACGCCACGAGCCCTGAGTGGGCCTGCCCAGGTGGTCCCCAGGGCCCGCTGTAGGGAGTCGGTGAGGAAGGAAGCTACTTCACGGCCGTGAGGCACGCCGTCCCCGCCGTGGGGGAGGGCGTGCCGCACGGTGCGGTGCCGGTGGAATTCACCGGCCCCGCCCGGGAGGTGTCAGCGGTCGCCGTGGCCGTGGTGGCCCCACGACTCGGAGTCGATGAACCGGCCGCGGTCGTTGCGGAGGGTCGCCGTGTCCGAGTCGTTGTTCCACACGTAGTTGCGGCGGTCCCGGTAGACGTCGGTGCGGGTGTCGTGTCCCCGGCCGGTGTGGACGCGGACGGTGGAGCGGCCCTCGATGCGGTAGTTGTGGAAGGTGTAGCGGTGGCGGTCCTCGTCGCGCAGCGTCCAGCCGTCGAGGTCGACGGCGCGGCGGGTGTTGTTGGTGATCTCCATCCACTCCGCGTTCAGGGAGCGGTTGGAGCGGTCGTCACGGCCGGGGAGTTGTACTGGACGTCGCTGATCTCCACGTTCGGGCGGGGCGCCCGGTGGTGGTCGGCCGCGGTGGTCGGCACCGCGAGGGCCGCGGTCAGGGCGCCGCCGGTGAGAGCGGCGGCGGTCAGGCCGCGGGCGGTGAAGGACTTCGACGCGGGGATCGCGTTCGTAGCCGGGGGCTGAGTCGGCGGTAGCCAACCCGGCTTGCCTCGGTCCACGGGGCTCGGACCTGTGTGTTCGCCCCCTTTTTTGGCCCGGACGTGGGCGGTGTCGAGGACGACGCGGGTGACGTCGAGGAGGCCGGCGTCGTCGAGCCGGTGCAGCACGGCCTCGTGCAGTCGGCCCCAGACACCGGCTCTGGACCAGATCAGGAACCGGCGGTGGGCGGTCGACTTCGAGATGCCGAAGCAGGGTGGCAGGGCCCGCCAGGCGCAGCCGCTGACCAGCACGTAGATGATGGCGGCGAACAGCGTCTCATCAGGCGTGTCCTGTGTTCCACCGTCCTGTGGCCGCACCCTCGGTGGTGGGATCAGTGGCTTCGCGATCTCCCACAGCCCGTCCGGAACAATCCAACTCCACGTACCCCCCATGACCTGACCAACGAACCACCGCCACATAGGACACGGTCTAACTGATCGTTTCAGAATGAGTTGAGCTGTGGATCTTGTGCTCGGTGATCTTGATCGGCAGGGTGTTCCGAGTGCGTGCTGATCTTGTTCCAGATG
>NZ_JBIRZD010000029.1:0-39725 GCF_044390505.1 Streptomyces sp. NPDC018947
CCACCCTTCAGGGGGGGGGGGGCGGGGGGGGGGGGGCCCGGGGGGGGGTGCCGGGGGGGCCCTTCAAGCGGGGGGGGGGGGGGGGGGGGCCCGGGGGGGGCCGGGCACCCCCACCCCGGCGCCTGTGCGTTGATCAGGGCACGGGCCGGGTCAGCGGCCGGAGCCTCCGCCCGCGTTGGGGCCGTCGTAGTCCTCGCCGTAGGCACCCTTGGCGGGGCGGCGGCGGCGCATGGGCGGCTCGACGCCGTCGGCGAGGCGGCGGGCGGTGAGCAGGAAGCCGGTGTGGCCGATCATCCGGTGGTCCGGGCGGACGGCCAGGCCCTCGACGTGCCAGTTGCGGATCATCGTCTCCCAGGAGGTCGGCTCGTTGAAGCAGCCGATCTCACGGATGGACTCGACGGTCCGGGCGAGCTGGGTGGTGGTGGCCACGTAGCAGCACAGGATGCCGCCGGGCACGAGCGCCTTGGAGACGGCCTCCAGGCACTCCCAGGGGGCGAGCATGTCGAGGATGACGCGGTCGACGTCCGTGTCGGACAGGTTGTCCTGGAGGTCGCCGACGGTGAGCTGCCAGGCGGGGTGCGGGCCGCCGAAGTAGCGCTCCACGTTCTGCCGGGCGATCTCCGCGAAGTCCTCGCGGCGCTCGTAGGAGTGCAGCATTCCCTGGTCGCCGATGGCCCGGAGCAGGAAGCTGCTGAGCGAGCCGGAGCCGACGCCGGCCTCGACGACGCGCGCGCCGGGGAAGATGTCGGCGAAGGCGAGGATCTGCCCCGCGTCCTTCGGGTAGACGACGGCTGCCCCGCGGGGCATGGACAGGACGTAGTCGGGGAGCAGGGGGCGCAGCGCGAGGTAGGCGACGTTCCCGGTGGTGCGGACAACGCTGCCCTCGGGAGCACCGATCAGTTCGTCGTGCGGGAAGGAACCCTTGTGGGTGTGGAAGTTCTTCCCGGCCTCGAGCGTGAACGTGTAGTGGCGGCCCTTGGGGTCGGTCAGCTGAACCTGGTCCCCGACCTTGAAGGGCCCGCGCCTGCGGGCGGCACCGGTCGGTTCGGACATGTGACCAGCCTACCGGTCCGAGCGGAGGCCGCCGACCACGCGGGCGGCTAGGACGGGCGGGCCATGGCCTTCACGAAGGCGCGCTCCACGTCGGCCGCGGACAGCACGCCGTAGATCTCGCCGGTCTCCTCGACGACCAGGTACTCGGTCGCCGGGGCCGCCCGCAGCGCGTCCAGGAGCTCCTCGCCGGTCAGCTCGGCCGAGACCCGCATGCCGTCGGTGAGGTCCTGGGCGAGTCCGCTGACCGGGACCCAGGGGCGGCGGTGCTCGGGTACGCCGACGATGGCGGCCTCGCGGACCAGGGACACGGGCCTGCCCTCGCCGTCGACGACGACCAGGGCCCGGGCGCCGGAGGCGTTGGCGCGGCGCAGGGCCTCGGAGAGCGGGGTGTCCCCGGGGACGGGGACCGCGCGCCGGGTGAGGGCGCGGGCGCGCAGCTCGGGCAGGTGCTCGCGCAGGCGGGCCATCCGCAGGCTGTTGCCGGCGCCGGTCCAGATGATCGCGGCGAGGATGGCGGCGAGCAGGGCGTCCAGCAGGGTGTCCATGCCGACGTTGTCGGCGGCGCGGGAGCCGAGCGCTCCGGACTGGGTGAGCAGCGGCAGCCCGATCAGGACGGAGACGGCGAGCGCCCGGCCGACCCAGGCGGCGGCGACGGTGCCGCTCATCGGCCTGCCGGTGAGCTTCCAGACGACGGCGCGGAGCATGCGGCCGCCGTCCAGGGGGAGGCCGGGCAGCAGGTTGAAGACGGCCACGATGAGGTTGGAGATCATCAGGCCGGCCAGCAGGACGCCGGGGACGGTGCCCGGCTCGACGGGCAGCATGGCGGCGTAGAAGACGCCGGCGAGGACGAGGGAGAGCAGGGGGCCGACGAAGGCCAGCACGAACTCGCGGCCGGGTGTCTCGGCCTCCTTCTCGATCTCGGAGACGCCGCCGAAGAACTGGAGCTGGATGCGGCGGACCGGGAGTTTGAAGCGGAGGGCGGCGACGGTGTGGGCCAGTTCGTGGACGAGGACGGAGGCGTAGAAGGCGACCGCGAAGAAGAGGGAGACCAGATAGCGGGCGGCGCCCAGCTCGGGCAGGATCCGGTCGAGCTGGCCGCCGAACACCCAGGTGATCAGGGCGGCGACCAGGAACCAGCTCGGGGCGACGTAGACGGGCACGCCGAACGGCCGGCCCATCAGCAGGCCGCCGCCGGGTTCCGGACGGCGCTGCGGGGGCCGTCCGGGGCCGGTGCCGCTGTGGGCCTCGGAGCGGGCGGCGCGGTGGGGGTGGCTGTGGACCGGCCCTGCCGCCGGGGCGCCGTCGCGGGTGCCCTCGTCGGCCGCGGGGTTCGGGGTCTCGGGGGCTCGGGGCGCGTCGCCGGTCGGGGATGCGGGATTCCGCGTCTCCTCGCCGGGCGCCTCACCGGACGAGGCCGTGGGGTCCGGGGTGCCACGGCCGGGGAGGCCGTCGGACGCGGCTGCGTCGTCCGGGGTGTTGGGTGCCGGTGTCCGGCGCCGCGGTGCGGGCTCCTGCGGGGCCTCGCCGTCCTCCTGCCGCGGCTCCTCCGCTCCCCCGGTGTCCTCGCCTACTGTCCGTGACGGGCCGTCGGGGCCGTCGTGCGTCGCCCGGCGTCGTTCCTCGGGCGTGCCGGCAGTCGTGGAATCCGGGTGTGCGGGTCCGGCGGCCGGGGCCGGGGACCCCGTGTGGGGCTCGGCCGACTCGTCGTTGCCGGACCGCGGCTGCCCGCTCCCGCCGCTCACGTCCACGGTGTCCCCTCGTTCGAAGCGTCTCCCGCGCCTGCCGGGCGGGAGGGTCTCCTGTCGATGGTATGCGGCAGTCGCGGTCCGTTCGGCCTCGGCACCCTCTGCTTCCCGTCCCCGGGCGCGGGCGACGGCCGCGAGTAGGTCACTGTCAGTGGCGGGCCGTAAGGTCTGTGGGCATGGAGACGAGCATCGAGGAAGTCGCGGAGGACGCCTCAGGCCCCGCACCGGCGGCGACGGCAGCCGCGGACCCGGGACCTGCGGCCAAGGGCCCGGTGGCCACCGCCGCCCCGGACGCACCCCCTGTCGTGCCCGCGCCCTCGCCCGTGCCCGCCTCCGTCCCCGCTCCCCCTGCCTCGCTCTCCCCCTCGCGGGCCGGCGACTTCATGCAGTGCCCGCTGCTGTACCGGTTCCGGGTCATCGACCGGCTGCCGGAGAAGCCCAGCGCGGCGGCGACGCGGGGCACCCTGGTGCATGCGGTGCTCGAGCGGCTCTTCGACGCCCCGGCGGCCGAGCGCACCCCTCCGCGGGCCAAGGCCCTGGTGCCGGGGCAGTGGGACCGGCTGCGGGAGACCAGGCCGGAGGTCGAGGAGCTGTTCGCGGACGACCCGGAGGGCGAGCGGCTGGCCGGCTGGCTGGCCGAGGCCGAGCAGCTCGTCGAGCGCTGGTTCACGCTGGAGGACCCGAGCAGGCTGGAGCCGGCCGAGCGCGAGCTGTTCGTCGAGGCGGAGCTGGACTCCGGGCTGCGGCTGCGCGGCATCATCGACCGGGTCGACGTGGCGCCCACCGGCGAGGTGCGGATCGTCGACTACAAGACGGGCAAGGCGCCCCGGCCCCAGTACGCCGAGGGCGCGCTGTTCCAGATGAAGTTCTACGCGCTCGTGGTGTGGCGGCTGAAGAAGGTCGTCCCGCGGCGGCTCCAGCTCGTCTACCTCGGCAGCGGTGACGTGCTGACCTACGACCCGGTCGTCGCCGACCTGGAGCGCGTCGAGCGCAAGCTGCTGGCCCTGTGGGACGCCATCCGGCTGGCGACGGAGACGGGCGACTGGCGTCCGCGCCCCACCAAGCTGTGCGGCTGGTGCGACCACCAGGCGCACTGCCCGGAGTTCGGCGGCACTCCCCCGCCCTATCCGCTGCCGGTGAGGGGGCCCGAGTCCGGCGCCGTCGAGCAGGGCAGAATGGGGCCGGACTAGCGAAGGAGACTTACGTGGCCATCCGCGTCCTATTGGTCGACGACCAGCCGCTGCTGCGCACGGGCTTCCGGATGATCCTGGAGGCCGAGCAGGACATCGCGGTCGTCGGCGAGGCCGGGGACGGCCTCCAGGCGCTGGACCAGGTGCGGGCGTTGCAGCCCGACGTGGTGCTGATGGACATCCGCATGCCGCGGATGGACGGTGTGGAGGCGACCCGGCAGATCACCGGCCCGGAGCGGGACGGTCCGGCCAAGGTGCTGGTGCTGACGACCTTCGACCTGGACGAGTACGTGGTGGAGGCGTTGAAGGCGGGGGCCAGCGGCTTCCTGCTGAAGGACGCCCCCGCCAACGAACTGGTGCAGGCCATCCGCGTGGTGGCGGGCGGCGAGGCCATGCTCGCGCCGAGCATCACCAGGCGACTGCTCGACAAGTACGCCACGCACCTGCCGTCCGGTGAGGAGCCGGTGCCCGACACCCTGCACACGCTGACGGACCGTGAGGTGGAGGTCCTGAAGCTGGTGGCGCGCGGTCTGTCGAACGCGGAGATCGCCGCCGACCTGTTCGTCAGCGAGACCACCGTCAAGACGCACGTGGGGCACGTGCTGACCAAGCTCGGTCTGCGCGACCGGGTGCAGGCCGCGGTGTACGCGTACGAGAGCGGGCTGGTGCGTCCCGGCGCCCAGTAGCGCACGGCAGCCGAAAGGGCGCCCCCTTCCTTGCGGAGGGGGGCGCCCTTTCGCGTACGGACGGCGGCCGGCGGGCCGGCCCTCGTCAGCCGCTCACACCGCGGGCCAGCTCCCAGAGCTGCAGCGTCGAGGAGGAGTTGAGGGCGTAGGCGGTGCCGGTGACGTCGTCGCGGCTGGCGACGTACTGCTTGCCCTGCCACAGCGGGATCAGCGGGACGTCGGCGGCGACGACGTCCTGGATCCGGGTCAGGCTGTCCACGGCGGAGAGCCGGTCGGCCTCACGCCGGGACTGCGGGATCAGGTCGTCGATGACCTCGCGGTTCACGTACGGCGAGTTGAGGGTGTTGTCCTTGTCGAGGAACGGCGCCAGGAAGCTGTCCGCGTCCGGGAAGTCGGGGAACCAGCCCATCCCGAAGACGTCGTACTGGCGCTTCTGCTCGGCCGGGCGGAAGTCCTTCCACGGCGTGCCCTTGATGTCGACGTCGAACAGGCCGCTGTCGTTGAGCTGCTTCTGGAGCTGCTCGAACTCCTGCTTGGTCGCGGCACCGTAGTGGTCGGTGGTGTAGTGCAGGGTCAGCTTGACCGGCGTGGTGATGTCGGCGTCCTCGAGCATCGCCTTGGCCTTGCCGACGCTCGGGTCGCCGTACTTGTTGAAGAACGAGTTGGAGTGGCCGGTGATGCTGGCCGGAACCATCGAGTACAGCGGCTCGGCCTGGGAGCCGTAGACCGCGGAGACGAGCTCGCTGCGGTTGATGACCTGGGCCATCGCCTTGCGGACGGCCTTGTCCTTGACGCTCGGCGCCTCGGTGTTGAAGGCGAGGTAGCGGATCTCGAGTCCGGCCACCTCGACGATGTCGACGTCGCCGCCCGACTCGTTGGTGAGCTTGCGGATCTGGTCCGGTGTCATGGCGCGGGTCATCAGGTCGATGTCGCCCTTGTCGAGGGCGGCTCCCATGGTGTCGGCGTCGGCGAAGGAGACGACCTCGGCCTTGTCGTTGTTCACGGTCAGCGACCCCTTGTAGTTGGGGTTGCGGGTGAACACCGCCTTGGTCAGTTCGCCGTCCTTGACCTCCGACTCCATGGTGTACGGGCCGGAGCCGTCCACCTCGAAGCCGTCGCGCAGCTTGTCCTTCTCGTAGTCGTCGGGGTTGACGATGCCGGCGACCGGGGTCGACAGCTTGAACGGGAAGGTCGCGTCGGCGGTGTTGAGGTGGAAGATGACCTCGCGGTCGCCCTGCGTCTCCACGGTGTCGACGGTGGACAGCAGCGCGAACACGCCGCTGTCGGCCTTGAGGGAGAGCGCGCGGTCGATGGAGAACTTCACGTCGGCCGCCGTCACGGGGTCGCCGTCGGCGAACTTCAGTCCGTCGCGCAGGGTGCAGGAGTAGCGCTGGTTGCCGGTGTCCGTGAACCCGCACTTCTCGGCCGCCTCGGGCACCGGCTCGCCGTCACCGCGCGGCTGGATCATCAGCGTCTGCACGGTCTGGCGCAGCAGGTTCCAGGAGCCGACGTCGTAGGCGTACGCCGGGTCGAGCGGCGCGGGCGCCTCCTCCGAGGCGCTGAACCGGTCCGTGGTGCCGACGACGATCGCGTCCCCGCCGCCGCTGCCGCCGTCGGACCCGCCGCAGGCGGCGAGTACCGGCGCGAGCAGGCCGACGACGGCCGGCAGCACCAAAGTCTTGCGGTTCATGCTCGAGTTTCTCCAGAGCTGTCAGGTCCGTGTATGCGGCATGCAGGGGTGTCGCGGCCGATCACGGGGGTAGTGGCTGAGGTTCTCGCGTCGAGGTTAGTCCGCGCCCTCAGCAGGGCCCGCAGCCCCCGGAGTTGAAACCTCATCACAGAGTGAAACCGGGCGTGGACACACCGAAAACCCGACAGCGGAAGGATTCGTGCAGTGATTCACCAATCGGGACACAAAGGCGGTCCGACAACGTTCTCACGGCGTGATTCAGCACAGCCGTACCCGACTGTCGACCCCGTTCGGCGTGGTGAACGTCACAGATCGCCAGTTGTCGGTGCCCCTCGGAACGCGGTTGTCGCGGGGGACTCGGTCTCGCTGCGTGAACGCTCAGAGCGTGAGGGTCATCAGGCCGCGCAGAAAGGCCAGGTCGACCTCTTCCAGGGACCCGACCACGGTGCGGCGGGCGGCCGGGGTGATGGGGGCGACCGAGGGCACGGCGACGACGTGGCAGCCGGCGGCCTCCGCCGCGGCGACGCCGGTCGCGGTGTCCTCGACGACGGCGCAGCGGGCCGGGTCCACTCCGAGTCCGGCCGCGGCGGCGAGGTAGGGGTCGGGGTGGGGCTTGGTGCGCGGCACCTCGTCCCCGGCGACGGTGAGGGCGAAGTGACGGTGGCCCAGCGAGGTCAGCACCCGGTCGATGATGCGCCGGTGCGAGGCGGAGACCAGGGCCGTCGGGATCTCGTGCTCGGACAGTTCGGCGAGCAGGCGCGCGGCCCCGGGCATGAGGGGCAGGGTGCGTCCGATGCGCTCCTCGAAGCCGTCGTTGAGGAGGACGGTGAGTTCGGCGAGGGAGATGTCGGCACCGGTGGCCTCGATCAGGAAGCCCGCGCTGCGGGTCATGGGACCGCCGACCACCACGTGGCGCCAGGATTCGTCGAGGGTGTGGCCGAGGGAGGCGAAGACCTCGTTCTCGACGTCCCACCAGAAGCCCTCGGTGTCCACCAGGGTGCCGTCCATGTCGAGGAGCACCGCCTGAAGGGCGGAGCCTTCGGCCGTACGGGTTCCGAGCGCGGGGACCGTACTGGTCATCCACGTACCTCCTTGGGGGACGATCAGGCCGGTTCCCGGGAAGGGAACCGGCCTGCAGTGGACCGACCAGTCTACGTCGTGCGGGGCGGGAACGCCCGATGCGACTCCGCAGCCCCGCCGAGGGACCGGCGGTGGCCTCAGCGGGCGTTGAAGTACTTGGCCTCCGGGTGGTGGATCACGATGGCGTCCGTGGACTGCTCGGGGTGGAGCTGGAACTCCTCGGAGAGGTGGACGCCGATGCGCTCCGGCTGGAGCAGGTCGGCGATCTTCGCGCGGTCCTCCAGGTCCGGGCAGGCGCCGTAGCCGAGGGAGAAGCGCGCTCCCCGGTACTTCAGCGCGAACATGTCCTCCATCGCGGCCGGGTCCTCCCCCGCGAAGCCGAGTTCGGAGCGCACGCGGGCGTGCCAGTACTCGGCGAGGGCCTCCGCGAGCTGTACGGACAGGCCGTGCAGCTCGAGGTAGTCGCGGTAGGCGTTGGCCTGGAACATGCGGGCCGTCTCCTCGCCGATGCGGGAGCCGACGGTGACGACCTGGAAGCCGACGACGTCCGTCTCGCCGGACTCCTCCGGGCGGAAGAAGTCGGCCAGGCACAGGCGGCGGCCCCGGCGCTGGCGGGGGAAGGTGAAGCGGGTGCGCTCGTTGCCGTCGTCGTCCAGGATGATCAGGTCGTCGTCCTTGGAGACGCAGGGGAAGTAGCCGTAGACCACGGCCGCCTCGAGGAGGTTGTCGGTCTGGAGCCGGTCCAGCAGGCCGCGCAGCCGGGGCCGGCCCTCGGTCTCGACCAGTTCCTCGTACGAGGGTCCCTCGCCGGTGCGGGCCTGCTTGAGGCCCCACTGGCCCTTGAACAGGGCGCCCTCGTCCAGCCAGGACGCGTACTCCTTGAGCTGGATGCCCTTGACGACGCGGGTGCCCCGGAAGGGCGGCTCGGGGACCGGGTTGTCGGTGGCCACGTCGGAACGGACGTGCCCTTCCTCCGGCCGCTCCTCGACCTCGACGGTGGCGGCCTTCACCCGGCGCTGGCGCAGCTCGGGCAGCCGGGCGCCGGGCACGCCGCGCTTGATGCCGATGAGGGCGTCCATCAGGCGCAGGCCCTCGAAGGCGTCGCGGGCGTAGCGGACCTCGCCGTCGTAGATCTCGTGGAGATCCTGCTCGACGTAGGCGCGGGTGAGGGCGGCGCCGCCGAGGATGACGGGGTAGTCGGCGGCCAGGCCGCGCTGGTTCAGCTCCTCCAGGTTCTCCTTCATGATCACCGTGGACTTGACCAGGAGCCCGGACATGCCGATGACGTCGGCCTTGTGCTCGTCGGCGGCCTCCAGGATCGCGGAGACCGGCTGCTTGATCCCGAGGTTGACGACGGTGTAGCCGTTGTTCGACAGGATGATGTCGACCAGGTTCTTGCCGATGTCGTGGACGTCGCCCCGCACGGTGGCCAGCACGATCGTGCCCTTGCCCTCGTCGTCGGTCTTCTCCATGTGCGGCTCCAGGTAGGCCACCGCGCTCTTCATGACCTCCGCCGACTGGAGCACGAACGGCAGCTGCATCTGACCGGAACCGAACAGCTCCCCGACGACCTTCATGCCGTCGAGCAGCGTCTCGTTGACGATCTCCAGCGCGGGACGCGCCCGCAGGGCCTCGTCCAGGTCCGCCTCGAGCCCGTTGCGCTCGCCGTCGATGATGCGCCGCTTGAGCCGCTCCTCCAGCGGCAGCGCGGCCAGCTCCTCCGCCTTGGACGCCTTCAGCGACTTGGCGGTGGCGCCCTCGAAGAGCTGCATCAGCTTCTGCAGCGGGTCGTAGCCCTCCCGGCGCCGGTCGTAGATCAGGTCCAGGGCCGTGGTGACCTGCTCCTCGTCGAAGCGGGCGATCGGGAGGATCTTGCTGGCGTGCACGATGGCCGAGTCCAGGCCGGCCTTGACGCACTCGTCGAGGAACACGGAGTTCAGCAGGATCCGGGCCGCCGGGTTGAGCCCGAACGAGATATTCGACAGGCCGAGCGTGGTCTGCACCTCGGGGTGGCGCTTCTTCAGCTCCCGGATGCCCTCGATGGTCGCCACGCCGTCCTTGCGGGACTCCTCCTGGCCGGTGCAGATCGTGAACGTCAGGCAGTCGACCAGGATGTCCGACTCCCGGATGCCCCAGTTCCCCGTCAGGTCGGCGATCAGCCGCTCGGCGATCTCGACCTTCTTCTCGGCGGTACGGGCCTGGCCCTCCTCGTCGATGGTCAGCGCGATCAGCGCGGCCCCGTGCTCCCGGGCCAGCCCGGCGACCTTGGCGAACCGCGACTCGGGGCCGTCGCCGTCCTCGTAGTTCACCGAGTTGATCACCGCACGGCCGCCCAGCCGCTCCAGGCCCGCCCGGATCACGTCGACCTCGGTCGAGTCCAGCACGATCGGCAGCGTCGAGGCGGTGGCGAAGCGTCCGGCCAGCTCCTCCATGTCGGCCACACCGTCCCGGCCGACGTAGTCCACGCACAGGTCCAGCATGTGCGCGCCCTCGCGGATCTGGTCCCGGGCCATCTCGACGCAGTCGTCCCAGCGGCCGGCCAGCATGGCCTCGCGGAACTTCTTCGACCCGTTCGCGTTCGTCCGCTCGCCGATCGCCAGGTACGAGGTGTCCTGCCGGAACGGCACCGTCTGGTAGAGGGAGGCGGCGCCGGGCTCCGGGCGCGGGTCACGCCCGCCCGGGGTGAGGTCGCGCACCCGCTCCACCACCTGCCGCAGGTGCTCGGGGGTGGTGCCGCAGCAGCCGCCGACCAGGGACAGCCCGTACTCGCGCACGAACGTCTCCTGCGCGTCGGCCAGCTCGGGCGCGCTCAGCGGGTAGTGGGCGCCGTCCTTGCCCAGGACCGGCAGGCCGGCGTTCGGCATGCAGGACAGCGGGATACGGGAGTGCCGGGCGAGGTAGCGCAGGTGCTCGCTCATCTCCGCCGGGCCGGTCGCGCAGTTCAGGCCGATCATGTCGATGCCGAGCGGCTCCAGCGCCGTGAGCGCGGCGCCGATCTCGGAGCCCAGCAGCATGGTGCCGGTGGTCTCGACCGTCACCGACACGACGACCGGCAGGTCCAGCCCCAGGGCGTCCAGCGCGCGCCGGGCGCCGAGCACGGAGGCCTTGGTCTGCAGCAGGTCCTGGGTCGTCTCCACCAGCAGCGCGTCCGCGCCGCCCTCGACCAGGCCCTCGGCGTTGCGCTGGTAGGCGTCGCGCAGGGTGGTGTACGGGGCGTGGCCGAGGGTGGGGAGCTTGGTGCCGGGACCCATGGAACCGAGCACCCAGCGCTGCCGGCCGTCCTTGGCGGTGAACTCGTCTGCGACCTCGCGGGCGACGCGGGCGCCGGCCTCGGACAGCTCGTGGACGCGGTCCGCGATGTCGTACTCGCCGAGGGCGGAGTGGTTCGCGCCGAAGGTGTTGGTCTCCACGCAGTCGACGCCGACGGCGAAGTACTCCTCGTGCACCGAGCGGACGATGTCGGGGCGGGTGAGGTTCAGGACCTCGTTGCACCCTTCGAGCTGCTGGAAGTCGTCGAGCGAGGGGTTCTGCGCCTGGAGCATGGTGCCCATCGCGCCGTCGGCGACCACCACACGGGTGGCGAGTGCCTCGCGGAGGGCGGACACGCGGGTGCGGGTGTCGGCGGACGGGGTGGACGGCGACGAGGCCATGAAGGGGCTCCCTAGGATGCGACGGCTGTCGGCTTTGCGCCTTCCCGGTGCCGTCCGCGGGACGTCCCGGGAGAGGACGCACGCCGTCAGGGTAGCCCGGGACCCGGAGATGATGGTCGAGGCGTCCACGAGGCGGACCGGAGTGGCGGCCGGCCGCCGCCCCGGACGGACGCCCGCGTGACACGGGCGGGACGGTCCCGCGGGGACCCGCCGGTCCCGGTGGGGGGACCGGTTCCGGCCATGCCGCCGTCCGAGTGCAACAGTTGCCCGCCGACCATTGGCGGGAGGTCGGCATGGACCGGTAGTGTTCGGCATTGCCGAACGACGTCAGCGACGCCGAGGTCGGCAGTCGATGGGGACGGAGGCAGTACGTCGATGGCACGGAACATCCAGTCGCTCGAGCGGGCGGCCGCGATGCTGCGCCTGCTAGCGGGCGGTGAGCGACGCCTCGGTCTGTCGGACATCGCCTCGTCGCTGGGTCTGGCCAAGGGCACCGCGCACGGCATTCTGCGCACCCTGCAGCACGAGGGCTTCGTGGAGCAGGACGAGGCCTCCGGGCGCTACCAGCTCGGCGCCGAGCTGCTGCGCCTGGGCACGACCTACCTGGACGTGCACGAGCTGCGGGCGCGCGCCCTGGTGTGGACGGACGACCTGGCGAGGTCGAGCGGCGAGAGCGTGTACCTGGGGGTGCTGCACCAGCAGGGCGTCCTGATCGTGCACCACGTCTTCCGCCCCGACGACAGCCGGCAGGTCCTGGAGATCGGGGCCATGCAGCCGCTGCACTCCACCGCCCTCGGCAAGGTGCTGTCGGCCTACGACCCGGTCGCGCACAGCGAGGCGCTGGAGACCGAGCGCAAGGCGTTCACGGACCGGACGGTCTGCGAGCCGGGCCGGTTCGAGCACCTCCTGGACCTCACGCGCGCGCGGGGCTACGCGGCCGACGTGGAGGAGACCTGGGAGGGCGTCGCGTCCATCGCCGCCCCCATCCACGACCGGCGACGCATGCCGGTCGGCGCGGTCGGCATCACCGGCGCGGTGGAGCGGGTGTGCCGGGACGGCGAGCTGCGGCCCGAGCTGGTCGCGGCGGTGCGCGACTGCGCCCGCGCGGTGTCGCGGGACCTGGGCGCCGGGCGGTTCTGAGGCGGACAGGGGGCGGCCGTCCGGGACACGGACGGCTACGGGGGCGAGGGGCCGGAACGCCGGGGGGCGTTCCGGCCCCTCGCCCTTTGCGGCCCCTCGCCCCGTTTCCGCACCGGGCCGTCCGGTCGACGAGCCGAAGCGATCAATAACGATCGTGCTTTCGATAACAGGGCTCTTGACGCATGCGCGCGGCCGAAGCGAGACTCGCGTCCATCGGTCGGCATTGTCGAACACCTACCGGCAATACACGTTAGAGTGTGACAACGCCAAGGGCCGCCATCGCTCTCACACCGAGGGCGCCGGAACACCCGGAGGGACCCGGGGGTTCGGCTTCCCCTGGACGAAGGACAAAGGAGTCGCGGGTGTCCAGCTCCGACATCTTCATCGGCGAGACCATAGGTACCGCCATACTCATCCTGCTCGGCGGCGGCGTCTGCGCCGCCGTGACGCTCAAAGCCTCCAAGGCCCGCAACGCCGGCTGGCTCGCCATCACCTTCGGGTGGGGCTTCGCCGTCATGACGGCGGCGTACATATCGGGTCCGCTCTCCGGCGCCCACCTCAACCCCGCCGTGACGCTCGGTATCGCCATCAAGGACAACGACTGGAGCGACATCCCGACCTACCTCGCGGGTCAGCTCCTCGGCGCCATGATCGGCGCGGTCCTGGTGTGGATCGCCTACTACGGCCAGTTCCAGGCCCACCTCACCGACCGGGAGATCGTCGGCGGCCCGGGAGCGCAGGACACGGCGGCCAAGTCCGTCGAGGCGCAGGAGAGCGCGGCCGGACCCGTGCTGGGGATCTTCTCGACCGGTCCGGAGATCCGCAACGTGGTCCAGAACCTCGCCACGGAGATCATCGGCACCTTCGTCCTGCTGCTCGCCATCCTCACCCAGGGCCTGAACGACGCGGGCAACGGCCTCGGCGTCCTGGGCGCCCTGATCACCTCGTTCGTGGTGGTGTCGATCGGTCTGTCCCTGGGCGGTCCCACGGGCTACGCGATCAACCCGGTCCGCGACCTCGGCCCGCGCATCGTGCACGCCCTGCTTCCGCTGCCCAACAAGGGCGGCTCCGACTGGGGCTACGCCTGGATCCCGGTCGTCGGTCCGCTGATCGGAGGAGCGATCGCCGGAGGTGTCTACAACGTCGCGTTCGCCTGAGCGGGCATCCGCCCGGCCATCATCGAGCCGCAGCCCACGCGCCGTACGCACCGGCCATCCACCACGGAACCCCAGGAGCAGACTGTGACCGACGCCCACACCGCAGGCCCCTTCATCGCCGCCATCGACCAGGGCACCACCTCCTCGCGCTGCATCGTCTTCGACCGCGACGGCCGCATCGTCGCCGTCGACCAGAAGGAGCACGAGCAGATCTTCCCCAAGCCGGGCTGGGTCGAGCACGACGCCACCGAGATCTGGACCAACGTCCAGGAGGTCGTCGCCGGCGCGGTCGAGAAGGCCGGCATCACCCGCGACGACATCAAGGCCATCGGCATCACCAACCAGCGCGAGACCACGCTGGTCTGGGACAAGAACACCGGCGAGCCCGTCCACAACGCCATCGTCTGGCAGGACACCCGCACCGACGCCCTCTGCCGCGAGCTGGGCCGCAACGTCGGCCAGGACCGCTTCCGCCGCGAGACCGGCCTCCCCCTCGCCTCCTACTTCGCCGGCCCCAAGGCCCGCTGGCTGCTCGACAACGTCGAGGGCCTGCGCGAGCGCGCCGAGGCGGGCGACCTGCTCTTCGGCACCATGGACACCTGGGTCATCTGGAACCTGACCGGCGGCGTCGACGGCGGCAAGCACGTCACCGACGTCACCAACGCCTCCCGCACGCTGCTGATGAACCTGCACACCATGCAGTGGGACAAGCGGATCGCCGAGTCGATCGGCGTGCCGACGCAGATGCTCCCCGAGATCCGCTCCTCCGCCGAGGTCTACGGGGAGATCAAGGGCGGCAGGCTCGGCGAGCTGCTCGGCGGCATCCCGGTCGCCTCCGCGCTCGGCGACCAGCAGGCGGCCCTGTTCGGCCAGACCTGTTTCTCCGAGGGCGAGACCAAGTCGACGTACGGCACCGGCACCTTCATGGTGATGAACACCGGCGACAAGATCATCAACTCCTACAGCGGGCTGCTGACCACCGTCGGCTACCAGATCGGCGACCAGAAGCCGGTCTACGCCCTGGAGGGCTCGATCGCCGTCACCGGCTCGCTGGTGCAGTGGATGCGCGACCAGATGGGCCTGATCTCCACCGCCGCCGAGATCGAGACCCTCGCCCTGTCCGTCGAGGACAACGGCGGCGCGTACTTCGTACCGGCCTTCTCCGGCCTGTTCGCCCCGTACTGGCGCTCCGACGCCCGCGGTGTGATCGCCGGCCTGACCCGGTACGTCACCAAGGCGCACCTCGCGCGCGCCGTCCTGGAGGCCACCGCCTGGCAGACCCGCGAGATCGCCGACGCCATGACCAAGGACTCCGGCGTCGAGCTGTCCGCGCTCAAGGTCGACGGCGGCATGACCTCCAACAACCTGCTGATGCAGACCCTCGCCGACTTCGTGGACGCCCCCGTGGTGCGCCCGATGGTCGCCGAGACCACCTGCCTCGGCGCCGCCTACGCCGCCGGCCTCGCCGTCGGCTTCTGGAACAGCACCGACGACCTGCGCGCCAACTGGCGGCGGGCCGCCGAGTGGACCCCCCGCATGGACGCGGAGACCCGCGACCGTGAGTACAAGAGCTGGCTCAAGGCCGTCGAGCGGACCATGGGCTGGCTCGAGGACGAGGAGTAAGAACCGCAATGACCACTCAGTCCACCCTGCAGTCCGTGCCTGCCCTGGGGACGCACCCGGCCTCCGGATCGAACCCGAGCCGGGCCGAGACCCGGGAGCAGCTCTCCAAGGCGTCGTACGACCTTCTCGTGATCGGCGGCGGCATCCTGGGCATCTCCACCGCCTGGCACGCCGCGCAGTCCGGCCTCAGGGTGGCCCTGGTCGATGCCGGCGACTTCGCCGGCGCCACCTCCTCCGCCTCCTCCAAGCTGCTCCACGGCGGACTGCGCTACCTGCAGACCGGCGCGGTGAAGCTGGTGGCGGAGAACCACTTCGAGCGCCGTGCGGTCTCCCGCCAGGTGGCCCCGCACCTGGCGAACCCGCTCACCTTCTACCTCCCCGTCTACAAGGGCGGGCCGCACGGCGCGGCGAAGCTCGGCGCGGGTGTCTTCGCGTACTCGGCGCTGTCCGCCTTCGGTGACGGCGTCGGCCACCTGCTCTCCCCGGCCAGGGCCGCGCAGGACGTGCCGGAGCTGCGCACCGAGAACCTGAAGGCCGTGGCCGTGTACGGCGACGACCAGATGAACGACGCGCGCATGGCGCTGATGACGGTCCGCGCCGCGGTCGAGGCGGGCGCGGTCGTCCTCAACCACGCCGAGGTCACCGGTCTGCGCTTCACCCGTGGCCGGGTGACCGGCGCCGAGCTCAAGGACCGCCTGTCCGGGGACGAGTTCGGCGTGAACGCCCGTCTCGTGCTGAACGCGACCGGCCCGTGGGTCGACCACCTGCGCAAGCTGGAGGACCCGAACGCGGCGCCGTCCATCCGCCTGTCCAAGGGCGCGCACCTGGTGCTGAAGCGCACCTCGCCCTGGAAGGCGGCGCTGGCCACGCCGATCGACAAGTACCGGATCACCTTCGCCCTCCCGTGGGAGGACATGCTGCTGCTCGGCACCACCGACGAGGAGTACGAGGGCGACCCGGCGGACGTCGCGGTGAACGAGAAGGACACGGCCCAGATCCTCGACGAGGCCGCGTTCTCCATACGCGACCAGCAGCTCGACCGGGATCTGATCACGTACTCCTTCGCGGGTCTGCGCGTGCTGCCGGGCGGGCCCGGTGACACGGCGAAGGCCAAGCGCGAGACGGTCGTCACCGAGGGCCGGGGCGGGATGCTCTCCGTCGCGGGCGGCAAGTGGACCACGTTCCGCCACATCGGCCGTACGGTGATGCGGAAGCTGGAGTCGCTGCCCGGCCACCCGCTGGGCGACGACTTCGAGCCGATCGCCTCGCTGCCGAGGAAGCTGCCGCTGCCGGGTGTCGCCAACCCGCGCGCCGTCGCCCACCGGCTGCTGGTGGACGGCCCGGCGCCCGGCCCGCGCATGGCGGCCGACACCGCCAGGCACCTGGCCACACACTACGGTTCGCTCGCCTTCGACATCGCCCGGCTGGCCAACGAGAGCCCCGAGCTGGCCGAGCGCGTCCACCCCGACGCCCCGGAGATCTGGGCGCAGGTGGTGTGGGCCCGTGACCACGAGTGGGCCGAGACCCCCGACGACGTGCTGCGCCGCCGCACGACGCTGACCGTGCGCGGCCTGGCCACGGACGAGGTCCGCGCGAAGGTCCAGGACCTGCTCGACAAGAAGTAGGGCCGTCGCGGACGTTCGGACGTCCCCGCGCGACGGAAGGGCGCCTCCCCGCACGGAGGCGCCCTTCCGTGTGCCGCGGGGCGTTGTCGGTGCCGGTATCCGTGGAGCCGTGGGCACGGTTGACGCGAACCCGGCCGAACTCGCCGCCCCGCGCGCCGCGTTCGCCGGTCAACGCACGTCGCCGATGTGGGCGCGCCGCCCTCGGGCGCCGGGTCCGGTCCCGCCGCCGCGGGGTCCGGACGCGCCGCCCGGGTGGAGCGCCGGGCCTCCCGCGAGGAGTGGTTCGACGACGGGGGCCGGGTGAGGAACGGGGGTGTCCGGCGGGGGCGAACGGGGCAGTGATCCGTTCACCGCCCCCGTTCGAGGGGGCTGCGGGCGGCCCCTCGGCACGCCGTAAGGTTGGGGGGTACGCGAGGGCACGTCGGAAGGAGGCGCTGGGTGATCGAGCTCGAGGGGGTTCCCGAGCTGATCGACCCGGTCATGGTGGCCGCGTTCGAGGGCTGGAACGATGCCGGCGACGCCGCATCCGCCGCGGTCGCGCATCTGGACAGGGAGTGGAAGGGCGAGGTCTTCGCTGCGCTCGACGCCGAGGACTACTACGACTTCCAGGTCAACCGTCCCACGGTGTTCATGGACGGTGGCGTCCGCAGGATCACATGGCCGACGACCAGGCTCTCGGTGGTCCGCGTCGGCGGGGACAAACCGCGTGACCTGGTCCTCGTCCGCGGCATCGAGCCGTCCATGCGCTGGCGGTCGTTCTGCAACGAACTGCTCGGCTTCGCCCATGAACTGGGCGTCGAGCTGGTGGTCGTCCTGGGCGCCCTGCTGGGCGACACCCCGCACACCCGTCCGGTGCCGATCAGCGGGACCACGTCGGACGCCGACCTGGCCCGGCGCATGGACCTGGAGGAGACCAAGTACGAGGGCCCCACGGGCATCGTCGGCATCCTCCAGGAGGCGTGCACGCACGCGGGCGTCCCGGCGGTGTCGCTGTGGGCCGCGGTGCCGCACTACGTGTCGCAGCCGCCCAACCCGAAGGCCACCCTGGCCCTGCTGAACCGGCTCGAGGACCTGATCGACGTGCGTGTCCCGCTGGGCGAGCTGCCCGAGGACGCGCGTGCCTGGCAGGTCGGCGTGGACCAGCTGGCCGCCGAGGACAGCGAGGTCGCCGAGTACGTCCAGTCGCTGGAGGAGGCCCGGGACACCGCGGAGCTGCCGGAGGCGTCGGGCGAGGCGATCGCCCGCGAGTTCGAGCGGTATCTGCGGCGCCGGGACGGCGGCTCCGGTCCGGGCGGGCACGCCACGGCGGACGGCGGCGAGGCGACGCCCGGCACGCCGTATCTGCGGGACAACCCGAGCGGCCGGACCCGGCCGCCCAAGCCGCCGAAGACGGGCGGGGACGACGAGGAGTCGTCGGAGGACTGAGCGGAGACGGAAAGGGCGCGCTTCCCGGCGGGAAGCGCGCCCTTTCGCTCTGCCTCGCGTCGTTACAGCGCGACGCCGAGCAGCGCGTCGACGGCGCGGGAGACGACACCGGGCGCGCCGGTGTCCGTGCCGCCGGACTCCTGCTGCAGCGCGGCCCAGCGGTCGACCGCGGCGAGCGCGGACGGGGAGTCCAGGTCGTTCGCCAGGGCCTCCCGGATCTCCTCCACGAGCGCCTCGGCGGGCGGTCCGTCGGGCCGGGAGACGGCGGCGCGCCAGCGGTCGAGGCGGGCGACGGCGTCCCTCAGCACCTCGTCGGTCCACTCCCAGTCGGAGCGGTAGTGGTGGGCCAGCAGCGCGAGCCGGATGGCGGCGGGGTCGACGCCCTGGCGGCGCAGTTCGGAGACCAGGACCAGATTGCCCTTGGACTTCGACATCTTCTCGCCGTGCAGACCCACCATGCCGGCGTGGACGTACGCCTTCGCCATGGGGAACTCCCCGGTGAGCACCTGGGCGTGCGAGGCGCCCATCTCGTGGTGCGGGAAGGCGAGGTCGGAACCGCCGCCCTGGACGTCGAAGCCCATGCCGAGGTGGTCGAGGGCGATGGCCACGCACTCGATGTGCCAGCCGGGCCGGCCGCGGCCGAGGGAGCCGCCGTCCCAGCTCGGCTCGCCCTCGCGGGCCGCCATCCACAGCATCGGGTCGAGCGGGTTCTTCTTGCCCGGCCGGTCGGGGTCGCCGCCCCGCTCGGCGGACAGCAGTCGCATGGCGGCCGCGTCGAGGTGGGAGACGCCGCCGAAGTGGGGGTCGGACTCGACGGAGAAGTAGACGTCTCCCTCGAGTTCGTAGGCGGCGCCGGCGTCGCGCAGCCGCTCGACCAGCGGGACGATGCCGGGTATGGCCTCCACGGCGCCGATGTAGTGCCGCGGCGGGAGCATGCGCAGCGCGGTCATGTCCTCGCGGAAGAGGGCGGTCTCCTTCTCGGCGAGGGCGGTCCAGTCGACGCCGTCCCGCTCGGCCCGCTCCAGCAGCGGATCGTCGACGTCGGTGACGTTCTGGACGTAGTGAACCTGTCGCTTGGTGTCGAGCCACACGCGCTGCACGAGGTCGAACGCGTTGTAGGTCGCCGCGTGTCCCATGTGGGTGGCGTCGTAGGGGGTGATGCCGCAGACGTAGATACGGGCGACGGGACCGGGGTCGGAGGTGACCAGACCGCCGGTCGCGGTGTCGTGGATCCTCAGGTCGCGGCCCTGACCGGGCAGGGCGGGGACCTCGGAAGCGGGCCAGGCATGCATGTCATGAGCCTAACCGGACGGATGTTCCGTCCACGAACCGGACCGGTCTGGTGGCCGGGCGGGCGCTCTTGCGCGTCGCCGGCGCTTGTGCGTGCGGAGCGGTCAGACCGGCGGCCAGGGGATGGCGGGCCACTCCCCGCCGGGTTCCGGATGTGTTCCGGCCGCCAGGAGGGCGCCGACCCGTACCCGCGTGGCGTCCAGTTCCGCGGGAGTGATCAGCCCGCCGAGCCGGGCCGCCAGGGGCGCGCCGTCCCTCAGTCCCTCCTGCAGGGTGTCGAGGACCGCCAGGGCCTCCCCGGTCAGCGGATCGCCGGCCCAGCCCCACAGGAGCGTGCGCAGTTTGTTCTCCGTGTGGAAGGTCACACCGTGGTCGATGCCGTAGAGCCGTTCCCCGGCGGCGGGCAGCAGGTGGCCGCCCTTGCGGTCGGCGTTGTTGATCACGGCGTCGAGCACGGCGAGCCGCCGCAGCCGCTCGTCGTCGGCGTGCACGAGCAGCGCGGTGCGCCCCTCGCCCACCTCGGCGAACGCGATCGCCTTCCACCCGGGTGCGGGCTCCTCGTCCTCCACGAGGGCGAGCAGGCCCGTCTCCGGCACCGCCTCGATCCAGAGCTGGACCATGCCTTCGCCGTACGGGCCGTCGCGCAGCACGGTGGGCGGCACGAGGCCCCAGCCGGTCGCCTCGGAGACCTCGTACGCGGCGACCTCGCGCCGGGCGAGGGTGCCGTCCGGGAAGTCCCACAGGGGGCGCTCGCCGGCGACCGGCTTGTAGACGCAGGCCGCCTCGCGTCCCTCGTGGGTCACGGTGCAGTACAGCGCCGCGTTGGAGGCGTCACGGATGCGTCCGCGCACGGTCAGCTCGCCCCGGGCGAGCAGCTCTGCGGCCGCCGCGTCGGTGGTCACGCTCCGCGGCGGTATCCGTTCTGGCGCGGACATACGTGTCCTTCCGGGTCGAGCGGGAGGCTGCACAGCGGGCACGGCGGCCGCCCGGCGTTGACGACGTCGAGGGCTCGCTTGGCGAAGGCTCTGGCCTGCGCGCCGGTGAGGCGCACGCGGAGCATCGGGGGGCCGTTCTCCTCGTCCTGGAGGAGTCGTTCCTCGGCCTCCGCCAGGTCCTCCTCGGACTCGGCGTCCAGCTCCACGAGGGCCTGCGCCTCGACGATCATGCACTGGTCCTCGCCGTCCCAGGCGAGCGCCATGGTGCCGACGCGGAACTCCTCCTCGATCGGGGTGTCCAGCGGCGCCGTGTCGGCGTTCTCGGCGGGGGCCACGGCGGGAACGGCGGTGCTGCCGCCGCTGCGCCGTACGACCTCGTCGAGGAGTTCGTCCATGCGTTCGGCGAGCGCGGCGACCTGGGTCTTCTCCAGGGCCACGCTGGTCACCCGGGAGCCGGCGATGGCCTGGAGGAAGAACGTACGGCGTCCGGGCAGCCCGACCGTGCCGGCCACGAAGCGATCCGGTCGGTCGTAGAGGAACACCTGACGGGACACGTCCTGTCTCCATGGGAAGTCGGGGGAAGCGGGATTTCGGGGTGTGAGCTGTGCTGCGGTCGCTTCACCCTACTGCGGGCGACGATCACGGTGCGCCCGCACCACCACCGACCGGGGCGTCCCCCTCGGGCGGCTCCTCGCGCGGCACCAGGGAGGCGAAGTCGCCGGTGTCGCCGAGGCGCACGAGGTACGGCCGCAGCCGGGTGTAGCGGATCGCGGTGACCGAGCAGGGTTCGACGGACACGCGCTGGAAGAGGTCGAGGTGGAGGCCGAGCGCGTCCGCGACGAGCGACTTGATGATGTCGCCGTGGGAGCACATGAGGTAGACGGCGTCGGCGCCGTGGTCGCGCTCCACGCGCGCGTTCCACTCGCGCACCGCCTCGGCGGCGCGGGTCTGCATGGCGCGCATCGACTCGCCGCCGGGGAAGGCGGCCGCCGAGGGGTGGGCCTGGACCACCTCCATCAGGGGCTCGTCCTTGAGTTCGGCGAGTTTGCGGCCGGACCAGTCGCCGTAGTGGCACTCCCCGATCCGTTCGTCGGTGTGCGCCCGCAGGCCGGGCCGGGCGTCCAGCAGGGGCCGGATCGTCTCCTGGCAGCGCTGGAGCGGGCTGGTGACGACCTCGGCGAGGGGCAGGGCGGCGAGCCGCCCGGGCAGCGCGGCGGCCTGCGCGGCGCCGCGTTCGTCGAGGGAGACGCCGGGCGTCCAGCCGGCGAGCACCCCCTCGGTGTTGGCGGTGGAACGTCCGTGCCTAACCAGGATCAGCGTGGGCATGCGGCCAGGGTAGGCGTACGGCGCGGTGGGAGTCCGCCGGGGCGAGGGGAGAATGCGTTCGGTGATCGTCGACTGTGCCATCTACCGGGACGGGCGCCGCACGGACGGGCCCGAGGACTTCTCGGACGCGCTCGGCGAGGCGCGGACGGCGGGCGGCTTCGTGTGGATCGGGCTGTACGAGCCGACGGAGCGCGAGTTCGACCTGGTCGCGGAGGAGTTCGGACTGCATCCGCTGGCCGTCGAGGACGCCCTGAAGGCGCACCAGCGGCCCAAGCTGGAGGTGTACGAGGACTCGCTGTTCGCCGTGCTCAAGCCGGTGGTGTACGAGCCGGAGAGCGACGCCGTGTCGACCGGGGAGGTCATGATCTTCCTGGGCGACGCGTTCGTGGTCGTCGTCCGGCACGGCGAGGGCTCACCGCTCGGGGCCGTGCGCAAACGGCTGGAGCACGAGCCCGGGCTGCTCGGCAAGGGCCCCACCTCGGTGCTGTACGCGATAGCCGACGCCACGGTCGACCACTACCTGGACGTGGCGACCGAACTCCAGACCGACCTGGAGGAGCTGGAGGCGGAGGTGTTCTCGCCGGAGGGCGGCGGCTCGCGGCACACGGCGTCGCGCATCTACACCTTCAAGCGGCAGATCCTGGAGTTCCGCCGCGCGACCGGCCCGCTGGCGCCGCCGCTGGCCCGCCTGGCCGGGACGGGCGCGTTCGGCCCCGGGGTGCCGTTCGTGAACGACAGGGCCCGGCCGTTCTTCCGGGACGTCAACGACCATCTGTTGCGGGTCAACGAGTCGGTGGAGGGCCTGGACCGGCTGGTGTCCGACGTCCTGTCGGCGCATCTGGCGCAGACGAGCGTCCGCCAGAACGACGACATGCGGAAGATCTCGGCATGGGCGGCGATGGCCGCGGTCCCCACGATGATCGCGGGCATCTACGGCATGAACTTCGACCACATGCCGGAGCTGCACTGGGTGTGGTCGTATCCGGCGGTGATCGCGGTGATGGCCGTCCTGGAGGTGCTGCTGTACCGGCAGTTCAAGCGCCGGGGCTGGCTCTAGGCCCGGGGGCGGGACCGCCGGCCGGGGCGTGTCAGGCGAGTTCGGGGGCCGGGGCGGAGGGACCGCCGAGCGCGTCGCGCCGCTCGGGGAGGCGCAGCGTGACCATCCGGCGCCAGCCGGCCAGCCGCTCGTAGGCGTACACCGCGCGGATGCCCGCCGCGAGCACCGCCGACCTGGCCCGCGACCAGCCGAGGATCCGCCCCATGTGGGCCATCACCGCGAGGCTGACGTCCCGGTGGACGCGGATCTCGGCGAGCGCGCACTCGCGCAGCGTCCGCTGGATGTACCGGCCGTGTCCGGCGGCGGCGAAGCGCAGCAGTTCCTCGTGGGAGTAGGCGAGGTGGTTGTCCTCGTCGGCCGAGATCATGCGCACGGCACGGCCGATGCCGGGGTGGTCGGCGAAGTACTTGAGGAGCAGCGCCATCTGCTCGGCGGCGCGCTGCTCGGTGACCCTGCTGTGCGCGAGGTAGGTGATGACGTCCCGCTCGGTCAGGGGCCTGTCGGCCTTGAGCTTGTCGTGCGCGAGGCCGATGCCGTGCCGCTCCAGGAGCATGGTGTAGTCGGTCTCGGGCGGTACGCGGACCGGTTCGAGCCCGCGTTTCTTCAGCAGGGCGTTGAAGATCCGCCCGTGCTTGTCCTCGTCCGCGCCGTGCCGCGTGATCTTCGGGGCCAGGGCGCGCTCGCTCTCGGGCACCAGCGCCGCGATGCGGGCGTTCTCCCAGCCGCCCTGCGACTCGCCGCTGGCCGCGATGGAGCAGAAGAGACGGAATGACTCGTCGTTGTCGAGGATCTCCTGGAACAGGCTCTTGGCCGAAAGCATCGCTGGCACCTCTCTGCCGTGGCGGGGCTCCGCAGTGTCCGCAAAGAACGAGTCAAGTGCGGACCGCCGGGACCGGCAACACGTGCGGCGTGCGAGTCGGCCGAACGAAGGACGGCGGGCGGGCTTTGGGGCGTAACCCCGCGGGCCCGGACGCGTTGTTCCGCGTGACGGCCGTGGCGGGGAAGACCCCCGAGCCCCCACCACGGCCGCAGAACCTTCCGGGACCGACGCCGCCGTCAGGCGAGGCCGGCGCGTTCCAGGGCCTCGGTGCCGGCGCGGAGCGCGGCGATCCGCTCGTCCAGGGTGAAGCCCGCCGGGGCGAGGGTCAGCGTGGTGACGCCGGCGGCGGCGTAGGCCTTCATCCGGTCCGCGATGCGGTCGACGGAGCCGAGCAGCGTGGTCCGGTCGATCAGGTCGTGCGGTACGGCCGCGGCGGCGCCCTGCTTGTCGCCGGACAGGTACTTGTCCTGGATCTCGGCGGCCTCCCGCTCGTAGCCCATGCGCCGGGCGAGCTGGTTGTAGAAGTTCTGCTTGCGGCTGCCCATGCCGCCGACGTACAGGGCGGTGTACGGGCGGAAGATGTCGGCGAGCGCGGTGACGTCCTGGTCGTCGCCGAGGGCGAGCGGCAGGGTGGGGACGATGTCGAACCCTTCGAGGCTCTTCCCGGCCTTCTCCCGCCCGGCACGCAGATGCCGGATGGCGGTCTCCTCCAGGTGGTCGGCGGACGGGAAGATGAGCAGCGCCCCGTCGGCGATCTCGCCGGTCTGCTCCAGGTTCTTCGGGCCGATCGCGGCGATGTAGAGCGGGATGTGCTCACGCTGCGGGTGCACGGTCAGCTTGATCGGCTTGCCGGGCCCGCCGGGCAGCGGCAGCGTCCAGTGCTCCCCCTCGTACGACAGGCGCTCGCGGGTCATCGCCTTGCGCACGATCTCCACGTACTCCCGGGTGCGGGCCAGGGGCTTGTCGAACTTGACGCCGTACCAGCCCTCGGAGACCTGCGGTCCGCTGACGCCGAGGCCGAGGCGGAACCGGCCGCCGGAGAGGGAGTCGAGGGTGGCGGCCGTCATCGCGGTCATCGCGGGCTGGCGCGCGGGGATCTGGAAGATGGCCGAGCCGATGTCGATGCGCTCGGTCTGCGCGGCGACCCAGCTCAGCACGGTCGCGGCGTCCGAACCGTAGGCCTCGGCGGCCCAGCAGACGGCGTAACCGAGCCGGTCGGCCTCCTGGGCGACGGCCAGGTTGTCCGCGTCCATTCCGGCACCCCAGTAGCCGAGGTTGATCCCGAGCTGCATGGCCGATTCCCCTTACCGATCAGTAACGTCTGTGGTGCCCCGACCTTAGCGTGGCGGATCCGGTTGTCCACAGGCCCCCACGGCGCAGGCCGTGGCCAGTAATGTCGGCGTTCATGGAGCAGAGGCATCTCGGCCGCACCGGCCTGCGTGTGTCCCGCATCGGGCTGGGCACCCTCACCTGGGGCAGGGACACCGACGAGCACGACGCGGCGGACCTCCTGAAGACGTTCTGGGAAGCGGGCGGGACCCTCGTCGACACGGCGGACGTGTACGGCGACGGGGAGGCCGAATATCTGCTCGGCCGGCTCATGGAGGGCTTGGTGCCGCGCCGGGACCTGGTGCTCTCGACCAAGGCGGGCAGCGTGCCGGATCCCGACCGCCGCTTCGACGGTTCGCGGGCCCACCTGCTCTCGGCGCTGGACGCCTCGCTCGCCCGGCTCGGCACGGACCACGTCGACGTGTGGCACCTGCACGCCTTCGACCCGCACACGCCGCTGGAGGAGACGCTGCACGCCCTCGACGTGGCGGTGAGCAGCGGCCGCGCCCGGTACGTGGGGGTGTCCAACTTCTCCGGCTGGCAGCTCGCCAAGGCGGCCACCTGGCAGCTCGCCGCGCCGGGGGTGCGCAACCGGCTGGCGAGTACGCAGATGGAGTACTCGCTGCTCCAGCGCGGCATCGAGCGCGAGGTGCTGCCGGCCGCCCTGGACCTGGGCATCGGGGTGCTGCCCTCGTCGCCGCTGGGGCGCGGGGTGCTGACCGGCAAGTACCGCAAGGACGCCACCCCGACGGATTCGCGGGGCGCCTCCGACCACCTGGCGCCGTTCGTCGCCCCCTACCTCGACGACACGGCCGGTCACATCGTGGACGCGGTGGCGACGGCCGCGGACGGGCTCGCGGTGACGCCGCTCCAGGTGGCGCTGGCGTGGGTCCGCGACCGGCCCGGCGTGGTCGCGCCGATCGTCGGGGCGCGCACGGCACAGCAGCTCACGGCGGCGTTGTCAGTGGAGAGCCTTAGTCTTCCTGACGAGATCCGCCGGGCGCTCGACGACGTGTCGGCGCCCGTGCACCGCTATCCCGATCACGACTGGAGCACGCTGTGAGCACGGAGCCCGAGCCCGCCGAGGACACCGCGGACGCCGTGGACGCCGGGGCGAAGACGCCGGGCGGCACGGAGGAGACGGGGCGGGAGGACGCCGAACGGGCCGAGGGCGAGCAGGCGGCTACGCCGTCGCGGGCGCCGGAGGCCGGCGGCCCCGTGGCCGCGGAGGCCGGTGAGCAGGGCGGCGACGGTGCGGCCGCTGCCGGCCCCGCGGGGGACGGTCCGGCGAGTGACGGCCCTACGGGCGACGGTGCGGCTGCGCAGGTTTCCGAGGCCGAGGCCGAGCTGGCCGCGCAGCGGCTGGAACGGGAGCGGATCGAGCGGCGGAAGGCCGAGAAGCAGGCGCCGATCGAGAGCGGGGCCAAGCTCAGCGGCACGGCGGCCGAGCTGCTCGCCGCCGTGCGCGCCGTCGAGAGCGGAGAGAAGCCGCCCGCCACGGTCTTCGACGAGCCGCGCCCCGCGCCCCGCCGCCCCTCCCCCGAGCCGGTGCGCCGCCCCGAGCCGGTGCCGGCCCCGCCCGCCGCCGGGCCCGCGCCCGGGACCGTCGCGGCCGTCCGGCGCGTCCTCGCCGAGGGCGGCGCCCCCGAGGCGCTCGCGCCGCAGGTCGCCGAGGTCCTCGGTGAGACGGCCGAGGACGCGCTGCGCGCCGACCCCTGGCAGTTGCTGCGGGTCGCCGGGGTGCGGCCGGAGCAGGCCGACGGCTTCGCCCGGGCCCTGCTCGGAGCGGAGTGCGGCCCGGACGACGAACGTCGGGGGCGTGCCGTCACCGTCTGGCTGCTGGAGCAGGCGGCCCTGGCCGGGCACACGGCGCTGGAGCTGCCGCGGCTCACGACGACGCTGGCCCAGCGGGGCGTGCCCGACCCGGAGGCCGCTGTGCAGAGCACGCTCGCCGAGGGCGAGGCCCTGGTCTTCCAGGACGCCCTGGACGAACCCGGTGCCCGCTCCGGGCCGGCGGCCGAGGAGGCGGAAGGCGCGGACGAGGCGGAGGAACGGCCGGTCCGGGTCCTGGTCGGCCTGGAGCGGTACGCGCTCGCGGAGGAGAGCCTCGCCGACGGTCTGGCCCGGTTGGTCAACTCGGTGCCCAGGCAGGACGGCGCCCCCGGCTGGGAGCAGGCCGCGGCTTCCGCCCCGGGGGCCGCCGCCGACCTGATCCGCGCGGTCGCGGGCCACGGGCTGGTCCTGCACACCGGCGGGGAGGCGTCCCTCGCCGAACCCGCGGCCCTGCTGCGGGCGGCGCACGGCCTCGGGCTGCGCGCCTGGGCCGCCGCGCACGGCCCCCTCGGCCGGGACCGCTTCGCCGCCCTGCTGACGGACCGGCCGACCGCGCCGCACCCGGAGTCACCGACGCCGGACGCCGCCTCGCCCGACGCCACCGCCGGGACGCCCGCCCCCGACGGGCCCCCTGTCGTCACCCTGGCCGGGCTGCTGGCCGGGGCCGAGGGGCCCGGGCGGGACGCGGACGGTGCGCTGGACCTCGATCTGCTCGTCGTGCTCGACGCGCCGCAGGTGGACGTGGAGACGGGCGCCCTGCTCGCGGAGTCGCTGCCCGACGGGGCCCGGCTGGTGCTGGCGGGCGACCCCGGCGTGCTGTGGTCCGTGGGCCCGGGACGGGTCTTCGCGGATCTGCTGGCGGCGCGGATCTGCCCCCAGGTCGCCTCGCGGCGTCCGGACCCGGGCCCGCTGGGCGAACTGGTCTCCGGCATCGGCGTCGGTGAGCTGGCCCAGGTGGAGGCGCCCGGCAAGGAGGTCGTGATCGTGCCGGTCCGGGACGCGGGCGAGGCCGTGCACCGGACGGTGCAGCTCGTCGCGGACTCGGTGCCGCGCGCGATCGGCGTCCCCGCCGACCGGACCCAGGTGATCACGCCGGGGCACGGCGGTGCGGCGGGCACGCGGGCGCTCAACGCGGCCCTGAAGGAACGGCTGAATCCGGGCCCGGGCCGCTTCGGCGGCTTCGACCCCGGTGACCGTGTCGTCCACTCCCCCGCGCCGGGCCGTACGCTGCCGGGCCTCGTGGTGGGGGCGGACGCCGACGGGCTGCGCCTGTCGTGCGCGGGCGAGACCGTCGTCGTACCGAGGGAGCAGGTGGAGCGTTGCGTGCGGCACGGGTGGGCGATGACCGCGCACCAGGCGGTGGGCGGCCGGTGGCCCGCGGTGGTGGTGGTCCTGCCCGGCGACGCGGTACCGGCGCTCAGCCGCCCGTGGGTCTACACGGCCTTCGGCCGGGCCGCCCGGCACCTGTCCGTGGTGCACGGCGTGGACCAGGCACTGCCCCGGGCCGTCGCCGAGGTCCCGGCCAAGCCGCGCACGACCCGGCTGCCGGCGCTGCTCGCTCCGCAGGTCCCGTCCGCCGACTGACGCGCTGAGGCTTCGAGGCTCGGACGGACACGCGAAGGGGCGGTGGCGGTCACGGACGGACGCCCGTGACCGCCGCCGTCCCCGCCCGGCGACGGATCAGAAGTCCGCCCGCGGCCTCTCCGGCTCGCCGTCGTCCTCCTCGTCGACGGGCAGGTCCGCGTCCAGGTCCTCCTCCAGCTCCGCCACCTCGTCGTCGTCCTCGTCGTCATCGTCGAACTCGTCGTCGAAGACGGCGCTGACGTCGAAGCGGCAGACCACCTGCTGCGGATCGACCTCGTCGAACGGCGCCTCCAGCCACTCGCCCGGCTCGGCGCTCTCGTCCGCGGCCGTCACCCAGAGCGTGGAGTCGCCCTCCTCCAGGCCGAACTCCTTGTGCCGGGAGGCGATCTCGTCGGCCTCGAACTCGCCGAACAGGATCCCCAGCGCCCCGTGGACCGTGCCGGCGACATCGGCGCCCACCTCGGCCTCGTCGTCCGCCGCCTCGATCCGCCGGGCCTGCGCCATCAGCCGCTGCGGCTCCGCCACGGCGTAGTCGCGGCGGATCAGTACGCTCAGCGCGCTCGGTTCCTCTGGGCCCGTGTACGGCGGCAGGGTGTCGTCCGCACCGGGGATCTCGAAGGGGGTCACCTCGTCGTACCGGTCGTAGAGCAGTTCGTCGTACGCCTCCGCGGCCGCGGCCAACTGGTTGAACGCCTCGTAGACGGCCGGGTCGTCCTCCCCCGACCGGCGTTCCACCGCGGCCAGGTGGCGGTCGAGCGCCGTCTTCACGGCCTCGGCGGCGGCGCGTACCTCGGCAGCGGTGGGCTGCGCAGCATCAGACATAGTGCAGACGCTATCCGTACCGGGCCCCAGCCCGCACAATAGATGCGATGCCGGAATACGAATTTGTCGACGTCTACGTGCCACGCGGGGTCTCCCGCAAGGAGACGACGCGTCTGCTGACCGACCATGCCGAGTACGGACACTGGGAGTTGTACCGCCTGAGCCTGCTGCGCGACGGCAGCCGCAAGGTGCGGTTGAGGCGGCGGATCATCCGTCAGGTGCGCGCCACCTGGTGAACGGGCGCCCCGTGTGCGGCCCGCGCGTGTGACAGGACGGAGCGGGTCCCGCCGGTGCGGGGCCCGCTCCGTGTTCCGGCCTGCCGTCAGGCCGAGGCTCGCGCCTTGCGGTAGAGCATCGTGCCCGCGAGCAGCGCTCCGGCGCCCGCCGGCAGGGCGAGACCCAGCGGAAGTTCGCTGCCGGTCTCGGCGAGCTGCGCGTCGCCGCCGGGCCGGGTGACGGTCCGGGTGCCCGGCTCGTTGCCCTCCGGCGTCTCGCCGCCCGGGTTGCCCGGGGTGCCGGGCTCTCCGGGGGTGCCGGGAGTACCGGGCTCGCCGGGGTTGCCGGGAGTCCCCGGCTCACCGGGGTTGCCGGGCTCACCCGGGTTTCCCGGCTCACCGGGGTTGCCGGGCTCACCCGGGTTGCCCGGCTCACCCGGGTTCCCGGGCTCACCGGGGTTGCCCGGTTCTCCCGGCGGGGTGGACTCGCCCCCGCCGTTGGCGCATTCGTTGTCCGTGGCCGGGTTGAGGACGCCGACGGCGTCGACCGTGTTGCCGCAGACGTTCACCGGCACGTGCACCGGCACCTGCACCGTGTTGCCGGACAGCACACCGGACGAACCGGTGCTGGAGCCGTCGGCCTGCGAGCCGCCCTGCGAGGCCTCCTCGTCGTCGGAGGCGCCGGCGCCCTGGTTGGCGCAGGCGTTGCCCATCGCCGGGTTGAGGACGCCGACGACGTCGACCGTGTTGCCGCAGACGTTCACCGGCACGTGCACCGGCACCTGCACCGTGTTGCCGGACAGCACACCGGACGAACCGGTGCTGGAGCCGAACGCCCCCGAGTCGGCGTGAGCGGCGCCGCCCGCGGCGGCGATCACGCCGGTGGCCGCCGCCATCGTCATCAGGCCCTTGCGGGTGACCTGTCGCATTTCGAATTCCTGCCTTGCCCTAGTCCCGTAATGCCGAGAATTCCGTCGCTGCCGACGCTTACGCACACTGGTGCGTTTTCCGCCCCCGGAGACCGCCGGCCCCGGAGCGCACGAACGCGCACTCCGGAACCGGCGGAATCAGACCCTCATGAGGCGAGGAGCGAGCGTCAATCGTTGACGCAGACGTTGCCGAAGGCAGGGTTCAGCAGGCCGATCACCGAGATCGTGTTGCCGCAGACGTTCACCGGCACGTGCACCGGCACCTGCACCGTGTTGCCGGAGAGGACACCCGGGGAGTGCACGGCGGCACCCTGGGCGCCGGAGTCGGCGACGGCCATGCCCGCGCCCGCGAGAACCAGACCACCGGTGGCGGCAGCAGCGGCGACGACCTTCTTGAGCATTGTTCCTCCTGGTTGACAAGGGCGATCACAAAATTGCTGATCGCATTACCTGTAACGAGGAAGGAGTAATGAGGCTACGAGCCTATGAGCGCATTCACCCTTGCCGGTCGCCTCCCGTACGCACGGCCGAATACCGGTGAAGGGTGAATGCCTGTCGTCGGGGAGCCGGTCAGGAGGCGTCGATGAACCGGTCGAGCACCCGCACGCCGAACCGCAGGCCGTCCACGGGCACCCGCTCGTCGACGCCGTGGAACATGCCCGCGAAGTCCAGCTCCGGCGGCAGCTTGAGCGGCGCGAAGCCGAAGCCCCGGATGCCGAGGTCGTCGAAGGACTTGGCGTCCGTGCCGCCGGAGAGCATGTACGGGATCGCCTTCGCCGCCGGGTCCTCCGCGACCAGCGCGGACTGCATCGCGTCCACCAGGCCTCCGTCGAAGGTGGTCTCGACGGCCTTGTCGGCGTGCACGTCCTCGCGCCGCACGTTCGGGCCGAGGATCCGGTCGAGGTCGGCGAGGAACTCCTCCTCGTACCCCGGCAGGAACCGCCCGTCCACGTGTGCGGTCGCCTCGCCCGGGATGACGTTGACCTTGTAGCCCGCGCCGAGCTGGGTGGGGTTGGCGGTGTTGCTCAGGGTCGCGCCGATGAGCTTGGCGATGCCGCCCAGCTTGGCGAGCGTGCCCTCCATGTTCTCCGGGTCCAGCTCGGTCCCGAGGGCGTCGCCCAGTTCGTCGAGGAAGGCGCGGGTGGTCTTGGTGACACGGACGGGGAACCTGTGCTGTCCGAGGCGTGCGACGGCCGCGGACAGCTCGGTGATGGCGTTGTCGCGGTGGATCATCGAGCCGTGCCCGGCGGTGCCGGCCACGGTCAGCTTCATCCAGTGCATGCCCTTCTCGGCCGTCTGGATCAGATACAGCCGGCGCTGCTCGCTGACGGTGAAGGAGAAGCCGCCCACCTCGCTGATCGCCTCGGTGACGCCCTCGAAGAGGTGCGGGTGCTCGTCGACGAGGTAGCGCGCGCCGTAGGTGCCGCCGGCCTCCTCGTCGGCGAGGAAGGCCAGGACGATGTCGCGCGGGGGCTTGCGCCCGGTGCGCAGCCGGTCGCGGACGACCGCGAGGGTCATCGCGTCCATGTCCTTCATGTCGACCGCGCCGCGCCCCCACACGCACCCGTCGGCGACCTCGCCGGAGAACGGGTGGTGGGTCCAGTCGTCCGCGTTGGCCGGGACGACGTCGGTGTGTCCGTGGATGAGCAGCGCGGGCCGGGACGGGTCCTCGCCCTCGATGCGGGCCACCGTGGAGGCGCGTCCCGGGTGGGACTCGAAGATCTGCGGCTCCAGGCCCACCTCGGCGAGCTTCTCCGCGACGTACTCGGCCGCCGCGCGCTCGCCGGGGCCCGAGTGGTCGCCGTAGTTGCTGGTGTCGATCCGGATCAGCTCGCGGCAGAGGTCGACGACCTCGTCCTCGCCGGTGACGCTCCTGGCCGTGCCCGACTCGCTCACGTGCTTCCTCCCGCTGTCACTGCTGGTGGGGTCCCCCTCATCCTCCCCCGCCGGGCCTCCGGGCCCAAGACGGGGACCGGCCCGTCACACGCCGTTCACGACGGCCGGGGGGTGATCGGCCACCCCCGAAAGCCTGGTAATGTTTACGTCGTCGCCACGGGGAGCACCCCGCGCGACAGACACCTTGTCCGGGTGGCGGAATGGCAGACGCGCTAGCTTGAGGTGCTAGTGCCCTTTATCGGGCGTGGGGGTTCAAGTCCCCCCTCGGACACCACTGAAGGCCCCTGCTGAGCAGGGGCCTTCTGCTGTGCGGCTTTCCGGCGCACGGACCCGGGCGGGCACAATGGCCGCCATGACCACGCGAAACTGCCCCTGCGGGCTGCCCCGGACGTACGACGAGTGCTGCGGCCGCTTCCACTCCGGGCAGGCGCAGGCACCGACCGCCGAGGCGCTGATGCGTTCGCGGTACAGCGCCTTCGTGAAGGGTGACGCGGGGTACCTGCTGAGGACGTGGCACCCGAGGACCCGGCCGGCGCGCCTCGACCTGGATCCGGGGACGCGGTGGACCGGGCTGGAGATCCTGGGGACGACCGACGGGTCCCCCTTCCACACCACCGGGACCGTCACCTTCCGCGCGTCCTACCGGGGCGGGTCGCTGCACGAGCACAGCCGGTTCGAGCGGTCGGACGGGGCGTGGGTGTACGTCGACGGGGACTTCCCGGCGTAGCGGCCGCGCTACGGCGCGAGGATGTCCAGTTCCTGGAGCGCGCCCACCGTGATCTCACGGGTCAGTTGCTCGGCGCGCTCGGCGTCCCGTTCCCGGACGGCCTCGGCGACCTGGACGTGCAGGGTGACGGCGGCCGGGTCGGGGTCCTCGAACATCACGGCGTGGTGGGTGCGGCCGGCCAGGACCTCGGCGACGACGCCGCCGAGGCGGGCGAACATCTCGTTCCCGGAGGCGGTCAGGATGACGCGGTGGAAGGCCACGTCGTGGAAGAGGTACTGCTCCAGCCTGCGACCGCGTGAGTTGGCGACCATGCCGAGCGCGCACTCGGTCAGCTCGGCGCACTGGTCCGCGGTGGCGTTCTTGGCCGCCAGCCCCGCGGCCACCGGCTCGACCGCCGAGCGCAGCACGGTGAGGGAGCGCAACTGGCGCGGGCGGTCGGCGCCCGCCAGGCGCCAGCGGATGACCTGGGGGTCGTAGACGTTCCACTCGCACTCGGGCTGGACGGTCACCCCCACGCGTCGGCGCGACTCGACCAGGTGCATGGACTCCAGTACGCGGACGGCCTCGCGCATCACGGAGCGTGACACCTCGAAACGCTGCGCCAGTTCGTCCGTGCGCAGGACGCTGCCCGCGGGGTATTCGCCCGCGGTGATCGCGGGGCCGAGGGTGTCCAGTACGCGGCCGTGCAGCCCCCGGCCCGGTGTGCTCATGCACTCAGCGTACGGGGCGGGTCACGGGAACAAAAAGTCAGACTTATATGTCACAGACTCTTGAATTTGTCGTACCTAATGGGTTTCAGTTACCTCGACATCACGTGTCGACGAAGACAGCAGACAGCGAGAGCACGATGCAGCAACTGCGCACCCCCCATGTCGTCGTGGTCATGGGCGTAGCGGGCACCGGGAAGACCACCATCGGACCGCTGCTCGCGGCCCGGCTCGGTGTCCCCTACGCCGAGGGCGACGACTTCCACCCGCCGGCCAACATCGCCAAGATGTCGGCCGGCACCCCCCTCACCGACGAGGACCGCCTGCCGTGGCTGGACGCCATCGGCGCCTGGGCACACGGGCGGGCGGGCCTCGGCGGGGTGGTGAGCAGCTCGGCGCTGAAGCGGTCGTACCGCGACCGGCTCCGGGCCGCCGCTCCCGGTGTCGTCTTCGTCCACCTCACGGGCAGCCGCGAGCTGATCGAGGACCGGATGTCGCACCGCCAGGGGCACTTCATGCCGACGGCACTGCTCGACTCCCAGTTCGCCACGCTCCAGCCGCTGGAGGCGGACGAGGCGGGCGTCGCGGTGGACGTCGCCGGCAGCCCCGAAGAGATCACCGAAAGGGCGATCACCGCCCTGCAGTCCCTCCCCGAACCGGCCCTGTAGCCGACGGGCCGACCCCCCACGGCCTCCCCGGGGGCCGTGCCGCCGCCTGCGCGCACGGTCCCGCACTCCCCGAATCCCCCTCACCCCAAGGGAACCACCGTGACCAGACTCAGCGTCGAGATGCTGGCAGCGGACACCGTCGAGCCGATCACCTCCGCCGGCCACGCCCAACTGGGCATCGCCGTGCTGCTGGGCATCGCCGTCATCGTCCTGCTCATCACCAAGTTCAAGCTGCACGCCTTCCTGTCCCTGACCATCGGCACGCTGGCCCTCGGCGCGTTCGCCGGGGCGCCGCTCGACAAGGTGATCGCCAGCTTCACCACCGGGCTCGGCTCGACGGTCGCGGGCGTCGGCGTGCTCATCGCGCTCGGCGCGATCCTCGGCAAGATGCTCGCCGACTCCGGCGGCGCCGACGAGATCGTGGACACCATCCTCGCCAGGGCGAGCGTGCGCTCGATGCCGTGGGCGATGGTGCTGATCGCCTCCGTCGTCGGCCTGCCGCTGTTCTTCGAGGTCGGCATCGTCCTGCTGATCCCGGTCGTCCTGATGGTGGCCAAGCGCGGCAACTACTCCCTGATGCGCATCGGCATCCCGGCGCTGGCCGGTCTGTCCGTGATGCACGGCCTGGTCCCGCCGCACCCCGGCCCGCTGGTCGCGATCGACGCGCTCGGCGCCAACCTCGGCGTGACCCTGGCGCTCGGTGTCCTCGTGGCGATCCCGACGGTGATCATCGCCGGTCCGGTGTTCTCGAAGTACGCGGCCCGCTGGGTCGACGTGCCCGCGCCCGAGCGCATGATCCCGCAGCGTGCCTCCGAGACGCTGGAGAAGCGTCCGAGCTTCGGCGCCACGCTCGCCACGATCCTGCTGCCGGTCGTGCTGATGCTCGCCAAGGCGCTCGTGGACATCGTCGTCGACGACCCCGACCAGATCGTGCAGCGCGTCTTCGACGTCGTCGGCTCGCCGCTGATCGCCCTGCTCGCCGCCGTGATAGTCGGCATATTCACGCTCCTGCGGCCCGCCGGGTTCGCCAAGGACCGCGTCTCGGGCCTGGTCGAGAAGGGGCTCGCGCCGATCGCGGGCATCCTGCTGATCGTCGGCGCGGGCGGCGGCTTCAAGCAGACGCTCATCGACTCCGGCGTGGGCCGGATGATCCTGGAGATCTCCAAGGACTGGTCGATCCCCGCGCTTCTGCTGGCCTGGCTGATCGCGGTGGCGATCCGGCTGGCGACCGGTTCGGCGACCGTGGCGACGGTCTCGGCGGCCGGTCTGGTCGCGCCGCTCGCGGCGGACATGTCGACCACCCACGCGGCCCTGCTGGTCCTCGCCATCGGCGCCGGTTCGCTCTTCTTCAGCCATGTCAACGACGCCGGCTTCTGGCTGGTGAAGGAGTACTTCGGCCTGAGCGTCGGCCAGACCATCAAGACGTGGTCCGTGATGGAGACGATCATCTCGGTGGTCGCGGGTGGTCTGGTCCTGCTGCTCTCGTTGATCATCTAGAGGGCCGTTCGTCCAGGCATACGCGAACCGCGACCACGACGGCGCCCGCTCCCGGTCCCCCGGGGGGCGGGCGCCGTCGTCGTCCCGTACGGCCCGCGCGGCTCAGGACACCTTGTCGGCCGCCTTGTCGAGCTGGAAGGCCTCGTTGCCCAGTCCGATGCGGGCGTGCCGCTCGGGGGCGCGGGCGCGCAACACCAGGCCCTGCACCAGGCCGCCGACCGCGGCGAGGCCGATGACGCCGGGGAGCAGCCGGTCCAGGGACGAGCCGGGGCCGGCGCCGACGAGGACGTCGAAGTCCTTCACCGTGTAACCGGCGATCACCAGCAGGGCGGTGCCCGCGACGGCGGAGGTGACCAGGCGGACGCCCTGGGCGGCGGCAGCGCCGCGGCGGACGAAGAAGGCGACCACGGAGAACGAGGCCGCGGCCATCAGCACGATCACCCCGAGGGCGCCGATGTTGCCGCCCCAGGTGAAGAGGTGCAGGACGGGCTCGGTCGGGTCGCCGGCCGGTTTGTCGTCGGCGATCGCGAAGCCGGCGACCACGACGGCGGACACGGCGGTCTGCAGCAGCGAACCGGTGCCGGGCGCGCCGCTGGTGCCGCTGGTGCGTCCGAAGGCGGCGGGCAGCAGGCCCTCGCGGCCCATGGCGAAGGCGTACCGGGCGACGACGTTGTGGAAGCTGAGCAGGGCCGCGAACATGCCGGTGACGAAGAGCACGTGCAGGACGTCGGTGAAGGTGCCCCCGAGCCGGGACTCGGTGAGGAAGAAGAGCAGGCCCGCGCTCTGCTCCCGGGCGGTGCCGACGATCCTGTCGGGGCCGGTGGCGACGGTCAGGGCCCAACTGCTGAGCGCGAAGAAGACGGCGACGAAGCCGACGGCCAGGAACATCACGCGCGGCACCAGGAGATGCGGGCGGCTGGTCTCCTCGGCGTAGACGGGGGCCTGCTCGAAGCCGAGGAAGGCGGCGATGCAGAAGCACAGCGCGGTCCCGACGCCGGCGCCGGTCAGCGTGTCGGGGTCGAAGGCGTGCAGCGACAGCCCCTGCGGGCCCGGGTCGGCGACGGCGGCGATGTCGAACACCACCACCAGGACCACCTCGATGAGCAGCAGCACACCCAGCACGCGTGCGTTGACGTCGATCTTCAGCCAGCCCAGCGTGCCGACCGCGAGCACGGCCAGCAGCGCCGGGATCCACCAGGCGACCTCCAGATCGGCGTAGGTGGCGAGCAGCCCGGAGACCTCGAAGCCGAAGATGCCGTAGATGCCGACCTGGAGGGCGTTGTAGGCGACCAGCGCGACCATCGCGGCGCTCGCCCCGGCGGTGCCGCCGAGCCCGCGGGAGATGTACGCGTAGAAGGCGCCCGCGTTGTGGACGTGGCGGCTCATCTCGGCGTACCCGAGGCTGAAGAGGATCAGGACCACGCCGAGCACCACGAAGAGCAGCGGCTGCCCGACGATGCCCATCACCGCGTAGGTGGTGGGCATGACCCCGGCGACCACCATGAGGGGGGCGGTGGCGGCGAGCACGGACAGCAGGAGGCCGCCCGTGCCCAGCCGGTCGGCGCGCAGGGCCCGCTCCTCGCCCTTGAAGGTGCTGATGCCACCGTCGCTCGTGGGTCCGCTCGTGCGTGAACTGCCCGTGCTCATCGGGGTGCCGTCCTCACTGTGGGAATCGGGGGGTCAGGTGGTGCCCAGCGCGCCGTCGCGGGCGGTGCGGAAGGCCTGGTGCGGGTCGCGGTCCGGGTACGACCAGGGGGCGGGCGTGGCGTGCTCGCCGATGCGGTGGAAGAGCGCGGCGGCCTCGGCGCCGCGGCCTTCGCAGGACTTGGCGTGCGCGAGGAAGTTGAGGTCGATCAGGCGGCGCGGATGGCCCTCCTGCTCCCACTCCAGCCACCAGTCGAAGGCCGCCTTCATCACCTGCCGGGCCCGGCGGCCGACCCAGTGGCCGGACGCCCGGGGGTCGGCGGGCTCGTGTCCGGCGGCTGCCAGTACGCGGTAGCGCTCGGCGTGTGCCACCACCGGGAGGATGGCCAGCGGGGAGTCGGCGGGGGCCTGTTCGGCGGCCCAGTTGGCGAACTCGTACACCTCGTGCAGCGGGTCGGGGCCGCCGTCGCCTCGGCGTTCGGCCAGCCGGGCCACCACCAGGTGGTGGGCGTGGTGGTGGTCGGCGAACCGGGCGCGCACGTGCTCGAAGGTCCGGACGACGTCCTCGTCCGTGCCGAGGGCGCGTTCCAGCATGAGCAGTCCGAGCCAGGGGGTGGGGTCGGCGGGCACGAGCGCGGCGGCGTCGCGGCAGGCGTCGCGTGCCCGGCCGGGCTTCTCCTTGCCGCGCAGGGCGCGGCGGACCCGGGCGAGGGCGAGCAGGACGGCGGCGTCGGTGGAGTCGGGTTCGGCCAGCAGCCACTCGCGGGTCCAGGCCGCGCAGGAGGACTCCTTGGCGAGGACCGTCACCCGGTGGCCGCGGCGGTCCCAGTCGTCACCCGTCTGGACGAGCAGGGAACGGGCGGACTGCCAGCGTCCCTGGACCAACGCGCCGCGGGCGACGGACAGTTCGGCGTCGTCGAGGGCCTCGTCGAAGGACTGGGCCGCACGCCTGCGGCCGCGGCCGAGGGGTGGCGGAGGTGGGGACACCGCGGGAACTTCCTCACGCGACGCGGTAGGTCGTCGTAGCCGGTCTGCCATGCACTGGTCACGCACAGCAAACCGGCAGCCAACGCATGACGTCAAGCCTCGACGACCCGTTACACGCGTCAACTCCGCTTACAGAAAGGGGACTTGAGGCTGAGTCCGGCCCGGACCACCCGGATGCGGCGCCATCCGGCGTCCCGCCCCCACCGGCACTGAGGTCGGTCGCCCAGCCGCTCGCGGGGATCGCCTGCGGGGTCGGCTTCCTCGACGACCGGCTGCGGACCGATGCCGGGGCGCTCGCGTGGGAGGCGGGGGGTCTGGCGCGGCGGTGACGGGCATCGTCCTGCTCGGCATGCATCCGGCGATGCCGCAGGGCACGGCGAGCGCGGGCCGGCGCGGGACCTCCAACGGCGGTGCGGGGGCGGCCGCTGCTTGGATGGGCGTATGAGCGCTGCTGACGAGATCCTCGACATCGTCGACGAGAACGACCACGTCACCGGGCAGGCCCGGCGGGGCGACGCGTACGCACGGGGGCTGCGGCACCGGTGCGTGTTCGTGCGGGTCCGGGACGCGGAGGGCCGGCTCTTCGTCCACCGCCGAACGGCGACGAAGCTGGTGTTTCCCTCGCTGTACGACATGTTCGTGGGCGGAGTGGTGGGGGCGGGTGAGTCCTACGACGAGGCTGCCCTGCGGGAGGCGGAGGAGGAGCTGGGGGTGCGGGGGCTCGGGCGTCCGGAGTTCCTGTTCAAGTTCCTGTACGACGACGGCGCGGGGCGGACGTGGTGGTCGGCGGTGTACGACGTGCGGTGCGCTCTGGCGGTCGAGCCGCAGGCCGAGGAGGTGGCGTGGTGGGGGTTCCTGGAGGAGGGGGAGGTGCTGCGGCGGCTCGGGGAGTGGGAGTGGGTGCCGGACGGGCTCGCGGCGTACGGGCGGCTGCGGGACTGGCTCGCTGGTCGCGGGGTGCCCGGTGAACCGGGGTGAGGGCAGGTGGCCCGATGCGCGGGCCGGCTGTCCTGCGCTCAGGGCGTGCCCGGGCGTGGGCGCGGGGTGGCTGCGCGGGCCGGTGCCGACAGGGTGCCCGGCGTGGGTGCGCGACCGGGGTGGGTGGCGCTGCCCGGCGCTGACGGGGTGCCTCCCCCACTCTCGGCTTCGCTCGAGCGGGGGGACCCCCACCACCCACCCGTGCCGCCCTGGGGGTACCTCCCAGGCCCTTCAGGCACTGGGGGAGGCACGACTGCCCGCAGCTGGGGACGACACCGACTGCTCGCAGCGGGGACGGCGTCGGCGGCCCGCAGCTAGGGCGGGGACGGCGGTCAGCCGCGTACGGCGGGAAGGGGACGGGTCGGGGGGTGTCCGCCCGCAGCGGTTGGCGCGTCAACACGGGCACGTTGGTAAGAA
>NZ_JBIRZD010000030.1:0-10293 GCF_044390505.1 Streptomyces sp. NPDC018947
GGTGGGTTGCGGGGGAGTGGGACGGGTGTTTTTGCGGGGGTGATTCCGCAGGATTATGCGGCGCGGTTGTCTTCGGTGCCGGATGAGGCTGCGGGGTATGTGGGGATTGGTAATACGACGAGTGTGGTGTCGGGCCGGGTTGCGTATGCGTTTGGTTTCGAGGGTCCGGCGGTGACGGTGGATACGGCGTGTTCGTCGTCGTTGGTGGCGTTGCATTTGGCGGCGCAGGCGTTGCGGGCGGGTGAGTGTTCGCTGGCGTTGGCGGGTGGGGTGACGGTGATGTCGTCGCCGGCGACGTTTGTGGAGTTCGGTCGGCAGCGGGGGTTGGCGGCGGATGGGCGTTGCAAGGCGTTCGCGGCGGCTGCGGATGGTACGGGGTGGGGTGAGGGTGCGGGGGTGCTGGTGCTGGAGCGGCTGTCGGACGCTCGCCGTAACGGTCATCGGGTGCTGGCCGTGGTGCGGGGTTCGGCGGTCAACCAGGACGGCGCGTCGAACGGTCTGACGGCACCCAGCGGTCCGTCGCAGCAGCGGGTGATCCGGCAGGCACTGGCCAACGCCGGTCTGTCCGCGGCTGACGTGGACGCCGTCGAGGCGCACGGCACGGGGACGACGTTGGGCGACCCGATCGAGGCGCAGGCGCTGCTGGCGACCTATGGGCAGGACCGGCCGGAGGACCGCCCGTTGTGGTTGGGCTCGGTGAAGTCGAACATCGGGCACACGCAGGCGGCCGCGGGCGTGGCCGGTGTGATCAAGATGGTGATGGCCATGCGGCATGGGCAGCTTCCCGGCACCCTGCACGTGGACGAGCCGTCACCGCACGTGGACTGGACGACCGGTGACGTGCGTCTGCTGACCGAGCCGGTCGCGTGGTCGGACGAGGGGCGTGTACGGCGGGCCGGCGTGTCCTCGTTCGGGGTGAGCGGCACTAACGCGCACGTGATCCTGGAGGAGGCACCTGCGGTCGAGGAGCCCACGGCGAACAGGCAGACGTCGGCGCCGCTGGGTGAGGGTTTGATGCCGTGGGTGGTGTCGGGTCGTGGTGAGGCGGGGCTGCGTGGGCAGGCCGCGCGGCTGGCGGGATTTGTCCGTGCTCAGCAGGCGTCGGGTGCGGTGGACGGTCCGTGGCTGACGGGTGTGGCGGTGGGGCTGGCCGGTCGGGCTGGTCTGGAGCAGCGGGCCGTGGTGACGGGCGGGGATGTTGCGGCGTTGCTGTCCGGTCTGGACGCGGTGGCGGCTGGGGCGTCGTCCGAGGGCGTGGTCACCGGTGTGGTGGCCGGTGGGTCTTCCGGTGTGGTGTTCGTCTTCCCGGGTCAGGGTGGTCAGTGGGTGGGGATGGGTCGTGAACTGTTGGGTTCGTGGCCGGTGTTCGCCGAGCGGATGGCTGTGTGCGAGCGGGCGTTGGCGCCGTTTGTGGACTGGTCGTTGGTCGAGGTTCTGACCGGTTCGGATGAGGCGTGGGTGGGCCGGGTGGATGTGGTCCAGCCGGTGTTGTGGGCGGTGATGGTGTCGTTGGCGGAGGTCTGGCGTGCGGCGGGTGTGGTGCCGGACGCGGTGGTGGGTCATTCGCAGGGTGAGATCGCGGCCGCGGTGGTCGCGGGTCGGCTGAGTGTCGAGGATGGTGCCAGGGTCGTCGCGCTGCGGTCGCGTGCGCTGCGGGAGCTGGCCGGCCGGGGCGCGATGGCCTCGATCGCCCTGGACCCGGAGGAGGCGGAGGCGTATCTGCCCCCGGGCGTCACGGTGGCGGCGGTGAACGCGCCGGGGCAGATCGTGGTGAGCGGTCCGCCCGAGGAGGTTGCCGGGTTGTGCGCCCGGTTGGACGAGGCAGGGGTGCGCGCTCGTCGTATCGAGGTGGACTACGCGTCGCATCACGCGCAGGTGGAGCGGATCGCGGAGGAACTGCGGGCCGGGCTGGAGGGGTTGTCCTCGCGTGACGGCGAGGTGGCGATGTGGTCGACCGTGACCGGGGAACTGGTGGACGGTGACGATCTGGACGCCGGGTACTGGTACCGGAACCTGCGGCAGCCGGTGTTGTTCGATACGGCGGTCCGGGCGGCGCACGCCCACGGCCATGGTCTGTTCATCGAGATGGGCCCCCACCCGGTGCTCGGGCTCGCCCTGTCGACCGTCCTGGCCGACAGCGAGGGTCGGGTGCTGCACACCCTGCGCCGCGACCAGCCCGAGACCGCACAGCTCCTGACCAGCCTGGGTGCTGCGTGGGCCGCCGGTCTGCCGGTGGCGTGGCGCGCATTGCTGCCCGACGCGCAGCCGGTGGCGCTGCCCACGTACGCCTTCCAGCGTCAGCGGTACTGGATGGACGCCCCTGCGCCCGCCGTGACGGCGACTGCGTCTTCCGGCGTGGACGAGTGGCGTTACCGGGTGGGCTGGACGCCGTTGGCCGTCCAGAACACGGGTGGGCTGCCCCGTCAGTGGCTGATGTTGTGCCATGACGACGCCGAAGCCGGTGATGTGCGGCGGGCGTTGGAGCAGGCCGGTGCTCAGGTCGACGTGCGGGTACTGCCCGCCGCTCCCGACGTCGACCGCTCCGGCGTTGCGGAACTGCTCGCGGGTGCCGAGCACGTCGCCTACCTGCCCAGCGGGTTCGCCCGTGGCCCTGAGGACAAGGACCACCCGGGCCTGTCCACCGTTCTGGCGGCCGTGGTGGCGGTGATGCAGGCGGTCGTGGAGCGGGAGGGTGCGCGGTTGTGGGTGTTGACCCGTGGTGCGGTGGCCGTGCCCGGGGCCGGCACGGTTCCTGATCCGGTGTCGGCTGCGGTGTGGGGGCTGGGGCGGGTGTTCGGTCTGGAGCATCCCGGTCATTACGGCGGTTTGGTGGATCTGCCGGGTAGCTGGTTCGCGGGTGCGGGTGAGCTGGTGTGTGGGGCGCTGGCGCAGGAGGTGGAGGACCAGTTGGCCGTCGGGCCGGCCGGTGTGTTCGCGCGCCGGTTGCGGCGTGCCCCGGCGTCGTCCGGTCGTGGGGAGGGGTGGAGGCCGGGTGGCACGGTGGTGGTGACCGGGGGGACGGGTGCGCTCGGTTCGCATCTGGCGCGGTGGCTGGCCCGGAACGGGGCGGAGCATCTGGTTCTGGTCAGCCGGTCGGGGACCGGGGCTCCCGGTGCGGTCGAGCTGGCCGAGGAGCTGAGCGCGGCGGGCACCCCGACCACGGTCAGGGCCTGTGACATCACCGATGCGGGCCGGCTCGCCGAGGTCCTGGACGGCACCGGTCACGCACCGGTCACCACCGTCATCCACGCCGCCGCGACGATCGAACTGGCCTGGTTGCGCGACGCCACGCCGGAGCATCTGAGCACCGTCCTGGACGCCAAGTGCGCGGGCGCCGCTCACCTCGCCGATCTCCTCGGCGCGCACCACCCCGACGTCCGCCTGGTGCTGTTCTCCTCCATCGCCGGGGTCTGGGGCAGCGGTGTGCACGGTGCGTACGCCGCCGCGAACGCGTATCTCGACGCGCTCGCCGAGAGCCGGGCCGCGTCCCAGCCGATCACGTCCGTCGCGTGGGGCATCTGGGACACCGAGCTGACCCTCGGGCGGGTCGACCCCGACCAGATGTACCGCCAAGGGCTGCCGTTCCTCGACCGTGACAGGGCACTGGACGCGCTCGCCCAGGTGCTCGGTGGCGGGGAGACGACCGTGGCGATCGCCGAGGTCGACTGGCCCACGTTCGTGCCCGTCTTCACCGCGGCGAGGCCGCGGCCCCTGCTCTCCGAGCTGCCGGAGGTACGGGCCCTCGAACCCGCCGAACACGATTCCGCGGCCCAGGCCGAGAACACCTCGGCACTGGTGGACAGGCTGGCCGGGGCGACCGACTCCGAACGGGACACCGCACTGCTGGAGACGGTCCGGGCCGAGGTGGCGGCCGTTCTCGGCCACACCGATGTGGACACTGTCGCCCCCGACCGCGCGTTCCGCGACATCGGGTTCGACTCCCTGACCGCCGTCGACCTCCGGAACCGGCTCAGCGCCGCTCTCGGGATACGTCTGCCCGCGACGGTGGTCTTCGACTACCCGACGCCGCGTGCCCTGGCCGCCTTCCTGAAGGACGAGGTATGGGGCAGCCGGCCCACCACCGCGACCGCCACCCAGGCAGCGGCGTTCAGGGGCGAGCCCGTTGCCATCGTCGGCATGAGCTGCCGTTTCCCCGGTGGTGTGCACTCCGCCGAGGCACTCTGGGACCTCATCTCCGCGCAGGGCGACGCCGTCTCGGGCTTCCCCGCCGACCGCGGGTGGGACATGGCCTCGCTCCACCACCCGGACCGTGAACGCTCGAACAGCGTGTACGCCCGGGGTGGAGGCTTCCTGCACGACGCGGCCCTCTTCGACCCGGAGTTCTTCGGCATCAGTCCCCGCGAGGCCCGTGCGATGGACCCGCAGCAGCGGCTGCTGCTGGAGTCCGCGTGGGAGGCGTTCGAACGCGCCGGAATCGACCCGGAGTCGCTGGCGGGGACCCCGACGGGTGTCTTCGTCGGCTCCAACTACCAGGACTACGGCGCGAACGTGACCGCCGCTCCGGAGGGCTCCGAGGGACATCTGCTCACCGGCGGTGCGTCCAGCGTCCTGTCCGGCCGGATCGCGTACAGCTTCGGTCTGGAGGGGCCCGCGGTGACGGTCGACACGGCGTGCTCGTCGTCGTTGGTGGCCCTGCACCTTGCGGCGCAGGCACTTCGGCTGGGCGAGTGCTCGCTGGCGCTCGCCGGAGGCGTCGCCGTCATGGGGTCGCCGGGCGCCCTCGTCGCGTTCAGCAAGCAGGGCGCGCTGTCGCCGGACGGCCGGTGCCGGTCGTTCTCCGCCGACGCGGACGGCATGGGCATGGCCGAGGGTGTCGGTCTGGTGCTGCTGGAGCGGCTGTCGGACGCGGTGGCGAACGGCCACCAGGTGCTGGCCGTGGTGCGGGGCTCCGCGGTGAACCAGGACGGCGCGTCGAACGGCCTGACGGCACCGAACGGTCCGTCGCAGCAGCGGGTGATCCGGCAGGCACTGGCCAACGCGCACGTCGATGCCGGCGAGGTCGACGTCGTGGAGGCGCACGGCACGGGAACCAAGCTCGGCGACCCCATCGAGGCGCAGGCCCTGCTGGCCACGTACGGGCAGGACCGGCCGGAGGACCGCCCGCTGTGGTTGGGCTCCGTCAAGTCGAACATCGGGCACACGCAGGCCGCCTCCGGCGTGGCCGGTGTGATCAAGATGGTGATGGCGATGCGGCACCGCCGGCTCCCGGCCACGCTGCACGCCGACACACCGTCCTCGCACGTGGACTGGTCGACGGGCGAGGTACGCCTGCTGACGGAACCGGTGCCGTGGCAGGCCAACGGCCATCCGCGACGGGCAGGCGTCTCGTCCTTCGGCGTCAGCGGCACCAACGTCCACCTGATCCTGGAGGAGCCGCCCGCTGTCGAGACGGCTGCGGAGGAGCAGGAGACGTCGGCGCCGCTGGGCGAAACTCTTGTGCCGTGGGTGGTGTCGGGTCGTGGTGAGGCGGGTCTGCGTGCGCAGGCCGCGCGGCTGGCGGGATTCGTCCGTGCTCAGCAGGCGTCGGGTGCGGTCGACGGTCCGTGGCTGACGGGTGTGGCGGTGGGGCTGGCCGGTCGGGCTGGTCTGGAGCAGCGGGCCGTGGTGGTCGGCGCGGACGTGGAGGAACTCCTGGCGGGCCTCGACGAGCTGGCCGCGGCCGAGCAGTCGCCGCCGGCCACGGCGGACCCCGGAATCGTCTTCGTCTTCCCCGGTCAGGGTGGTCAGTGGGTGGGGATGGGTCGTGAACTGTTGGGTTCGTGGCCGGTGTTCGCCGAGCGGATGGCTGTGTGCGAGGCGGCGTTGGCGCCGTTCGTGGACTGGTCGTTGGTCGAGGTTCTGACCGGTTCGGATGAGGCGTGGGTGGGCCGGGTGGATGTGGTCCAGCCGGTGTTGTGGGCGGTGATGGTGTCGCTCGCGGAGGTCTGGCGTGCGGCGGGTGTGGTGCCGGACGCGGTGGTGGGTCATTCGCAGGGTGAGATCGCGGCCGCGGTGGTGGCGGGCCGGTTGAGTGTTGAGGACGGTGCCCGGGTCGTCGCGCTGCGGTCGCGTGCGCTGCGGGAGCTGGCCGGCCGGGGCGCGATGGCCTCGATCGCCCTGGACCCGGAGGAGGCGGAGGCGTATCTGCCCCCGGGCGTCACGGTGGCGGCGGTGAACGCGCCGGGGCAGATCGTGGTGAGCGGTCCGCCCGAGGAGGTTGCCGGGTTGTGCGCCCGGTTGGACGAGGCAGGGGTGCGCGCTCGTCGTATCGAGGTGGACTACGCGTCGCATCACGCGCAGGTGGAGCGGATCGCGGAGGAACTGCGGGCCGGGCTAGAGGGGTTGTCCTCGCGTGACGGCGAGGTGGCGATGTGGTCGACCGTCACCGGGGAACTGGTGGACGGTGACGATCTGGACGCCGGGTACTGGTACCGGAACCTGCGCCAGCCGGTGCTGTTCGATACGGCGGTCCGGGCCGCGCACGCCCACGGCCATGGTCTGTTCATCGAGATGGGCCCCCACCCGGTGCTCGGGCTCGCCCTGTCGACCGTCCTGGCCGACAGCGAGGGTCGGGTGCTGCACACCCTGCGCCGCGACCAGCCCGAGACCGCACAGCTCCTGACCAGCCTGGGCGCTGCGTGGGCCGCCGGTCTGCCGGTGGCGTGGCGCCAACTGCTGCCCAGCGTACGGCCGGTGGCCCTGCCCACCTACGCCTTCCAGCGTCAGCGGTACTGGATGGACGCGCCCGTCGCCGCGGCGAACGTCGCGCCGACAGCGAGCGCCTCCGCGAGCGACGCGTGGCGCTACCGCGTGGGCTGGACACCGCTCGCCGCCCAGTACGCCGAGCGACTGCACCGACGGTGGCTGCTGCTGTGCCACCGCGACAGCGCCGAAGCCGTGGAGATGAGGGAGGCGCTGGAGCAGGCTGGTGCCCAGGTCGACGTGCGGGTACTGCCTGGCGATCAGGACCTCGACCGCGCCACCGTGGCCAAGCTGCTGGCGGGTGCCGAGCACATCGCCTGTCTGCCGGCCGGGTTCGACCGCAACCATCCGGACCACCCGGACCTGTCCGCCGGGCTGGCGGCCGTGCTGGCGGTCATGCAGGCCGTCGTGGAGCAGGAAGGTGCGCGCCTGTGGGTGCTGACCCGTGGTGCGGTGACCGCACCCGGGACCGGCACGCCTCCCGATCCGGTGTCGGCGGCGGTGTGGGGGCTTGGCCGGGTGTTCGGCCTCGAACACCCCGACCACTACGGCGGCCTGATCGACCTGCCCGCCACCTGGCAGCCCCGTACCGGCGGACAGTTGGCCGCCGCGCTGGCCGAGCCGGTCGAGGACCAGATCGCCCTCCGCACGGCCGGCGTGTTCGCACGTCGCCTCCAGCACGCTCCGGCACCGCCGCGCGGCGGCCGGGAGTGGAAGCCGAGTGGCACGGCGCTGATCACCGGAGGCACAGGCGCGCTCGGCGCCCATCTGGCCCGCTGGCTGGCCCGCCACGGCGCCGAGCAGATCGTCCTGGTCAGCCGTACGGGGCCGGACGCGCCCGGCGCGGGTGACCTGGCCCGCGAGCTGACGAGCCAGGGGACCCCTACCACCGTCGTCGCCTGCGACATCGCCGACCCCCAGCAGGTGGCCGACCTGCTCGGCGACGACGACCACCCGCCCATCACCACCGTCATCCACGCCGCCGGTGTACCGCAGCGCACCACGCTGCGGGAGTCCGACCCCGCCGCGTTCGCGGAGCTGCTGCGGGCGAAGGTAACCGGCACACAGAACCTCCTCGCGGCCCTCAACGACCACCCGGTCGACAACCTGGTGCTGTTCTCCTCCAATTCCGGCGTCTGGGGAAGCGGACTGCACGGCGCTTACGCGGCCGCCAACGCCTACCTCGACGCGGTGGCTGAGCGGATGCGCGCTCAGGGCCGCCCGGCGACCTCGATCGCCTGGGGCCTGTGGGGCGGCGGAGGCATGGCGGAGGGCGACGGCGAGGAGTACCTGTCCCGGGTGGGCATCCGTCCGATGGCGCCCGACCTCGCCGTCGCGGCGCTGCACGAGGCGCTCACCCTCGACGAGACGTTCGTGGCCGTGGCCGACGTGGACTGGGAGCGGTTCGTCCCCACGTACACCGTGGCCCGGCGCCGCCCGCTCATCGAGGACCTGCCCGAGGTCCGGCGGCTGGCCCGGGACACCGACACGGCGACCGCCGAGGCGCCGGGTGACGACGCGCGGTCGCTGCGGGACCGCCTCGTCGAGCTGAACCCCGACGACCAGTACGCCGAGCTGCTGGCCATCGTGCGGCAGGAGGCCGCGAAGGTTCTCGAACTCCGGAGCCCCGAGGCCGTCGCGGAGCAGCGTGCCTTCCGTGAGCTCGGGTTCGACTCGGTGACGGCCGTCGAGGTGCGCAACCGGCTGCGGAAGCTGTCCGGCCTGCAGCTGCCCGCCACCCTGGTGTTCGACCACCCGACGCCGGGCGCTGTGGTGACCTACCTGCGCGGAGCGATGTTCCCGGACGGCTCCGAGCCCGCCGCCTCGCCGCTCGCGCAGATCGAGCGGCTGGAGAACGCGCTGCTGCGGATGCGGCAGGCCGACGGCCGCGAGAAGGCACGCATCACCCTCCGCCTCCAGTCCCTGCTGGAGAAGTGGCGTGACGACGGTGACGAGCAAGGCCATCGGGACACCGGCGCCCAGCAGTTCGAGTCCGCGACCCCCGACGAAGTATTCGACTTCATCGACAAGGAGCTGGGTCAGCGCTGACCGCGACCAGCCCCCTTCGATTCCGGCGATGGAGATGTGATGACGGACCAGGACAAGCTGTTCGACTACCTCAAGCGGGTAACCGGTGAGCTGAAGCAGACGCGGGAACGACTCCTGCGGTACGAGTCGGGCGAGCACGAGCCGATCGCCGTCGTGGGCATGAGCTGCCGGCTTCCGGGCGGGGTGCGCAGCCCCGAGGACCTGTGGGAGCTGGTGGCGCACGGGAGGGACGCCATCGCGGCGTTTCCGCCGGACCGTGGCTGGGCGATCGACGAACTGTACGACCCGGTGCCCGGCCGGCCGGGCAAGACGTACGCCCGCGAGGGTGGCTTCGTCGAGGACGCGGCCGACTTCGACGCCGAGCTGTTCGGGATCAGCCCGCGCGAAGCGCTGAGCATGGACCCGCAGCAGCGGCTGCTGCTGGAGTCCGCGTGGGAGTTGTTCGAACGCGCGGGCCTTGACCTCACCGCCCTCCGGACCAGCTCCACCGGCGTCTTCGTGGGCGCGGGCTTCCAGGGCTACGGCAGCCACGCGGACGCCTCCGACGGCTACTTCCTGACCGGCTCCACCGGGAGCGTGGTCTCGGGCCGGCTGGCGTACGTGTTCGGGCTGGAGGGCCCGGCGGTGACCGTGGACACGGCGTGCTCGTCGTCGCTGGTGGCCCTCCATCTGGCGGCGCAGGCGCTGCGGGCCGGTGAGTGCTCGCTGGCGCTGGCCGGTGGTGTGACGGTGATGTCGACGCCGGGTGCGTTCGTGGAGTTCAGCCGCCAGCGGGGTTTGGCTCCCGACGGGCGGTGCAAGCCGTTCGCGGCTGCGGCGGACGGCACGGGCTGGGGTGAGGGCGTCGGGCTGGTGCTGCTGGAGAAGTTGTCCGATGCGGTGGCCAATGGTCATCGGGTGCTGGCGGTGATGCGGGGTTCGGCGGTCAATCAGGACGGTGCGTCGAACGGTCTGACGGCGCCGAACGGTCCGTCGCAGCAGCGGGTGATCCGGCAGGCGTTGGCGAACGCCGGTCTGGGCGCCGGTGAGGTGGATGTCGTCGAGGCGCATGGCACGGGGACGACTTTGGGTGACCCAATCGAGGCGCAGGCGCTGCTAGCGACGTATGGGCAGGAGCGGCCGGTGGATCGGCCGTTGTGGCTGGGGTCGGTGAAGTCGAACATCGGGCATACGCAGTCCGCCGCGGGCGTGGCCGGGGTGATCAAGATGGTGATGGCGATGCGGCACGGGCAGCTACCCGAGACGCTGCACGTGGATGCGCCGTCGCCGCACGTGGACTGGTCCGCCGGTGACGTGCGACTGCTGACCGAGCCGGTGGCGTGGCCGGGGGAGGGGCGGGTGCGTCGGGCGGGCGTGTCCTCGTTCGGCGTGAGCGGTACGAACGCGCACGTGATCCTGGAGGAGCCACCTGCGGTGGAGGCCGTTGACCTCTCACCGGTGGAGGTGTCGGGTCCGGTGCCGTGGTTGGTGTCGGGCCGGGGTGATGCCGGTCTGCGGGGGCAGGCTGCGCGACTGGCGGGCTTTGTACGCGAGCGGCAGGCG
>NZ_JBIRZD010000031.1:0-10095 GCF_044390505.1 Streptomyces sp. NPDC018947
CGGATGGGCGTTGCAAGGCGTTCGCGGCGGCTGCGGATGGTACGGGGTGGGGTGAGGGTGCGGGGGTGCTGGTGCTGGAGCGGCTGTCGGACGCTAGCCGTAACGGTCATCGGGTGCTGGCCGTGGTGCGGGGTTCGGCGGTCAACCAGGACGGCGCGTCGAACGGCCTGACGGCACCGAACGGTCCGTCGCAGCAGCGGGTGATCCGGCAGGCACTGGCCAACGCGGGGCTTGCCGCCGGCGAAGTGGACGTGGTGGAGGCACACGGCACCGGTACGAGGCTGGGCGATCCCATCGAGGCGCAGGCGCTGCTGGCGACGTACGGCCAGGATCGGCCGGAGGACCGTCCGCTGTGGCTGGGCTCGGTGAAGTCCAACATCGGGCACACGCAGGCCGCCGCGGGCGTGGCCGGTGTGATCAAGATGGTGATGGCCATGCGGCACGGGCAGCTTCCCGGCACCCTGCACGTGGACGAGCCGTCACCGCACGTGGACTGGACGACCGGTGACGTGCGTCTGCTGACCGAGCCGGTGGCCTGGCATGCCAATGGGCATCCGCGCCGGGCGGGCGTGTCCTCGTTCGGGGTGAGCGGTACGAACGCGCACGTGATCCTGGAGGAGCCGCCCGCTGTCGAGACGGCTGCGAAGGAGCCGGAGACGGCGGTGCCGCTGGGCGAAACGCTTGTGTCGTGGGTGGTGTCGGGTCGCGACGAGGCCGGTCTGCGCGGCCAGGCGGCACAGTTGGCAAGCTTCGTACGAGCCCAGCAGGCATCGGGTGCGGTCGAGGGTCCGTGGCTGACGGGCACGGCCGTGGGGCTGGCGCACCGAGCCGGTCTGGAGCAGCGGGCCGTGGTGACCGGCGGGGATGTTGCGGCATTGCTGTCCGGTCTGGACGCGGTGGCGGCCGGGGAGTCGTCCGAGGGCGTGGTCATCGATGCGGTGATGCCCGGCTCGGACGTGGTGTTCGTGTTCCCGGGTCAGGGTGGTCAGTGGGTGGGGATGGGCCGTGAACTGTTGGGTTCGTGGCCGGTGTTCGCCGAGCGGATGGCTGTGTGCGAGCGGGCGTTGGCGCCGTTCGTGGACTGGTCGTTGGTCGAGGTTCTGACCGGTTCGGATGAGGCGTGGGTGGGCCGGGTGGATGTGGTCCAGCCGGTGCTGTGGGCGGTGATGGTGTCGCTGGCGGAGGTCTGGCGTGCGGCGGGTGTGGTGCCGGACGCGGTGGTGGGTCATTCGCAGGGTGAGATCGCGGCCGCGGTGGTCGCGGGCCGGCTGAGTCTTGAGGACGGTGCCCGGGTCGTCGCGCTGCGGTCGCGTGCGCTGCGGGAGCTGGCCGGCCGGGGCGCGATGGCCTCGATCGCGCTGGACCCGGAGGAGGCGGAGGCGTACCTGCCTTCGGGCGTCACGGTGGCGGCGGTGAACGCGCCGGGGCAGATCGTGGTGAGCGGTCCGCCCGAGGAGGTTGCCGGGTTGTGCGCCCGGTTGGACGAGGTGGGGGTACGGACGCGCCGCATCGAGGTGGACTACGCGTCCCACCACGCGCAGGTGGAGGCCGTGGAGGACCGGCTGCGTGAGGAGCTGGCCGGGGTCGTGGACCTGGGCGGTCCGGGTCCGGAGCTGGTGTCGACGGTGACGGGTGCGCCGGTTCCCGAGGGGCGGCTCGACGCCGCGTACTGGTATCGGAACCTGCGGGAGCGGGTCCTGTTCGCCGATGTGGTGCGGCGGTTGCGGGACGCGGGTCCGCAGGTGTTCGTGGAGGTCGGTCCGCATCCGGTGCTGTCGTTGGCGATGGAGCAGATCGTCACCGACGGCCGGGTGCTGCACACCCTGCGCCGCGACCAGCCCGAGACCGCACAGCTCCTGACCAGCCTGGGTACGGCCTGGGCCGCCGGTCTGCCGGTGGCGTGGCGCGCACTGCTGCCCGAGGCGCAGCCGGTGGCGCTGCCCACGTACGCCTTCCAGCGTCAGCGGTACTGGATGGAGGCACCCGCCGTGGCGGCGGGCGGCGTCTCCGAGACCGACGCGTGGCGCTACTCCGTGGGGTGGACGCCGTTGGCTGCCCAGCAGGCGGGTGGGCTGCCCCGTAAGTGGCTGATGGTGTGCCATGACGAGACCGAAGCCGGTGATGTGCGGCGGGCGTTGGAGCAGGCCGGTGCCCAGGTCTCCGTACTGGTACTGCCTGCCGAGCACGACCTCGACCGCGAGCGCGTGACGAAGCTGCTGGCAGATGCCGAGCACGTCGCCTACCTGGCGACCAGGTCGGACCGGAGTCACTCGGTCGTCCTGGCGGCCGTGGTGGCGGTGATGCAGGCGGTCGTGGAGCGGGAGGGTGCGCGGTTGTGGGTGTTGACCCGTGGTGCGGTGGCCGTGCCCGGGGCCGGCACGGTTCCTGACCCGGTGTCGGCTGCGGTGTGGGGGCTGGGGCGGGTGTTCGGTCTGGAGCATCCCGGTCATTACGGCGGTTTGGTGGATCTGCCGGGTAGCTGGTGCGCGGGTGCGGGTGAGCTGGTGTGTGGGGCGCTGGCGCAGGAGGTGGAGGACCAGTTGGCCGTCGGGCCGGCCGGTGTGTTCGCGCGCCGGTTGCGGCGTGCCCCGGCGTCGTCCGGTCGTGGGGAGGGGTGGAGGCCGGGTGGCACGGTGGTGGTGACCGGGGGGACGGGTGCGCTCGGTTCGCATCTGGCGCGGTGGCTGGCCCGGAACGGGGCGGAGCATCTGGTTCTGGTCAGCCGGTCGGGGACCGGGGCTCCCGGTGCGGTCGAGCTGGCCGAGGAGCTGAGCGCGGCGGGCACCCCGACCACGGTCAGGGCCTGTGACATCACCGATGCGGGGCAGCTCGCCGAGGTCCTGGACGGCACCGGTCACCCACCGGTCACCACCGTCATCCACGCCGCCGGGGTGTCCCAGGACGCGGCGCTCACGGACCTCACCGCCGCAGACCTCGAAGACGTGCTCGCGGCGAAAGTGGGGGGCGCGGAGGCGCTGGCGGAGCAGCTGGCCGGCGGCGCGTTCGAGCGGCTGGTGCTGTTCTCGTCGAACGCCGGGGTCTGGGGCGGTGCCCGGCAGGGTGCCTACGCCGCCGCGAACGCGTACCTCGACGCCCTGGCGGAGCGCCAGCGCGCGGCCGGCCGATCCGTGACGTCAGTCGCTTGGGGACTGTGGGACGGCGAGGGCATGGGCGCAGGCGAGGTCGGTTCGCGGCTGACCCGGCTCGGCCTGCGCCCCATGGCACCCGACCTCGCCGTGGCGGCGTTGCACGAGGCGCTCGGGCGGGACGACACGTTCGTGGCCGTGGCGGACGTGGACTGGGACCGGTTCGTGCCCGCCTTCACCATGGCCCGGCGCCGTCCGCTCATCGAGGACCTGCCCGAAGCCCGGCAGATCACCGCCGCAGCGGACCAGCAGGACGCGGACAACGCTCCCGGGCTGGTGTCCCGCCTGGACGGGCTGGACACCGCCGACCGCCTCGATCTGCTGTCCACGCTGGTGTGCGCGGAGGCGGCCCGGGTGCTGTCCCACAGCAGCCCGGACGCCATCGAGCCCGAACGGGCCTTCAGGGACATGGGTTTCGACTCCATTGCCTCCGTCGAGCTGCGCAAGCGGCTCAACGCCGCGACCGGCCTGCACCTGCCGACCACCGTGGCGTTCGACCACCCCTCCCCGAGGATCCTCGCCGAGCACCTCGGCGCCGAACTGCTCGGGGCGGCCCCGGACGTACCGCCGTCCTCCCGGGTGTTCGGCGATATCGACCGGCTCGCGGAGACCTTGGCGGAGGTCGCCGAGGACGATGCCGTACGCAAGCGGGTGGCGCAGCGGCTCCGGGAACTCCTGGACTCCTGCGACAGCACCTCGCGCGATGCCGAGGACATGAGCGCGCAGCTCGATTCGGCGAGCGACGAGGAGATCTTCGACTTCATCGACAAGCGGTTCAAGCGCTCCTAAGACCCCTGACCGCCTGTCTGCATCACCGCTGTGAGGAAGGCTCACGAAATGGCTAACGAGGAACAGCTCCGGTCCTACCTGCGGTTCGTCACCACTGACCTGCACGAGACGCGCCGGCGTCTGGAGAGTCTGGAGGCCGAGCGTCACGCCCCGATCGCCATCGTGGGCATGAGCTGCCGGTTCCCAGGTGGAGTCCGCTCGCCCGAGGACCTGTGGGACTTCGTTGCCGCCGGAGGCGACGCGATCTCCGACTTCCCGACGGACCGGGGCTGGGACCTCGACACGCTGTTCGACACCGACCCGGACAGGCCGGGCACCTCGTACACGGCGGCCGGCGGCTTCGTCCACGACGCGGGTGAGTTCGACGCCGGCTTCTTCGGGATCAGTCCGCGTGAGGCGCTGGCGATGGACCCGCAGCAGCGGCTCGTCCTGGAGTGCTCGTGGGAGGCGATCGAACGCGCGGGTATCGACGCGTCCACCCTGCGCAGCACCAGTACGGGCGTGTTCGTGGGAGCGTCGGCGCAGAACTACGGCACGTTCGCCGACCACGCGGGCGAGGGCAGCGAGGGCTACTTCCTGACCGGGAACGCGGCGAGCGTGGTCTCGGGCCGGCTTGCCTATGTGCTCGGGCTGGAGGGCCCGGCGGTGACCGTTGATACGGCGTGCTCGTCCTCGTTGGTGGCCCTCCATCTGGCGGCGCAGGCGCTGCGCGCGGACGAGTGCGGCCTCGCGCTCGCGGGTGGCGTCGCGGTGATGTCGACGCCGGGTGCGTTCGTGGAGTTCAGCCGGCAGAGGGGGCTGGCGCCCGACGGCCGCTGCAAGCCGTTCGCGGCTGCGGCGGACGGCACGGGCTGGGGTGAGGGCGTCGGTCTGGTGCTGCTGGAGAAGTTGTCCGATGCGGTGGCCAATGGTCATCGGGTGCTGGCGGTGATGCGGGGTTCGGCGGTCAATCAGGACGGTGCCTCGAATGGCCTGACGGCGCCGAACGGTCCGTCGCAGCAGCGGGTGATCCGGCAGGCGCTGGCGAACGCCGGTCTGGGTGCAGGCGAGGTGGATGTCGTCGAGGCGCATGGCACGGGTACGACTTTGGGTGACCCGATCGAGGCGCAGGCGCTGCTGGCGACGTATGGGCAGGAGCGGCCGGTGGATCGGCCGTTGTGGCTGGGGTCGGTGAAGTCGAACATCGGGCATACGCAGTCCGCCGCGGGTGTGGCTGGTGTGATCAAGATGGTGATGGCGATGCGGCACGGCCTGCTGCCGCGGACGTTGCACGTGGACGAGCCGTCGCCGCACGTGGACTGGTCCGCGGGTGAGGTGCGTCTGCTGACGGAGCCGGTGGCGTGGCCGGGGGAGGGGCGATTGCGTCGGGCGGGGGTTTCGTCGTTCGGCGTGAGCGGTACGAACGCGCACGTGATCCTGGAGGAGGCACCCGAGGCCGGCGACGGGCCCGAGCCTGTTGTGGAGGTGTCGGGTCCGGTGCCGTGGGTGGTGTCGGGCCGGGGGGCGGCGGGTCTGCGCGGGCAGGCGGCGCGGCTTGCGGAGTTCGTGCGTGGCCGTGGGGACGTGCATGTCGCGGGTGTGGGTGCGGTGTTGGCCGGTCGTGCGGTGTTGGAGGACCGTGCAGTGGTCGTGGGTGCGGATGTCGCGGAGCTGGTCGCAGGGCTCGATGCGCTGGCCGAGGGCGTCTCCGCTGAGGGGCTGGTGACCGGTACTCCGGTGGCGGGGAAGACGGCGGTGTTGTTCACCGGGCAGGGGTCCCAGTTCGCGGGGATGGGTGCGCAGCTCTACGAGCGGTTCGAGTCGTTCGCCGGTGTGGTGGACGAAGTCTGTGCAGTCGCCGATGAGTTGTTACCCGAACCGCTGCGTCCGGTGTTGTTCGGTGAGGGCGGTCGGGGTGATCTGCTCGATCGGACGGTGTTTGCCCAGGTGGGGTTGGTGGCGCTGGAGGTGGGGCTCTGGCGGGTGCTGGCCGAGCACGGCCTGCGCGCTGATGTGCTGGTGGGGCATTCGGTCGGTGAGATCAGCGCGGCTGTCGCCGCGGGCGTGCTCACCCTGCCCGACGCGGTGCGGCTGGCTTGTGTGCGCGGCACGTTGATGCAGCGGCTCGCGGGTGACGGGGTGATGGTCTCGGTGGCCGCCCCTGCGGAGGAGATCCGGGAGCGGATCGAGGGCCTTGCGGGTGTGTGGGTGGCCGCGGTGAACGCACCGGAGTCGGTGGTGCTGGCCGGTGAGGCGGACGCGGTGCGCGGCCTGGTCGGGAAATTGGACGCCGAGGGGGTGCGGACGCGGTGGCTGCCGGTGAGCCATGCTTTCCACACCCCTCTCATGGATCCGATGTTGGAGGACTTCGCTGCTGCGATCGCGGGTGTGGAGGTTGCTGAGCCCTGTATCCCGATCGTCTCGACGGTGAGTGGGGAACTCGCGGGTGCCGGCTTCGGCAGTGCCGAGTACTGGGTGGAGCACGTACGCCGGCCCGTGCGTTTCGCCGACGCGGTGGACAAGGCGCGGGAGTTGGGCGCGCGGATCTGGGCGGAGGTCGGCCCGCAGCCCGCTCTCTCCGCCGCGATGGCGGAGCGTGAGGGTGAGGCGGTGGCGAGCTTCATGCGGCGTGACCGTGACCAGGTCACCGGCCTGCTGACAGGTCTGGCCCGCCTCCACGTGCACGGCGTCGAGGTGGACTGGGACCGTTGGGTTCCCCGGACGTCTCAGCCGGTGGAGGTGCCGACGTACGCCTTCCAGCGCCGCCGCTACTGGGTGGCGGGGTCCATGGGCACGGCCGGGGGTTCGCTCACCGGGGCTGGACTGGCGGTCGCGGGTCACCGGTTGCTGGGCGCGCAGGTGTCGCTCGCCGGTGGCGGTGTGGTGCTGACGGGCCGGCTGTCGGTGTCGGCGCAGCCCTGGATCGCCGACCATGCCGTGTCCGGTGTGGTCGTGCTGCCGGGTACCGCGTTCGTCGACCTGGTGGCGCATGCCGGCCTCCAGGTGGGGTGTGCGCGGGTCGAGGAGCTGACCCTCCATACGCCGCTGGTGCTGCCCGAGGACGGTCCGGGTGTGACGGTCCAGATCGTGGTGGACGAACCCGACGAGCACGGACAGCGGGCGGTCGGCGTCCATTCGCGCCGGGACGGCGAGGACGGTGAGTGGACCCGGCACGGCACCGGAGCCCTGACCGAGGCGGCCGAGGTCGCTGATCCGGCCTGGACGTGGCCTCCGGCAGGCGAGGCGGCGTCGGGGGAAGGGATCTACGCGGGGCTGTCCGACGCCGGGTTCGACTACGGCCCGGTCTTCCAGGGGCTGAAGCAGGTCTGGGTGGACGGCGAGGACGTCTACGCCGAGGTCGTGCTGCCGGACGACCCTTCCGGCTTCGCGCTGCACCCGGCCCTGCTCGACGCCGCGCTCCACGCCCTCGCCGCCGCCGACGGCACGGGTGAGCGCGGGCTTCCGTTCGCGTTCACCGGCGTCACCGTGCATGCCACCGGTGCGCGGACCCTGCACGCCCGGCTGCGTCGCGGCGCCGACGGCGTCACCGTCGAGGCCGTCGACCCGACCGGACGCCCCGTCGTCACCGTCGATTCCCTCGCCTTCCGGCCGATCAGCCAGGAGAGTCTTGCGGGCTCCCCGGCCTCCGCCGCCCGTCTCCTGCGGATGCGGTGGACGCCCGTTCCCGAGCTGACCGCCGACGGCGACGCCGGCCCGGCACCGGAATGGGTGCTGGTCGGGAGCGACGTGGGCGGTCACGCGGACCTGACCGCGCTGAACGAGGCGCTTGAGGACGGAGTCGCGTCTCCCTCACTGGTGGTGCTGTCCTGCGCCGGCGCATGGGGCGGGACCCGCGACACCGACGAGGGAGCCGCGCGCGCCGAGGCGGTCCTCGTGCGGCTGCTGGCCGAGGTGCAGGCGTTCCTCGCCTCGCCCCACCTGACCGACGCCCGGCTGCTGGTGCTCACCCGGGGCGCGGTGACCACCGAGGAGCCGGTGTCCCCGGTGGACCCCGCCATGTCCGCGATCTGGGGGATGGTCCGGTCCGCCCAGACGGAGAACCCGGACCGGTTCGTCCTCCTGGACCTCGACCCGCGGGACGCCCGCGCCAAGGAGGACGCTCTCCGCGCGCTGCCGCTGACCGCGGTACTGTCCAGCGGCCTCGACCAGCTTGCGGTGCGCGGAGGCGAGGTGATCGCGCCGGCTCTCGGGGACCTCGACGAGTCCGACCGGCTGCGGCTTCCCGAGCGGGGCCCGTGGCGGCTGACGACGGGGCCCGGTGGCACGCTGACGGAACTGACGGCGGTCCCGCATCCGGAGGCCGCCGCGCCGCCGGCGCCGGGAACGGTCCGGCTGTCGACACGTGCCACGGGCCTGAACTTCCGCGACGTACTGATCGCGCTGGGCATGTATCCGGAAGAGGCCACGCTGGGCAGCGAGGCCGCCGGGGTGGTCACCGAGATCGGGCCGGACGTCACCGGACTGGCCGTCGGGGACCGCGTCATGGGCCTGATACCCGAGTCGTTCGGCGACGTGGTGGTGGCCGACGCGCGGACCGTCGTGCCCATCCCCTCGGAGTGGTCGTTTGCCGAGGCGGCATCCGTGCCGGTGGCCTTCCTGACGGCGTACTACTCGCTGGTGCGGCTCGCCGACCTGCGCTCCGGGGAGCGGGTGCTGATCCACGCGGGTGCGGGCGGTGTCGGCATGGCGGCGATCCAGCTCGCGCGGCATCTCGGGGCGGACGTCTTCGCGACGGCGCACCCCTCCAAGTGGGGCACCCTGCGGGCGCTCGGGCTGTCCGAGGACCGCATCGCCTCCTCCCGCGACCTCGGGTTCCGCACGGCGTTCCTCGACGCGACCGGCGGCGCGGGGATGGACGTGGTGCTGAACTCGCTGGCGGGCGAGTTCGTGGACGCCTCGCTCGCACTGCTGCCGCGCGGCGGACGGTTCATCGAGATGGGCAAGACCGACGTCCGGGACGCCGCTTCACTCCCGTCCGGGATCCGCTACCGCACCTTCGACCTCTCCGAACCCGAGGCCGCCCAGATCGGGGACATGCTCTCCGAGCTGCTGGCACTGTTCGCCGCGGGGCGGCTCACGCTGCTGCCGATGACGGTGTGGGACGTGCGCCGGGCGCCCGCCGCGTTCCGCCACCTCAGCCAGGCCCGGCACGTCGGCAAGAACGTCCTGACGCTGCCCGTCCCGACCGATCCGGACGGGACGGTGCTGGTGACCGGTGGCACGGGCGTGCTGGGTGGGTTGGTGGCCGAGTGGCTGGTGTCGGTGTGTGGTGTGCGGCATCTGGTTCTGGTGGGCCGTCGTGGTCTCGCGGGCCTCGTCGGCCCGGCGGTGGAGCGTGTGGAGCGGTTGAGGGGGCTGGGTGCCGAGGTCCAGGTGGTGGCGGCGGATGTGTCGTCCCGGGCCGGTGCGGAGAAGGCGCTCGCCGCCGTCGGGGCCGGTCACCCGTTGACGGGTGTGGTGCACGCGGCCGGAGTGGTGGACGACGGCGTGGTGGGCTCCCTCTCGCCGGAGCAGGTCGGCACGGTGATGGAGGGCAAGGCGGGCGGCGCGTGGTGGCTGCACACCTTGACCCGTGAGCTGGACCTGTCGTTCTTCCTGCTCTTCTCGTCACTGGCCGGTGTGATCGGTTCACCGGGCCAGGCGAACTACGCGGCGGCGAACGGGTTCCTGGACGGCCTCGTGCAGGCCCGTCGGGCGCGCGGACTGGTGGGCCAGTCGGTGGCGTGGGGCCTGTGGGACGTCACTGGCGGCATGGCCGGTGAGCTGAGCGAGGGCGACGTGGCCCGGATGTCCCGCGGCGGAGTCACCGGACTGTCCGCCTCCGAAGGGACGGCGTTGCTCGGCGCGGCGCGGGAGGTGCCCGACGCCGTGACGATGGCCGCCCGCTGGGACTGGCGCGCCTGGGAAGCCGCGACGGCCGTGCCGCAGGTGCTGCGCGAGCTGGTGCGCGACGGATCGCCCCGCAACCGCCGGGGACGTGGACCCGCGACGGGCGGCGTCCGGAGCCGGCTGAAGCGGCTTTCGCGGAGCCAGGCCATAGCGGCCATCGCGGACGAGATCAGGGGCGAGGTGGCGTCTGTTCTCGGTTTTGGTTCTGTGGGGGATGTGCCGGTGGGGTCGGCGTTTCGGGAGATGGGTTTTGATTCGCTGACGGCGGTGG
>NZ_JBIRZD010000032.1:0-9990 GCF_044390505.1 Streptomyces sp. NPDC018947
GATCCCTGAAAGATGATCAGGTTGATAGGTTTGAGGTGGAAGCGTGGTGACACGTGGAGCTGACAAATACTAATAGATCGAGGACTTAACTAAAAAGATTACTTGGTTCTTGTGTTTTTCTTCCTATAGGATTTAGTTTTGAGAGAACAACTCATAAAAACATAATAGTCTGGTGGCGATAGCGAGAAGGTCACACCCGTTCCCATACCGAACACGGAAGTTAAGCTTCTCAGCGCCGATGGTAGTTGGGGGCTCTCCCCCTGTGAGAGTAGGACGTCGCCAGGCACCGAAAAGGATAGTAGTCATTAGACTACTATCCTTTTTTTTGATTTTATCGTGGAAGTTTACTTCTTTCCTCTTATGAATTAAGATATTAAGTAAGTACCAAGTCTGGATTTAGGGGTGATAAAGTGCAAAAATCTAATGTTATTAGTCAATTTGCAGACTGGCTTGAAACAGAAGGGAAATCTGTTAATACAGTCACTACTTATCAACGTGAAATGAAAAAATTTCAAGACTGGCTCTACAAATATCCTACTTATTTAGAGAATATATCTCAAAAAGATGTTCAAGATTATCTCTCTTTTTTAGAGCAACAGCGCAAAAGTCCAATAACTATCGATAAAATACTTGGCTCTATTAGAACGTTTGCTAAGTTCTTGAAACGTCCAGAAATAACTTTAGATATTAAAGTTATGCCTATAGAAAAAAAGGGAGAATTGGAAATACTAACTCCTTATGAATACAATCAATTACTTCAAGAAGTGAAAAATGATGGTCACGAAAGAAATATAGCTATTGTTTACTTATTACTTCATACAGGTATTAGAGTTTCGGAATTATGTTCTCTAAATAAGTCGAATATTGATATTAGAAAAAGGCAATTAACCGTTAGAAATGGGTTAACTGGTGAAGAAAGGTATATTCCATTATCGGAAGAAGCTAAGAAATATCTTCTTAAATACTGTGACTCTTTTTATAGTGAGGATGCTTTATTTACTTCAAAATCTAATGAACGATTAACAGAAAGATCGATTCAATATATGTTGAAAAAGTATAATGTTCATCCGCATAAATTAAGACATACTTTTTGTCAAAAGCTTATAGATAAAGGAATAGGCTTAGAAGTTGTCTCGAAACTTGCTGGACATAAAGATATAAATGTTACTAAAAGATATGCAAAATCCAGGATGGAACAATTCGAACTAGAAGAAGCAATACAAAAAACTTTTATTAACGATACACTAGGATAGGTTGTTTAGTATTTAATTGTCTTTTTAAAGTTAACATCAACCGATGGGTAAGCTTAAAGTGAATTCAGATTTAGAACGTTTCAGGGGCTATTTTAGCTGATTTTAGGTACTTCCCTTAGTTAAGTTCGTTTTTAGAAAAAGGACAGTATTATAGATCGAATATAAAAGCCTAAAGACGTTCGACAATGGAAATTCTATTCGTTTTTTATATTTTAAAACTGATATTAGATATTTCTTTTTAAAAAGGATGAAAAGAATTGGACAATAAAGCGCAAATATATCGTTCTAATGTATCCATATCACAACTCGAAACAACGCTAAAAGAAAAAAATCTTTTAGCGTTGTTTGTGCAAAGACAGGAAAAATCCAATGAAAATTTTGGAATACAACTATATCTCTAGAGATATTACGGTATATCTACACTATATCTCCCGAGCCAAAAAGTGATATCAATTTAAACTCCTTGAAACCTAATAGGCACCGACTATTCATCACCTTTTATCAGAAGGTGATATCAGGTTTCCTTATGCTCTTTTTTTAAAAGGATAGATAAGCAAAGAAAATAGACATATAGATACTCCATACAGCATTATAAGCATTGTCCATGCTTCAAAAATGTTTGGAATGTCAAATAGATAATGGAATAGGATCCAGGAGGAAATAGAAGAAATAAAGAGATAGTGTTTTTGAATTATAGTCTTCATTTTTGATTATTTCCCGAAGGGAAAAAGACAGAATTTGCCCGAATATGGCCGGATTCCGTCTTTTGTTTGGGGTGCTGCTTGGGATAAGACGCATTATGTTAACTACTATTAAAAATAATTTTACGTACCCAAGTTTGGATGCATCAAATTATTTACCGATATTATTTAAATAGTCCTCTAATGCTTCTTCAATTAATATATAGATGTTTTTTTCTTGTAATAAAGATTGCATTTTTAACTCTTTATGTAAGTCTGTTCGTAAATCGAATGAGACTCGTTTTCTTATCAGTTGTAGTGTAGAAGCTTTTTCCTCACTAATCTCTTCAGCGAGAGCCTGGGAAGGAGTAATCTGTTTCTGAAGACGTTTCATATTTTTTATATCGTTTACTTTGGACACGTTTAATCAACTCCTTATAAAATTCTTCATATTGTAGTAAAGCCTGCTTTAATTCTGAGTTTTTATTAAACCCATATAAGGCTAAACGACCAATAGGAGCTCTTCTAGTAATAACCGTTTTAAAAACTTCATCAGGGTAATCCTCTGTGATCATTTCATTAAAGGCCTTAGCATCACTTCTTCTTAAGTCATTCAATGTTCTTAGAATCCCTATTACTTCAGTATTTCTATTACCATGATTTTTAGCACTTGTGACAGACTCCATAAAGTTAGGTATTGCTGAATAGCACCAGTTAGAGCACTCGAATAATACCACTACATACTCACTAGCACATAGGGCATTAGTTGTTTGTTCTGATAAAGAAGGTGGCGTATCAATAATAATGAAATCATACTCATTTCTGATTCCATCTAAACTTTTATCTAGAATTAAACTAGGAGTTCCTTTAAAAGGAATTGTATCGCCTTTATAAGTCTTTCCGGTATATATCCACCTGGGGAATGTAGCTAAAAAATTTGTAGCAGGCAACAAATCTAAATTTTTCTCTATAGGTAGAATATACTTTTTTACATCTTGTTTCTGCATAGCTTCTAGTACTGATTTTCCAATGAATTCATTGGAAGGTTGATTAGATAATAGTTCTGTTAAGTTCCCTTGAGAATCCAGATCGATTGCCAACACCTTATAACCATCTCTACTTAGTAAATATGATAGTATGCCTGCAGTAGTTGATTTTCCACAACCACCTTTTTGTATCCCCATAGTAATTGTAATCGCCAAAAATGATCCCTCCTTCTTCCAACGTTCTTTTCTTCCTTTCTTCCTTTCTTCTTTTCTTTCTTTTTTTATACTTTCTAGGAAATTAATTGAAAATCCTCTAAAAAAGTGAACTATAACACCTAAAAATTAGGTGTTATAGTTCACTCAGTTTTTGTTATAGTTCACTCAGTTTTTGTTATAGTTCACTCAGTTTTTGTTATAGTTGTGACTCAGTTTTTGTTATAGTTCACTCAGTTTTTGTTATAGTTCACTCAGTTTTTGTTATAGTTCACTCAGTTTTTGTTATAGTTAGGTCCCTCAAACCCTTGATACATAAGGGTTTTTTACCTCCTAAAACAATTAAAACAATTAAAACAATTAAAACAAATAATTGATAAAACAATCAAAACAAGAGAGATTTGTAAAAACTTGTTTTTTTATTATTTTGGTAATTAAGAATATTTTAAAAAAATAAAAACTTCGTTTATCGAGTGTGTGTTTTAAATTTTCTGAAATATAACACAAGTAGACTCTCATTTGTGTTTTTTGTTATATTTTAGAATGATCAATAAAAAGGAGTTTTAATATGGGATCCAAGATAAGTGCAGACAACTTAATTACGAAATCAAATCAGCTTATTGAAGCAGCATATAAATTAAACGAGATAGAACAAAAAATCATCTTAACCCTTATTAGTTTAGTTCAACCAAATGATAAGGAATTTCAATCTTACACTTTCACAATCAAAGATTTCATAAAATTGATTGGCGGAAACAGTAATACAAGGTATAAGGAACTAGAAGAAATTACGAGGAATATGTTAGCTAAAATTTATGAAATAAGATTCGAAGAAAGATTAGTACAAGTTCAATGGTTATCCCAAGCTGATTATAACTATAAAAAGGGGACAATCGAGCTTACACTACATAAGTTTCTTACCCCTTATTTATTAGAGTTGAAAAAGGAATTTACATCGTATCATTTAAAAAACGTAAGTAAACTAAAGGGGCATTATTCTATAAGGATATATGAACTGCTTAAGCAATATGAACGTCTACAAGAAAGAACCCTCACTATGGAGGACCTAAGACATAAGTTGGGCGCAACAAGTATATATCCTGCTTACGGAAACTTTAAACAGCGTGTAATACTCCCTTCTCAAAAACAGATAAATAAAAAATCAGATATCACATTTGAATTTCAAGAGATAAAACAAGGAAGGGCAGTTAAAGAAATTAAATTCTTTATAAAAACCAAAGATTCTATTATTCAACCTTTACCTATTCCGATATCTCATTCCAGTCAAAATGCAGTGTTAGATACAGAAGAACTTGAAAATGATCTTTTTGTTGTTTCTAAAGACGATATTAAAGATATTAAAAGTTTGGCGAGTGATTTAGGAGTTAAAGTTCCGAATAAAACTATACAAAGTTGGTTGAATTATGGGAAAAGAAATGTAATTCAAGTGATGGAGTCAATTAGAGATGATCATAAAATAGAAAATCCAATAGGGTTTATCACGTACAAATTAAAGAATGAGATAGATAAAAACATTATTGAGATAAATCCTTCAGATGATGCCATTCAAGATTTTGTTAACAGTCATATACCAAAACGTAAAATCAAAAGAGTAGAATTTTTAACAGACTGGATGATGAAACCGGAAGCTTTAAAAACTTTTAGTAAATACATGAATGAAGATGATGCTTTAGATTTATGGAATTCAAAGAAAGAAGCAATAATGCAGGAACTAAATGATCGCAGGGGAAAAATGATATTAAATTAAAAGAACAAAAACCATATTGGTTCTTGTTCTTTTTTATCGGAATTATTAACGTTGAACTATCTATTGCTGTAAGAGAGTTTATTATGTAGAATAGAAAAACATTTCAACTAGTAGAAACCTCTAAAAAGAAGTTGACTTCCACGAATGCGAATGGTATATTAGTAGATGTCGCTAATTCGAAAAAAACATTCTTTCTTTTTTTAAAAAAGTTTGTTCGTAGAAGTTGACCACGGTGAAATGCTGTGTTATTATATAAAAGTTGCTCCTAACAGCAACATTAAATTGCTCTTTGAAAACTGAACAAACAAACGTCAACAATAATCGTTTTTATAACTTTCGTTATAGAAACAAAACAAGTAACAAAAGCTAGAGTTTAGCAATGAGCTAATCTTACTCTTTATCGGAGAGTTTGATCCTGGCTCAGGACGAACGCTGGCGGCGTGCCTAATACATGCAAGTCGAGCGGACTTAAAAAGCTTGCTTTTTAAGTTAGCGGCGGACGGGTGAGTAACACGTGGGCAACCTGCCTGTAAGACTGGGATAACTTCGGGAAACCGGAGCTAATACCGGATAATCCTTTCCTACTCATGTAGGAAAGCTGAAAGACGGTTTACGCTGTCACTTACAGATGGGCCCGCGGCGCATTAGCTAGTTGGTGAGGTAACGGCTCACCAAGGCGACGATGCGTAGCCGACCTGAGAGGGTGATCGGCCACACTGGGACTGAGACACGGCCCAGACTCCTACGGGAGGCAGCAGTAGGGAATCTTCCGCAATGGACGAAAGTCTGACGGAGCAACGCCGCGTGAGTGATGAAGGTTTTCGGATCGTAAAACTCTGTTGTTAGGGAAGAACAAGTACGAGAGTAACTGCTCGTACCTTGACGGTACCTAACCAGAAAGCCACGGCTAACTACGTGCCAGCAGCCGCGGTAATACGTAGGTGGCAAGCGTTGTCCGGAATTATTGGGCGTAAAGCGCGCGCAGGCGGTCCTTTAAGTCTGATGTGAAAGCCCACGGCTCAACCGTGGAGGGTCATTGGAAACTGGGGGACTTGAGTGCAGAAGAGAAGAGTGGAATTCCACGTGTAGCGGTGAAATGCGTAGAGATGTGGAGGAACACCAGTGGCGAAGGCGACTCTTTGGTCTGTAACTGACGCTGAGGCGCGAAAGCGTGGGGAGCAAACAGGATTAGATACCCTGGTAGTCCACGCCGTAAACGATGAGTGCTAAGTGTTAGAGGGTTTCCGCCCTTTAGTGCTGCAGCAAACGCATTAAGCACTCCGCCTGGGGAGTACGGCCGCAAGGCTGAAACTCAAAGGAATTGACGGGGGCCCGCACAAGCGGTGGAGCATGTGGTTTAATTCGAAGCAACGCGAAGAACCTTACCAGGTCTTGACATCTCCTGACAATCCTAGAGATAGGACGTTCCCCTTCGGGGGACAGGATGACAGGTGGTGCATGGTTGTCGTCAGCTCGTGTCGTGAGATGTTGGGTTAAGTCCCGCAACGAGCGCAACCCTTGATCTTAGTTGCCAGCATTTAGTTGGGCACTCTAAGGTGACTGCCGGTGACAAACCGGAGGAAGGTGGGGATGACGTCAAATCATCATGCCCCTTATGACCTGGGCTACACACGTGCTACAATGGATGGTACAAAGGGCAGCAAAACCGCGAGGTCGAGCCAATCCCATAAAACCATTCTCAGTTCGGATTGTAGGCTGCAACTCGCCTACATGAAGCTGGAATCGCTAGTAATCGCGGATCAGCATGCCGCGGTGAATACGTTCCCGGGCCTTGTACACACCGCCCGTCACACCACGAGAGTTTGTAACACCCGAAGTCGGTGGGGTAACCCTTCTGGGAGCCAGCCGCCTAAGGTGGGATAGATGATTGGGGTGAAGTCGTAACAAGGTAGCCGTATCGGAAGGTGCGGCTGGATCACCTCCTTTCTAAGGAAAAATGGATTTATTCCATTCATAGATTGTTGATAGTTTGTTGTTCAGTTTTGAGGGAGCAATTCCTCATGATATAAAATTGTTCTTTGAAAACTAAATCATATAGAAGAAAAACCAAGATAAAACCGAGTAATCGCCATCTTAGATTCTCTATGTAAATAGAAGAATTAGGGTAAAGAGTAACATCTTTAGCCAAATCAAGTTAAGTTAGAAAGGGCGCACGGTGGATGCCTTGGCACTAGGAGCCGATGAAGGACGGGACTAACACCGATATGCTTCGGGGAGCTGTAAGTAAGCTTTGATCCGGAGATTTCCGAATGGGGAAACCCACTATCCGTAATGGGATAGTATCGTTACTTGAATACATAGAGTAACTGAAGGCAGACCCGGGGAACTGAAACATCTAAGTACCCGGAGGAAGAGAAAGCAAACGCGATTCCCTTAGTAGCGGCGAGCGAAACGGGATTAGCCCAAACCAAGAGGCTTGCCTCTTGGGGTTGTAGGACACTCTACATGGAGTTACAAAGGAACGGGGTAGATGAATAGGTCTGGAAAGGCCAGTCACAGAAGGTAAAAACCCTGTAGTCGAAACTTCGTTCCCTCCTGAGTGGATCCTGAGTACGGCGGGACACGAGAAATCCCGTCGGAAGCAGGGAGGACCATCTCCCAAGGCTAAATACTCCCTAGTGACCGATAGTGAACCAGTACCGTGAGGGAAAGGTGAAAAGCACCCCGGAAGGGGAGTGAAATAGATCCTGAAACCGTGTGCCTACAAGTAGTTAGAGCCCATTAATGGGTGATAGCGTGCCTTTTGTAGAATGAACCGGCGAGTTACGATTACATGCAAGGTTAAGTTGAAGAGACGGAGCCGCAGCGAAAGCGAGTCTGAATAGGGCGATAGAGTATGTGGTCGTAGACCCGAAACCAGGTGATCTACCCATGTCCAGGGTGAAGTCCAGGTAACACTGGATGGAGGCCCGAACCCACGCACGTTGAAAAGTGCGGGGATGAGGTGTGGGTAGCGGAGAAATTCCAATCGAACTTGGAGATAGCTGGTTCTCTCCGAAATAGCTTTAGGGCTAGCCTCAAGGTAAGAGTATTGGAGGTAGAGCACTGTTTGGACTAGGGGCCCCCATCGGGTTACCGAATTCAGACAAACTCCGAATGCCAAATACTTATCCTTGGGAGTCAGACTGCGAGTGATAAGATCCGTAGTCAAGAGGGAAACAGCCCAGACCACCAGCTAAGGTCCCAAAGTATACGTTAAGTGGAAAAGGATGTGGAGTTGCTTAGACAACCAGGATGTTGGCTTAGAAGCAGCCACCATTTAAAGAGTGCGTAATAGCTCACTGGTCGAGTGACTCTGCGCCGAAAATGTACCGGGGCTAAACGTATCACCGAAGCTGTGGATTGACATCTATGATGTCAGTGGTAGGAGAGCGTTCTAAGGGCGTTGAAGCTAGACCGTAAGGACTGGTGGAGCGCTTAGAAGTGAGAATGCCGGTATGAGTAGCGAAAGATGAGTGAGAATCTCATCCACCGAATGCCTAAGGTTTCCTGAGGAAGGCTCGTCCACTCAGGGTTAGTCGGGACCTAAGCCGAGGCTGAAGAGCGTAGGCGATGGACAACAGGTTGATATTCCTGTACCACCTTATGAATCGTTTGAGCGATGGGGGGACGCAGGAGGATAGGGTAAGCGTGCTGTTGGATTAGCACGTCCAAGCAGTTAGGCTGGTAATGAGGCAAATCCCATTACCGTGAAGGCGGAGCTGTGACGGCGAGGGAAATATAGTACCGAAGTTCCTGATTCCACACTGCCAAGAAAAGCCTCTAGCGAGATTCAAGGTGCCCGTACCGCAAACCGACACAGGTAGGCGAGGAGAGAATCCTAAGGTGAGCGAGAGAACTCTCGTTAAGGAACTCGGCAAAATGACCCCGTAACTTCGGGAGAAGGGGTGCTCTTTTGGGTGCAAGCCCGAGAGAGCCGCAGTGAATAGGCCCAGGCGACTGTTTAGCAAAAACACAGGTCTCTGCGAAGCCGTAAGGCGAAGTATAGGGGCTGACACCTGCCCGGTGCTGGAAGGTTAAGAGGAGGGGTTAGCGTTCGCGCGAAGCTCTGAATTGAAGCCCCAGTAAACGGCGGCCGTAACTATAACGGTCCTAAGGTAGCGAAATTCCTTGTCGGGTAAGTTCCGACCCGCACGAAAGGTGTAACGATCTGGGCACTGTCTCAACGAGAGACTCGGTGAAATTATAGTACCTGTGAAGATGCAGGTTACCCGCGACAGGACGGAAAGACCCCGTGGAGCTTTACTGTAGCCTGATATTGAATTTTGGTACAGCTTGTACAGGATAGGTAGGAGCCTTGGAAGCCGGAGCGCCAGCTTCGGTGGAGGCATTGGTGGGATACTACCCTGGCTGTATTGACATTCTAACCCGCACCCCTTATCGGGGTGGGAGACAGTGTCAGGTGGGCAGTTTGACTGGGGCGGTCGCCTCCTAAAAAGTAACGGAGGCGCCCAAAGGTTCCCTCAGAATGGTTGGAAATCATTCGTAGAGTGTAAAGGCACAAGGGAGCTTGACTGCGAGACCTACAAGTCGAGCAGGGACGAAAGTCGGGCTTAGTGATCCGGTGGTTCCGCATGGAAGGGCCATCGCTCAACGGATAAAAGCTACCCCGGGGATAACAGGCTTATCTCCCCCAAGAGTCCACATCGACGGGGAGGTTTGGCACCTCGATGTCGGCTCATCGCATCCTGGGGCTGTAGTCGGTCCCAAGGGTTGGGCTGTTCGCCCATTAAAGCGGTACGCGAGCTGGGTTCAGAACGTCGTGAGACAGTTCGGTCCCTATCCGTCGTGGGCGTAGGAAATTTGAGAGGAGCTGTCCTTAGTACGAGAGGACCGGGATGGACGCACCGCTGGTGTACCAGTTGTCTTGCCAAAGGCATAGCTGGGTAGCTATGTGCGGAAGGGATAAGTGCTGAAAGCATCTAAGCATGAAGCCCCCCTCGAGATGAGATTTCCCATAGCGTAAGCTAGTAAGATCCCTGAAAGATGATCAGGTTGATAGGTTTGAGGTGGAAGCGTGGTGACACGTGGAGCTGACAAATACTAATAGATCGAGGACTTAACTAAAA
>NZ_JBIRZD010000033.1:0-8163 GCF_044390505.1 Streptomyces sp. NPDC018947
TATAATCACCCCAATGAACAAAGTGAAGAAGGGCGCACTTATACAAACTTCGTTTGTGTGCGGTTTGCGTTGCAAACAAAGAGCATATTCGCTTGGTGCGAATACAAAATCAAAACCCTCCATTCGCTAGTGGGCGAATGAGTATCCGCCATAATGCGGATACAAAAAAGGATTCGGAAGATTTTTATAAATACTCGTTGGCAATGTCAGCAATTGTTCAACTTGTCTTTATAATTTCTCCGAATTCATTTTTAAAAAATAAAAAAGGAGTAGATAGCCTTCTACTCCCTTTTTGGTGTGATACATGAATTTCAACAGTTGGCTTTAATATTTTGTTCCATTATGGAGTTTGTTATTCAATTTAAATTTAAAAAGGAGGTACAAGGATATGGCGATCTATCATTTCTCTGCTCAAATGATTTCCAGAGGAAAAGGGCAATCCGCAGTTGCGGCTGCTGCCTATCGTTCTGGTCAGCGTTTAGTCGATGAGCAAACAAATGAAAGTAAGTTTTACAAAAGAGAAGTGCAACCAGAAACCCATATTCTTGCCCCTGAAAAATCGCCAGTTTGGATTCAGAATCGTGAGATTCTTTGGAATGAAGTGGAACATTCCGAGAAAAGGAAGAACTCTCAATTAGCCAGAGAAATCAATGTAGCACTACCTAGAGAACTTTCTCAACAACAACAAACAGAATTAATCAAAGGGTACATCCAGGATCAATTTGTAGATAAAGGCATGGTTGCTGATATCGCTATCCATCGGGATGATGCCAACAATCCTCATGCTCACGTCATGCTGACAACACGAGAAATTTCAGAAGATGGATTTACTACGAAGAATCGTGATTGGAATAAAAAAGACCTGCTGGAGCAATGGAGAGAGCAGTGGTCCGAGTATGCAAACAAAGCATTAGAACAAGCACAAATCAACGAACGAATCACACATAAATCCCATGCAGATCGTGGACTTGAAATCTTACCTACTGTCCATATGGGGCATGTTGCTTCTGATATGGAGAAAAAGGGCATACAAACCGAACGAGGGGCTATTAATCGTGAAGTTCAAAAGCATAATGCGATTGTTTATGACCTTCAAAAGTATCGTCAAGAGAAGCAACAAAGAGAAGCAGCGTTAAAACTGCAGGAGCAAAAGAAGAAAGTAGAATTAACTCCTGAAGAACAAAAAATAGTTATCCTAGCTAAACAGATTATTGGTGATACACCAACTATGACAAGCATTGCTAGCTATAGAAAATCATTAGAAATACAGACCAAAAAACAAAAACAAGAAATAGAATCTATAAAGACACAAAATCATGTCGTTTCCGTAGCTGAACAAGCCGAAAAGCAACTTTCTCATTATGAAAAAACCTTAGAAGAATTAAAGGGAAAACTGGATAAGACAGGATTGTTTAAACGAAAAGAAAAAGAAATTTTACGCAATAAGATTACAGAAGTACAAGGTGAAATTCCAGAGCAAGAACAGCATTTGGCTCAATGCTTAAAAGAAGCTAATTTGGCTAAAGTGGAAGAGATTCCATTTGCTAAAAAGAATTTGAATAAACAACTGAAAGTAGCTACTCAAAAGCTTCAAGAAAACAATCTGACATCCATTGAACAGAAAATAGTTCTAAAGCAAACCGAAGAAATAATAAAGCAGCAAGTCATACGTAAAGTCATTTCTCACTATCCTGAACTTCAAAATGCCGAAAAATTCTTATCGTATGAGACTGCGCAAAAGCTAAATAACCTTAATAAAAAAGCTGAAAAGATTGTCGGTATAGATAGTATTAAATCCACTATTCGTGCTCGGAACAGACATATTGAAGAACATAAAAACTTTTTACAAAAGTTCCAAGTAGGTATTCAGCGAATCCAAAGGGTAGAAAAGTATTTTGATCAATTATTAGAGATTGAACAACGTTTGCAAAAAATTGATAGTAATCCCTTGTTAAAAGGAAAGGTACTTCATTCTGAAACAAATAAGAAAGCCTATGACGACCTTTTAAACATACAGAGTAAGTGCCAAGAATCTTTAAAAAAAGAAGGATTTCGAGATAAAGACCACTTTATTCATAATCGAGATAAGATTCTAAGTAATATGGACTTGAAAGATAAAACAATAAAAGAAATCGAAGATTTACAGTTAGGGAAGCATCAAGGTGGTTATGGAGCAAGCACAGAATTCTTGTCAGCCATCATCCGAGGCCTAGAACAGGCCCGAAACCAAACTCGAGGGGTAAATCCTAATGAGAAGCAAAAACAACGCTTAAAAGGGCAAAGAAATGAGTTGGAACGGTGATTAACACTGATAAAGAGAGTGAGCAATTCATACTTCTTTCATTTCAAACATATTATTGATCATGTAATACCTCCTTATTATGTAATCCTTAACAGAGACAACTGAGGGAGTTGTCTCTGTTTTGATTTTTGTTGTCAAACATGAAACTAACTAGCAATCCGCAGCAATTAAAAGAAAATGAAAGATCGCCGATATCATTATTGTTCCAAGTTTATATGTATTTCCCAAACCTAAAAAGACGGAATTTGCCCAAATATGGCCGAATTCCGTCTTTTGTTTTGTTGGTTGCTTGGGATAAGACGCATTATGTTAACTAACTAGCAAAATACTATCTAATTCTATTAAACACTTACAAAATAAGAATAAGAAAAAAATGTTATTATTAGTTATGATTTCCAACACAACGGGAGTAAAGTATCAACTAAGAAAAGGAGATGATTTCATGAAGCGAATTGATGTTGTTTTACTATTCGTGGTTGTAGTAATCTCGGTATTGCTGTTTCTTCTACTACTTCAAGGAAAATTGTCTAATGGCTATATAGTTCTAATAATATTAGGATTTGGATTAATTGTTGGATTCATTAGACGTTTTTTTTTTAACAACAGAAACTTGATTAGCAAAAAGAAAATTTAAAAAATTGAAGGATGGTTTTTATGGATATTTTAGGTATTATTCCTTTCGTTTTTTGGCTTATAGTTATCATAGGAGGAATATATTTACTTATAAAATTTCTCAAGAAAAAATAAAAAAGCCTAAGATCTTAGGCTTTTTTATTGGAATCAACTTTTAGAAAGAAATCCATCCACCAGTTTTCCAGTCTGACCGTGTAGAATCCACTTTATAGTATCTGTTTTTTCCATCTCCACGAGCATAAAAATCAACAGAGTCATTAATGAAACCTAAACTACCAGTTGAGTATACTGTCCATGAAGCTCTTCCATAGGCATCTCCACCACTTAAATAACCTTTTCCAATTCCTTTTTGCCATATCATAGAAGGATTTATGTTACTGTGGCTTCCGTAATTATCTAAAACTTTTGTAGCTGTTGAACCTGAATAGTTAAAAACAACTGTACTATATAATGTAGTTGTTTTAATACCTAAAACATACAGTTTATAGGTAGCAGTTACAGTTTTTTTCCCAGTCGCTAATACTCCTATTGAAGGGTTAGTATTTGTTTGTAGTTCTACAGGTACTTTATTTCCTTCTATGTTAATGTTTGATACGCCAGGATTAGCATTTGCTGTACCGATTAATTTCATATAATTATCTGGTTGTAATGCTAAAAGAAAAGTGTTTTGTTCTTCTTCACTTAAATTTTTAAATGCTTCTAATCCTTCTGCTGCGTAGTCATCTATTTTGCTTTCCTTTTCTAAATACTCAATATAATTAGCTGGTGATTCAATATACTTCAGTCCATCTTCAGTAGAGATACTTTCTGCATTAGCTGATTTTAAATCTAAACCAAAATTACTAATTAATAAAAATACAAGTGAACCTAACACAAAAACAATTCTTTTCATACTCATAGAAACAATCTTCCTTCCCCTTAATTTTTTATATCAATCCGAATAATTTCCAGATTAATAACATAGATAATAAAAAAATGGAAAAAAATAAGAATATTCTAGGGGGTATATATTGTGCAGGAGGAAGTAAAAGCTATTTTAATAGGTTTTGTTACTCTAATCGCTGCTTATTTGACTGTGTTTTCTTTATGGTTTTGTTTAGTTGCAATAATATTTGGAGTTATAGGATATAAACAGGCAAAAAAAATTAAAGAGAGAAAAAACAATTATATTTTTATGGGGAAAATATTAAATAGTATAGGGATTTTGTCTTCTATACTGCTATTTATGTATTATGTAACCGGTCCTATTTAATTTCGGTTTTAAAAAAGAAAATACCTCCTTTTATAGAAAAAAATTACATTTCATTTAAAATATGAACTTTTTATTTCGTATTAGGATAAAAAGAAAAAAAGCATAGGAGACGATCCTATGCTTTTTATTTTATTAATTTCAAATATAATCTAGTAAATTAGTATTGCTAGAATAGATTGATAGGTATAAAATTACAGATAACTAAATAGTCCGGATAATGAAAAAGAACTCCAACTGTTAAAGTGGTGTTGGTCGCACCCTTTAACCGTCTCCCTATTCTCGGTAGGGAAACACTTGTCGAAGTCCTTTGAACATATAACGTTAAGTATTATATACCAATCATTTTAGTGTATAAAACACGTTTATTCAAGGAAAAAAAGTTTCCTTTTTTCGATAACTTTTGATAAAAGACACTGTTTCCCATTGGTTTATGGGATAATAGTGTCTTTTTTTGTTCCGAAAAAGGAGAAATTGAACATGACAGTATTTGTGGAATCACACCAATTTAATCAAATGATATCTTACACACCATATGTAGAAACAAAAACAGAAAAGAAAAAAGTTAAGTACAGTTTATTAGAATCTATTCAAGAGTCCATAGGGGATAAATGGTACCGACTAAAAGAAGGAACAAGACAGGCTTTTGATATGGTCTGTTTCTTCAGTACGGAGTTAGGATTCTTTTATGCGAGTGACGAATACCTGGCAAAAAGGAACGGGATCAGTGACCGAACTATCCAATATCGCCTGAAAGAGCTAGTAGAACTGGGACAAGTTATAAAAGTATATCGACGTGCCAGAAAGTGTAACGGTCGGGGGAACCCAGTCTATCTATTTGTTAATCATCCTTACTTCCAATATTGGGTGAATTTATTAGGACTTGATAGGACTAATTTCCAAACAGATTGCGAAACAGAAAACAGCGAAAAGCCTTCTGGCAGTAGGGAAAAAGAAGGGGAAACTTTTTCTACCTATCTAGTACCTGAAAAACAAGAAAATAATATATATAAGCAAGCTAATAAAATAATTCAATATGTAACTAATAGAGTTACTGATTCCATAAAAAAAGGCACTAAAATCACATACATGTCCAGTTACGTAGATACATTGGTTACAAAATTAGAATGGCAAGCTCTTTATGCTGAAAATAATCGTCAAATTAAGGCTAAACAGCAAGCACATAACGAATCATATGAGAAGGTCAAAGGCATGTTAGGAAAAGAACCTGTTAAAAAGGTACCTTTCTACAATTGGTTAGAAAATTAAAATGCCATTTAAAACGTATTTCAAAGCGATTATATACACTTTGAGTTTATAATCCCAACTTCATTGAACTATGCCTGCTAACTTTACGTTTTGTATAAGTTTCTTTGAATAAGACACCCTAAAAAAAGGGGATTAGTAGCATTTTTTGTTTTTTCCTAAACCCTAAACAGAGCTTTTTATTAAGCCACTTAGGAGGGTTTCACATGAAAGGAAACCATGTAGATTTAACAGCTTCTGAAATAGCAATTCTTTGGACTGCCTATATGAATGACAGCATGAGTAAATGTATTTTAGGTTATATGCTAAAACATATAGAGGACAAAGAGATTAAACCAATTATTCAGTTTTCATATGATCTGTCAGCTAGTCATATAGAAAAACTCATCACTATATTTAAACATGAAAACTATATTATACCGAATGGGTTTTCTGAAGCAGATGTTAATATGAATGCACCGAGTTTATTTACAGATTTATTTTGTATAAGCTATGTCAATCATATGGCAAGAGCTGGATTATTAGCCTATGGTGGTTCTCTTGGCATGAGTATTAGAAAAGATATAAGGGATTATTTTATAGAGGGAATCTCTGAAACGACTAAATTATATGATAAAAGCACACAAGTAATGCTAAATAAAGGGATATTTTTAAGAGCACCCTATATACCTGTTCCAACTGAGACGGATTACATAGACAGTAAAAAGTATTTAGGTGGATTTAATCTATTAAGCGACAAGCGTCCTTTAAATGCAATTGAAATTTCTCACTTATATTTAAATATTCAAACCAATCATATAGGGATGAAAATTAGCCTTGCTTTTGCACAGACTTCGCCATTAAAAGAAGTTCAGGACTTTTTGTTAACTGGTAAAGAGATATCCAAAAAACATATGAAAATTTTTATGGATTCTTTGCTTGGTTGTGATATTGAAGCACCCATGTCACCCGATCATGGTATTTCTGATTCCACGACCCAAACGTTTTCAGACAAATTAATCATGTTCCATATGGCATTACTAAGTGCAAGTGGAACTGGTAACTATGCTACTGCAGCCGCAGCTAGTCAACGCAACGATCTAGCAACTAGTTATGAACGCCTATCCCTTGAAATTGCTACATTTGCAAAGTCGGGAGCCGACATTATGATAAAGAATAATTGGCTTGAACAACCACCAGGAACTAAGGATAAAACGAAGTTAGTGAAAAATAAACATGATGGTCATTAAATGTAAAGCCAACTTAAACCGAAGGGAGGTCATTTATTCAATCGAAGAAGTAAATGATTTAGGGGTATATTAATTTTGGGACACTTAACAAGAGTTGTTTTAAGCCTTATTTTAGCGATTTTATTTAAATTACTTATTTAACTACTCTTATTTAAAAAGCAACGCTTTAAAAAGTGATTATGAAGGTCTAGTGAGCATTAGAGAGGAATTTTATCTCTAAAAATGACCACTTTTTTTGTATTTGTATTTCCTTTAATCATCAGCTCAAAAAAACTCCGACTATTTAGCCGAAGTTCATACTCTACAGTAGGTTAATTAAATTTTATTAGTTTGGATTAACTTTATACAGGGGGATTTTATCTATTGCCTGCTTTTTAACAATCTTTTTGTATTCAAATCCTAATAACAAGTGCGGTTCATATCTAATTCTTTTTTTCAAATTCTTTTTTTTGCATTTTTATAATAAATAATGTTTGAAAAGTAGAGTAACCTAAACCTAGGATAGTCAAAACAATACCGCTGTATAGTCCGCGCTTTCTTGCTTTTTCTTGAATGTAGTGAGTGAAATAAGCATTAGAGATGGTGCAAAAAATCATGATACCAATGGTTAATAAAACACGCATATCAAATTTCTCCTTTCTGTAACTTTAGTTTTTCCTAAAAAGATTAAGCTATGAAGGAAAGATTTAAAGAGACTAGTCGCCAATAGTTCTTTAGAATAATGGTTGTTCTTTTGAATTGGATCATTCTGTTTTCTAATTTCAAAAAGCAAAAATTCTATCTTTTGAATGTGGTTACATATTATAATAAAAAAAGGCTACAGATACTTCAGATCTATAGCCTGACCAACTCTTTATAGGGTTGGCTCCCATACTAAAGTATGAAATGACCTCCTACGAATAAATCGAAGGAGGTCATTTTATTTTATTCAAAGAAACATCAACGTTGACCTATTGGTCATTATTTGACCCTGTGGTCAACACTAGTTTAAGAGAGTTACTTTTTATTTTCAATTCCTAATATCTCTCTAGCTAAATGTATATCCATTGCTTGAATTTGTTCTTTTCTTTCCAAGATGGCCTTTTGGAAAGAAGCGATTAGCTTGATTGCTTCTTCCTCCCCTTCTATCTTTAAATGCTTCTCCATTAATGCCCCAATTTGAATGAGTCTTTTTGTTCTAGATTTACGCTCTTTTTCCTTTAATTGATTCGCAAGCCTTTGCTTCTCAGCTTGCATCTTCTTAATCTTTTCATCCATATCTAGCAATCTCTCTTCTTCTGTCTTTCGAGCCATAGCCCTCACTCCCCTTATAACCTTGTTTCCTCCATTATAATCAAATTATAGCTATAACACTAGAATAACAAAGTAGTATCTTCACTCTGCATGTGGTATAATCACCCCAATGAACAAAGTGAAGAAGGGCGCACTTATACAAACTTCGTTTGTGTGCGGTTTGCGTTGCAAACAAAGAGCATATTCGCTTG
>NZ_JBIRZD010000034.1:0-7558 GCF_044390505.1 Streptomyces sp. NPDC018947
GTGGCCGACCGATTCCGCGCCGTTCCGAGGACGGACACCCCCCGACCCGGCCCCGACCCACAAGACCACCGAACGCGCACCGCGCACCCCCACCGGAGCCGCACAGGCCGCCGCAGGCATCGCGCACCCCCACCGGAGCCGCACAGGCCGCCGCAGGCATCGCGCACCCCCACCGGAGCCGCACAGGCGCCGCAGGCACCCCGCACCCCCACCGCCCCGCAGAGAGGCCGCCGCAGGCACCCGGCCCAAGCGCCGCAGGCACCCGCACAGGCCCGCGCGAACTACTCCTCCTCGTCCGCCCCGCCGGCGTCGGAAGAGGAGGCCCCACTCGCCCCGCCCTCCAGCAGCCGCGACAACTGCCCGCCCACGATCCGCTTGAACTTCCGCTTCTGCGGCCGCGTACGGTCCAGCACGGCGACCTCCAGCCGCTCCGCCGGAATCTCCCGCTCACTCCCGCTCGTGTCCCGCGACAGCGCCTGCACGGCCAGCTTCAGCGCCTCGGCCAGCGTCATGCCGTCCCGGTGCCGCTGGTCCAGGTACCCGCTGATCTGTTCCGCGTTGCCGCCGACCGCGACCGACCCGTGCTCGTCCACGATCGACCCGTCGTGCGGCAGCCGGTAGATCTGGTCGCCTTCGGGACTGTCCCCGACCTCGGCGACGACCAGCTCCACCTCGTACGGCTTCTCGGCCGAGCTGGAGAAGATCGTGCCCAGCGTCTGGGCGTACACGTTGGCGAGCCCCCGGGCCGTCACATCGTCCCGGTCGTAGGTGTAACCGCGCAGGTCGGCGTACCGCACACCACCGATGCGCAGGTTCTCGTACTCGTTGTACTTGCCGGCGGCGGCGAAGCCGATCCGGTCATAGATCTCGCTGAACTTGTGCAGCGCGCGGGATGGGTTCTCGCCGACGAACACGATGCCGTCGGCGTACTGCAGCACGACCAGGCTGCGTCCACGGGCGATGCCCTTGCGGGCGTATTCCGCCCGGTCGGCCATCGCCTGCTGGGGTGAGACATAGAACGGCGTCGACACCGGTTATCCCTCCCTTTCTGTAGAAGTCACTGGACCACCTGCCATCCACACAACGACGGCCGGCCGCTACAGCAGCGCGGCACGGGGGCCGTCGGGCTGCTCCAGCCGCCGCTGCAGGACCGAGTCGGCGAGCTGCGAGCTCTCGCCCTCGGTCAGCCGGCGGAAGCCGTCCTCGGTGATCACAGTGATGATCGGATAGATCCGGCGCGCGACATCGGGACCACCGGTCGCCGAGTCGTCGTCCGCCGCGTCGTACAGCGCCTGGACCACGAGCGTCGTGGCCTCCTCCTCCGTCAGGTCCTCACGGAAGAGCTTCTTCATCGCGCCGCGCGCGAAGATCGACCCCGACCCGGTGGAGGCGAAGTACCGCTCCTCGGACCGGCCGCCCGTCACGTCGTACGAGAAGATGCGGCCCTTGCCGCGGTCCACGTCGTATCCCGCGAACAGGGGCACCACGGCCAGACCCTGCATCGCCATGCCCAGGTTGGAGCGGATCATCGTGGACAGGCGGTTCGCCTTGCCCTCGAGGGAGAGCTGCGCGCCCTCGACCTTCTCGAAATGCTCCAGCTCGAGCTGGAAGAGCTTCACCATCTCCACGGCCAGACCCGCCGTGCCGGCGATGCCCACCGCCGAGTACTCGTCGGCCGGGAAGACCTTCTCGATGTCGCGTTGCGCGATCATGTTGCCCATGGTGGCCCGCCGGTCACCGGCGAGCACGACGCCGCCGGGGAAGGTCACGGCCACGATCGTGGTGCCGTGAGGCGCCTCTACCGCGCCCTGCACCGGCGGCAGCCGCCGGTTGCCGGGCAGCAGCTCGGGCTGGTGCTCCCCCAGGAAGTCCATGAACGAAGAGGACCCAGGCGTCAGGAAGGCAGATGGTAGACGCCCGGTGCTACGAGTGTTGGCTTCCACGCGATTCCTTCCACGTATGCGTCAGCTGTGCCACGGACCCTACCCGCCCTGCGGCGGTGATCCACATACTCGGCGGGAACCCCGGGACGATCACCTTGGCCCCCCGTCTCAGGCCGCGCGCCGGCACGGCTTCGAACCGCACCGGCGCACGACATCCCACGTCTTGCTCGCCCTCCGTCGCCGGCCTCGCGCCCGCGGAACGAAGGAGGGACAGGCCTACTGGCCGCCCTTCTGCACGAAGGAGCGCACGAAGTCCTCGGCGTTCTCCTCGAGGACGTCGTCGATCTCGTCCAGGACGGAGTCCACGTCGTCGTTCAGCTTCTCCTGGCGCTCCTTGAGGTCCTCGGAGGCCTGCGCGTCCTGCGCCTGCTCCTCGACCTCCTCGGTGGAACGCGTGGCCTTCTGCTGCCCGCCGCCGGTGTCCTTGGTCGCCATAACCCTCACCCCGCTCGGTTCGCCCGACACAGTTGCTCGGTCAAGATCAGACCCTACAAGCCGGGTCCGACATCGGCCCCGCAGTTTCTCCAACGTACGGGGGCCATCTCGATGGTTCCCGGACCCGGTGGCTTTCACCCTGTCCGGCGGTCTCCTCCCGTGTACCCGCTCGGCGCCGTCACCCTCCGGACAGGACCCTGACCAGGTCGTCCGCGGTGCGGCAGCGGTCCAGGAGCTCCTTGACGTGATTACGCGTTCCGCGAAGCGGTTCCAGGGTTGGGACCCGCTGGAGGGAGTCCCGTCCCGGCAGATCGAAGATCACCGAGTCCCAGGAGGCGGCCGCCACGTCGTCCGCGTACTGCTCCAGACAGCGCCCGCGGAAGTACGCCCGCGTGTCCTCCGGAGGCTTCGTACGGGCCCGCTCGACCTCCGTCTCGTCCAGCAGCCGCTTGATGCGGCCGCGCTCCACCAGGCGGTTGTAGAGGCCCTTGTCGGGCCGTACGTCTGCGTACTGGAGGTCGACGAGGTGCAGCCGGGCCGCGTCCCAGTCCAGGTCGTCGCGGCGCCGGTAGCCCTCCATGAGCTCCCGCTTGGCGACCCAGTCCAGCTCGCCCGCCAGGCTCATCGGGTCGTTCTCCAGACGGTTGAGGGTGTCCTCCCAGCGGCCCAGGACGTCCTTGGTCTGGTCGTCGGCGTCCGCTCCGTACCGCTCCTCGACATACTTGCGGGCCAGCTCGTAGTACTCCATCTGGAGCTGCACCGCGGTCAGTGTCCGGCCGCTGCGCAGCGTGACCAGGTGCTTGAGCGTCGGGTCGTGCGAGACCTGGTGCAGGGTGCGTACGGGCTGGTCGACGGCCAGGTCGACGGCGATGAAGCCGTCCTCGATCATGGACAGGACCAGCGCCGTCGTCCCGAGCTTCAGGTACGTCGAGATCTCCGACAGGTTGGCGTCGCCGATGATGACGTGCAGCCGGCGGTACTTCTCCGCGTCGGCGTGCGGTTCGTCGCGTGTGTTGATGATGGGCCGTTTGAGTGTCGTCTCCAGGCCGACCTCGACCTCGAAGTAGTCGGCGCGCTGGGTGAGCTGGAAGCCGTGCTCGTGCCCGTCCTGGCCGATGCCGACGCGTCCGGCGCCGGTGACGACCTGGCGGGAGACGAAGAAGGGCGTCAGGTGGCGCACGATGTCCGAGAAGGCGGTCTCCCGCTTCATCAGGTAGTTCTCGTGCGTGCCGTAGGAGGCGCCCTTGTTGTCGGTGTTGTTCTTGTAGAGGTGGATCGGCTGGGCGCCGGGGAGCTGTGCCGCCCGCTCGGCGGCCTCGGCCATGATGCGCTCGCCGGCCTTGTCCCACAGCACGGCGTCCCGCGGGTTGGTGACCTCCGGAGCGCTGTACTCGGGGTGGGCGTGGTCGACGTAGAGCCGTGCCCCGTTGGTGAGGATCACGTTGGCCAGGCCGATGTCCTCGTCGGTGAGCTGGCTGGAGTCGGCGGCCTCACGGGCGAGGTCGAAGCCTCGCGCGTCCCGCAGCGGATTCTCCTCCTCGAAGTCCCAGCGGGCCCGGCGGGCCCGGTGCATCGCCGCCGCGTAGGCGTTGACGATCTGGGACGAGGTGAGCATGGCATTGGCGTTGGGGTGACCGGGGACGGAGATCCCGTACTCCGTCTCGATGCCCATTACTCGCCGTACGGTCATGCGGCCCTCCTTGCCCGGCGGCGCCCTCGGTCGTGGGCGCCGCTCACGTGGCGCTCCGGTGCGTGTGCGGTGCCCGTCCCCGCACTGCGCGACTCGGCGGTACGGAAGAGCCTAGAACGCCTTTGCGCTGGTGGGGAGATCATTTGCCTCATTGCCTTGCTCCAGCCGTGGCCCCCAAAAACAGTCGGCTGCGGGTACCCGCTGAGGGCACCCGCAGCCGCCCTGCCTTTTACAGGTACTGACCGGTATTCGCCACCGTGTCGATGGAACGTCCGGTGTCCGCGCCCTGCTTTCCGGTGACGAGCGTACGGATGTAGACGATCCGCTCGCCCTTCTTTCCGGAGATGCGGGCCCAGTCGTCCGGGTTGGTGGTGTTGGGCAGGTCCTCGTTCTCCTTGAACTCGTCCACGCAGGCCTGGAGGAGATGGGAGACGCGGAGGCCCTTCTGGTTCTTCTCGAGGAAGTCCTTGATCGCCATCTTCTTGGCCCGGCCCACGATGTTCTCGATCATGGCGCCGGAATTGAAGTCCTTGAAGTACAGGACTTCCTTGTCACCATTGGCGTAGGTGACTTCCAGGAAGCGGTTCTCCTCGGTTTCGGCGTACATCTGTTCCACCGCCGTCTGGATCATGCTCTGGACGGTGGCCGCCTTGTCCTTCTCGTGCTCCCTGAGGTCGTCCTCGTGGAGCGGGAGGCGCTCGGTGAGGTACTTGCCGAAGATGTCCTTGGCCGCCTCGGCGTCCGGACGCTCGATCTTGATCTTCACGTCGAGCCGGCCGGGCCGCAGGATGGCGGGGTCGATCATGTCCTCGCGGTTGGAGGCGCCGATCACCACCACGTTCTGCAGGCCCTCGACACCGTCGATCTCGGCGAGGAGCTGCGGGACGATGGTGTTCTCCACGTCCGAGCTGACACCGGAGCCACGGGTACGGAAGAGGGACTCCATCTCGTCGAAGAAGACGATGACGGGCGTGCCCTCGCTGGCCTTCTCCCGAGCGCGCTGGAAGACGAGGCGGATCTGCCGCTCGGTCTCACCGACGTACTTGTTGAGCAGCTCGGGACCCTTGATGTTGAGGAAGAAGCTCTTGCCGGCGGCCTGGCCGGTCACCTCGGCGACCTTCTTGGCCAGCGAGTTGGCGACCGCCTTGGCGATGAGCGTCTTGCCGCATCCGGGAGGTCCGTAGAGCAGGACGCCCTTGGGCGGACGCAGCTCGTGCTCCCGGAAGAGGTCGGGGTAGAGATAGGGGAGCTCGACCGCGTCGCGGATGGCCTCGATCTGTCCGCCGAGGCCGCCGATCTGCTCGTAGCCGATGTCGGGGACCTCTTCGAGGACGAGTTCCTCGACCTCGCTCTTGGGGACGACCTCGTAGACGTATCCGGAGCGGGGTTCGAGCAGCAGGGCGTCGCCGGCGCGGATGGTGATGCCCCGCAGCGGCTCGGCGAGGCGCACCACGCGCTCCTCGTCGGTGTGCCCGAGCACGAGGGCCCGCTCGCCGTCCTCGAGGATCTCCTTCAGGGTGACGATGTCGCCGATGCTCTCGAACTCCATGGCCTCGACCACGTTGAGCGCTTCGTTGAGCATCACCTCCTGGCCGCGCCGGAGCTCGTCGAGCTCCACGCTCGGGCTCACGTTCACCCGGAGCTTGCGGCCGCCGGTGAAGATGTCGGCGGTGCCGTCCTCGTTGGCCTGCAGAAAGACGCCGAAGCCTGCCGGCGGCTGGGCCAGCCGGTCGACCTCCTCCTTGAGGGCCACGATCTGGTCGCGGGCCTCGCGGAGGGTGCTGGCGAGTCGCTCGTTCTGCGCGGACACGCCGGCGAGATTGGTCTGCAGCTCGACGATCCGCTCTTCGAGAATTCTCGTGTGCCGCGGAGAGTCGGCGAGCTTGCGTCGCAGGACGGCGATCTCCTGCTCAAGGTAGGCCATCTGCCCGGCCGGGTCCTCGGACCCGCGTCCCGGGCGGATGCCGCGGTTCATGTCGTCGTCGTGGGCTGCCACGGTCCTCACCTCCTCCAAGGGGAGCTGGACGCTTCCAGACCCTACCTGGGTGGGTGTCGATTGAAACCCCTAGATCACAAAGACTGTCGGGGTGTGTCCGATCTTCACCCTTGCGCTCTCCCTCACGCCAGGGGAATACCCACGGAACGTGATTGGAACCCAGGCGGGGGTAGGGTCGAAGCGTTCAACACCCGTCAGAGCTGGCCGGATTCCCGACCGGCTCGACGCAGGAAACGGCAGGAGAGATGAGCGTGCAGCAGGAGGCCGGAGTCGACGGCGAGGCCCTGGAGGTCTGGATCGACCAGGACCTGTGTACCGGCGACGGCATCTGCGTCCAGTACGCGCCCGAGGTGTTCGAGCTGGACATCGACGGTCTCGCCTACGTCAAGGGCGCCGACGACGAGCTGCTGCAGGTCAAGGGCGCGACGACGCCGGTGCCGTTGCCGCTCCTGACGGACGTCGTCGACTCGGCCAAGGAGTGTCCGGGCGAGTGCATCCACGTACGTCGCGTTTCGGACAGGGCCGAGGTCTACGGCCCGGACGCAGAGTGACCGAACTGTGACATGAATCGCACGGACAGTGACCGTTGTCCGCCGGTCCTGTCCGTTGTCGCGGTGCCGTCGGTCAGACGGTCCGCGCCTGGGACGGCGTGTCGCGGACGAACGCGCCGTTCCTCCACTGCCACTTCACGTCGTCGGTGACGTCCGGGCAGCAACTGGGCACGTCGGCCGAGGAGTAGCCGAGGAGCGTGGCGAGGACGGCACCGTCGCGCACGGCGAAGTCGGTGACGGTCCGGCGCTCCCCGGGGTCCACCAGGGTGGCCACCACGCGGGGCTCGGCGGCGCCGGTGCCGCGGGTGAGGACGTAGACGCCGTCGGGCGGGGTGCCCATGGGCGCGTCGCAGTGCACGACGGCCACCGTCTCGGGCCGGCCGTCGCCGTCGAGGTCGCCGGACGCCTTCTTCTGCACCACCGCCTCGACGGGGCCGCATTCCAGGGGGAACGCGACGGCGGCCGGGTCGGGCGGAGCGATGCGCGCCGGGGCGGTCTTCGTCTCCGGTCCGCCGGTCTGGGCCGCCGTCGCGGCGTCCGGCTGCAGGACCGAGGAGAGGGCCACGACGCCGGCGAGAGCGGTGGCGGTGGCGAGCCAGTGGATCGGGCGGGTGTGCGTGTGCGACAGGTCCGGAACGGCGGGGTGCTGCACGAGGAGTGTCTCCTGTGAGGGCTGTGCCGGTGGGGGTGGCCAGCATCGTGCCACACGTCACAGTGCGGGGGAACGGCGGGGTGGGTACTCGCGCGGGTTTCCGCCGGGGCCGTCAATACGGCGGCGGGGGGGGGGGGGGGGGGGGGGGGGGGGGGGGGGGCGGCCCCCCCCCCCCCCCCCCCCCCCCCCCCCCCCCACGGCCGGTCAGCCCTCTTCGGCGTGCAGGCTCATCGGCCCGTAGATCTCCGTGGAGTCCTCGAAGAGCCGGACCTGGTCCGCGCCGCCCTCCCG
>NZ_JBIRZD010000035.1:0-5336 GCF_044390505.1 Streptomyces sp. NPDC018947
ACCGACACGTCGGGCGATCCGACGTTCCGGGAGTTGCTGGAGCGGGTGCGGGAGACGGACCTGGCGGCGTACGCGCACCAGGACCTGCCGTTCGAGCGGCTGGTGGAGGAGCTCAACCCGGAGCGGTCGCTGGCCCGCCACCCCCTCTTCCAGATCGCCCTCACCACGCAGGACAACGCCTCCGCCCGGCTCGAACTCCCTGGTGTGCAGTCCGACCCGCTGGAAGTCGCCCTCCACGCGGCCAAGTTCGACCTCCTGGTCTACCTGGAGGACGGCAGGATCGACCTCCACTACAGCGAGGACCTGTTCGACCGGGACGACGTCGAACGGCTCGCGGCACGGCTGGAACGGCTGCTGCGGGCCGTCGTCGCCGACGCCGGGACACGTATCGGCGACGTCGACGTCCTGTCGGCCGAGGAGCGGCACCTGATGCTCGCCGGCCAGGAGGTCGCGGCGCCCGAGGCCACCCTCACCGCCCTGTTCGAGCAGCAGGTCGCCCGCACCCCCGGGAACACCGCGCTCGTGTGCGGCCACGACACCCTGACGTACGCCGAACTGAACGGCCGGGCCAACCGGCTCGCGCACCTGCTCATGAAGCAGGGTGTGGGCCCCGAGCAGTTCGTCGCCCTGGCCCTCCCCCGTGGCGCCGACCTGGTCGTCGCGGTCCTCGCCGTCCTCAAGACGGGCGCGGCCTACCTGCCCGTCGACCCCTCCTACCCGGAGGACCGCATCGCCCTGATGCTCCGCGACGCCGCACCGGTCCGCGTCCTGACGACCTCCGAGGCGGCCGTCGGCGGCGCACTGGCCGACAGCGGACTGCTGCTGACGCTCGACGCACCCGACACGCTGCACTCGCTCGACGCCTGCCCGGACCACGACCCGGACGACGCCGACCGTGCCGCACCAGCATCGCCCGGCCAGGCGGCGTACGTCATCTACACGTCCGGGTCGACCGGCACCCCCAAGGGGGTCGTCGTACCGCACCGGAACGTCGTGCGCCTCTTCGCGGCCACCGCACCGTCCTTCGCGTTCTCGGACGCCGACGTGTGGACGCTGTTCCACTCGTACGCCTTCGACTTCTCCGTCTGGGAGATATGGGGCCCGCTGCTCCACGGGGGCCGACTGGTCGTCGTGCCCCACCAGGTGAGCCGCTCGCCCGAGGACATGCTCGACCTGGTGGTCCGCGAGGGCGTGACCGTGCTGAACCAGACGCCGTCCAGCTTCCACCAGTTCAGCGAGGCGGACGCCGCACACCCGGAGCTCTCCGGCGCGCTCGCGCTGCGCCTGGTGATCTTCGGCGGAGAGGCCCTCGACCTCGGCCGGCTGCGCCCGTGGTACGAGCGTCACCCGGACGACGCTCCGGCCCTCGTCAACATGTACGGGATCACCGAGACCACCGTGCACGTCACGCAGCGGGTGCTGGACAGCGCCGTCGCGGACCGGCACACCTCCAGCCTGATCGGCGAGGCACTGCCGGACCTCAGGACGTACGTGCTGGACGACCGTCTGCGTCTGCTGCCGCCGGGGGTCCCCGGCGAGCTGTACGTCGCCGGGGCGGGACTCGCTCGCGGCTACCTGGGCCGGCCCGGGCTGACCTCGGGCCGTTTCGTGGCCGACCCGTTCGGCGCGCCCGGCGCCCGCATGTACCGGACCGGGGACGTCGTCCGCCTGCGGCCGGACGGCGAACTGGAGTTCGTCGGCCGGGCCGACGACCAGGTGAAGATCCGCGGCTTCCGCATCGAGCCCGGGGAGATCGGCGGCGCGCTCGGCAGGCACCCCGCCGTGGCCCACGTCGCCGTCGTCCTGCGCGAGGACCGCCCTGGTGACCGGCGGCTCGTTGCCTACGTCGTCCCCGGCGAGCAGGCGGACCGGGCCCCGCAGCGGTTCGAGGCCGAGCTGAGGGAGTACGCGGCCGGCGTCCTGCCGGAGTACATGGTTCCGGCCGCGTTCGTCCTCCTGGACGCGCTGCCGCTCACCCCCAACGGCAAGCTGGACCGGGACGCTCTGCCCGCCCCCGACATGGACGCGCTGGTCTCGGTGACCGCACCGCGCGACACCCGGGAGGAGATCCTCGCCGGACTGTTCGCGGAGGTCCTGGGCCTGGAGCGGGTCGGTGTCGACGACGACTTCTTCGTCCTCGGCGGGGACAGCATCATGTCGATCCAGCTCGTCAGCCGTGCCCGCGAGGCCGGGCTGGCGATCACGCCGCGCGACGTGTTCCTGCACAAGACCGTGGAACGACTGGCGGCCGCCGCGGCCGGCCCGGCCGACACCGTCCCCGCCGGCGGCACCGACGCCGAGGCGACCGGTCCCGTGCCGCTGACCCCGATCGTCCACTGGCTGCGGGAACGCGGCGGGACCGCCGACGGCTACAGCCAGTCCGCCGTACTCCGGTCGCCCGCCGACGCGGACGTTCCGCGTCTCACGCGCGTCCTGCAAGCCGTACTGGACCACCACGACGTGCTGCGCACCCGCCTGGTGCGGGCCGGCGGCGGTGCCCTGTGGTCCCTGGAGATCCCGCCCCGCGGCTCCGTGGACGCCGAGTCGCTGCTGCACCGGGTGGACGCCTCCGGCACCGACGCGGACGGCCTGCCCGCCCTCGTCGCGCGGGAGGCGGAGGCGGCGCGGCTGCGTCTCGATCCGGAGGCGGGGGTGATGCTCCAGGCGGTGTGGTTCGACACGGGCGCGGGCCGTGGTCCCGGCCGGCTGCTGCTGGTAGCGCATCACCTGGTCGTCGACGGGGTGTCCTGGCGGATCCTGCTGCCCGACCTGCGGGCCGCCTGGGAAGCGGTCGGCGACGGCCGGCCCGTCTCCCTGCCCCCGGTGGGGACCCCGTTCCGCCGCTGGGCCCAGCACCTCAACGAAGAAGCGTCCTCCGCCCGACGGCTGGACGAACTGGAGAACTGGCTGGACGTGCTCCAGGGCCCGGACGCGCTGCCCGCCGCTCTGGTCCCGGTCCCGACCCGGGACACGACGGCGACGACCCGCTCCGTGACGGTCACCGTCCCCGCGGAGCCGACCGGCGCCCTGCTGACGACGGTCCCCGCCGCCTTCCACGGCCGGATCAACGACGTCCTGCTCACCGGCCTCGCGCTGGCCGCGGCCCGGCAGTGGCCCGCCCCCGGCGGCGACGGCCCGGGCGGCTCCGGCGTGCTCGTCGAGGTCGAAGGCCACGGACGCGAGGAGGCCGACGGCCTGGACCTGTCCCGCACCGTGGGCTGGTTCACCAGCCTCTTCCCCGTCCGGCTCACCCCGGGACGCATCGACCTGGACGACGCGCTGTCCGGCGGCCCGGACGCCGGGCGCGCGCTCAAGCACGTCAAGGAGACGCTGCGGACGCGGACCGGCACCGACAACGGTCTCGGATACGGCTCCCTGCGCTACCTCAACCCGCAGACCGCGCCGCTGCTCGCCACCCTCCCGAGGCCGCGCATCGCCTTCAACTACCTCGGCCGGTTCGGCACCCCCGGAGGAGGGGACGCCGACTGGACGGTGCCGGGCGACGCGGCCGTGCTGCTCGCGGGGGACGCACCGGACCGGCCGTTCCCGTACGCACTCGCGCTCACGGCGGTCACGCGCGACGACGACGCGGACGCCGGGGGCCCGACGCTGGAGCTCACCTTCACCTGGCCGGAAGCCCTGCTGCCGGAGGAGGAGGTACGGCAGTTCGCCGACGCCTGCACGCGGGCCCTGCACGCCCTGGTCGACCATGCGCGGACCCCCGGCGCCGGCGGGTTCTCCCCCTCGGACGTACCGCTGGTCCCGCTCGCCCAGGACGAGATCGAGGCACTGGAGTCCGGGAACCCCGCCCCGGCGGACATCCTCCCGATGACACCGCTGCAGGAGGGCCTGCTCTTCCACGCGAACCTGAGCGAGGACGAGGACGGACTCGACCCCTACACCGTCCAGTGCGCCTTCCGGCTCGAAGGTCCCGTGGACGCGCCGTCCCTCCGGACGGCCGTACGGGCCCTGCTCCAGCGGCATCCGAACCTGCGCGCCGGCTTCCGCACCACCCTCTCCGGACGCCCCGTCCAGGTCATTCCCGGCGACGGGGACGCGGCCGAGCCGGGCTGGCAGGAGACGGACCTGTCGTCCCTGGAGGAGGAGGCCGCCGAGCAGGCGTACGCCCGGCTGCTCGACGAGGACCGGCTGCGGCGTTTCGACCTGGGCGAGCCGCCGCTGATGCGGTTCCTGCTCGTGCGCATGGGACCCGAGCAGCACCGTCTCGTATGGACCCTCCACCACATCCTCGCGGACGGCTGGTCGATGCCGATCGTCATCCGTGACCTCTTCGCGTTGTATGCGGGGCGGGTGTTGGGGCCGGTGGTGTCGTTCCGGGAGTTCTTGGGGTGGTTGCGGGGGCGGGATCGTGGGGCGGCTGAGGTCGCGTGGCGGGGCGCGTTGGCGGGGTTGGAGGAGCCGACGTTGTTGGCGGCGGGTCGGGTGCCGGGTTCGGTGGTGGTGCCGGAGTCGGTGGTGGTGGATCTGCCGGGTGATGTGTCGTCGGCGGTGGAGGTGGGTGCGCGTCGGGCGGGGGTGACGCTGAACTCGGTGGTGCAGGCGGTGTGGGGGGTTCTGCTGGGTCGTCTGACGGGCCGGTGGGATGTGGTGTTCGGTGCGACGGTGTCGGGTCGGCCCGCGGAGATTCCGGGTGTGGAGTCGATGGTGGGTTTGTTCATCAACACGCTTCCGGTGCGCGTGCGGGTGGTGCCGGGTGAGTCGTTGGTGGGGTTGGTGCGGCGGGTGCAGGAGGAGCAGTCGGCGTTGCTGGCGCACCAGTACCTGGGGCTGGCCGACATCCAGGCTCTGGCCGGGCTGGGCACGCTCTTCGACACCGCCACCGTCTTCGAGAACTACCCGCACGACCCCGAAGCCTTCCGCATGTCCGCGGGCGCCACGCGAGTGACCGGCTTCTCCGGCCGGGATGCGACCCATTACCCGTTGGGTCTGGTGGTGGGTTCTGGTGGTGCGTTGCGGTTGCGGGTGGATTACCGGCCGGATGTGTTCTCGCGGGGCGAGGTGGAGGGGCTGGTCGCCCGGTTGCGGGGGCTGCTGGAGACGTTCGCGGCCGACCCGGAGGCTGTGGTGGGCCGGCTGGACGTCGTCACCGAGTCCGAGCGGGCTTTGGTGCTGGAGGGGTGGAACGAGTCGGCTTCGGTGGTGGAGGAGCTGACGTTTCCGGAGTTGTTCGAGGAGCGGGTGGCTCGGGCTCCGGAGTCGGTGGCTTTGGTGTGCGGCGATGTGGAGTTGTCGTATGCGGAGTTGAATGCGCGGGCGAATCGGCTGGCGCGGGTTCTGGTGGGTCGTGGGGTGGGGCCGGAGTCGGTGGTGGCTCT
>NZ_JBIRZD010000036.1:2500-4800 GCF_044390505.1 Streptomyces sp. NPDC018947
CCAGGGTTGAAAACCTGGGGGATGACCTGTGGTTAGGGGTGAAAGGCCAATCAAACTCCGTGATAGCTGGTTCTCCCCGAAATGCATTTAGGTGCAGCGTCGTGTGTTTCTTGCCGGAGGTAGAGCACTGGATAGGCGATGGGCCCTACCGGGTTACTGACCTTAGCCAAACTCCGAATGCCGGTAAGTGAGAGCGCGGCAGTGAGACTGTGGGGGATAAGCTCCATGGTCGAGAGGGAAACAGCCCAGAGCATCGACTAAGGCCCCTAAGCGTACGCTAAGTGGGAAAGGATGTGGAGTCGCAGAGACAACCAGGAGGTTGGCTTAGAAGCAGCCACCCTTGAAAGAGTGCGTAATAGCTCACTGGTCTAGTGATTCCGCGCCGACAATGTAGCGGGGCTCAAGCGTACCGCCGAAGTCGTGTCATTGCAGCATAACGGCCAACGCCGGCTGTGATGGGTAGGGGAGCGTCGTCTGCCGGGTGAAGCAGCACCGGAAGGTAGTTGTGGACGGTTGACGAGTGAGAATGCAGGCATGAGTAGCGATACAAACGTGAGAAACGTTTGCGCCGATTGACTAAGGGTTCCTGGGTCAAGCTGATCTGCCCAGGGTAAGTCGGGACCTAAGGCGAGGCCGACAGGCGTAGTCGATGGATAACCGGTTGATATTCCGGTACCCGCTGTGAAGCGTCAAACATCGAGCATCGTGATGCTAAGGCCGTGAAGCCGCCCTGGATCCTTCGGGTGAAGGGGAGTGGTGGAGCCGCTGAACCAAGCGGTTAGTAGGTGAGTGATGGGGTGACGCAGGAAGGTAGTCCATCCCGGGCGGTGGTTGTCCCGGGGTAAGGGTGTAGGCCGCAAGGTAGGCAAATCCGCCTTGCATATGGCTGAGACCTGATGCCGAGCCGATTGTGGTGAAGTGGATGATCCTATGCTGTCGAGAAAAGCCTCTAGCGAGTTTCATGGCGGCCCGTACCCTAAACCGACTCAGGTGGTCAGGTAGAGAATACCGAGGCGTTCGGGTGAACTATGGTTAAGGAACTCGGCAAAATGCCCCCGTAACTTCGGGAGAAGGGGGGCCACGTCTGGTGACCGGATTTACTCCGTGAGCTGGGGGTGGCCGCAGAGACCAGCGAGAAGCGACTGTTTACTAAAAACACAGGTCCGTGCGAAGCCGTAAGGCGATGTATACGGACTGACGCCTGCCCGGTGCTGGAACGTTAAGGGGACCGGTTAGCTTGGATTCGTCCAGGCGAAGCTGAGAACTTAAGCGCCAGTAAACGGCGGTGGTAACTATAACCATCCTAAGGTAGCGAAATTCCTTGTCGGGTAAGTTCCGACCTGCACGAATGGCGTAACGACTTCTCGACTGTCTCAACCATAGGCCCGGTGAAATTGCACTACGAGTAAAGATGCTCGTTTCGCGCAGCAGGACGGAAAGACCCCGGGACCTTTACTACAGTTTGATATTGGTGTTCGGTTCGGCTTGTGTAGGATAGCTGGGAGACTGTGAAGCTCGCACGCCAGTGTGGGTGGAGTCGTCGTTGAAATACCAGTCTGGTCGTGCTGGATGTCTAACCTGGGTCCGTGATCCGGATCAGGGACAGTGTCTGATGGGTAGTTTAACTGGGGCGGTTGCCTCCTAAAGGGTAACGGAGGCGCCCAAAGGTTCCCTCAGCCTGGTTGGCAATCAGGTGTTGAGTGTAAGTGCACAAGGGAGCTTGACTGTGAGACCGACGGGTCGAGCAGGGACGAAAGTCGGGACTAGTGATCCGGCGGTGGCTTGTGGAAGCGCCGTCGCTCAACGGATAAAAGGTACCCCGGGGATAACAGGCTGATCTTCCCCAAGAGTCCATATCGACGGGATGGTTTGGCACCTCGATGTCGGCTCGTCGCATCCTGGGGCTGGAGTCGGTCCCAAGGGTTGGGCTGTTCGCCCATTAAAGCGGTACGCGAGCTGGGTTTAGAACGTCGTGAGACAGTTCGGTCCCTATCCGCTGTGCGCGTAGGAGTCTTGAGAAGGGCTGTCCCTAGTACGAGAGGACCGGGACGGACGAACCTCTGGTGTGCCAGTTGTTCTGCCAAGGGCATGGCTGGTTGGCTACGTTCGGGAGGGATAACCGCTGAAAGCATCTAAGCGGGAAGCCTGCTTCGAGATGAGGACTCCCACCCACTTGATGGGGTAAGGCTCCCAGTAGACGACTGGGTTGATAGGCCGGATCTGGAAGCACCGTGAGGTGTGGAGGTGACCGGTACTAATAGGCCGAGGGCTTGTCCTCAGTTGCTCGCGTCCACTGTGTT
>NZ_JBIRZD010000037.1:0-4792 GCF_044390505.1 Streptomyces sp. NPDC018947
AAAAGTACAATGGACTCGTTAATAAATATAATGACCAGTTGAAGGAGAAAAAGGAGTTAAAACAACAGGTGGACACTCTAAAAATTGAGAACCGGTCTTACCAAAATGAGAATCGGGAATTGAAATTAGAGAACGGAAAATTGAAGGGAAAACTCGTGCAGATCAGCAAGGAGTTTTCTGTTTTTAAAGAGAGGGTGGGCAAAGTTTTACACGCTCAACTTGACCGAGTAAAAACGTTCTTGAGGATGAATGATGTAGACCGAAGTACAATCAAGTTCCTGGATGATAGGCAAGATAAATTAGTCCAGGACTCTTTAGAAAAAATGGAGAAGCCACAAAGGCAAAAAGGGATGGAGATGGAACGCTGATGAAGGTGAAACAATTGGTTGAGAAGTTGGAGAAACTAGACCAAGAGGGAGAATTAATGCTTTTTATGAGGGATAGAAAGAGACCTCATTTAGGTTCTGGAACTCTTATTCCAATAAAAGATATTGGTGTTTTTACAAGTGTTGACCAAGATTCAAATGAGGGCAAATATGCTCTTGAAATAAAGAAAGGCGAGTAGTTATCTACTCGCTTTATTTTAAGTTTTCACGTTCTCTAAGGGCTTTAAATTTATCAAATTGGCTTTTGTATTCAAAGTCCTTGTTTTCCTTTTTGCTGACAAGGATTTTACCATCGTATTTAGCAAATTTCTTTTTGTCATTGCCATCTGTCCAAGCAAGGTCTTCGTTCACTACATAGACGTTTGATGTTCCCATTTTTAAAACATTTAAAAATCCATTCTCCTCTAAAAGCTTTACTGCTCTGTAAACTGTTGACCTTGATTTGCCAAAATAATCTTCAAAAACTGCATAAGAACAAGCTAAAGCATTTCTGTTATCCATGTGTTCCAAGATAAAAAATAATAAAGAACTTGCGAAGTTATGATTTGCCATTAACCATCTTAATTCTGGCATGTTGTCACGATAAAGCTGGATGAAATTATGATTTTTCTTTTTCTCTTCAAATTGCTCTTTGTCTTTGTTTTCTTGCTGTTCAAGATCAATAAGTCTTTGAAGCATTTGAAGTTGTTCAGGGGTTAACTCAACATTAATTTTTCTCTGCTCGTCCAATTTACGCACCTCTGCTGGCATAGAATCCTTCTCTCCCTTGTTATGTATCATCAGCTGTGATACCTATATGTATAATTTATGACACATCATAGGTCAAAAATGAACTATAGTCAAGCAAAAAATGACACATCTTAATTCAACTATGTGTCACAAGCTATGACACATATACGTGTCACAAGCTATGACACATTACCTTAACTAAAACATTGATATATCAACATTTTTTCTGTGTTCCCTTCTATATCTCCTAAAGGGCTTTTCTCCACGCAAGGTTCGGGTAGTATTTTTCGGACAGACCACCGAAAAATCTCCACCCTTTTCTCCTTGCATTCCGAAATTTTGGCGGTGCTGTACTTTCGCCAAGCCGACGTACCTAAAACGAGGAATTCAGGAAATCGGCTTGCTCGAGCCATTATACCGCCAAAACCGCCAGAGCTTCCGTTCATAAATTTTCTCTTTTGCCTTATGGATCTACGCAATATGGGGGCTTCCCCCAAACCCCCTTGCCAGCCTCCACCCTAAAACAAGGGGAGAATTGATGGTGTTCGAATAAAAATCTTTGATATTTAGAAATCTAATTTTAAAGAAGGGAGTTGAGCTTTCATGAATAGTAACAGTAGCATTAATAAAAGTAATTTAAATTTATTAGCCGTAGTAGCACTAGGATTGACGACAATTTACACCGCAATATTAGCGACTCAATTAATGTCCACAAAACATAAAGTTGATTATTTATATTACAAAGAACATTTTCAAAAAAATAATAAGGGGAATAATAATTAATCGCTAAAACAATGAGAGGCGCTCTAGAAGGGGTAGAGTCCTGAAAATGCGGATTTACAACGGTAATGTAATTTTCACCCATAAATAAAGCCGATTTTAAGAAATCGACTGTTGAACTAAAGCTCCCTTTACTTTAAGTACATTTCTTCACAATCTTTAGATTAATTTATTGGATTATTTTTATGTGAAAGAGTGATATTAAATAAGAGCTTTAATTCGATTGACAAAAAAACCGTCCAGAAGGTATATTATATGTATCTAAGTTATGGAGGTTATTATGTCTATTTCAAAGCATGCTAATAAGAAAAAAAATATATTGATTGCTGCATCTGAAATTGTAAAAGAAGAAGGAGTTGTCAAACTCACATTAGAGGCAGTCGCCCAAAGAGCTGGCGTGAGTAAAGGTGGATTATTATACCATTTTCCTAGCAAGGAAGCATTAATTAAAGGAATGGTGGAAGATTGGACAAATAATTATTTCGAATGCATTAATACGTTAGTTAATAACGACGATGATAACGCAATAGGAAAATGGAATAGGGCTTATCTTAAATCTACATTTTCCGATTTAGAAAACAATAATCTAAATTCCGCACTAATGGCTGCTATGTTTATTAATCCAGATTTATTAGATGAATTCCGGCAGAGATACGATATTTTGCATACAAAGTTAATAACTGATGGAATTGATCCTGTCAAAATAACAATTACAAGATTATCCATAGATGGTCTTTGGTTTTCAGAAATATTTGGAATGGCACCATTAAATGAAGAACTAAAAACACAAGTTTTTGATGAACTAATAAACATGATTCAGGAGGACGAATAATGTCATATCTATATTTAGCACTTGCAATAGTGGGGGAGATTATTGGCTCTTCCCTATTAAAAGCATCTGAAGGCTTTTCAAAACTCTATCCTACAATAGGGGTAATAATAGCTTTCGTTGGTTGTTTTTTCTTTTTATCCTTGTCGCTAAAAACAATCCCCTTAAACACTGCATATGCATTATGGGCAGGTTTAGGACTTGTTTTGACTACAGTAATTTCAGTTTTAGTTTGGAAGGAAAAACTTAACATGGCTAGCATTGCAGGAATAACACTGATTCTTGTAGGAGTTGTAATATTGAATTTGTTTGGACCAGGACATGGAGAATCTGGTCATGAAGCAAGCGAAACTATTACAATGAATGAGACAATGGAATAACACATAAAAAAGTCCTTCTTAATAAAGAGAAGGACTTTTTAGCTTAATTAAGGGTATTTTTTGAAGTCCTTATTCAACAAACCTGCGTACGTTAGTTTAAGTGTATCACTTCACAATTCCAATAGAGTAGAGTTTATTGAGACATAATGAAATTAGCGTTTTAAATGACTTCTGACTGTCTCATAAGACTTGTATCAAATGCTTACCGTTGTAAATCCGCATTTCCCTGACGCTACCCCTAGAAGCGTCTTTTTTGCTTTTTAAGGGTTTTTACTAGGGGCAACCTCTTACAAAGGCGAGAGAGGCCCGTATGGCGTCTGTCAACGGTACCGGACCGAAGGGAGGATAAGGAGTTGATAGACTCACTTCACCAAGACCCTCTTGGTGTCTCAAAAGGCAACACCTTTTGAGCTGCCTACCGGCGAGGGAGCCCCTCAAGGATTGAGGGGTTGGGGAGTTCGATTAAGGGGGTCTGGGGAAGAGTTCCCCAGTGGGTTTGGGCAAAGCCCAAGGTTTGGCTTTTAGCGTCGCAGACCACATGAAACTTTGCGTGCAAAGTGTAGTGTGTTACACTTTCTATTAATCTATCGATTTTCAGAAAGGGTGCGTACCCCATGAGTTACTCCATTATCCGAATGCAGAAAATGAAATCAAATGGGATAAAAGGGATTCAATTTCACAACCAAAGAGAGAGGGAAAGTGAAACGAATCCCGACATCAATAAAGCTGATTCTCATCTGAATTATGACTTGATAAACGGTCAAAGGCAGATTGATTACAACGAGAAAATTAGCCAAGTAATTGAGGACAATGTGACCTCTGGAAAAAAGATCCGTAAAGATGCAGTTAAGCTGGCTGAATTCTTAATTACCTCTGACAAGGAATTCTTCGATAAAATTTCACCCAAAGAGCAGAAAAGGTATTTTGAAACGGCTCATGAGTTCCTTGCTGATCGATACGGTGAAAAGAATTTAATCTATGCGACTGTTCACTATGACGAGAAAACCCCTCACATGCACGTAGGCTTCGTTCCAGTAACGGAGGATGGCCGACTATCGGCTAAAGATTTCTTTGGCCAGAAAAAGCAACTGGTGAGTCTTCAGGACGATTTTAATCAGTACCTGAAGCAAAATGACTTTAATTTGGAAAGAGGGGTCTCGTCGAGCCGTAAACACGTGGAGACGGCTAAATATAAGGCTCAAACGTTTCAAAGCATGGAGAAGGAAGCCCAAGAGAAATATGAGCGGACAATGGGGCATATTCAAGAGATTGATGATAAATCGAAATCGATTGCGAATATCGAAGCTAAAAAGGTTCTAGGGCTTGTTGGAATGAAGGAACAAGACTACAAAAGCCTAGTCGATTATGCGACCAATGGTGTGGCTTATCAGCTACAAGCAGAGAATCTGCAGAAAGAGTTGGAAAAGACTCAAAAAGAAGTTACGCAGCTGAAAGCTGATATGCAAATTGGACAAGATAAAATTCGCTATTACTACAAAGATATTGAAGAGAATTTAGACTCCTTAGCAGAGAAAAAAGCACTGCAAAAAGTGAAGCAAACAGACATTGTAAAGAACTATGGAGACTTGATAGAAAAGTACAATGGACTCGTTAATAAATATAATGACCAGTTGAAGGAGAAAAAGGAGTTAAAACAACAGGTGGACACTCTAAAAATTGAGAACCGG
>NZ_JBIRZD010000038.1:0-4464 GCF_044390505.1 Streptomyces sp. NPDC018947
TAATATTATTGCAACTAAACAAAACCATAAAGAAAATACAGTCAAATAAGCAGAGATCAGAGCAACAAAACCTATTAAAATAGCTTTTACTTCCTCCTGCACAATATATACCTCCCTAAACATTCTTTGTTTTTCCATTTTTTATTATATATGTTATTAATTTGAAGAAATATTCGGATTGATATAAAAAATTAAGGGACATAATTTTAACTTTTAATAATATAGTTATTTTTTAAAGATTTTTAAAACCTTTTTACTTATTTATAGGAGCTTGAAACCCTTGGGGCTGTAAGTCTCAAAAATTTAAAAGTGAGTTTTGGTGCACTTAAAGTGAGTTTTGGTGCACTTAAAAGTGAGTTTTGGTGCACTTAAAGTGAGTTTTGGTGCACTTAAAGTGAGTTTTTTAGAAAAACTTGTTTTTTAACTCACTTTTAAATATGATAGTTATATCAAGAGTTATGAAAGGAATAAAGAAATGGCAAGGAGATTAGAAAAATTATCTGATAGAGTACCAAAATTAAAAGAAATGGAAACACGTAATTTCCCCGTTGTTAAATCTAATCATCTAATTCAAAAAACTCGTTTTGATTTAACATTGGTTGAACAAAAATTGATATTGCACGTAATCCAAATGATTGAGCCAAAAGATGATGATTTTAAAACGTATCGTTTTTCAATTAAGGATTACTGTAAAATTTGCCAAATCAGCGATAGAAGTGGGAAAAACTATTCGATTATTAAAAGTTCCCTGAAAAAGATAAGCGACAAAAGTTTTTGGATGGAACAAGAAGATGGTACGGAAGTGTTAATGAGGTGGATCGACAAAGTAGTTATAGACCATAAGAAAGACATAATTGATATTAAATTGGATAAAGATTTAAAGCCTCATTTGTTGCAGTTGAAGCAATTTTTCACTAAATATAATTACTTATATGTAATGACTATGAAAAGCCAATATAGTATTAGGCTCTATGAAATATTAAAGTCTTACGAAAATGTCCAAGGGATTATTTATGAAGTGGATGAATTAAGGAAAGTCCTAAATCTAGATGATGATACATTACCTAGATGGGTTGATTTCAAGCGTTTTGTGATAGAACAAGCTATTAAAGAAATCAATAAATTAACTGACATTACGATTACATACGATACGATTAAAAAGGGAAGAAGTGTTTTCGAAGTTGTATTTAATATTAAATCCAAGTCTGAAACACAAAAAATTATATCTCAAAGATTAATTGAAAGAACATTAGATAAGAAAAATAAAGATAATGATGATGATACTCCTTACTAATAGCATTGAGAACGTTTTAAAGGGGTTATATTGAGCCCTTTTTTAAAATAACGCATTTAAAGGTGTTAAATGGATAACGGCCTTCTACGGGCTTTGTATACACTTTAAAGGGGGAGTTGATAGTTATGGAATTTGATGATTCAAAAAAAATCATAAATGGGGAATTTGATATGAACCGCACTTGGTATGTAGGATTTGAATACAAAAGGGATTACGCAAAAAAGCCTTTGTCTGGGGAGGAAAATGAAAAACTAGTGGATGATCTAATCCAGGTCTTTGCAAAGTATGAAATGCAGTGGAAAATGAAATAAAAGGCTACCCAAAGGCAACCTTTTTATCGTTTTATTAAAGGTTCGGATTTAAAAAGAACTTTTTTTGTTTCAGCATCAACAATTATATTTTTTATATCTTTACCATTTTCAGATACTGTTAAATAAACATATACTTGTCTATTAGGATGAAAACCATCACCTGAAACTCGATTTTCACCAATAAACTCATCTACTTTTGACAACACCTTGTTCACATCTTTAAAAGAGACTTTTTCTCTAATGTTAATTTTAGCGTTCTTGTATTCAGTATATTGTTTTTGGTCTATTGAGCTATAAAAAGAATTTGGACTAGCAAACTTTTCACTAGAGTTATCAGGATATTTGCTCCATGATTCTTTTGCTGGTTCCTTAGCTTGAATTGAATTTGTGCTTATTCCCATTACTAAAACAACTAATAATATCATTGCAGTAATCATTTTCTTCATTTTGTATTCAACTCCTTTTTTGTATTATTTGATTGATTATCTGTTTTTATAAACAAATCTCTATAAGAAATAAAAAATGACCTCCCTACGGCTTGGCGCTGTTTGGAGGTCATTTCACTGATCTATAAAATATAGAGCCAATTCTTAAAAGAGTAGGCTAGCTACAGATGCTGTCACATCTGTAGCTTTTTTGAATATAGCATGATTACCTTTCTAACCCAATGTTTTGCCCTTTTAAGCGTTGCTTTGGTTTTTGCTTAGCATTTACTTTGTGTTCCTGCTTTTGGGCTTGTTCTACCCCTTCTAGGATGGCTGAAAGAAAGTCATTGCTTTGGCTTAGGCTTTGCGTTTCTTGTTGAACTTTTTCAAGTGCTGGAGCAACTTTCTCTATTTCTCTTTTATGTTGTTCCAAATGCTCCCGATCTTCATAACCGATGGTTCGAATAGCTTGAGTTAACTGTTCTCGTTTTTGTAAATCTTTCTGATAAGCTTGTTGTTCTTCCTTGGAAAACAGAATTTTTCCTTTTAAGTAAGGATTCGATTCGATTCGTTCAATTCGTTTTTCTAGTTCAGTAAGATGATTAAAATAACTTTCTGCATTTTGAGCATTCCGAACAGCCAGATTATAGTTTTGAATACCTTCTCGATTTAATTCAATTTTATGCTGTCTTTGTTCTAAAGTATGTTTTATGTTGTCGAGCGATATAGTTTTTCCTTGTTTCTCATTTAGTCGGTTCAATTTAGATGCTGTCTTGTAATCCAAATATTGTCCTGCTGTTTTCAATTCAGGATATTGGATAGCTACTTTACGAATTAGCTTTTGCTTTAGTATTTCTTCTGTCTGGTTTAGTATTTGTTTTTGGTCTACAGATTTTAAGATGCTCCCGTTTAAAGTTCGAGTAGACGTATCAATTTGTTTACTTAATTGCTTTTTAGCTAACTGGATCTCTTCACGTGCAGATAAACCAGCTTCTTTTAAACATGTATTTAAGTGGTCATGCTGGCTGATGATTTTATCTTGTAAAGTGTTGATACTAGCACGCAAATTTTCTTTTTCCTTACGTTGGAAAAATCCTACTTTATCAAGTTTTCCCTTTAATTCTTCTAATGTTTTTTCATAATGAGAAAGCTGTTTTTCTGCTTGTTCTGCAATAGAAACTATGTGATTTTTTGTCTTTAAAGATTCTAGTGCTTTTCTTTGTTGTTCGGTCTGTACTTCTAATGATTTTCTATAGTTGGCAATTGTTGCTACCGTTGGAATTTCGCCAATAATTTGTTTGGCTGCCTCCACATTTTTTTGTTCTTCAGTAGTTAATTCTACAGACTTCTTTTGCTCCTGTTGTTTTAACTCTGCTTCTATTTGTTGCTTCTCTTGGCGGTATCTTTGTAAGTCATAAACAATAGCATTATGCTTTTGTACTTCACGATTAATATTACCTCGCTCAGTTTTCATCCCCTTTTTCTCCATATCAGAAGCGACATGCCCCATATGAACCGTAGGTAAGATTTCAAGTCCACGTTCAGCGTGAGATTTATGTGTAATTCGTTCTTTGATGTTTGATTGTTCTAATGCTTTATTTGCGTATTCTGACCATTGTTCTCTCCACTGCTCCAGCAGTTCTTTTTTGTTCCAATCACGATTCTTTGTAGTAAAGCCTTCTTCTGAAATTTCTCGTGTTGTTAACATTATGTGAGCGTGAGGATTGTTGGAGTCATCTCTATGAATAGCGATATCAGCAACCATGCCTTTATCTACAAATTGGTCTTGGATGTAGCCTTTGATTAATTCAGTTTGTTGTTGATTGGAAAGTTCTTTAGGTAAAGCAATATTTATTTCTCTGGCTAATTGAGAGTTCTTTCTTTTCTCAGAACGTTCAATTTCATTCCAAAGAATCTCACGATTTTTAACCCAAACAGGGGAATTTTCAGGAGCAAGAATATGGGTTTCCGGCTTCACTTCTCTTTTGTAAAATTTACTTTCATTAGTTTGTTCATCAACTAAACGCTGACCAGAACGATAGGCAGCTGACGCAATTGCTGATTGTCCTTTTCCTCTGGAAATCATTTGTGCTGAGAAGTGATAGATTGCCATATGCTTGAACCTCCTTTTCAAAAGATTTTGTAGTAGCCGTAATAAAAATGATCGTACCGTAAGGTGGGAGAATTTTTATTATGGAATCGTAAGAAATTAATTAGACGAAATGGCATTTTGCCAATGAGAAATAATTAATCTCTTACGATGAGTTTTTGTATTCGTCACAAGACGGATACTCATTCGCACATCAGCGAATGAAGGATTTTAATTTTTATATTCGCAACAAGCGAATATGCTCTTTGTTTGCAACGCAAACCGCACACAAACGAAGTTTGTATAAGTGCGCCCTTCTTCACTTTGTTCATTGGGGTGATTATA
>NZ_JBIRZD010000039.1:0-3425 GCF_044390505.1 Streptomyces sp. NPDC018947
TCCTCCAACACCGCACGACCGGCCAACACCGCACCCACACCCGCGACATGCACGTCCCCACGGCCACGCACGAACTCCGCAAGCCGCGCCGCCTGACCGCGCAGACCCGCCGCCCCCCGCGCCGACACCACCCACGGCACGAGGTCCGAGGCGCGCAGCTCGGTCCCGGCCTCGGGCTCAGGGTTTGAGGCCGGCTCCAGGGCGGGCGGCTCCTCCAGGATCACGTGGGCGTTGGTGCCGCTGACCCCGAACGAGGACACGCCGGCTCTCCGTGGGTGTCCGCCGCTCTCCCACGGCACCGACTCGGTCAGCAGTCGCACGTCACCCGTCGTCCAGTCCACGTGCGGCGACGGCGCATCCACGTGCAGCGTCTCGGGTAGCTGCCCGTGGCGCATGGCCATCACCATCTTGATGACCCCGGCCACGCCCGCGGCGGCCTGGGTGTGCCCGATGTTCGACTTCACCGAGCCCAGCCACAACGGACGGTCCTCCGGCCGATCCTGCCCATACGTCGCCAGCAGCGCCTGCGCCTCGATCGGGTCGCCCAAAGTCGTACCCGTGCCGTGCGCCTCGACGGCATCCACGTCAGCAGCCGACAGACCGGCGTTCGCCAGCGCCTGCCGGATCACCCGCTGCTGCGACGGACCGTTCGGCGCCGTCAGACCGTTCGACGCACCGTCCTGATTGACCGCCGAACCCCGCATCACCCCGAGCACCCGATGGCCGTTGCGCCGAGCGTCCGAGAGCCGTTCCAGCAGGAGTACGCCGACTCCTTCGCCCCAGCCGGTGCCGTCCGCACCCGCCGCGAACGGCTTGCACCGGCCATCGGCCGCCAGGCCGCGCTGGCGGCTGAACTCCACGAAAGCGCCCGGGGTCGACATCACCGTCACACCACCGGCCACGGCCAGACCGCATTCACCGGCCCGCAGCGCCTGCGCCGCCAGGTGCATCGCCACCAGCGACGACGAGCACGCCGTGTCCACGGTCACCGCCGGGCCCTCCAGCCCGAACACATAGGCAAGCCGGCCCGAGACCACGCTCGCCGCGTTCCCGGTCGCCAGATATCCCTCGGCGACGAGCCCGGCGTCGCCGAGCAGGGAGACGTAGTCCTGGCCGTTCGTGCCGACGAAGACGCCGGTGGGGCTGGTGCGCAGCGAGTCCGGGGCGATGTGCGCGCGTTCCAGCGCCTCCCAGGTGACCTCCAGGAGCAGCCGCTGCTGCGGGTCCATCGCCAGCGCCTCGCGCGGGCTGATCCCGAAGAACTCGGCGTCGAACTCGTCGGCGTCGTGCAGGAAGCTGCCGGTCGTGGCGTAGCTCGTTCCCGGGCGTTCCAGGTCCTCGTCGAACAGCGCGGCCAGGTCCCATCCCCGGTTCGCCGGGAACTCGGTGATCGTTTCCTGGCCCGTCGCCACCAGCCGCCACAGGTCCTCCGGCGAACGCACCTCGCCAGGGTAACGGCAGCTCATCCCCACGATGGCGATCGGGTCGTCGTCGACCGGTGCGGCGGCCGGGGCGGGCGGCGCCGAGGCGGCGGGATGGCTGCCGAACGTCTCCGTCCACAGATGCGTGGCGAGCACCCGCGGGGTGGGGTGGTCGAACAGCAGGGTGGCCGGCAGGCGCAGCCCGGTCGTACCGTGCAGGCGGTCGCGGAGTTCGACGGCCGTCAGCGAGTCGCAGCCGAGGTCGCGGAAGGCCCGGTCCTCGGGGATGTCCGCAGTGTGGGCGTGGCCGAGTACCTCAGCCGCCGCGGTGCGGACCACGTCGAGCAGTTCCTGGCGCTGTCCGGCCTCGTCGAGGGAGCGCAGTCGGCTGATCAGCGGGGAGTCGCCGCTGCTCGCCTCGTCGTCGGTCTGTTCGCCGGCCGGTGCCTCGCGTGCCTCCGCGATCTCGTCGAACAGGCGGTTGTCGCGGACCGTCAGGTATGTGCGTGCGAAGCGGTTCCAGTCGACGTCGGCGACGACGGCCGTCGTCTCCCCCCGGTCGAGGGTCTGCTGCAGCGCGGTCACCGCCCGGTCGACCGGCATGGTGGTGATGCCACGGCGGCTGAGCTGAACTGCGGCGTCCCCTTCCGCCATGCCGTCCCCGGCCCACGCGCCCCAGGCCACCGAGGTCGCGGTCAGCCCACGGTCGCGGCGGTGCCGGGCCAGCGCGTCCAGGAAGGCGTTCGCCGCGGCGTACGCACCCTGGCCACCGCTGCCCCAGATTCCCGCGATCGACGAGAAGAGCACGAACGCGTCGAGGTCGGCTTCGCCGAAGAGGGCGTCGAGGTGGAGCGCGCCGAGCGCCTTCGCGGCCATGGTCTGCCGGAACTCCTCGGGCGGCACGTCCGCCAGCGCGCCGGTCCGGCCCAGACCGGCGGCGTGGACCACGACGCGGATCTCCGCGCCGTCGGCCCGGACCCGGCGGACCACCTCGTGGAGCTGCTCGCGGTCCGCCACGTCGCAGGCGGCGATGGTGACGAGGGCTCCGGCACCGGTGAGTTCGTCGCGCAGAGAGGCTGCCCGCGGGGCGTCGGGGCCACGGCGCCCCAGCAGGACGACGTGCTCGACACCCTGCCCCACCAGCCACCTCGCGATGTGGCCTCCCAGAGCGCCGGTGCCGCCCGTGATCAGGGCCGTGCCCCGGGGCTGCCAGGCCGTCCCGGCCCCGGCCGCACCGCCCGCCCTGCGTACCCGGCGCGCGAACACCCCGGCGGGACGGATCGCGACCTGGTCCTCGCCGTCCGTGCGGGTGACGACGCGGCAGACCTGGTCGTAGGTCTTCTCGTCCGGTGCCGTCGGCAGGTCGATCAGGCCACCCCACCGGCCCGGCTGCTCCAGGGCGGCCACCCGGCCCATGCCCCACACGAGAGCGGCGGCCGGGTCCCCCGTCGGGTCGTCCCCGCTCGTGCTGACGGCGCCTTGGGTCAGGGCCCACAGGGGGGCGCCGACACCGGCGTCTTCCAGGGCGCGGAGCAGGGTGACGGTGTCGGTCACCGTTCCGGGCAGCCGGTCCGGGGAGGTTTCCGCCGCCGCGCCGTCCGCCACGGCGAGGAGGGAGAGGACTCCTGTCGGCGCGGGGGCGTCGTCGCGTGCCTCGGTCAGCCGACGCGACAGCTCCTCTCGGGTGACGTCGACGGGGACGGTGACCCGCGTGGTCTGCCCGCCGGCCCGGCTGACCGCGGCGGCGAGTTCGGAGGCGTCCTCGTCCGGCCGGGTGAGGATGAGCCAGGTGCCGGTCAGGGTGACGGGGGCGGTGGGCTCCGGTAGGGGCTTCCAGGTGACGTGATAACGCCAGCCGGCGAGGGTCTGCCGCTCCTGATGACCACGCCGCCAGGCCGACAGCGCCGGCAGGACGGCGTCGGAGGCCGTGTCGTCGTCCAGCCCCAGGGCTTGCAGGTCGTTGCGCTCCACCGCCTCCCAGAACTCCGCCGTAACGGGATCGGC
>NZ_JBIRZD010000040.1:0-2485 GCF_044390505.1 Streptomyces sp. NPDC018947
AGCCACGCGCCACACCAGCACCGGCCACATACAGCTCACCCGGCACACCCACCGGCACCGGCAGCAGACCCCGACCCAGCACGAACACACGGGTGTTGGCGAGGGGACGGCCGATCGGGAAGGTCCCGGTGGGGTCCTCGTCGGCCGCCACGCGGTGCTCGGCGCAGCTCACGGTGGTCTCGGTGGGTCCGTAGACGTTGCGTACACCGACACCGGGGTGGGCGTCCCGCCACTCGCGCAGCGCCTCGGCCCGCAGCGCCTCTCCGGCGAGCAGGAGTTCCCCGGTCGGCGAGGCGTGGCTGGGCAGGGCGCGCAGCAGGGGCAGGTGGCTGGGGGTCGCCTTGAGCAGGGTCGGCGCGGTGGCGGGCAGCCCCTGCTCGTCGAGGCTGCCCACGGTCACGCAGCCGCCGACGGTCAGCGGGGTCAGCAGCGCGGTGACCGTCATGTCGAAGGAGACCGAGGAGTGCAGCAGGGCGGAGCCGCGCGCGCTCGGGTAGCTCTCGCCGGCCCACTCGAGGTAGTCGACGAGGTTGCGCTGTTCCACGACCACGCCCTTGGGGCGGCCGGTGGAGCCGGAGGTGTAGATGACGTAAGCGGGGTGGTGGGGCCGCAGCGGTGCGGTGCGCCGGTCGTCCGTGGGGGCGTCGGCCACGGGAGCGACGCCGTCGACGAACAGACGCGGGGCGGTGCCGAACTCGTCGCGGTCCCGGACGGTGTCCTCGGTCGTCAGCAGCAGCGCCGGGGCGGCGTCGTCCAGCATGGCCGCGATGCGGTCGGCCGGGTAGCCGGGGTCGACGGGCAGGTAGGCGGCGCCGGCCTTGAGCACGCCGAGCAGGGCGGCGAGCAGGCTCGGCGACGGGCGTACGGCCACCGCGACGAGGTCTTCGGGGCCCACGCCGAAGCCGGTGACCTCGCGGGCCACGCCGTTGGCGAGGGCGTGCAGTTCGGCGTAGGTGAGGTGTTCCCCGCCCATCCGGACGGCCGGTGCGTCGGGCGTGCGGGCGGCCTGGGCCTCGAAGAGTCCGGGCAGGGTCGTGTGCCGCCTCTCGGCGGCGGTGGCGTTCCAGGCGGTGAGCACCTGGTGCCGTTCGTCGTCGTCGAGGACGTCGACACGGTCGACGGGCCGGTCGGGGTCGGCCAGCAGGGCGCGCAGGGTGCGCTCCAGGCGGGCCGCGACGGCGACGGCGGACTCGCGGTCGAAGAGGTCGCCGTTGTACTCGAGGGTGCCCGCTATGCCGCGGGTTCCCCGGCCGTCGTGGCGCTCCTGGATGTTGAGCGACAGGTCGAACTTGGCGACGTCGGTCTCGGCGGTCTCGGTCCCGATGGTGAGTCCGGGCAGTTCGAGACCGGCCTCGGGAAGGTTCTGGAACGCGAGCAGTACCTGGAAGAGCGGGTGCCGCGAGCGTGAACGCGTCGGGTTGACCAGCTCCACCAGCCGCTCGAACGGCACGTCCTGATGCGCGTACGCCGCCAGGTCCGCCTTCCGCACCCGCGCCAGCAGCTCACGGAACGTCGGACCACCCGACACGTCCGTACGCAGCACCAGCGTATTGGCGAAGAACCCGACCAGATCGTCCAGCGCCTCGTCCGTACGGCCCGCCACCGGCGTACCGATCGGCACGTCCTCCCCCGCGCCCAGACGGCTCAGCAGCACCGCCAGCGCCGCCTGCACCACCATGAACACCGACGCCGACGACTCCCGCGCCAGATCGGCCATCGCGCGGTGGAGTTCGGCGTTCCACTCGACCGTGACGCGTCCGCCGGCGTGGCTGGAGCGTGCCGGCCGGGGGCGGTCGGTGGGCAGGTCGAGTTCCTCGGGCAGCCCGGCCAGGGCCTCGCGCCAGTACTCCACCTGCTCGTGCGCGAGGCTGCCCGGGTCGTCCTCCTCACCCAGCAGCTCACGCTGCCACAGCGCGTAGTCCGCGTACTGCACCGGCAGCGGCCGCCACTCGGGGGCCCGGCCCTCGCGGCGCGCGGCATAGGCCGTCCCCAGGTCACGCGCGAGCGGAGCCATCGACCAGCCGTCACCCGCGATGTGGTGCAGCACCAGCGACAGCACGTGCTCCCGCTCGGTCAGCGCGAACAGGGTGGCGCGCAGCGGGAGTTCGGCGGCCAGGTCGAAGCCGGTGCCCGCCGCGCCGCGCAGCAGCTCCGGCAGGGCCGTCTCGTCGGTGTCCACCACCGGCAGCGGCACGTCCCACGTGTCGAGGGTCATCTGCCGTGCCTGGCCGTCGGTTTCGGGGAACACCGTGCGCAGCGCCTCGTGGCGTGCCACCACGTCCCCGAGGGCCGCCCGCAGCGCCTCGCGGTCCAGGTCGCCGCGCAGCCGCAGCACCACCGGCATGTTGTAGACCGCACCCGCGTCCTGCAACCGGTTCAGGAACCACAACCGCTGCTGCCCGAACGACAACGGCACCACACCGGGCCGCTCCCGACGCACCACCGCACGCCGCGTACCACCCGACTCCAACGCCCCCACACGAGA
>NZ_JBIRZD010000041.1:0-2329 GCF_044390505.1 Streptomyces sp. NPDC018947
CGCACACCGCAGGAGGAGATCCTCGCCGGACTGTTCGCGGAGGTCCTGGGCCTGGAACGGGTCGGCATCGACGACGACTTCTTCACCCTCGGCGGGGACAGCATCATGTCGATCCAGCTCGTCAGCCGTGCCCGCGAGGCCGGGCTGGCCATCACGCCGCGGGACGTGTTCCTGCACAAGACCGTGGAACGGCTGACGGCCGTCGCCGCCCCGGTCACGGCGTCCTCGGCGCACTCCGAGGACGAGCCCGTCGGAGACGTACCGCTCACGCCGATCATGCACTGGCTGATCGACGGGGGCGGCGCGCTCGACGGATACAACCAGTCGACGCTCCTGTACGTGCCCGAGGACCTGGGCGAGGCGCCGATCTGTGCGGCCCTGGGCACCCTCCTCGACCACCACGACGTCCTGCGCGCACGCCTCGTACGTCCGGATCACCCGGACGGTGAGTGGCGGCTGACCGTCCCGGCGCCCGGGGCCGTGGACCCGGGGCGCTGCTTCCGGCGTGTCGACGCGGCCGCCCTGGACAGTGACGGTCTGCGGAGCGTGATGGAGACGGAGGCGGAGGCGGCGCGGCTGCGTCTCGATCCGGAGGCGGGGGTGATGCTCCAGGCGGTGTGGTTCGACACGGGCGCGGGCCGTGGTCCCGGCCGGCTGCTGCTGGTCGCGCATCACCTGGTCGTCGACGGGGTGTCCTGGCGGATCCTGCTGCCCGACCTGCGGGCCGCCTGGGAAGCGGCGCGCGACGGCCGGCAGGCCGGACTGGCCCCCGTGACCACGTCCTTCCGTACGTGGTCCGGGCTGCTGACGGAGCTCGCGGCCGACCCGGACCGTACGGCCGCCGAACTCGACCTCTGGACCGGGATGACACAGCCCGACCAGGGCCTTTTCGCCGATCTCGCCCCGGAGCCCGGCCGGGACGTCGCGGGCACCCTGCGACACCTGACACTCACCCTCTCCGAGGAGCAGACCGAGCCACTGCTGACCAGCGTCCCGGCGATGTTCCGGGCCGGCGTCAACGACGTACTGCTGACCGGTCTGGTGCTCGCTCTCGCCGACCACCGCCGACGCCACGGCCCCGGGACGGGCACCGCCGTACTGCTGGACCTGGAGGACCACGGCCGCGAGGAACTCGTCGACGGCGTGGACCTGTCCCGCACGGTGGGCTGGTTCACCAGCCTCTTCCCCGTGCGGCTCGACGCCGGGGCCGTCGACCTGGACGAGGCGCTGTCGGGCGGCGCCGCCGCCGGGCACGCGCTCAAGCGACTCAAGGAACAACTCCGTGCGATACCCGACCGCGGCATCGGCTACGGACTGCTGCGCCACCTGAACAGCGCCACCGCGGAGCGGCTCGCCGCGCTGCCCACGCCGCGCATCGGCTTCAACTACCTGGGCCGCGTCAACACCGCCGGCGCCGGCCTCCCGCAGGTCTGGACGCCCAGCACGGAGGAGGGCGGTCGTCCGGCCGCCCATGACACCGAAGCGGCCCTCCACCACGTCCTGGACGTCAATGCCGTGACACACGTGGGTCCCGACGGTCCCCGCCTGGTGGTCACGTGGTCCTGGCCCGCCGCCCTGCTGACCGAGGAGCGCGTCCAGGAGCTGGCACACGGGTGGTTCCGCGCCCTGGGCGCTCTCGTCACGCACGCCCGGCGGCCCGACGCGGGCGGCCGTACCCCCTCGGACGTGCCACTGCTCTCGCTGAGCCAGTCCGCGCTGGACCGTCTGGAAGCTGTGTGGAGGAAGAAGAAATGACGCACTCCGAGATCGAGGACATCCTTCCCGTCACGCCTCTTCAGGAGGGCCTCCTCTTCCATGCCCGCTACGAGGCGGACGGCGGCGTGGACGTCTACACCGTGCAGCTCGTCCTCGACCTCGAAGGCCGGCTGGACGCCGACCGTCTGCGCGCCGCGGCCCGGGAGCTGATCCAGCGCCACCCCAACCTCCGGGCGGGATTCGTCGCCGGGGAGTTCGAGGAGTCCCTCCAGGTCATCCCCTCCACGGTCGAGATCCCCTGGCGCGAGCACGACCTCGAAGGCGCTCCGGCGCACACGCACGAAGCGGAAGCGGGACGACTGGCCGACGAGGACCGGCTGCGGCGTTTCGACCTGGGCGAGCCGCCGCTGATGCGGTTCCTGCTGGTGCGCATGGGTCCCGAACGGCACCGTCTGGTGTGGACCGTTCACCACATCCTGATCGACGGCTGGTCCGGCCCGCTGCTCGTCCGCGAGCTGTTCGCGTTGTATGCGGGGCGGGTGTTGGGGCCGGTGGTGTCGTTCCGGGAGTTCTTGGGGTGGTTGCGGGGGCGGGATCGTGGGGCGGCTGAGGT
>NZ_JBIRZD010000042.1:0-2312 GCF_044390505.1 Streptomyces sp. NPDC018947
CGACCCACCAGAACCCGCGCCAGCCGATTCGCCCGCGCATTCAACTCCGCATACGACAACTCCACATCGCCGCACACCAAAGCCACCGACTCCGGCGCCCGAGCCACCCGCTCCTCGAACAACTCCGGAAACGTCAGCTCCTCCACCACCGAAGCCGACTCATTCCACCCCTCCAGCACCAAAGCCCGCTCGGACTCGGTGACGACGTCCAGCTTCAGCAAAGCCCGGTCCGGGTCCGTGACCACGGTGCGGAGGAGGGATTCCAACCGCTGGACGAGCAGTTCGGCATCGCCGGGCTCGAAGAGGTCGAGGCTGTATTCGACCAGTCCGACAAGGCCGGCGGGCTCCTGATCCGGGGAGTGCTGTTCCCTGAAATTGAAGGCGAGATCGAACTTCGCCACGCCGAGTTCCACGGGAAGTACGTCCGCGTCGGCGCCGGTGAGGCTGAGGCTGTCCGGGGGGTCGTTCTGGAGGGTGAGGGCGATCTGGAAGAGGGGGTGGCGGGCCAGCGACCGCTCCGGGTTGAGCTCCTCCACCAGCCGCTCGAACGGCAGGTCCTGGTGCGCGTACGCCGCCAGGTCCGTCTCCCGCACCCGCTCCAGCAACTCCCGGAACGTCGGGTTCCCCGACGTGTCGGTCCGCAGCACCAGCGTGTTCACGAAGAACCCGACCAGATCGTCCAGCGCCGGATCCGTCCGCCCCGCGACCGGAGCACCCAACGGAATGTCCGTCCCTGCACCCAACCGCGTCAGCAGAGCCGCCAGCGCCGCCTGCACCACCATGAACACCGACACACCACTGCCACGGGCCAGCTCCACCACCCCCGCGTGCAGCTCCGCGTCCCACCGCGCCACCACCCGGCCACCCCGATGGGACGGAACCGCGGGACGCGGCCGGCTCACCGGCAGCACCAGCTCCACCGGCAGATCCGCCAGCGCCTCACGCCAGTACGCCAACTGACGCCCACCCAGACTCCCCGCATCGGCCTCATCACCGAGCAGCCCCCGCTGCCACAACGCGTAATCGGCGTACTGGACCGGCAGCTCCGCACCCCACACCGGTGCCTCACCGCCCACGCGTGCCGCATACGCATGAGACAGATCCCGCGCCAGCGGCCCCATCGACCAGCCGTCGGCCGCGATGTGATGCACCACCAGCAACAGCACACACGACCCGTCACTCACAGAGAAGAGATGAGCCCGCACAGGGACTTCATGGGCAAGGTCGAAGCCCTGGGCAGCGGCAGCCACCAGCTCATCGGTGAGCTTCTGCGCGTCGATGGCCTGCTCGAAGAAGGGCACCTGCGCCTGCCCGGCCGGCAGCACCCGCTGCCAGGCGGCGCCGCGCTCCTCGGGGAACACCGTCCGCAGCGACTCGTGCCGCGCCACCACGTCCGCCAGCGCCTGCCTCAGGGCCTCCCGGTCCAGCCCACCCGTCATCCGCACCGCGAACGGCACGTTGTACAGACCCGAATCCGGCTCCAGGCGGTCGATGAACCACAGCCGCTGCTGCGCGTACGACAGCGGCACCCGCTCCCCACGCTCCGCCACCGCACGCAACGGCTCCCGCACCGCGTCGTTCCCACCGGCCAGGAGGACGGACAGGTGCTGGGCCAGACGCTCGACCGTCGGCGCCTCGAACACCGCACGCACACCCAGATCGACCCCGAACAGCGCACCGACCCGCGCGGCAAGACGAGTCGCCGTCAGCGAATGACCGCCCAGGGTGAAGAAGTCGTCGTCGACACCGACCCGCTCCAGCCCCAGGACCTCGGCGAACAGGTCGGCGAGGATCTCCTCCTGCGGCGTCCGGGGTCCGCGGCCGGAGATCAGGGCGGCGTAGTCGGGAACGGGCAGGGCGGGACGGTCCAGCTTGCCGTTCACGTTCAGCGGCAGCTCGTCCAGCACCACCACCGCCGCCGGGACCATGTAATCGGGCAGCACCCGCGCCGCATGCTCCTGAAGCTCCCGCTCCAGCCCGTCACCCTGCCCGTCGGCCGGCACCACATAGGCCACCAGCCGCCGGTCCCCGGGCCGGTCCTCCCGCACGACGACCGCCACCCGGGCCACCGCCTCATGCCCGGCCAGTACCTCTTCCACCTCACCGGGCTCGATCCGGAACCCCCGGATCTTCACCTGCTCATCCACCCGGCCCAGGAAGTCGAGCTGCCCGTCCCCACGCCACCGGCCACGGTCACCCGTCCGATACATCCGGGACCCCGCACCACCGAACGGGTCCGCGACGAACCGGCCCGCGGTCAGCCCCGCCCGGCCCAGATACCCCCGGGCCAGACCAGGACCCGCGACATAGAT
>NZ_JBIRZD010000043.1:0-1796 GCF_044390505.1 Streptomyces sp. NPDC018947
AGTCCCATTGTCAAAGTTTGAACACTTTACCCGCTATTAGAAAACGGTAAAGTCATAGTATTTTTATTTTCTATGTGTTAAAATAGCGCTGTTAACTTTTGCGATTTAAGTTAATTTGTATCTTATGAATATTGCCTAGATATTCATTTTCATAGTTTTTGGAATATGTTATATATTCGTCATGAGACTTTAGCAGAGTCTCTTTTTCTTTTTCCGTCAAAATATACTCTTCAGGCTTCTTTAACCCTCTACTCGAAAAATAAGACTTCTCTCCAAGTAATCTTTCGTCAATATTATCCTTTATCATATATTTCGTTATATAAGCCCCTACATTGTCCACGTGGTCTATTTTATTTATTTTAACAAACCCATGACCCCAGATGTCCGATAGAACGTCTACAGGCGTGTAAGGAAGGTTATAGACCAATAGGTGATAATGTATAGCCCCTCGTTTCTGAAACTCAATTACAGCAGTGTATTTTAGTTTTATTTTTAAAGTGTAATTCAGCCTTTGGATAAACTTTTTGAAGTTATAGTTAGATTGTTTTATGTCCTGCATGTTTTCAGCATATGTAAGTGTGAAAAATTTCGGTTGCTCGTTCCACGCATTTGCATTGGCATTTGCTTGGTTAAACACTTGCTTCCTTGCACGATATAACACATCAGACCTGTTCTTCATCTTTGTTTCAGCATCATTTATCCAATCATGATCAGACTGTTTTTTCCTACCAGCATTTTCACGAACTGCATCTTTACCTGTTGCTACCTCTTTCTCGTAGCTCAATAATTCCCATACACCGCCACTTTTTATTAGTTTGTGACGATACCTCAATTATAAAATACCTCTCTTCCTTGTCTAAATTTTTCTGCTTATTAATCGCTATAATCAAGTTAAGTAAGAAACAGAAATAGCGATTAAATATTAACCTATTTTTCTATCAGATTTAAACGGAAATATAAATCCTAAATCTACTAGAATTGTACCACTAAATTCGCCGCAGCCGGTTATTACTTTTCTATCAACTCCTGAAATTTTATAAAAGAATCCTGGTTGCAAAATGATAGTTTGTTTTAGTGCGTGTAATGTAACCACCATTACTTTTGTGTCTTCGGTTTTGTAATAAGAAATATTAAACATGTGCTCGTCCTCTTTTCTTGTTTTTTTAGTTGCGCTTCACCATCACCACTGCGTAGATCTACTCCATGAATCCTTGACTCGGAACCTTTGCGACCCAGATTACTTGCCACCGTCGCCACCTTCTAGAAATCTTTAATGTGGCAAACCGAACTAGGTTATCAGAGTCGCCTTTCCAAGTAAAGGAACCGCTACGCTTTCACTACGTAGAACTACTCCGTTAAAACTCTTTATCGTCTTTATATTCGCTCAGTATGTATGAAATCAAAGCGTTGACCGACATACCTCTCTTTTCAGCTTCTTTTTTTAACCATTCGTGTAGGTCTTCAGTAAGCCTTAGAGAAAAAACCGCTTTTCCCAATAACTTCACCTCCTTATGGTATCATTATAGTATCAAAGTGGTATCATGTCAATACCATAATGGTTAGTGTTATTTCTCTCGGTCTTTTATAAATAAAATAAATCCGCCTTGCGGTGTCGGGGGCCCCAACTGGAGTCACCCCACCCACACGCAAAAGGGCGGATTTTATATTTTCAAGGAAATTAAATAAGGACCCCATTATAGGAGTCCCATTGTCAAAGTTTGAACACTTTACCCGCTATTAGAAAACGGTAAAGTCATAGTATTTTTATTTTCTATGTGTTAAAATAGCGCTGTTAA
>NZ_JBIRZD010000044.1:0-1687 GCF_044390505.1 Streptomyces sp. NPDC018947
CGGGGTTGCGGCAGCGGCTGGTGACGGCGGTGGTGCTGACGGTGCCGGTGATCGCGATGGCGATGGTGCCGGCGTTGCAGTTCGCGTACTGGCAGTGGCTGTCGTTGACGCTGGCGGCGCCGGTGGTGACGTATGCGGCGTGGCCGTTCCACCGGGCGGCGTTCACCAATGCCCGGCACGGTGCGGCGACGATGGACACGCTGATCTCGGTCGGTACGTCGGCGGCGTTCGTGTGGTCGTTGTGGGCGTTGTTCTTCGGGAGTGCGGGCACGCCGGGTATGACCCACCCGTTCGAGCTGACGATCGCGCGGTCGGACGGGTCGGGGAACATCTATCTGGAGGCGGCGGCGGGGGTGACGGCGTTCATCCTGGCGGGCCGGTATTTCGAGGCGCGGTCCAAGCGCCGGGCGGGGGCGGCGCTGCGGGCGCTGCTGGAGCTGGGCGCGAAGGATGTGACGGTGCTGCGGGACGGGCGTGAGGAGCAGGTTCCGGTCGCCGGGCTGCGGGTCGGGGAGCGGTTCGTGGTGCGTCCGGGGGAGAAGATCGCCACTGATGGTGTGGTGGTGGAGGGCAGTTCGGCGGTGGACGCGTCGATGCTGACCGGTGAGTCGGTGCCGGTGGAGGTGTCCGTGGGGGACGCGGTGACGGGGGCGACGGTCAACGCGGGGGGCCGGCTGGTGGTGGAGGCCGCCCGGGTCGGTGCGGACACGCAGTTGGCGCGGATGGCGAAGCTGGTCGAGGACGCGCAGAACGGCAAGGCGCGGGCGCAGCGGCTGGCGGACCGGGTGTCGGGTGTGTTCGTGCCGGTGGTGATCGCGCTGGCGTTGGGGACGCTGGGGTTCTGGCTCGGTAACGGTGCGGGGTGGACGGCGGCGTTCACGGCGGCGGTGGCGGTGCTGATCATCGCGTGCCCGTGTGCGCTGGGGCTGGCCACGCCGACGGCGTTGATGGTGGGGACGGGGCGGGGTGCTCAGCTCGGGATTCTGATCAAGGGTCCGGAGGTGCTGGAGTCGACGCGGCGGGTGGACACGATCGTGCTGGACAAGACGGGCACGGTGACCACGGGCCGGATGACGCTGCTGGCGGTGCACACGGTGGCCGGTACCGGGGAGGCGGAGGTGCTGCGGCTGGCGGGTGCGCTGGAGCACGCCTCCGAGCACCCCGTCGCGCGTGCCGTGGCCGACGGCGCCATGGAGCGTCTGGGCGGTGCGCTGCCGGTGCCGGAGGACTTCGTCAGTGTTCCCGGTCTGGGTGTGCAGGGTGTCGTGGAGGGGCACGCCGTCCTGGTGGGCCGGGAGAAGCTGCTGGCCGAGTGGGCGATGGCTCTGCCCGGGGAGCTCGCCGAGGCGAAGGCGGCCGCCGAGCGGGCGGGGCGGACCGCGATCGCGGTCGCCTGGGACGGGCGGGCGCGGGCGGTGCTGGAGGTCGCGGACGCGGTCAAGGCCACCAGCGCCGAGGCCATTGCCCGGCTGCGGGCCCTGGGGCTGACCCCGATCCTGCTGACCGGGGACAACCGGGCCGTCGCCGAGGCGGTCGCGGCCGAGGTCGGGATCGGTGAGGTGATCGCCGAGGTGATGCCCCAGGACAAGGTCGACGTGGTCAAGCGCCTGCAGGGCGAGGGCCGTTCGGTCGCCATGGTCGGTGACGGCGTCAACGACGCCGCCGCGCTGGCGCAGGCCGACCTCGG
>NZ_JBIRZD010000045.1:0-1173 GCF_044390505.1 Streptomyces sp. NPDC018947
ACTGATGGTTTCAGAATGAGATCCGGAGGCAGTGAAGGCACATCGGTGCAGCCGGTTGAGGCGAGGGCCTGTCCGGCTTGTCCCATGCGGCTCTGTCTCACAGCCTGACCCACGGCGACCGGCAGCCGCACAGACTTGCCCGTCCGGCCGGGGCACCGTGCATAGTGTGCTCATGGATCGATTCGTGGGTCAGGCCCGCCTCGAATGGTGGGCCAATCACGCGACGTGCCTTGAGAAGTACGACATCGACATCACCATCGCTGTCGACGCGGTCGGCACGTGGCAGGCAACCGGTCGGCATGTCAATGCCCTAGACACGACCCAGCGCGAGGGTTGGGACTTCCTCATGGAGATGGACCCCTACTTCTCCATTGTGTTTCCCGGCGAGGACAACAGCGGGATCTTGGTGAGGGTCTTCGAGGCGGAGGATGGAACTCTCACACTCATGGAGGCGCCGGACGGGACAGCTCCGTGAACATCACCTTCGGCCTCTCCTGAGTTCAGCCCCCAAGGGCGAGAATCGACTTTGCCGCCTTGCCACCGCCTCCGGCATGTCGCCCCTTACTGATCTTTCAGAATGAAGTTCGCAGACGGCGAAGGCATATGAGGCTGCAGGCCAGTTCAAGCAGGCCCTGGTGCAGATCCGCGCGTCGTTCGTAGCGGATGCGGAGCCGCTTGAACTGGTGCAACCAGGCGAAGGCGCGCTCGACGACCCAGCGCACCTTTCCCAGTCCGGAGCCGTGGGCGACCCCGCGTCGGGCGATCACCGGCTTGATGCCGCGCTTCCACAGCAGACGGCGGTATTTGTCGAAGTCGTAGCCCCGATCGGCATACAGACGCCGGGGCTTGCGGCGTGGGCGTCCTCGCAGGCCCCGAATCGCTGGGACGGCGTCCAGCAGCGGCAGCAACTGAGTGACGTCATGCCGGTTTCCGCTGGTGAGCGTGACAGCGAGCGGAGTGCCCTGGCGGTCGACGATCAGATGGTGTTTGGAGCCAGGTCGGGCACGGTCAACGGGCGAGGGACCGACGTGATCCCCCCTTTCAGAGCCCGGACATGCGACCCGTCCACGGCGCAGTCGTCCAGGCCCAGAAGGTCAGCGCGGCGCAGTTCGGTCAGCAGGGCGGCATGCAGACGCGGCCAGACGCCGGCCTCGGTCCAGTCCCGCAGCCGGC